>CAZDFJ010000028.1:1926-31855 GCA_964504875.1 uncultured Burkholderiales bacterium | reverse complement strand
ATACACGAGTCTAGAAATAAAAAAGCTTTTTTTCGTATTATTTTTGAAAATAAATAAAAAACTTTTTTAAATACATTAATTTAATTAAGATAAACCGTTAAATTCAAAACGTTATTTTTATTTTTTCAGGATCAGTGAAAACTTTTTATGAAAGCATATTGGCAATTTTCCGGTTTTTATTTTTTCTATTTTGCATTTGTGGGGGCTTTTTCCCCTTACTTTAGTCTTTATTTAAAAAGTTTACAATTTTCTGCCCAAGAAATTAGTATTTTAATGTCATTGTTGCAAATTATGCGAATTTTTGGCCCGAATGTGTGGGGGAGTGTTGCAGATCAAACGACAAAAAAAATTCGTGTCGTTCAACTTGCGGCTTTGATCGCCTTGATAAGTTATAGTGGACTTTATTTCACCCACGCGTTTTGGCCGCTTTTTATTATCTTGTCAATCATGAGTTTTTTTTGGAGTGCTTCACTCCCCATAGTAGAAAGTCTCACCTTGACTGCGCTTGGAAAAGAAACGGGACGTTATGGAAAAATTCGGTTGTGGGGATCCATTGGATTTATTGTTGCTGTCTTAAGTTTGGGTTGGCTCTTTGATTATTACACAATTGATATCCTAATTAGTATTATTTTTTTATTAAAAATAGGTATTATTTTATGTACATTATTTTTGCCAGAAGTACAAGTCCCGTCTAATTTGCAGCAAGATGAATCTATTTGGCGTGTGTTAAGACAACCAATCGTTTTGGCTTTAATGTTTGCCTGTTTTTTTATGGCGGTGGCTCATGGGCCATATTATATTTTTTATTCTTTATATTTAGTGGATCTGCAATACAGCAAAAAAATGGTGGGGGTTTTGTGGGCAGTTGGTGTTGTGGCAGAGATTTTTGTGTTTCTTTGGATGAATGAAATTACAAAACGTTTTGAATTAAAAAATATTTTACTTTTTAGTTTTAGTATGGCGATCATTCGTTTTTTATGTATTGCTTGGGGAGCGCACTCTCTGATTTTGATGCTTTTTTCTCAAGTCTTACACGCCTTTACATTTGGCACATTTCATGCTGCCGCAGTGGCGCTCGTTCATTATTTTTTTAGGGGAAAGCATCAAGCTAAAGGGCAAGCTCTTTATATTAGTTTTTCATTTGGGGCAGGAGGGACATTAGGCGGCTTATATAGTGGGTATACATGGGAAAGAATTGGGGAAACGTGGACATTTTTGCTTGCGGCGCTCTTTGCTTTTTTCGGGCTAGTATTAGTTTTAAAGCTAAAAACAGAAAGAGCATAGAAATACGCAACACTTTTACATTTAAAATAAAAAAAATATTAAAATAATAAAATAAAACTTTTAGAATAAATATTTTGTCTAAGAAGTAGAAATAAATCCCTTTTTGAAAGAATAAATTCTAAAAAATTTCATGTAACTTTCGAGAAAGAAACATAGAATATTATTTTTTTCTGATAAAAAAATTAATTTTTTTATTACATTTATTTTTATCATAAAAAAAGTGGTAAATTAATCAGTCTGTAAATGCTTTACTTTGTATGAAAGTATACTCATAATAAATAAAAACTAATTATAAAAATAACTAAACTCACCAAAGATGAACAAAATAAATCCGACTTTTTCACTCAGGAAGTTAAAACTCTTGTTTGCAATTTGTCTTGTTTCCATACTTGGTTTGGCGGCCTGGATAGGAATGGAAATAAGTCAGATAGGTTTTCTTCTATCTAGTATCAATAATAGCTTGATCATTGCGATTTTAAGTTTAATTTTTCTTTTTTCCATGAGCCTTTATGGGTATGTTGTCACTAAAAAAGAAATTCTCTTTCGCCAAGAAACACAGCAAGAAATTTATGCCATCAAAGAAGAACAACAATTAATGGCGCGGGCGATGCCTGTTGCATTATATCGAGGTGAATGGCGTGACAAAAAACTGACAATTGCATGGGTTAGTGAGCAAATTAAAGAAATTTCCACATTTAGCCCCCATTATTTTATGGAAGATCATCATTTTTGGGTGTCTCGGATTCATCCAGAAGATAAAGTCCGTATTATTTCCCAATTGAAAGCTGTCTCCGAAACAAATAAAGTTGCTTATGAATATCGTTGGAAGTGTTCAAATGGAGAGTATCAATGGTTTTTAGACCAAGCGACATTGATTCAAGATCCAAAAGGACATAGTATTTTGGTAGGGGCGTGGGTTAATATTCATGAACGTAAAGTGACAGAAGCCCAACTGATTGAGCAAAATAATATTATGGCTCATGCGGTCGAAGGTATTGCTAAATTAGATGAAAAGGGGCTGTATGTTCATGTGAATCCTGCATATGCTAATTTACATGGTTATTTGCCGGAAGAATTAATTGGCCAATCTTGGAAAAAAACAGTCCTCACAGAGGATCTAACTTTGTTAGAAGCTTGTCAACATGAACTTGCTTTGCGAGGAAGTGGAAAGACAGAAGTAGAAGTTCGAGGAATTCGAAAAGATTTAAGTTTATTTTACAAGCATGTTGTCGTAATTTATGCTAGAGAAAATCAGTTAGGGATACACGGGACTTATTATTATTTTATGCGGGATATTAGTAATCGTAAGCACTCAGAATTACAATTAAAAATTGCAAATGAGAAATTAACACAAAGTATTACTGAATTAGAAGCCCGCAATGTTGAAGTTGTTACCCTAAGTGAATTGGGAGAGTTACTCCAAACTTGTCAAAATACGCAAGAGGCTTATGCCGTTGTGCAACAATTAGGAAAGAAATTGTTTCCACAAGATGCGGGCGCCTTGTATATTATTAGTGCTTCTCGAAATTTGGTTGAAAATGTTAGTATGTGGGGAGAATTAAAAAGTGAACCTGTTTTTTCTCCAGAACATTGTTGGTGTTTGCGTCGAGGACGGGTGCATGAGGTATTAGAAGGTCAAACCCAATTACTTTGTCATCATATGACGACAGGAGAAGTGCTTGATGTTAATTATATTTGTGCGCCTCTCATGTCTCATGGTGAAATTATAGGATTAATTCACATTGAAAGTGCGTTAATTAATCACGCTTGTCAAGAATTGACACCCACTGAAATAGAAGCCCATTTTGCTTCTAAACGTCGTTTGGTTTTGGCTATGGCAGAGCAACTTGCTTTAGCTTTGGCAAACTTAAAATTGCGAGAAAAACTACAAAATCAATCCATTCGCGATCCATTAACAGGATTATTCAATCGACGTTATATGGAAGAATCGCTTGAGCGTGAATTAGGGCGAGCTAAACGAAAAAATACAAATTTGGCAATTATCATGTTAGATGTGGATCATTTCAAGCGTTTTAATGATACATATGGGCACGATGCTGGTGATATCTTACTGAATCATCTGGGAACTTTTTTAAAATCATCCATTCGGAAAGAAGATATTGCGTGCCGTTACGGCGGGGAAGAGTTCTTGTTGATTTTTCCAGATATGACAAAAGAACAAGTTTTTGTTAAAGCACAAGAATTAAATCGTAATGTGCAACACATGAAGATCCAAACAACAATGCCTATTGGTGGGATTACAATTTCAATTGGTGTGTCATTTTATCCAACACATGGCCATGATATTCAAACACTTGTTCATGTTGCGGATATGGCATTATACCGTGCTAAAAAAGAAGGTCGAAATCGTGTTATTTTGGGAAGCGATGTGACCAACAATCAAGCGCTTTCTTCCAAAACACAATCAGAAATTGCGTTAAATTTGGAAAGTTAAGCGAAATTTGATAGCATCACTATTTGATATTATTGATAGGTTTAATTAGGATTATTATGGAACAAAAATTATTACAAATTTTAGTTTGTCCCATTTGTAAAGGCCCGCTTGTTTATCACAAAGAACAACAAGAATTGATTTGTAAAGCAGATAAATTAGCTTTTTCTATTCGTGATGGAATTCCCGTAATGTTACGAGAAGAAGCCCGTCAACTTTCTTCTGAAGAAGTTGACACATTAAAAAGCTAATATTCAATAAAAAAAGGGCAGAAATTCTGCCCTTTTCTTTTGGGAAAATTCCCAAACACCAATTAGCGCATACCGTATTTTTGACGGAATTTTTCAACGCGACCAGCTGTATCCACGATCTTTTGTTTGCCTGTATAGAAAGGATGGCATTCAGAGCAAACTTCAATTGTTAAAGGTTTGCCAAGTGTAGAACGTGTTGTAAATTTATTACCACAGCTGCAAGTCACTTCAATATCATTATATTTTGGGTGAATATTTTCTTTCATAGCGTTAACGCACCACTAAAATTGTTTACATAAAAACTTCAAATTATCCAATATTTTAGCTAAAAGTGCAAGACCCTTTTAGCCGCCACGACGCATTGCTTCAAAGAAATCATCATTATTTTGCGTCTGCTTCATTTTTTCATGTAAGAATTCCATTGCTTCCAAATCATCCATTGGATAAAGCAACTTACGAAGAATCCAAATTTTCTGAAGTTGATCAGCAGGAAGAAGCAATTCTTCACGACGGGTTCCCGAACGATTAACATTGATTGCAGGATAAATCCGCTTCTCTGCCATACGTCGATCAAGATGAATTTCCATATTGCCGGTTCCCTTGAATTCTTCATAGATCACATCATCCATCCGAGATCCAGTATCCACTAAGGCTGTGGCAATAATCGTTAAAGATCCCCCTTCTTCTACATTACGGGCGGCTCCGAAAAAGCGTTTCGGACGTTGTAATGCATTCGCATCAACCCCACCGGTCAATACTTTTCCTGAAGCTGGAATAACTGTATTATACGCGCGAGCAAGACGGGTAATTGAATCTAATAGAATTACCACATCTCGTTTGTGTTCCACTAAACGTTTTGCTTTCTCAATGACCATTTCAGCGACTTGTACATGACGGGCCGCGGGTTCGTCAAAAGTAGAAGAAACCACTTCCCCTTTAACAGAACGAATCATTTCAGTCACTTCTTCAGGACGTTCATCAATTAATAAAACAATTAAATAAACATCAGGATGATTTTCGGCAATAGAATGGGCAATATGTTGCAACATGACCGTTTTCCCGCTTTTGGGAGGGGCAACTAATAAAGCCCGTTGTCCTTTACCAATAGGGGCAATAATATCAATGACCCGCCCAGTGATATTTTCTTCTAAAGGCGTAATATCACGTTCTAGACGAAAGCGTTTTGTTGGAAAGAGGGGGGTAAGGTTTTCAAAGAGAATTTTATGTTTTGAATTTTCGGGGGATTCATTATTGACGGTGTCCACTTTGACGAGTGCAAAGTAACGTTCCCCTTCTTTTGGTGTACGGATTTCCCCTTGAATGGTGTCGCCAGTATGAAGATTAAAACGACGAATTTGGCTTGGACTAACGTAAATGTCATCAGGGCCAGCGAGATAGGAGGTGTCAGGCGATCGGAGGAAGCCAAAGCCATCAGGAAGGACTTCAAGCGTGCCTTCACCATAAATGCTTTCTCCTTTACGCGCTTGATTTTTGAGTAAAGCAAAAATCAAATCTTGCTTACGCATCCGATTGGCACCTTCGATTTCGTTGGCATTTGCCATCTCAATTAGTTCACTGACATGCTTTTGTTTGAGTTCTGATAAATGCATGAAAACTATACTCAATTAGAAATATATTACCAGACTAATTGCTATTAATAATCGCAAGATATTTCTGGAATGATTGAAATTAAGACAAGCTTAAATAATTAATATTGACGTCTTTTTGTGATCGTCATAAATAATAATATTTATTACTAGGTGATTGACATCCAATCCTGTTTTTAGACAAAGATTTCCTACAGAGGGTGAACTGTTTTTCATTCACGATCTTCGGCGGGTTCCTGTTAAGAACAACTATTGTTGTTCACGCAACAAGCAAACTGGACATGTCCTGCCCTTAATTGATTTATTTCGTTTCGAAGTGTGGTTTTGCCCAACAGAGACGAAATAAAAATTTAATACTGGTTTAATATGTCAAAAATTATACTAATTCGTTTTGTTTTTGTAAAAAGAACCAGTAAGAAAGAGGTTAGATTTTAGGCTAATTTAAAATCAGTTTAGTATTTTGCGTTTAGATGAGGCACTGCACAACAACTTGCTTGGGAAATCAATTTATAGAGAAATATGATTTGGATGATCAACTATGTGGGTTGTTGGATATTACGCAGAGGCTTCACAAAATATTCTAGATTAAGATAGTTTTTACTTAGTATGGATCGGTTTATATTTTTTATTATTAAAGTTAAAAGTACTACTTTTCGGGAAAAACATTATTTTTAATAGAAAAATAGATTGTCATATTTTGGTACAGATTGCTCAATCAATGTGCATTATTTATGCTGATAAATATTGCTTTTGCTCGTTAAGGAAATCGGCTTTATATTTTAAACAAGACTATTTCTTTATAAGAATCATAGAAAATATATTCTCGTATGGTAGTTTGCATAAACAGGCAATATGATGCATAACATCTTGATTTCAAAACTGAATGCATATTAAATCATTTAAATGACTATAATTTTTACCTATGGCACGCGGTCGAGAGAATTTTCAGCAGATATTGATAAGTCTTTTATTTTAAAAGCAAAAAAGGGGCAAGAATTTTACATTGAAATTGAACCTGCAAACGGGATCATAATAACAATAGTTTGAAAAATGAGCAAGCGTTTTGCGTTTTTCTAGTGAAAAAGTTGTTTTTTTGTGACATTTTGGAAAAATTAAAATTCATCAAAAAATGAGTACTTTTTTTCAAAGTAAAGAAAAAAAGAAAAAATAAGCGCAATTTTTTACATTTTCTTATAAAGGAAATCTATTTACTTTTTTGATAACTGAAAAAAGGGCAACATTCTTTTACCAGAAATAGGTATAATAAAATAGAAAAATAAATCTAAATAGCGAGAATAAAAAATCTAGTTTCAACAGATTTTTTAGTAGGAATGTTCCCCTTTTTTGGGAAATAAAAATTAAGATAATTTGTTCTTATTCATAATAATAATAAGAAATAATCCTAAAATAGAACGAATTAAATAAAATATACTTCCAATTCCATGCCATAGCGCAAATTGATCTTTCAACACTGTATGCATAATTTCTTGTCCCGCCACTTGCGTTTTTAACGAAGCGATCATTTCATTGATTCCAAAATGTTCAATTGCGGTTAACAAGAGAAGAATAAGAAGAATAGATTCGAAAGAAAAACGCCTTGCATAGAGATAGCGTTCCTGATAAGACGGGCGATATTTTTCTAACAAAAAAAGTATAATGGGCGCAGAAATTCCGATAATTCCCATAATATAAAAAAGTTTACCAGCAATCATGCCGGCTAGCATTTTGTCAGGAAGATTCGCAAAGAGGATAGGCGTGACGAGATAGCCTACACACCACATCCCCCCAATCCAAAGTGTAATAATAAGTGGCTTAAATATATTTAACATCGATAATTTCGTACTCGCGCACACCATTTGGTGCATTTACCTCTGCAACATCGCCCGCATATTTACCAATCAACGCACGGGCAATAGGAGAACTGATAGAGATTTTATTTTCTTTTAAATCGGCTTCATCATCTCCGACAATTTGATATGTGAAAATTTCTTCACTGTTTAAGTCTTCGAGTTCTACGGTAGAACCAAATACACAACGGCCGTCTAAATCAAGTAGAGAGGGTTCAATAATTTGCGCATTAGACAATTTAGACTCTAATTCGACAATACGTCCTTCAATAAAACTTTGGCGTTCTTTCGCAGCATCATACTCAGCATTTTCTGAAAGATCTCCATGAGAACGTGCTTCAGCAATCGCTGCAATGACATTGGGTCGTTCAACTGTTTTTAGATGGTGTAATTCTTCACGCAATTTTTCTGCACCACGGGCAGTTAATGGAATACGTCCTGTAGTCATACTTTTTATTTTTTCCTTTAAAAGTTAAATTGAATTAATGATTTTACATTATGTCTTATCAATCAATAGTCGCTTATGAGACTAAGCACGACCAAAATAATAGACATTTTGATTCAAATGAATAAAAAACAAGACGATGTAGTGAGAAGACACCACATCGCCCCAATTTATGATCAAACGAGATTCGTTTAATTTTCAGTATTTTAACATTATTTTAACTAGCTTGATCAAGTGCTTAAAGATTTAGACAAAATAGTTTATAATAAACCCTTTATTTTTCATGATGAATTTGCGGAGCTGTCCGCATATAGTAAGAATAAGATGGATATTTACGAAATTCTAAAATATTTGCCACACCGTTATCCGATGTTATTAGTGGATCGTGTGTTGTCCTGTGAAGCAGGAAAAAATATTGTTGCCCTTAAAAATGTGTCAATTAATGAACCATTTTTTAATGGACATTTTCCACATCATCCTGTCATGCCGGGTGTATTGATTATTGAAGCACTGGCGCAAGCGGCTGCAATTTTATCTTTTAAGACAATGGGAAATCTACCTGATACAGAGTCAGTTTATTACTTTGTAGGAATTGATAATGCCCGTTTTAAAAAGCCTGTGACAGCGGGGGATCAATTAATATTAAATGTTAATATTGTTCGCAGTATGAAAGGCATTTGGAAATATGAAGCCTATGCAACAGTCAATGATCAACGCGTAGCAGAAGCGTCATTAATGTGTACGGTCAAATCTCTTGACAAGTAAACTTCAATTTATTTTAAACAAAACAGATAGAGTCTAAAAATGTTTGGTCCTCGCATTCATCCCACAGCAATTGTTCATCCGAATGCGCGCCTTGCTCCAGATGTAACGGTTGGAGCATATTCCATTATTGGGGAACATGTTGAAATCGGTGAAGGCACGCAAATTGGCCCCCATGTAGTTATCCATGGATATACTAAAATTGGGGCGCATAATAAAGTTTTTCAGTTTTGTTCGCTAGGAGAAGTACCGCAAGATAAAAAATATCAAGACGAGCCAACGCGCCTCGAGATCGGGGATTATAATACAATCCGTGAGTTTTGCACGTTCAACACAGGCACGATTCAAGATGCAGGTGTAACACGTGTAGGACATCATAATTGGATTATGGCTTATGTGCATATTGCACATGATTGTCAAGTGGGAAACCATACCATTTTTGCAAATAATGCGCAATTGGCAGGCCATGTGCATATTGATGATTATGCTATTTTAGGGGGCTTTACTGTAGTACATCAATTTTGTCATATTGGGCAGCATAGTATTACTGGAATGGGAACAATTGTTTTCAAAGATATTTTGCCTTTTGTCACCGCCGCAGGTAATTCAGCAAAGCCGCATGGAATTAATGCAGAAGGTTTGAAAAGACATAATTTTAGCCCGGATCAAATTAGCTTAATTAAAGAAGCTTATAAAATTATTTATCGTTCAAATTTGACAGTGAATGAAGCCATTGCGGCATTAGAAACTGAACCGTTTAATTCATCGGCTGAGATTCGTGCGTTGTTGCATTTTTTGCGCGAGGCAAAGCGCGGTATTATTCGTTAAAATATGAATCAACAAGAACCTGTAGTCAAAACCTTTAGAATTGGTATTGTTGCTGGCGAAGCTTCAGGGGATTTACTCGCATTTCATTTAATACAAGCTTTGCGGGCAAATCATCCTCAATATCAATTTGAATGGGTTGGAATGGCCGGCCCGAAAATGCTTTCTTTACCGCATGTGACAAGTCTTTTTCCTATGGAAAAATTATCGGTGCGAGGTTATGTAGAGGTTTTAAAGCATTATCGAGAAATTATTCAGATTCGCAAAAAGCTATTAAAATATTTTCTTAGTAATCCACCTGATTTGTTTATTGGTGTGGACGCGCCAGATTTTAATTTAGATTTAGAAATCGCATTAAAAGAAGCAGGCATTCCTGTATTACATTATGTGAGCCCATCTATTTGGGCGTGGCGTAAAGAACGTATTCAAAAAATTAAAAAAGCAGTTTCACATATATTGGCTCTGTTTCCGTGTGAACCGGCGCTCTATGCGGAACATCATGTTCCAGTCACATATGTGGGACATCCATTGGCTGATGTATTTCCTTTAGAGCCAGATAAAATAAAAGCCCGTGAAGAATTGGGATTCCGAGAACAGGACCTATTAGTTGGGTTATTACCAGGTAGTCGGGATAGTGAACTCAAATCATTGGCGCCCCTTTTAGTTAGAACTGCCGAGAAAATTCTACAAACCTACCCACACGCCCAATTCCTTGTGCCTTTAATTAATCAGGCGGCGGCGCGTTTTTTTGGAAATTGTCCTGAAAAACTGCCTATTCATTTTATAGAAGGAAAATCCCATACCATTATGACTGCTGTCGATGTTGCTGTCATTGCGTCAGGCACTGCAACATTAGAAGCCGCCCTTCTTAAATGTCCAATGGTAATTACGTATAAAATGCCCGCAATCAGCTGGTGGATTATCAAAAAGAAAGCCTATTTACCTTATGTTGGCTTGCCAAATATATTGGCACAATCTTTTATTGTTCCAGAGTTATTACAAAATCAAGCCACACCAGAAAATTTAGCAAATGCAGTGATTGATTGGATTGAATCCCCAGAAAAACAACAAGCTGTTAAAGAAAAATTTCATGCTTTGCACTGTTTATTAAAGCAAAATACATCAGAGAAAGTTGCACAAACAACATTAGCATTGCTGATTTCATTTACAGATGGAAAAAATACAAAAGAACAGGTTTTTTAAAATAAAAAACTGTTTTCTAAAATAAAATTGTTTTTTTCTGGCTATAATGAAAAAATCTTAATCATTGTATTGGCTTAAAAGGTAGCTTATAGTAATATACACATATCGACATGCGACAATCTGTCGCAAGCAAAAATCGGGTAGTCTTTCAATATAAAATGACGTTTTTCTGAATTTTTATGTGGGTGAAAAGGTCTTTTCTCATGTTATCTAAGTGGGGCATCCTTAACGGATTGCAAGAGGAAATAAATGACTTTTGTTTAAATAAAAATGAAGATAAACGTATCTCAAAGGCTTTTGTTAATCTTCAAGGAGTTTGTCATGGCAACAACATCGACTGTGGCAACAGATACTGAACAATATAATTTTGATATTGTTCGTAAATTTGCCATCATGTCCCTCTTTTGGGGGGTCGCAGGTATGCTTGCCGGGGTGTACATTGCGTCAGAATTAGCCTGGCCGTTTCTTAATTTTGATAGCCCTTATATCTCGTTTGGGCGGTTACGTCCCTTGCATACAAGCGGTGTGATTTTTGGTTTTGGTGGAAGTGCTTTATTTGCGACTTCATACTACATTGTACAACGTACCTGTAATGTGCGCCTTGTAAGCGATACGCTTGCGAACTTTACCTTCTGGGGATGGCAAGCTGCGATTACATTAGGCGGGATTAGCTATTTGCTTGGCTACAGTCAAGGGCGCGAATACGCAGAACCAGAATGGCCAATTGATTTGATCATTGAAGTCGTTTGGGTTGCATACATGATTGTCTATATTGGCACAATCATGAAACGTAAGCAAGCTCATATTTATGTTGCAAACTGGTTTTATCTTTCTTTTATTTTAGCGACAGCTTTGTTGCATACATTTAATAATTTAGCGGTACCAGTTAGCTTATTTACATTGAAATCATATAGCCTTTTCTCAGGCGCACAAGATGCGATGACACAATGGTGGTATGGTCATAATGCTGTGGGCTTCTTCTTGACAGCAGCGTTCTTGGGAATGATGTATTATTTTGTTCCAAAACAAGCTGGTCGTCCAGTTTATTCTTATCGTCTTTCTATTGTTCACTTCTGGGCTTTATCTTTCTTATATATGTGGGTTGGGACACACCACCTTCATTGGACAGCTATTCCAGATTGGACTTCTACTTTAGCAGCAACTTTCTCTATCATGTTACTCTTACCATCTTGGGGTGGGATGATTAATGGGATTATGACCCTTTCTGGCGCATGGGATAAATTGCGTACAGACCCAATCATGCGCTTCATGATTGTTTCTTTATCTTTCTATGGCATGTCTACTTTTGAAGGACCAATGATGTCATTAAAAGATGTGAACGCACTTTCCCACTATACAGACTGGACAGTCGGTCATGTTCACTCTGGTGCATTGGGTTGGGTGGCAATGATTACCTTCGGTTCTATGTACCATATGATCCCACGCTTGTGGAATACACAATTATATAGCGTTCGCTTGGTAACAGTTCATTTCTGGTTAGCAACAATTGGTGTGTTACTTTACATCACTGCGATGTGGATTTCAGGGATTATGCAAGGCTTGATGTGGCGTGCATTTGATGATTTCGGCAACTTACAATATTCTTTTGTGGAATCTGTTGCTGCAATGCATCCATTCTATGCAATGCGTGCCTTGGGTGGTGTCTTCTTCTTAGCGGGTATGGTTTTAATGGTATATAACTGCTACAAAACTATCCGTTCTGGTCAAGCTGCTGAGAAAGAAGCAAAATTACGTGCTGCTGGTTTAGCTACAGCTTAATTGTTGTTCAAACATCGACTTGACAGTGGGAGGAGGTGAAAGTCCTCCCACTTTTGTGACAAGGAAGAACTCATGGTCAAGCATGATACGATTGAAAAAAATCTGGGCATTATGCTCGTTTTCGTGATGATCGCTATTAGTATTGGTGGTCTTATCGAAATTACCCCGCTTTTCTTTATTGAAAACACTGTTGAAAAAGCAGATGGTGTTCGCCCATATACACCATTAGAATCTCGGGGACGTGACTTATATATTCGTGAAGGCTGTTATTTATGCCATTCTCAAATGATTCGTCCTTTCCGTGACGAAGCATTGCGTTATGGTCATTATTCTTTAGCGGCTGAATCCAAATATGATCATCCTTTCCAATGGGGTTCCAAACGGACAGGTCCTGATTTAGCACGTGTAGGTAAAAAGTATTCAAACGAATGGCATGTACAACATTTGATTGCACCACGTTCTATGGTTCGTGAATCTGTTATGCCAAATTACCCATGGTTGTTATCCACTAATTTGGATTATTCCGATATTGAAGATCGGATGAAAGCATTGCGTACAACAGGTGTTCCTTATTCTATCAGTAAAGCTGAATATGATCGGAACGTCAAACAATTTGGCGAAGAAGTTGCAAAACAACTTCATATTCCAGATGCTAAGAAAAACTTAATTGATCAAGCACAAGCTGGTAACTATGACGGTGATCGTAATAATATTACCGAGATGGATGCACTCGTGGCATACTTGCAAGTGTTAGGAACAATGGTTGACTTTAGCAAGTATAAAAATGATGAGTTTGTTAAATATCGCTAATCGTTTATTTAATTTTTTAAACGAATTAGTGCAGGAGGTGTGAAAATGGATGGTCTCATTGCTTGGTTTTCAAGTATGGAAAATACAAAGCCATTAGGTTTGGTGATTTTCTTTGTCGCGTTTTGTGCCATTATTGTTTATGTTTATGGAAGCAAAGATCGCGGAAAAGTTATTGAAGACTATAAGAATATGCCATTTCAAGATGACGATGATGTCGTGCATGGTGTTCGCCCTCCTTCAGATAAACAAGATATCAAAAAAGCTTAATTTTGTAACGGAATAGGACGTCTACGCATGAGTCAACAACCAAATACACCAAATTCTGGTGGTGTTCAAACCACTGGGCACGTTTGGGACGATACGCTACAAGAATATAACAACCCACTGCCGAACTGGTGGCTGTGGACTTTTTATGGCACTTTACTGTTATCCTTAGTTTATTGGTTTACTTATCCAGCATTTCCTGTGGGTAAATCTTATACAAAAGGGTTTAACACCATTACATATGTTAATAGTGCTGGCGAAAAAGTGACAACCCATTGGAATATGCGCTCTCAATTAATGAAAGAAATGAATGAGCAAGATGAGAAGCAAAAGCCATATTTCAAAAAAATCTCTAGCATGAGCTACACACAGATTGCGAAAGATCCAGAAGCATTAGGATTTGTAAACTCTGCAGGGAAAGCTTTATTTAACGAAAACTGTGCGGCCTGTCACCAAGTCGGGGGGGGTGGTAAAGTTGGTTATTTCCCTAACTTGACAGATGATGATTGGCTTTACGGTGGAACCCATCAAAAAATTGAAGAAACTTTGAAAAACGGGCGTCGTGGTTATATGCCGCCATTCAAAGAAGTCTTAGATGAAAACCAAATTACAAACTTAGCTTCATATGTGTTAAGTTTATCTGGTGTGAAAGTGGATCCAGCACGTGCTGAAGAAGGGAATAAACTTTTCCACAGTGAAACAGCTGCTTGCTACTACTGTCATAATACAGATGCAAAAGGTCGTCAAGTGATTGGTGCGCCTAACTTGACAGATAAAATTTGGTTATGGGCAAATGTTCCAGAACAAAATACACCAGAAGGCAAATTAGCCGAAGTGAAAACTGTCATTACAAATGGTTTGAACAAAGGGGTGATGCCTGCTTGGAAAGAGCGTTTAAAACCTGAGCAAATTAAAGTTTTAACTGCTTATGTTCATGCTTTAGGTGGTGGTAAATAGTATTTTTTCGCCAAAGAAAAAAGAGAGGCGCAACAATGTTGCGCCTTTTTTGTTTTTATTCTTTTGGTAAAATAATCGTTGGTTTTTCTGCCGCACGATATAAAATTAAAATTTTTCCAATTTGTTGGACGGCAGTTGCTTGTAAAGTATCGCAAATTGTACCCAACAATTCCTGACGATAAATGCGATCATCACCAAAAACCCGCACCTTAATTAACTCATGTGCAATGAGGGAACGGTCAATCTCAAGCATCACATTTTCAGTCAGCCCTGCTTCACCAATAATAACAACTGGATTTAAATGATGTGCTTGTGCACGCAAAAAACGTCTTTGAGTTGGGGTAAGTTCAAGTATCATATGATTTTTTTTACTCAGTATTAAAACAATATTATGAATCGGAAACAAAAAAGCCGTGCATGGTTACATGATCATATTAATGATCCTTATGTCAAACAAGCACAAAAAGATGGCTATCGCTCTCGTGCCGCTTATAAATTACTCGAAATTCAAGAAAAAGACAAATTTATTCAGCCACATATGACGATTGTAGAATTAGGAGCGGCTCCTGGTAGCTGGACACAAATTTTAAGTAAAATGGTTGATCCTAAAAAAGGAGGGCGCGTCATTGCACTAGATTTATTGCCCATGGATCCCGTTCCTCATGTAGAAATTATTCAAGGGGATTTTCACGAAGACGAAACCGTCAACCGCTTGATCACAAGTTTGGAGGGACGAAGTCTTGACCTTGTGGTGTCAGATATGGCCCCCAATATGAGTGGTATTGAAGTCGTTGACCAAGCTAAAATTATGTACCTTGCAGAATTAGCCCTTGATTTTACACTACGTTATGGTCATATCGGTTCACATCTTTTGATGAAAGTCTTTCATGGTGAAGGTTTTGATGATGTCATGAAATTAATCAAAATTCATTTTACACAATTTTATGTGCGGAAACCTGAAGCCTCTCGTAGTCGTAGTAGTGAAACTTATCTTTTAGCTAAAAATATGCGGAAAAAACTAGAAGATTAACAGATTACGCATAAAAGCAATACATGCGATGCAGATAAATAATTGCATCGCATATAAGATCTTATTTATTATTTTTTTGCGGTCTTTTCCAATTAGCGATATGACTTTGTTTGACACGAGAAAGAATTAATGCATTTTCGGGTGTTTCTTTTGTAACAGTTGTGCCGGCGGCAATAGTCACGCCTTTTTTGACTGTCACAGGCGCAACCAGTTGTGTATCAGAGCCAACAAACACATCATCTTCGATCCGTGTTAAATGTTTTTTAGCTCCGTCATAATTGCACGTAATTGTGCCCGCTCCAATATTAACGTTTTTGCCAATCTGTGCATCGCCAATATAGCTGAGATGATTTGCTTTAGAAGCCTTTGAGATAGTGCTATTTTTTACTTCGACAAAATTACCAAGATGAACTGCATTTTCTAATTTTGTGCCGGGTCGAACACGACTGTACGGGCCAATCTCACAATACGTCTGAATTTCCGCGCCTTCTAAAATGGAATAGGGTTTAATCGTTGTATGTTCACCAATCGTCACATTTTTTAAAAGGCACCCTGCGCCAATTTTTACATGATTTCCTAAAGTAACGTGTCCTTCAAAAATACAATTAATATCAATTTCGACATCTTGTCCACAAGTTAAATGACCGCGAATATCAATACGATTAGCGTCATGTAAAGTCACACCTTGTGCTAAGAGATCCAAAGCTTGATTTTTCTGAAAAATCCGTTCTAATTCTAAAAGTTGAATTTTATTATTGACTCCCATAATTTCCCATAAATTTCTAGGAGAATGGGTTGCAATTTCTAAGCCGTCATTTACGGCGCATTCAATAATATCTGTTAAATAATATTCTTGTTGTTGATTTTCGTTTTTAAGTTGAGGAAGCCATTTGTTCAGATAGGCACCTTTTACAACCATGATTCCTGTATTAATTTCAGTGATCATTAATTGTTCGGGGGTTGCATCTCGCTGCTCGACAATAGAAGTGACCTGCCCATTTTTATTACGAATAATCCGACCATATCCAGTTGGATCGGAAAGTTGCGCTGTGAGTAACGCAAAATGGTTTTTTTCGGCTTGGTGAATCAGATGATTGAGTGTCTCGGGTTGAATCAGGGGCACATCACCATAAAGAATTAATACCAATTGTTCAGAAGAAAGAAAGGGAAGCGTCTGAAGGACGGCATGACCTGTTCCAAGTTGTTCTGTTTGGTCGACCCACACTAAAGGTTCAGGGTGATTCACAAAAGCGGCGCGAATTTGAGCGGCTTCATGTCCAATGACAACACAACAACGGTGAATGGGTTGCTGTAAATGTGAAACGGTATCAATAACATGCGCGATTAAAGCTTTGCCAGCAAGTGGATGAAGGACTTTAGGACGTTGTGAATACATCCGTGTGCCTTTTCCTGCCGCCAGAATAACAATCTGAATAGACATAAAAAGAAAAATGAATTAACGATTAATTGAATGAAAAATAACAAATTGATTTTTGCCCTGTTGCTTTGCTTTATACATCGCATTATCTGCACATTTAATTAAATCTTCCATGTTATGTGCATTATCTGGCAAAAAAGCAATGCCAATACTTGCCCCAACTTTTAGCTCTTGATCTAAAAAATCAATAGGTTGATTAATGGCTTCAATAAGTTTATGGGCAAAGTGGATAATTTTATCATTAAATTTTTCTGAAGCTGTTAATTGCGGAAGAACAATAATAAATTCATCGCCCCCTAATCGGGCTGCGAGATAAAATGTTCCCACAAGTTGTTTTAGACGAATACCGATTGTTCTTAACACAATATCGCCTGCATCATGCCCAAAATTATCATTAATTGGTTTAAATCCATCCAAATCAATTAATAATAATCCTAGATGATGTCCTTTTCTTTTTGCAACTTGTACCTTTTTGTATAAATAACGATAAAAAAAATGTCGATTAGGTAATTTGGTGAGTTGATCATTATTAGCTAAATCTAAAGTCCGATTTTGAATACAGACAATACGTTGCATTGAGCGGATTTTCGCAACCAAAATTTCAGGTTTAATGGGTTTTGTCAAATAATCATCTGCCCCCGCATTCAGTCCTTGTAAAAGATCTGCGTCTGAATTAAGAGAGGTTAAAATAATAATAGGAACCCAATGCTCTATATGTAAAGACCGAATTTGTTGGATAGCCTCAAGTCCACCTAATTCTGGCATGATAATATCCATTAGCACTAAATCAGGATGAATTTCGTTATATAGCTCAATAGCCATTCTTCCATTTTCTGCAATGGTGACACTGTGTCCTAATTGCGAAAGTAATGAAAATAGTATTTCTTGAATCAGACGAGAATCATCAGCAATAAGAATTTTTAAAGGCGATAAGTCTGCAGTGACTGGGTCATTTGTTTTTAAAATGTTCATTGCACGTTCATACCTTTATTATTATTTGTTTTGAAATGCAAAGTGCAAGTTATTTAGATGAAAGCGTGAATGATTAAACTTTATAGAAATAAGTGCCATCATGATTGAAAGAATATAATTAAGTATCTATTAATATAATTATGACAAATCATTCCCTGTCTGAAAAATATAAGCTAGGAAGATATATTTCATATTATTCTTCAGAGAGTGTTAAATAACTTGTTATTTTATTTTGTTTAATAATAATCTTATTGTAACTGACTATTAATTTTTTGTAATTATAAAAAACTAGTTTTTTTAAATTAAAAAATGATAGTGCTTTATTTTTATAGAAAAAAAAGGTATTTCAATGAAAAAATAATTGACAAGTTTTTAGATAATCTCGCGTTTTTAAGAATCAAAAACAAAAATATAAATAAAAATATAAACAAAATAGAGAATATATTAAATATAAACTAATTATGTTCAAATTAAAGTAGTGATTTTAAAATAGAAGAGGAAATGAAGTGCTGCGGAAATGAATGAATAAAATACAAAATGTAACCCAGAGAGAACGTAATAAAAAATGAAAACTCACCCTCAAAAAAAGGGCGAGTCTTTATTTCACAAATGATTATAACTGAGGATGAGCTCGTTCTGTCCGATTTTCTAAACGATTTAATGCGTTCAAATAGGCTTTTGCAGAAGCAATGACAATATCAGTGTCCGAACCTTGTCCATTAACAATCCGCCCATTTTTAGATAAACGGACTGTGACTTCACCTTGTGCGTCCGTGCCTGTCGTAATATTGTTCACAGAATATAATAATAATTGTGATTGTGAATTTGCAATTTGTTCAATGGCTTTAAATGTTGCATCTACAGGACCGCTGCCATCTGCCTCAGCAGCTCTTTCTGTTTTTCCCATTCGAATTGTCAGATTTGCATGAGGGGTTTCACCAGTTTCAGAACAAACACGTAATGAAATTAATTTAAAAACTTCTTGAATTTCAACTGTTTCCTCACCAACTAATGCCAATAAATCTTCGTCAAAAATTTCTTGTTTTTTATCAGCTAAGATTTTAAACCGCATAAAGGCTGCATTTAACGCTTCTTCAGAATCAAATTTCACACCCAATTGTGATAAGTGATTTTTAAAAGCACTTCGTCCAGACAATTTCCCTAAAACTAATTTATTTGTCGTTAAACCAACATCTTCGGCACACATAATTTCGTAAGTTTCACGATTTTTCAATACACCATCCTGATGAATGCCGGATTCATGAGCAAAGGCATTGGCCCCAACAATAGCTTTATTGGGTTGTACTGGAAAACCGGTAACACTAGATACTAAACGACTAGCGGGAATAATTTGGGTGGTATCAATGCGTGTATCACATGGAAACAAATCTTGACGCGTCCGTACTGCCATCACGATTTCTTCCAAAGAAGCATTTCCTGCTCGTTCGCCCAAGCCGTTGACTGTACATTCTAATTGACGGACTCCGTTCAAAACAGCAGATAATGAATTGGCAACGGCCATACCTAAATCATTATGGCAGTGTGTTGACCATACGACCTTATCTGCATTGGGAACACGTTCAATTAAAGTACGAATACGTTCACCCCAAACAGAAGGAATACTATAACCCACTGTATCAGGAACATTAATTGTTGTCGCTCCCGCCTTAATGACGGCTTCAAAAATTCGGTATAAGAAATCCATATCAGAACGAACTGAATCTTCCGCAGAAAATTCAACATCATCTGTATATTCTTTAGCGATTGTGACAGCTTTTACTGCCGCTGCGACGACTTCATCGGGTGTCATGCATAATTTTTTTTCCATATGCAGTGGACTAGTTGCAATAAAAGTATGAATTCGTTTTGATTTAGCGGGTGCTAATGCTTCACCAGCTTTACGCACATCATTTTCGTTTGCGCGGGCCAAACTACAGACAGTGCTATCTTGAATAATACTTGCAATGGCGCGGACAGCCTCAAAATCGCCGGGGCTCGCCGCCGCAAAACCGGCTTCAATGACATCGACACGCATCTTTTCTAATTGACGCGCAATCCGAATTTTTTCGTCTTTAGTCATAGATGCGCCGGGGCTTTGCTCGCCATCACGTAAAGTGGTATCAAAAATGATCAATTTATCTTTTTGAGTCATTTGTTCTATTCCTGTAAAAAATAAACAAAAAAACAATAAAGTGTAAAGAAAGAGTGCTAAGTAAGAATTTGATAGTAGGGGCTATCAGGGTAAAACAAAGTGCATTTTAAAGCTTATCTTAAAAAAAAGACCGAATTGTATCTAACCGATTTTCTTGAGAGGAAAATTAGTTAGCGTTCGTAAGTCGTTCTAGTTTAAGATAAAAATGTACCATGTTTTTTTTGAGTAGTAGTTTTGAATGGCTCAAATGCACGAAAGACAAAAAAGTCACGCATTTGAAAATAAAAAAAGAAAAATGGTTTTCAGAAAACGCATATTTTCGAAATTGAGTTTTTTAATTTACTACGTTCATTTTTAAATGTCAATAACTTTTAACTGAATTTTGTATTAAAAATTTTATCGAAAATAAAAAAAGAAAGATTGTCCTTTTATGTGACATACATTAGAATAATCTAATATTTTAATGCAAATATATAGAGGAAAATATGGCTTTTTTTAAACAGCTTTTTGATCCTGCAACATGGACATATACCTATATTTTAGGCGATACAAATAAAAATGAAGCGGTTATTATTGATTCCGTTTTAGAGCAAGTCGAACGAGATTTAGCCATTTTAAATACAAATGGATTAAAACTTGTTGGTATTTTAGAAACACATGTTCATGCAGATCATATCACTGGTGCTGGTAAATTAAGGGAGGCAACGGGGGCAAAAACGTATGTCAGTGAGGAAGGCGGTGCGCCGTGTGCGGATAATCTCATTCGAGATGGCGTAAAAATTTCATTTGGGGATCAAGTCATTGAAGTAATTGCGACGCCAGGACATACCGCAGGGTGCGTTAGTTATCTTTGGCAAGATCGTATTTTCACAGGGGATGCCTTACTGATTGATGGATGTGGGCGTACTGATTTTCAAAGCGGAAATCCGGCACAATTATATCATAGTATTACTGATAAAATATTAAGTTTACCTGATGAAACGCTTGTTTATCCAGGGCACGATTATAAGCAACGTTATGTTTCAAGTGTTGCAGAACAAAAACAGACTAATCCTCGTTTAGCAAACAAAACAGAAGCAGAATTTATTGAAATTATGAATGGATTAAATTTGCCTCATCCCAAACGCATTGCAGAAGCAGTGCCTGCTAATCAGCAATGTGGGCGTGTTTAGTTAAAAAAACCCCTTTCTAAAGGGGTTTTTTAGATTAATCTTTATCTATAATGGCAAAGTCATTATGTCGGAGCAGCTCTCCAAACAAAGCTGTCGGGAGAGGACGACTAAATAAATATCCTTGTGCAATGTCACATTCTTTTGATTTAAGAAAAGTTAAATGATCTTTGTGTTCTACCCCTTCTGCAATGACTTTAAATCGTAAACTATGTGCCATTGTAATAATTGTACTGGCAATAATTGCATCGTCAGGATCCGTTGTAATATCTCGTACAAAAGATTGATCAATTTTGAGCATATCAATCGGAAAACGTTTTAAATAATTCAAAGAAGAATAACCTGTTCCAAAATCATCAATTGAAATAGCCAGTCCTAATGCTTTTAATTTATGTAAAGTACCGATCGCCTCCTCTACATTTTCCATTAACATGCTTTCAGTAATTTCGAGCTCAAGATATTCCGGCTTTAAACCAGTTTGTATCAAAATTTCTTGAATCAGATCAAAAAGATTTTTCTGTTGAAATTGACGCGCAGATAAATTAACTGCCATTCTAATTTTAGGTAGCCCTGCATCATGCCATGCTTTTGTCTGTGCGCAGGCTGTTTTTAATACCCATTCGCCTAATGGCACAATCAGTCCTGTTTCTTCTGCAACAGGAATAAATTTTGCCGGCGAAACTAATCCTTTTTCACTATGTTGCCAACGCACTAATGCTTCTGCTCCCACAATTTGATGCGTACTTAAATCAATCTGGGGCTGATAATAAACAATAAATTCCTCGCGTTGAAGTCCTCCTCGCAGGCTGTTCTCAAGAGAAAGGCGCTCGTAGGCGTTTGCATTCATTTCTGGTTTATAAAGCTGGTAGGTATTTCGCCCTAATTCTTTTGCACGATACATGGCAATATCAGCATTTCGAATCAATTCATCGCTATCTGTCCCATCTAAAGGGGAAACTGTGATGCCAAGACTGGCAGTGATATAGACTTCATGTTGTTCTATTGAAAAAGAACGTTCAAATACCTGCATAATTAAGTCAGCAGTAGTGTAAATATTTCTTAAATCATCAACTTTATTTAATATAATCGTAAATTCATCACCACTCAGCCGTGCCAAAGTATCGCCTTTATGAAGAATTTTTTTGAGGCGGCTGGCCACTTCTTTTAAAAGAAAATCACCGTATTGATAGCCTAATGAATCGTTAATATATTTAAATCGGTCAAGATCAAGATAGAGTAAAACAACCCATTTGTTTGTCTCTTGGGCTTCCATAATAGCTTGATTGAGCCGATCTCGGAAAAGACGACGATTGGGTAATTCTGTCAGTGGATCATAAAAAGCAAGGTGCTCAATCATGGATTCAACCGATTTACGCTCTTCAATGTCTTCTGCGATCATCACAAAATGTGTGATTTCATTTGTATCGTTTTTGACAGGAGAAATTGAAGCAAGACACCAGTAACTTTGTCCATTACGTTTGATACTATGAAACTCGCCATGCCACGCTTGTCCTGATTGAATCACTGGCAAAATATTATGAATCAAATTATGATTTATTTTTTCTGGAAAAAGTAAAAGCTCATAATTTTGGCCAATAACCTCTTCTTTAGTATATTTTGTAATTTCAGTAAATTTAGGATTGACGTATTCAATGAGCCCATGCATGTTCATAATAATGACCATGTTGGCACTTTGTTCTACAGCTAAGGATAGTTTTTGTAATTCTTGTGTTGCGGCGCGGCGTTGATTTTCGCGGAAGAGGCTTTCTATAGCAAAGCTTACTTCCGTCATCATTTCTTCGAGTAATTCCAGTTCATCTGTATTAAAAAAATCTGCTTCTGTCACATGTAAAGTAAAAACCCCAATGGTTTCGTTATAAACATGAATTGGAAAAGAGGCGGTGGCCCGATAACCGCGTTGAATCGCTTCAAAGTCAACAGGACATAAGCTAGGATAAGGACATGAAGTACATTGTCGCTCTTCTGCTGTAAAATTACAATAAGTATAATGGTTTTTTAACACAGCTTGTACTGGGATGCTTGCGGCTGTTATCTCTCCTTCAGAATGTAAAGGAAATTTTACTTTACTAAGATAATCACATTCTAACCCGCTATGTGAAACAGGTTCTAAAATCTGTTTTTCTCGATTGATCAATCCGATCCATGCCATCTGAAATCCGCCATATTCAATGGCAATTTCGCATACACGGCGGAAGAGATCCTCGCGTGAATGAATGTGTACAATTGCTTGGTTCGTCTGACTTAAAATAGCGTAAAGGCGGGTTAAATGTAGGATTTTTTGTTGGGCTAGTTTTTCTGTTGTAATATCATAAGCTGTGCCAATATACCCTTGAAAACCTTTTTCTTTATCAAAAATAGGGCAACCTGAATCAACAATCCAATGATATTCACCCGTATAATGTAACAATCTATATTCGCGTGTAAATTCTTTTTTTTCGTGCTGTGCCTGAGCGAAAGTTTGTTGACAATAATTTCTATCATCTGGATGAACATAGTGAATCCATCCCACATTTTTTATTTGCTCAGCCGTATGACCTGTAAATTTTAACCATGCCTGATTAAAATAAATGTAGCTTCCATATTCATCAGTGTGCCACATTGGGTTTGCTACATATTCGAATATTGATAAAGTATTGTTCATACCTATATTATGAGTGTGAGAGATTAAAACAAAAAACGAAAAATTATAAGCTTTCTTGCTTTAATCTTGATTCTTGATAAAAAACAGTTTCATTTTTAATTTATTTTCTTTATTGTAGATCTACATCGGTTTTTTTAGTATCTTTTTGAAAAATCATTAATACTTTAAAAATCATTTTTTATTTCTATTTTTATTCTATTCATTTTATACAATGTATGCAAAGCGTTATTCATTTTTTGCTTATAAAGAAAGAAAAAAATGACAATCATGTTTATTTTAGAGAAAAAAGTGATTTTTTATTTGAGAAAAATATAAAAAAACCAGACATATTGGAAGAGTATATGTCTGGTATAAAAATCCTGTAAAACAGGATGAGGAGGTATCGACTAAAAAATTAGAGGGCGTTTTTCTGTAATTCTGGGGCATTAATGACAGGTAAAATAGGTTCGTCAGGCATAATGTCATCGCTTTCTAATTTCGGAGCGGCATTGAGTTCAGCTTGTAATAAAGATTCGTCTATTTCTTTTTCCCAACGAGAAACCACAATTGTCGCGACGCCATTGCCAACTAAGTTTGTCAAGGCCCGCGCTTCAGACATAAAGCGGTCAATCCCTAAAATAATCGCCAAGCCAGCAACTGGAATGGTTGGAATCGCAGTTAATGTTGCTGCTAAGGTGACAAACCCGCTGCCTGTCACGCCCGCTGCCCCTTTAGAGGTTAATAATAATACACCTAAAATAGTGAATTGTTGCGTTAATGTTAAGTCTATGCCGGTCGCTTGGGCGACAAAAATAGCTGCCATGGTTAAATAAATGGAAGTTCCATCTAAATTAAAAGAGTATCCTGTTGGAATGACCAAACCCACTACAGATTTAGAACAACCTAACCGTTCCATTTTTGCCATCATGCGAGGTAAAGCAGATTCAGAAGACGATGTGCCCAGCACAATTAATAACTCTTCACGAATATAACGGATAAATTTGAAAATACTAAAGCCATTAAAATAAGCGATGCTACCCAAAACCACTACGACAAATAAAACACATGTTAAATAAAAACTACCCATCAAGGCAGCAAGTGAAGTCAGACTATTCACACCATATTTTCCAATGGTAAAGGCCATCGCGCCAAATGCACCGACTGGCGCTAACTTCATAATAATGTTAACAGTGGCAAAAAGTCCATGTGCAAAACTATCAATAATGTTAATAATTGGCTGCTTATATTTAGTGTCTATATGTGAAAGCGCAAAGCCAAACAAAATAGAAAATAATAAGACTTGTAAGATATTCCCTTTGGCAAAAGCATCAAAAATACTGGAAGGAATCAGATTGAGCATAAATTCAATAATACCTTCGGATTTGGCTGCTTGCGCGGTATAGCTAGCTAATCCTTTTGTATCAAGTGTATGCGGATCGATATTCATGCCTACACCAGGCTTAAGAATATTAATAACCAACATGCCAATAAATAATGCAATCGTCGTGACCACTTCAAAATAAAGTAACGCTTTTCCGCCAACGCGCCCGACTTTTTTCATGCTTTCCATCCCAGCAATCCCTGTGACCACAGTACAGAAAATAATCGGCACGATCATCATTTTAACAAGCTTAATAAAGCCGTCACCAAGCGGTTTAAGACTGGCTCCAAAGCTTGGAAAAAAATGTCCTATCAGTACGCCACATAAAATAGCAGAAATCACTTGAAAATAAAGACTTTGATAAAAGGGTTTTTTCATGTTGTCAGCTCCACATTGACACAATTATTATTCACGTCGTTTCGCGAATATATTGCAGGGAGTATGCCAGTGATATTAAAAAAATTTATTTTATTAACATATTGATTTATAAAAATAAATTTTTAATGACAAAGCTATTTTTGCTTAAGATGTGCGGATTATCAGAAAAATAAGGATTTTTTTGTGTGGAATGTCGGAATAGATTTTATCCTTCTAAATTAGAAAATTTACCAAGATCTTTTTGTATTTTTTGAGAATAAAGAAGATTCATTTTTTGTTGAATAATTAATTCATAAAATTGAGTAAACTCTTCTATTTGTATTGCATCCTGTTTTTTAAAATTCTTTTTTGAAAGAAAAAATATAATCGTTTCTCCACCATAAGATTTGATAACTAATTTTGTTTGACGCTTAAAAAAGAAATAAAAAATAGCCAGTGATAGGCTTGTAAGAACTAAAATAATACGTAGTATAGTTTCTATATCTAGAAATAAACCTGTTAAACATAATAAAGTTGCAACAATGAGCCATGCAGGGCTTTTTTGTGTACTTTCGACACCGCAAGAATCAATGCTATCTAAAGGAATACTTTTTGTCAGAGTAGAAATAAATTCAACATTTTTTGCTTTTGCTGAAAAATATACTCGATAATTTGTCAATATGACATTGTGTAATGATGCAATTTCGTACTCGTTTGGAATAGGCATTATAAGCTCCTTTTTTTAAATTATTTAACTATATTGAGTGTACTAAATAAAATTGATTCGATCAAGTAAATTGTTAAAAAATTAAGGATATAAATTTTTTTAGGCAATAAAAATCCCACATGAAAAAAACATCTTTCATGTGGGAAAATTTTTCTAAATGATAAATGGCTTTATTGGGCGGTTAAATCAATCATATCTGGTGTCAGGCCTTGTTGATGGCGATCCCAAATCGCTAAATAGGCTTGCTCAATATTGTGTGTTAATAAATCTGTATCAAATAATGGGGTGGTTAGACGATTCGTCTCAACTTTCTCGCGAATAGCCAACAGTTCCTCAGGATGGCGGGCGAAAAAGAGAGCGCGTTCTTCGTATTCTTCTAAATCAGACATAATTAATTCAGGTAATTTTATGGCATTGAGTGCGCTTGCGCTCACGCGACTGCCATAACGTTGTCCTAAACATGTCAAAACGGGAAGGCCTGCCCAGAGTGCATCACACGTGGTCGCCGCCCCTGTCATGAAATAGGTATCTAAAAAAAGATCCGCATTTCGATATTGGGCAAGGTAAGTTTCACGCGCTTTGCGGGGAGCAAAAATTAGACGCTCAGGATCAACGCCCCGCTTTTCTGCTTCATTTTTAAGATTGTTGACTAAATCACCTGAACCAAGAAGCCAGAGCACACTATTGGGCTCTTGACGAAGAATACTCATCCAAATGTCAAAAATCATAGGCTCAATTTTGTAGTGATTACAAAAACAACAAAAAACAAAAGCGCTCTCGGGTAAATGACATTCAGTACGAGACGGAACATTTTCAGCAATTTGTGAATCTTGATTGGCGCAAATATAACTATCAGGTAAATACACTAGTTTTTCTGTGTAATAGTGAGAATCTTCCACAGGCGCAACTACTTTGTCAATCAAAATATAGTCTATACATGTCAGGCCTGTCGTAGAAGGTGTGCCTCCCCATGTGACTTGAACCGGCGCAGGGCGATACGCAAAAATACGCGGATTAAATCCTTGCGTCCAGTTATTTAAATCTACGAGAATATCAATTTGGTCTTGATAAATTAGTTTAGCAATTTGTTCTGCCGAAAAATGTTCAACATTATGAAAAGTGTTTGCTGCATTTTCAATTTCTTTGCGCACTGGACTCTGGTCTGATATTCCTGTTGAGTAAATATAAATTTCAAAATTTGTTTTGTCATGTCGTTTAAAAATACCCCGAAGCATTTCACCAACGGTATGGTTGTTCATATCACTTGAGACATAACCAATGCGTAATTTATTTTTCGGTGAACTGCCAATATGCTGATCCATTAATTTATTAATGGGTTGAATGCCTCGAACTTCTTTTTTTGCAATGGCGTGAGTAATTATTAATTGTTCATTTAATTTGTATTGATATGGAAAACTCAATAACCAAAAAATTAACCCTTCTGGAATATGTACAATATTATCATGATATTTTTTGATTAATTTTTCCCATATCACCGAAAAATTTAGCGGATGAAATTTATCCCAATCACTTGATTTAAGTGCGAAGTAAGTCATCAGGATATATAGATGAGGATATTCCTTGATTTGTAATGCTTTTTCTAACGGTGAAAATGATAAATTTGTTTTGTTTTGTAAATCTAAAGTGATTGCAAGTGAGACCAAACTGTCAATATGACTGGGATTCACTTTTAACGTTTTATTTAAATATTTTTCGGTTTCTGTAAAGTTTCTTTGTTTAAATGCAAGTGTGGCTAATGCAAAAAATACCTCATGATTTGAAGGCGCAATTTTAGTTAAGGTCTGCAATATTTCTCGCGCATCAATAAAGAATTCCTGTTGAACTAAAATGCGGGACAAATTCAAGTATGCATAAACATAATTTTTTTGAAATAAAATAGCTTTTCTGAATTCGCTTTCTGCTTGTGCATAATTTTCTTCATATACATAAAGAATCCCTAAATTATTATAGGCTTCGGCATATTCCGGTCTAATTTTAATAGCAAATTCAAGATGGCGTTTAGAATCTTCTAATTGCAATTGCTTTTGCAATACAATTCCCAAATTATTATGGGCTTCAGGGTAATTTTGGTTAAGTTTTAATGCTTCTAGCAAATAAAATTTAGCATCTTCTAATCTGTCTGCAAGATTTAAAACTTGTCCTAAATTATTATAGGCTTCAGCAAAAGAAGGATTGAGTGCAATTGTTAATAAATAATCAGAAATCGCTTTTTCGAATTGATTAAGGTGTTGATAAAAAATTGCCCGATTGTTATAAAATCCGGCATTTTTTGGATTTAATTCAATGGCTTGAGAAACTAGAGTAAGGGCTTTTTTTGCATTTCCTTTGTTAAAAAATTGCGCCGCTTCATGATTTCGTAAGAGTGCCATTTTTTGTTGTTGAGGGGTTGGTTTTACTTTGAGTATTTTTTTCAGTTGTTTTTGTGCATGGAGATCTAATTCCAATTTGACTTCTGTATTGTCAAAAGGAATATAACTTAATAAACGCTGAACGTCTTGATCTTCAGGATCAAGATGTGCGGCCTGTGTCAAAATTTCCCGAGCTTCAGTAAATTTCTGCTGTGTTAATAAAGCTTCTCCTAACCAATAGTAAATTTCAATATGTTCACATTGATTGGCTAAGGCTTGTTTTAGGTAAAATTCGCTTTGATCAAATTGTTCTAAGTGTTTAAAAACTTGGGCGAGTGTCAAGTAAAAGGGAATATTTTGAGGGGCGAATTGGACCGCTTCTTTTAAGTAAGGGAGACCTTCTTCAAATAAATTTTGTTGACAATACAACAAGCCTAAATTATGTAAGCTATCAATTTGTTTTGGTTCTTTTTTGAGAATTTCTTGGTAAAGTTTTTTTGCTTGTTCAAGATCGCCTTGTTGATGATAGTGTGTCGCAAACATTAAAGCATCTTGTATGGATAAATCTTTTTTGACTTCAAATTGAATGGTTTTTTCTTGTTCGGATTGTGGCATTGACAATGCTCCTTTATGAAAAGAATAAAAAAAAGCCCCCATGTTCACAAAGAAATAATAACATGGGAGCAACTTGTGCAAGTGTAAAAATAAACTACTCAGGAGAAATACAACAACAAACAAACTTTTACTTGAATCTATTAAATATTAACGTAAGTTCACTAATGTTTGTAACGTGCTGCTTTGTGCAGAAATCGTTTGTGAATTGGCTTGGTATTGGCGTTGTAAGGCAATCAAGTCAACTAATTCATTCGTTAATTCCACATTAGATTGTTCAACAGTTTTGGAAAGTAATGTACCGGTACCACCTGCCCCAACAAAGTTTTCAATCGGTTGGCCTGATGAACCTGTAGCGGCCCATTGGTTATTTCCAATCGGTTGAAGTGCAGTTGGATCACGGAAATCAGAAAGCTTGACCATACCAAGTTCCCGTTCTAATCCATTAGAATATTTTCCAATTACAACCCCTTGATCATTAACTTGAACATCAGTTAATGAACCTGGAGGTAAGCCATTTTGGCTACGTGTGTTAACGGCGGAAGCATCTGCTAATTGTGTTGAGCCAGATAAATCTAACCAAGGGACGCTTGCG
>CAZDFJ010000028.1:0-1826 GCA_964504875.1 uncultured Burkholderiales bacterium | reverse complement strand
AAAATTTACACCTTGTAAACGTAAGCCATCTGAATTAATAATATAGCCATCGTTACTTAAGTGAAATTGACCATCACGTGTATAACTATAAGTTTGACGGGTTGAATCTTGAGGATAATTAGGGTCTGCTTTGGCCATTTTAAAGAAACCAGCGCCCGCAATAGTCAAATCCAAATTATTATTGGTTGCTTTTGTGCCCCCTTGAGAGAAGTCCTGCCCAATATACCCAGTGGAAACACCCATTCCAGGAACATTAGTCAGACCATTTGCATACATATCCCCAAAAGATGCGGAAGAACGTTTGTACCCAACAGTACTAGAGTTAGCGATATTATTCCCAACTGTATTTAATTGCTTACTGGTGGCTAACAAGCCACTCATCCCTGTTTGAAAATCAACCATGATGACCTCTTTTCTTGAATATTGAAATAATTAAACTAATTTTTGAAAAACGAAAAATATTTTATTCTTTGGTTAAACATACATAATCAAAAATCATGCCATACCATATTGTATAAGTTTTACTTTGTTTTTCGCAACTTTCAAGTATTATTTTAAAATAAACTGGCAAACATTGCTTGATTTTTCTACTGAAAAACCGGCAAGATTTGCCACATGGCAAGAATAGAATTCGATAACACTTCTAAACAGTTATCAATCCAATAAAAAGACAAAAATATCCTTTTTATTTTTTTAACCTTGGATTACAATAGAAACGTTTTTATGTTGATAAATAAGAAATGGAATAAAAAAATGAGTACAACAATTTCGACTGAAGCAGTGAAAGCTTTTTTGATGCAATTACAAGAAGATATTGTGCATGGTTTAGAGCAAGCCGATGGCAAAACTTTTTTGCGAGATGAATGGCAACGTGCAGAAGGCGGCGGTGGTCGAAGCTGTCTTGTAGAAGAAGGTCATTTATTTGAGCGGGGTGGGGTCAATTTCTCTCATGTACATGGAAATCGTTTACCCGCCGCTGCGAGTGCAGCGCATCCAGAAGTAGCGGGGGCTTCTTTTGAAGCAATGGGGGTGTCTCTTGTTTTACATCCGCGTAATCCATATGTCCCCACAACACATTTTAATGTTCGTTGTTTTGTCGCGACTAAAGAAGGACAAGAACCGATTTGGTGGTTTGGGGGCGGTATGGATTTGACACCCTACTATGGTTTTGAAGAAGATGCGGTTCATTTTCACGCAGAATGTCGTAACAGTTTGGCGCCTTTTGGTGAAGATTTATATCCCCGCCTGAAAAAAGAATGTGATGAATATTTCTTTTTGAAACATCGTAACGAAGCCCGCGGGGTGGGGGGTATTTTTTACGATGATTTTAATGAATTAGGATTTGAAAAAAGTTTTGCAATGACCCGTTCTGTTGGCGAGCACTTTTTGAAAGCCTATTTGCCGATCGTGGCGCGTCGACGTGAACTCCCTTATGGGGAAAGAGAGCGTGATTTTCAAGCTTATCGTCGTAGTCGTTATGTTGAGTTTAATTTAATTTATGATCGTGGCACGATTTTCGGGTTACAGTCCAACGGGCGTACAGAATCCATCCTGATGTCGATGCCCCCCATTGTCAAATGGCGCTATTGCTGGGAACCAGAAGCGGGCACGCCAGAGGCACAATTATATACCGATTTTCTTCCGCCTAAAAATTGGTTAGAATAATTCTTATCTTTTTGAAAATATTCAAAAAAAAGAGAATCTTTTTATGAAAAAAAGGTTCTCTTTGAAAAAAAAGACTTTACAAGAAAAAAAAGCTTCAGTATAATCTGTGCAGTTTTGCAATGGGGGTATAGCTCAGCTGGGAGAGCGCTTGCATGGCATGC
>CAZDFJ010000027.1:0-31933 GCA_964504875.1 uncultured Burkholderiales bacterium | reverse complement strand
TATAATACTTTTTTTGCAAGGGTCTTCTTATCATGTTGCGAATCAGAAAAAAAGCATACACTTTTGACGATGTCCTCCTCGTTCCAGCGCATTCTATTATTCTCCCCCGTGAAGTTAGTCTGAAAACACGTTTGACACGTGAAATCTCCTTGAATTTACCCATTGTTTCAGCGGCAATGGATACTGTGACCGAATCCCGCTTAGCAATCGCGATTGCCCAAGAAGGGGGAATTGGGATTGTTCACAAAAATATGTCTCCTAAAGCCCAAGCGGCCGAAGTTTCTCGTGTAAAACGTTTTGAAAATGGCGTTGTTACAGATCCTGTTAGTATCGCACCAGATATGAGTGTGCGTGATGTTCTTGAAACGATTAATCAATATAAAATTTCTGGCTTACCTGTTATTGATAATGGTCAATTGGTCGGCATTGTCACCAATAGAGATTTACGGGCCGAAAGCGATTTAGATCAGCCTATTCGTAATGTGATGACTCCCCGTGAACGTTTGATCACAGTGACAGAAGGGGAAGATAATCGTGAAGAAGCATTACGATTAATGCGTGTGAATCGTTTAGAGCGCGTATTGGTTATCAACGATAGTTTTGAGCTACGTGGTCTCATTACGATTAAAGATATTTTAAAATCACACGAATATCCTAATGCATGTAAGGATTCGCAAGGACGTCTTCGTGTTGGGGCTGCGGTAGGTGTTGGTGCAGGAACTGAAGAGCGAGTTGAATTATTAGCTGAAGCCGGTGTGGATGTCATTGTTGTTGACACAGCCCATGGCCATGCTCAAGGCGTTTTAGATCGTGTTCAGTGGGTCAAGAAAAATTTTCCGCAAGTTCAAGTCATTGGTGGAAATATTGCAACGGCTGAAGGCGCATTAGCTTTAGTAGATCATGGTGCGGATGCGGTCAAAGTTGGGATTGGACCTGGCTCAATTTGTACAACACGTATTGTTGCAGGGGTAGGTGTACCACAAATTAGTGCTGTTAACGATGTGTCTGAGGCCCTCGAAAAAACCGGTGTTCCATTAATTGCTGATGGTGGAATTCGTTTTTCGGGTGATATTGCAAAAGCTATTGCGGCTGGTGCAAATTGCGTAATGTTAGGTGGTTTATTAGCAGGGACAGAAGAATCTCCTGGTGAAATCGAACTTTATCAAGGTCGTTCTTATAAATCATATCGTGGAATGGGTTCACTCGGCGCAATGCAACAAGGCTCAAGTGATCGTTACTTCCAAGATGGGCAACCGAATGTGGATAAGCTTGTTCCAGAAGGGATTGAAGGTCGCGTGCCATTTAAGGGACCTGTCTTAAATGTGATTCATCAATTAATGGGTGGACTTCGCGCCAGCATGGGTTATGTAGGATGCGGCACCATTGATGAAGTACGTACTAAAGCTGAATTTGTCGAAATCACAACAGCGGGTATGCGTGAATCTCACGTACATGATGTACAAATTACTAAAGAAGCGCCGAATTATCGTTTAGATTAATTCTAGTTAAGTCGAACAGATAAAATAAAACCCCATCGAAAATGATGGGGTTTTTTGCGTTTTATTTTTCGTTACTATTACTGCCATTGAAGAAATCAGAAACTTTATCAAAGAATGATTTTTCTTTAGGAGAATGTTTCTTCAAATCTTCGCCGCGTAAACTGGCTTCCAATTGGCGGAGTAAATTTTTCTGTTCTTCTGTCAAGTTAACAGGCGTTTCAACCATGACATGACAAAGCAAATCCCCGTATCCTGCGCCATTGAGGTGCTTGATGCCTTTTCCTTTTAGACGAAAAACTTTACCTGTTTGGGTTTCCGTTGGAATTTTAAGACGCGCTGTTCCATCCAATGTTGGAATCTCTACTTCCCCACCCAAGGCGGCGGTAGTAAAGCTGACTGGCATTTCACAATGTAAGTCATCTCGTTCTCGCGCAAAAATAGGATGAGATTTTAGTTGAATCACAACATACAAATCACCCGGTGGTCCCCCATTTATCCCGGTTTCGCCTTCTCCGCTCAATCGAATCCGCGTATTGGTATCAACCCCTGCTGGAATTTTGACCAAAACTGTTTTGTGTTCTTTAATTCGGCCAGCACCATGGCAGGAAGGACATGGATCTTTGATGATTTTGCCTGACCCATGACAACGTGGACAAGTCTGTTGAATCGAGAAAAATCCTTGACTCATACGAATTTGTCCTGTTCCATGACAAGCATCACATGTCACAGGAGAAGTGCCCGGTTTTGCCCCCGACCCATGACAGGCCTCACATTCTTTGAGTGTTGGAATTTTGATTTTGACTTCAGTACCACGTGCGGCTTGTTCTAGTGAGATTTCTAAATTATAACGTAAATCCGCACCGCGTTGAACACTCGAACGTCTCCCACCTCCGCCAGCTTGGCCAAAAATATCTCCGAACATATCGCCAAAAATATCGGCAAAACCACTGAAGCCTTGCGCGCCTCCTGGGCCAAACCCACCAGCAGAACCATCCACCCCTGCATGTCCAAATTGGTCATAAGCTCCCCGTTTGGAACTATCGGAAAGGACTTCATATGCTTCTTTTGCTTCTTTAAATTTGACTTCTGCCTCAGGGTTATCTGGGTTGCGGTCCGGATGGTATTGCATTGCCAAACGACGATAAGCTTTTTTAATGTCACTGTCGCTTGCATCCCGACTCACGCCTAAGACTTCATAATAATCACGTTTCGTCGCCATAGATTGTTCAATATAAAAATTTAAAAATAAGGGTTAATAATAATATTCTTTAGTTTTCTTTTTCAGATTCAGGGGTGTTGCCTTTAAATAAATTGACTACACGAGAAATCCATGATTTCTTTTCCAGTTCAGGATCATGAACAAGGGCTTTAGCAGGAGGCGTACTCAACTCAAACTGACGTAATAAATCCTTTTGTTCTTCTGTTAAGTTACGAGGCACCTCTAATAATGCATGACAAAATAAATCTCCCGCCCCTTGTTGATTGAGATGCGGAATGCCTTTATTTTTTAATTTAAAAACCTGCCCCGATTGTGTTCCAGCTGGAATTTTTACCTGTGCAGAAGCGGAAGAATGAAAGAGAGGGACTTCAATCGCTCCTCCAAGGGCCGCTGTCGCAACACTCATCAACATCTGATAGTGTAAGTCATCTTTTTCACGTGTAAAAAGAGGGTTTTCTCTGACTTTAATAATGACATATAAATCTCCTGCGGCTCCCCCATTTTCCCCAAGCTGTCCTGCATTTTTTAATCGAATATGTGTTCCCGTATCCACGCCTGCCGGAATTTGAACCGCAACCGTTTTCATATATTCAATTTGTCCTGAGCCATGACAGGTGATACAATATTCATCTACAATTGTTCCCCACCCATGACAGCGTGAACAGGTCTGAAAGCTGTTAGGATCCCCTAATAACACATCAAATTCACTGAGTGCAAACCCATTTGGCTTAACTCGGCCAAACCCACCACAGACAGGGCACGTTTGTGTAGATGCCCCTAATTTTGTGCCCAGACCATCACAAACATGACACACCTTGACAGCGGGCACTTCTAAGTTAATTGTCGTGCCGCGTACAACTTGTTCAAAAGAAATTTCTAGCTCATAATGAACATTGCTGCCGCGTTTAGGTGGTTTTTGCTGTGATTGTGTGTATTGTCGCGCCTTGGCGAAGAGGTCGTCCCTAGCATGGATAGGGTCAATATCATCTATGTCAGGAAAATGAAAATCATACGTTTTCCCTGCACCTGAACTATCGTTGTAAAACTGATTGTTTGTGTTTTGAGATCGTCCGTAGGTTTGCTGATTGTATTGTTCTCGCTTTGCCGTATCTGAGAGGACTTCATAAGCAGCCTGTATTTGCTTGAACACAGATTCCGCTTCAGCATTCCCTGGGTTGCGATCTGGATGATGCTGCATAACCAAGCGACGATAAGCTTTTTTGATCTCATCGCCGCTTGCCTCCCGACTCACGCCTAATACTTCATAATAGTTGCGTTTTGTCGTCATGTTTGAGTAGATATAGGATTATTTTTTATCTTTGACTTCTTCAAATTCAGCATCAACCACTTCGGCATCAACTGTTTTTTCGTTTTTCTTTAGAGGATCATCTGCTGTGAACGGTGAGTTAGGTTGCGCTTGTTGCGTGCCTTGGGCTTTGGCTTGTTCAGCAGCGTAGATTTGTTCCCCTAATTTTTGAGAAGCGGTGACTAATGCTTCTGTTTTTGCTTTGATTTCAGCCGCATCATTTCCTTTCATCGCGGTTTCGGCTTCTTCAATGGCTTTTTCGATATTGCCTTTGTCATCAGCGCTGATTTTATCAGAATAATCTGTCAAAGATTTTTTCACGGTGTGAATCATGCTATCGCAATGGTTCCGCGCGTTGATGAGTTCTAATTGCTCTTTATCACGGGCAGCATTGGTTTCGGCATCTTTCACCATTTTTTGAATTTCTTCTTCACTCAAACCAGAACTTGCTTGAATAGTGATTTTGCTTTCTTTACCTGTGCCTTTATCACGAGCAGAAACATGTAAAATACCATTCGCATCAATATCGAAACTCACTTCAATTTGTGGAACGCCACGCGGTGCAGGAGGAATTCCAGTCAAATTAAATTGACCTAAGCTCTTATTGTGTGTTGCCAATTCACGTTCACCTTGCAAGACATGAATGGTCACTGCACTTTGATTATCTTCTGCTGTTGAGAAAACTTGAGACTTATTCGTTGGAATTGTTGTATTTTTCTCAATCAATTTGGTCATGACCCCACCTAAGGTTTCAATCCCTAAAGATAATGGTGTCACGTCTAATAATAAAACGTCTTTTACTTCACCTTTTAAGACACCCCCTTGAATAGAGGCGCCAACAGCTACTGCTTCATCAGGGTTCACATCACGACGGGCTTCTTTGCCGAAAAATTCTTTTACTTTTTCTTGCACTTTCGGCATGCGGGTCATCCCACCCACTAAGATCACATCGTCGATCTCTTTTGTGGATAAACCAGCATCTTTCAGGGCAATTCGGCAAGGTTCAATTGTACGTGCAATTAAATCTTCTACTAAGCTTTCAAATTTAGCGCGAGTAATTTTAATTGTTAAATGTTTTGGACCTTTTGCATCTGCTGTAATGTAAGGTAAGTTGACTTCTGTTTGTTGTGCGCTGGAGAGCTCAATTTTTGCTTTTTCAGCAGCTTCTTTCAAGCGTTGTAAGGCAAGCATATCATTACGCAAATCAATGCCTTGCTCACGTTTAAATTCGTCTACTAAATAATCAATGACGCGATTATCAAAATCTTCACCACCTAAGAAAGTATCGCCATTGGTGGCTAATACTTCAAATTGATGTTCATTGTCAACTAATGCGATTTCAATAATAGAAATATCAAAAGTACCGCCCCCTAAGTCATAGACGGCAATTTTTGCATCCCCTTCACGTTTATCTAAACCAAATGCCATTGCAGCAGCAGTCGGTTCGTTAATAATCCGTTTGACTTCTAAACCAGCGATCCGGCCCGCATCTTTCGTTGCTTGACGTTGGGAATCATTAAAATAAGCAGGAACAGTAATCACTGCTTCTGTCACTTCTTCACCTAAATAATCTTCTGCAGTTTTTTTCATTTTGCGTAAAACTTGTGCAGAAATTTCAGGAGGGGCAATTTTACGGTCGCGGACTTCAACCCATGCATCGCCATTATCAGCAGAAATAATCTCATAAGGCATTAAATTAATGTCTTTTTGGACTGCTTCTTCTTTGAAACGACGACCAATCAAACGTTTTACCGCATAAAGTGTATTTTTAGGGTTGGTCACAGCTTGGCGTTTTGCAGGCGCACCTGTTAAAATCTCGCCATCTTCTGAGTAAGCAACAATAGAAGGTGTTGTGCGTGCCCCTTCAGAATTCTCAATCACTCTAGGTGTGCCATTTTCCATTACCGCTACGCAAGAATTCGTTGTTCCCAAATCGATACCAATAATTTTACCCATGATTCCATTTATCCTTTTTTAAAACGATTTATACTGAATTAAATACTGTGTGATTCCTAATGCTTACTATATGGTGTGCGCTTTACTTTTTTCAATAACCACTGAAAAATATTTCTCTTTTTTTGTGGCATGCCCTGAGGGCTTTTTACTTTGAGACAATGACAAGTGCAGGACGCAAAACGCGATCATGAATTAAGTATCCTTTTTGAAGGACATTCACGACAGTATTAGCGGGTTGCTCACTATCAATCATAGTCATTGCTTGATGATAATTTGGATCGAATTTTTCATTTGTCGGGTCTACTTCTTTAAGCCCGTTTTTGTCAAAAGCACCGACTAATTGCTTGAGTGTAATTTCAATCCCATTTTTGATGGTTTCAGCAGAACCGGCCTGATCATTTAACGCCATTTCAAGGCTATCTTTGACTGCAAGTAACTCGCGCGCAAATCCATCCACGGCAAACTTATGTGCTTTTGTGACATCTTCTTGTGCCCGACGACGAATATTTTCTAACTCGGCCGCTTTGCGTAAAAAACGTTCTTCAGAGTCTTTTAATGTTTGTTCCAGTTCACGAACACGTTGCTCAAGTTGCGCTTGGAGTGCAACTTCGTCAATGTTTTGCCCTTCAGTGGAATCAAATTGGGCTTGCTCTTCAGGAGTACTCACTTTCAAAGTATCTCCTTCCATAATAGTTTGCTTTTGTTCTGTCATTTGCGCAAATTCCTTGTTATTAAAAAATCATTATTGACCTAAAACAAATGGACATCCTTCCCGTATTTTTAAAGAAAGATTTTGTTTTATGCAAATAAATTATCAGGAAAGATTATTATCAATTTTTTAGAACAAGTGGGGATGCATTCAATTAATTTCAAGAGAAAAACTAAGAGATTTTGCGACTTTTTATAATAGTTTACAAAAATAGTCAAGTTTATTTATAATAGGATATTCATTTTAAACATAAAATTAAAGATAGAACGACTTCTATCACCTTTTAGGAGAATAAACATGCCACAATTAATCATTTTACCCCATGATGAGTTATGTCCAGAAGGGGCCTTATTTGAGGTGAATGAAGGCACTTCAATTTGTGATGCGCTGTTGGAACATGGCATTGAAATCGAGCATGCTTGTGAAAAATCATGTGCTTGTACAACATGTCATGTTGTGATTCGAGAGGGATTTGAGAGTTTAGAACCTTCTGACGACTTGGAAGATGATTTATTAGATAAAGCATGGGGATTGGAGCCCACTTCACGATTAAGTTGTCAGGCGTGCGTTGCGGAATCCGATCTTGTCATAGAGATCCCAAAATATACAATTAATATGGCAAAAGAACGCTAATTTTTCAACTTGAGGCGCAAGGCATACATTTTGAATGAATGTATGTCTTTATTTTAATAGGACGTAAGGCCGTGTTTCTTCGTAGAAGCGTCTTGATTCTTTTTGATATAAAAGTTACAATGTTATTGTTTAAAAAAATTCAAATTTGAGAAGTAAAAAAATTATCTTTTTAGAAGATAAAACAAAAATTATTCCCCGCCATGCAGGTATAAATCCAATCCATAAAATAGATTTTTGATTTTTTTTATAATAGCACTTCAATACTATTATGTCTCATTTCATCAAGAAGCTTACGTCTTTTTTTTTTAGTCAATCAGACTCGCTGATTTTGGATCTCTTTCGGAAATTAATTTTTCGAGTGGTTGGAGTAGCGTTTGTTTTTTTTCTCGTTATTATGACAGGATTGAGCTATTTAGTTCAGCACGATTTTGAAAAGCAATTGGTACAAGTTGGCATGATTATCAGTGCACATACTCTTGCTCAACCGAACTTAAATTTAACAAAAAATAATCCTGAATTTTTCACATCGATTAGACAGCTTTATCCCGTTAAATCTATTTATTTGTTCAGTCTTAATGAGCAAAATGAGCCCCATCTTTTTTTTGATATAATTAATCGACACTATCTTGATTTGCATGGTAATTCATCCAAATTCATGATACAAAATCAGAATAATATCGAATTTAAACGTATTTCACAAAATGTAATTTTATTTTACACTTATCATGATTTTATTTTTTTAGAAAGCGGAAAAATATTTGTTCCTGTTTATTATGGGGCTTCTAATAATATTGACGAGTTTGGTGGAAATATTCCTGAGGCGGGAACAACAAATAAAATTACGGGCTATTTGGAAATTACGCTGACGCCTATTGATCTACAACTCAAATACTATGGTATTCCGGGGGCGTTGTTCTTATGTTTTTCCCTCAGTACTATTCTTATCTTCACAAAAAATTATAAGCTGAATCAATATATTATTCATGTATTAAATCAGTATCTTTCAAATACTGTGCATGAAGTCATTTCTAGCCAGTCACCAGAAAATATTCCGAAGGAAACGCGTTTTTACTTTAAAGAATTTAATTCGCTTAAGGGGCAGTTATTCAAATTAAATAAATTTATCAAAAAACAGAAAGTTGAACGAGAAAAAGCGGATTCAGCTAGTTATCAATCTATTGAAAATTTAAAAAATAAAGAACAATATTTTGCCAATGTTTTACATGAATTAAGGAATCCGATCAATATTTTTAATGGTTTTTTAGAGTTGTTAGGCTCAACTAAAATTACAAAAAACCAGCGAGAATATTTGCAACATATGCAGGTTTCTAATCGCGTCGTGCATCAATTGATTAATGATTTATTAGATTTGTCCAAAATGAATGTGGGTAAATTTACACTGCGCCCTGAAAGAGTTCATTTTTATGAAGTTCTCTATGAAATTGTATCCACACATATATTACAAGCCACTAAGAAAAATTTAGAATTATTATTTGATTTTGATCAAAACTTGCCTTTGTTTTTGATAGCTGATCGCATTCGGCTGCATCAAATTATGACAAATCTCATTACAAATGCCATTAAATTTACAGAGGAAGGTTGTATTTTTGTGCGCGTCCGTTTATCTCATCAAAATGAATTTTATCTTTATGTTCAATTTGAGATTCAAGATCAAGGTATTGGCATCAGTAAAGATGATTTGAAAAAACTTTTTCGTCCATTTGAACAAGTTCAGCATGGTGAAAAAAGTTATCTTGGAACAGGATTAGGTCTAGTTATTTGCAGTAAATTAATTGAGCAAATGCATGGTACGATTCATGCTGAGAGCATGGAAGGACAAGGAACCACTATTTTTTTCACGCTTAAACTTCAAAAATGTGAAGTACAAGATAGTTATCATGTTCGGTATGGTCGGCAAATGCAATTACATCAACAGGATCAATTTTTTTATTATTCAACAAATAATACATTAACCAACTGGCTTAGGTCATTTTTGTCTTTTTATAATATTCAATCCCATCAAATTCGAGAACTTGATCATACCATAGAACAGTTTGAAATGCATTTTCATGCTGAGACACACCAAAACGTTAATCATATTTTATTAGTAGATTTTAATAAAAGTGATTTAAATACTACACGTCTAAAAGAATTTTTTAAATTATTAGATATTTTAATCAATGGGTTTGAGCATATTCAATTATACTTAGTACTATATATCTATAGTATAGATAAGGCTCTCTTTTACCAATTTTTATTACAAGAAATGCCACATTATCCACAAGCTTGTTTATTTACCTTGTGTTTTTTGGAAAAACCCCTTGACTATCAGAAATTTTTTACACTAATGAATACAATTCGTGCAAAGTCTGTTAAAAATATTTTAGAAAATGTCTTTAATCAACAAAATAATGCAGAAATAGAATGGCAAGGGGAGAGTAATCATCTTACGTCTGCCAAACTATCTTTGCCTACGTTATCCTCTGAGCGCAATGAAACGCACCCTATTGTGACACAACCTGATTATCATGCATTGAAAGTGCTAATTGTAGATGACCATGAATTAAACAGACAATTGCTGGTGTCTTTATTGCAGCATGATTATCAATTGGATAATATTGATCAGGTGGTTGATGGAATGGAGGCGGTTAACCATTGTCAGCAACGTCATTATGATATTATTTTTATGGATATTCAAATGCCAAATATGGACGGTTTGACTGCAACAAAAATGATCCGAACCATAGAGAAAGAACGAAATGAGCAGGCCCTGACATATATTATCGGATTAACTGCAAATAACTTTGGAATGAATGATGTTGATTATCATGAAATTGGCATGAATCAATGTTTGTTAAAACCTTTTTCTCGGGATGTTTTTAATACAATTTTGAATGAAAGACTTACAATATTGCAGGGACAACATCAGGTGCCCCCTATTTTGCAATTACAAGGGATTCAATTAGCTCAAACACAATCAGATCATCTTACAGAAATGCCGCCTTTCCCCGTTTTAGATCGAGAAAAAGGCATTGAATTATCAATGAATAATGAAGCTGCATGGAAACAAGCCATTCAAATGTTATGGGAAATGCTCCCTCTTCAGAAAAATAAAATTCATCAGTATTATGTGGAGCAAGATTGGCAAAAAATGCGGCGAGCTGTTCACCAATTACATGGTGCGACCAGTTATTGCGGTACACTCGCTCTAAAAGAAGCTTTGCGAACATTAGAAAATGCCTTAATTAAAAATCAGTTGGAGCGCGTACCGACTGATACAGATATTGTTTTCCAAGAAATAGAAAAATTATTAAATATTTCCGTGCAAGAATTATTAAATCCTTCTATTTCTCATTCATAAAATTAAATACGTTGATAAGTCACAAAATCGTAATGTAATTTTTGTTCCGCATCATACATAGGTTTGCGGGCAATTTCGCACCATTCAGTATGATTGACGTCAGGAAAAAAAGTATCTCCTTCAAAGCTGCGATGAATTTCCGTAAGATGAATATATTTCACAAAAGTTAAGACTTGGGCATAAATTTCACCTCCTCCAATGAAAAAACATTGGGTCATCTTTTCGTCAGTCGCAAGTTGTATAGCAGAGTCAATATCCCGACAAATTCGCAAACCATCAGGAATATTTGTCCATTGTTCAGGATGACGGCTAACCACAATATTAAGACGATTAGGCAGGGGCCGCCCAATAGATTCATATGTCTTTCGGCCCATAATAATGGCATGGCCTGTGGTTAATTGTTTAAAGTGTTTTAAATCTTCAGATAGATGCCAAATAAGTGTATTATTGGCACCAATCACCCCATTTTTGGCCGCCGCAACAACAATAGAAGTATTCATGATTCTTCCTGTTAAGAGAGATTTTTTTTCTGTTTTTGAGGGATTAAGTGTATGCGCTATCGTATTTTCTTCTGATTTTTCAATAAGTCTTTCAACTTGCAATTGTAGCATTTTAATTTCTGTATGTAAGCCAATGACTTCTTTATATAATTTTGTTTGACGTTCATGTTCTTCTTGATCAACAAAAAGCGCAGAGATTTTAGCAGTAATAAGTGAAATAATTGTATAGCCTAATAAAACCATAATGACTGAAAAAATTCGGGAGGCCGTCGTGGTGGGAACAATATCACCATATCCAACCGTGGCACTGCTTACAAAAGCGAGCCATAAGCCATCCATATATGTATTCACAGTGGCCTCTAGAACGTAAAAACCAAATCCCGCAATACTCATAATTACAATGCCCATGTTAATTAAGTAAGGGATAGTATTTCGAGTCGAAGTAGGTTTATTAAAAATGCTGACAACATGGGTAATAAGCAGTGTAACTGTAGCAAAACGAAGAGCTCGAGCGATAGCGAGCCATTCGCCATCCCATCCAAAAAGGCTGAGAACGGTAGAAAGCATAATAATGATATTCAACCAATTCGTTTTGAGATAAACCCATTTTTGAGATGTGACAGAAATTAAAATGATTGTTTCTAAACTAAAGCCGATAAAAATCAAGAGGTTCATTGCCCAACCAATTTTATGTAAAAAATGATCAGTCATATCAAATTCTAGATAAATACTCGGAATAGAAAGCAATGATAAAATCACAATTGGCGTTTGAAAAGTATTTTCCCAATAATAAGCTTGTTTACAATCTCCTTTTGGGACGCCTCCTAACCCAATCCAAGAAAAGCTAATTCTCATTTTTATAATAATGTAAAATATGTTAATAAATAAAGAAATGATAATATTTAGATGTAGAATTTATACTACATATTTATAAAAAATTATACAAGATAAAAATTAATAGAATAAATAGAGCGTGATTTATTGAGAAAGCTCAGTCTGAAAAAAATAAAATAATCATAAAATGAACAGCGATTTAAGAAAAAAAAGCGGCTAACAGCAAGATGAAGCCGCTTATTATTTTTTTTGCAAAATGAAAGACATAAAGATAAGTTATAATTTATAGCAATTTTTTATTGCAGTGCAATAGAATAAAAAAATGAAGAACACTGCTAAACGGCTGACATTCTTGTTAAATTTTGCTATAATTCCGACCTAATAAAACAAACCATTCATAAAAGCAATTTATTCCCCGATGCTATTTCCAGACGATAGTACCGATTGAAAAACGCAATAAATTAACCGGATCTTGGATTGAGGTAAAGAAAAACTTTCTTTACAAAAAAAGACCCATCCTCAAAGAAAACTAATTATTAATTTGCAAAAATGATGACTCTTTCTTTATTAAACGCATTATCTCCGCTTGATGGGCGTTATTTTGCTAAAGTTTCTGCATTACGGCCTTACTTTAGTGAATATGCACTTATTCATCATCGTGTAATTATTGAAGTCCGTTGGTTGATGGCATTAAGTCGTTCTCAATTGTTGCCAGAAATTCCTTCTTTTTCTCAGGAAACAATTGCACAACTTACTGAATTAATTACAAATTTTAGTGAAGTGGATGCAGAAGAAGTCAAAGCAATTGAAGTTCGGACTAATCATGATGTCAAAGCGATTGAATATTGGTTAAAAGAACGCCTTTCGGATAATCCAGAAATTCTAGCCGTTTCTGAATTTATTCATTTTGCGTGTACTTCAGAAGATATTAACAATCTTTCTTACGCACTAATGTTGCATTCTACGCGTCAAGAAGTATTATTGCCTGCAATTAATCGGCTTGTTGAAAAATTAACAAACTTGGCCCATGAGTTTGCAGCCCAACCTATGCTTTCTCGGACGCATGGACAACCTGCTTCTCCTTCGACGATGGGGAAAGAATTAGCAAATGTTGTATATCGTTTGCGTCGCCAAGTAAAACAGCTTGAAAATGCCGAAATTTTAGGCAAAATTAATGGCGCAGTAGGCAATTATAATGCGCATACTTCGGCTTATCCAGAATTGAAATGGAGTGAATTTGCAGAGCGTTTTGTGGCAGATTTAGGGTTAACTTTTAATCCCTATACCACACAAATTGAACCGCATGATTATTTAGCCGAAGTTTTTGCAATTGTTTGTCGTGTGAACACAATTATTATTGATTTATCTCGAGACATTTGGGGTTATATTTCTTTAGGTTACTTTAAACAAAAAGTGAATCCAAATGAAGTGGGATCTTCCACAATGCCTCATAAAGTGAACCCAATTGATTTTGAAAATGCGGAAGGGAATTTAGGGATTGCTAATGGTTTATTACAGCATTTAAGTGAAAAATTACCTATTTCTCGTTGGCAACGTGATTTAACGGATTCAACTGTTCAACGTAATATTGGCGTTGCTATTGGTTATGCTTTACTTGCGTATGACTCTTGTCTCCGCGGTTTGAATAAATTAGAACTAAATGCAAATGCATTATCTCAAGATTTAAATAAAAATTGGGAAGTTTTGGCTGAACCGATTCAAACAGTGATGCGTCGTTATGGTGTACCTAACCCATATGAACAGTTGAAAGCCTTAACGCGAGGTAAATCTGTAAATAAAGAGTCATTACAAGCCTTTGTTCAAGATTTGGATATTCCAGAACAAGCAAAACAAACGTTATTACAACTTTCGCCTGAAACTTATTTAGGCGAAGCGATTGAACTTGCTAAGAAAATTTAATTTTTGATTTGTAGGTAAAGCTGATAAAAAAAGGAGGATTGAATCCTCCTTTTTTGTGTCATTAATTTTGTTGTTCAAGATATGAAATTAAATCTTGATTAAAACAGTGCGCAATGGCTTGTGGTTTTTGCAAAGGCATCGCATGATCTGTTCCTTGCATAAGATGACACATCCAGTCAGAACGTCCTGCTGCAATTTTTTGGCATAATGTATAAATTTCAGGATTGCTACGTTCACCAATAAAACTGCTTACATGAGATTGGGCTGCAACGAGTTCGTCCCGCTCAACGCGTTTTCCGACACTTGATATGGAAAAAATGGCAGAAGCCAACCCTGCTGGTCGGTGAGAAAGTCGTTCTCGCATGAGTTGTTCACTACGAGATCCTCGTGTTCGTCGCGGTGCCACAGAATCCAAAAAAACTGTTAAGCCTTCTTCTACGGTTGCAGGATCGCGCATTAAATAAAGGCTATTGACTAATTTTTCGCGACTTTTAATCGCATCTTTATGCGTCGTCCGACTTAAAATTGCGGGTTCCATTAAGTATGTTTTTTGAATTTTTTCCTTGAGATGGCGTTTGAGGAGCATCGCAATCAATCCTCCAAAAGAATAGCCCCCCAAATCAAAATAATTCCACTTTAGATGTGTTAATAATGCAATAATATCATCTAGTACTTCTTCAACTTCAAATTGATGTTCCTGTCCATCAGGATAATGAGTTTGCCCAGCGCCCCGTAAATCAGGGACAAGAATGTCACTCCATTGATCTAAATGTTGAATAATGCCTTCCCACGTAATTTGTCCTGCAACACCACCACCATGTAATAATAACAAATGGCGGTGTCGTTTTGCGTTTGGATTTTTGTAAATTCGGAAAAATAAATGTTGTGTTGGCAAATGAAGAACTTCTTCATGTGTGGCTTGAATCCCTACTTGCATCGGACGCTCCTTTTGGTGATCGATATAAAATTAATTTATGAACGAATTATTTTTAAAATTATTTTGGTCATATGCTAAAAAATTACTTGCTTAAGAAAACGAAATCACTAAAAATAATGCCAATCAAAAGAATAGATTATAGTCAATTTGTGAGGTTAACAATCAAGAATTATTTTTGTGTATTCTGAAAAATAAGAACAAGATTGTAATCAAATAGAAAAAATAGCATAATTTTTGTAAAAATATTGAGTTTAATTATGACATCTCGTATCCTTCAAATTCATCAAGTGGGGGTCAAATCCGTCTTTTTTTGGCTAGGGCATGCATGGCGGCTCTTTCAAAAAAATCCAATTGTTTGGTTATCAATAATTGGCGTTTATAGCGTCATTGCCATGATGACGGTTTCTATTCCCTTTTTGGGGATTATTTTTCCAATTATTAATCCTATTTTGATGGCTGGAATGATCTTGGGATGTGCCGCTTTGGATAGGGAAAAACCACTGAAATTTGGCTATTTGTATGCTGGTTTTTTACATAAGAGTGCTTCAAAGTTAGCAACAATTGGGGGGCTTTATTCTGTTGTTTTCTTTTTGTTAATGATTTTTTTAAGTCTTTCTGGTCAAGAGCAATTATTAAATTCCCCATTATTAGCGACTGGATCGGTTGATTCAGACATGAAAAATATGTCCCAAAATGAAGTAAGTTCTCCTGTTGGGATATTATTTTTCCTCTTTATGATCTTCTTGAATATGGCTTATTGGTTTGCGCCTATTTTGACTTGTTTTTTCAACATTCGCGCAAAAGATGCGTTATTTTTAAGTTTTCGGGCTTGTTTGAAAAATATTGTCCCGTTCGTGGTTTTTTCCTTTGTATTATTTATGATTGCCTTAGTTTTTGTCATTATTATGGTATCTATTTTTCCAATAGATATGGCTGTCAAAATGATGTTATTAATTGGCTCTCCCCTCTTTATTTTAATTTGTATGCTATCTATTTATACGTCCTACCGTAGTATTTTTACTGAAATTCTTGTCGAAAAAGCAGAAGAGAGTCAGTAAGTGCGTTTTAAAAATAAAAATGTGGAAATCCAATCGGCTCTCTTGCTGTAAATTAAGAGACAGATTTCTTATTTATCGTCTCTATTTGTTTTTTTTTATTATGGTATAATTGCTCATATAAAAAATCTGGTTAGTCGCGATGAAACAAAGAAAATTGAAAAGCCACATTCTCAAGAAAAACGTCTTTCTTATCTGAGTTTTATTGTCAATTAGAATGTGATTCTTTTTAGTTTATTGGCAAAATATGTAGGCAAATTGAGCTGGATTGATAAAGTAGATAAGAAATAAATCAAGATTGATACACAATAATAAAATGTGTCTTAACTTTTTGTTTATTAGAGAAAATAAAGAGAAAGACGCGGCGGAAATGCGTTTAATTCCATGAGGATTTTGTTTTATGACTGAAGCAACAAAAAAATATCGTCTTGTAACACGAAGTGATTTTGATGGTCTGGTTTGTGCCATGTTATTGAAACAATTAGATTTAATTGACGATATTAAATTTGTACACCCCAAAGATATGCAAGATGGCAAAATTGAAATTACTGAAGGGGATATCACGACGAACTTACCCTATGTACAAGGTGTCTATCTTGCGTTTGATCATCATTTAAGTGAAACAATTCGTAATACGGAGCATCGTAAGAATCATATTATTGACCCTAATGCGCCTTCTGCGGCCCGCGTTGTTTATGATTATTATGGTGGTAAAAAAACATTCCCGAAAGTGTCAGATGACATTATGGAAGCTGTAGATAAAGGGGATGCTGCCCAATTTAGTCGTGACGAGATTCTCAATCCAACAGGTTGGCCGCTATTAAATTTCTTAATGGATGCGCGCACTGGTTTGGGTCGTTTTCGGGATTTTCGCATCTCTAATTATGCTTTAATGATGGATTTAATTGATTACTGTCGTGATCATTCAATTGAACAAATTATTGCATTACCTGATGTGAAAGAACGTGTTGAATTGTATTTAGAACACGAAGCAAAATTTAAAGATCAAATTGCCCGTTGCACAAAAATTTATGGTAATTTAGCCGTTTTGGATTTGCGTGAAGAAGAAGTGATTTATGCGGGAAATCGCTTTATGATTTACGCGTTATATCCAGAAACAAATATTTCAATTCATATTTTGTGGGGATTGAAAAAACAAAATACAGTTTTTGCAACAGGCAAATCGATTGTAAACCGTTCCTCTCAAACGAATGTTGGTGAGTTAATGTTAAAATATGGTGGGGGCGGCCATCAAAATGCAGGGACTTGTCAAATTGACAATGATCATGCAGAAGCAGTCTTACAGGAATTAATTACCCAAATTACAAAAGATGGTTAATTTCTAGTTTAATGCAGTAATGTTGTTGAATATGGCGGGAAAAAGCATTGATTTTTTCAAAATAAATAATGAAGTTCAGTGGTTTTTCCCTATGAATGTTATTTGTTTTTTATATTAAATCGTGTGATTTAATCAAACAAAATAAAAGTATCTTCTTTTTTATTTTCATAAAGACTAGTTTTTCAGTTCAAATTGATCTATGATAGATGCTTTTGTTTAAAAATTTGTACACGAGACTGAGGTTTTTGGTATGGCAAAAAACGTCGTAGTCATCGGCGCCCAGTGGGGGGACGAAGGCAAGGGAAAAATTGTTGATTTATTGACAGAACAAGCGCAAGGCGTTGTGCGTTTCCAAGGGGGGCACAATGCAGGACATACGCTAGTTATTGGCGGTAAGAAGACGGTCTTACATTTAATTCCGTCTGGGATTTTGCGTGGCGTGACATGTTACATTGGAAATGGGGTTGTTTTATCTCCAGAAGCATTGCTGAAAGAAGTCAATGAACTTGAGTCAGCAGGCATTGCCGTCAAAGAACAATTACGCATTAGCGAAGCTTGCCCTTTGATTTTGCCATATCACATTCAACTTGATCAGGCCCGCGAAGCTTCAAAAGGGAATGGAAAAATTGGGACAACAGGACGAGGAATTGGTCCTGCGTACGAAGACAAGATTGCCCGTCGCGCAATTCGTTTGCAAGATGCATTATATCCTGATCGTTTGGCAGAAAAATTAAAAGAAAATCTGGACTATCATAATTTTGTTTTAGAAAACTATTTCAAAGTTCAGGGTGTAGATTTTGATCAAGTATATAATGGCTTGCTTGAGCAAATGGAACAATTGAAACCAATGATCACAGATGTTGCCCGTGATTTAAATATTTCAATTAAAGCCGGAAAACCTCTTTTATTTGAAGGGGCACAAGGGGCTTTATTGGATATTGACCACGGCACTTATCCATTTGTGACTTCATCAAATTGCGTTTCTGGTAATGCCGCTGCAGGAAGTGGGGTGGGTCCATGTCATTTGAATTATATTTTAGGGATTGCAAAAGCCTACACTACGCGTGTTGGTTCAGGCCCATTTCCTACAGAATTGGACAATGATATTGGTGAAGGTTTGGCCAAACGCGGGAATGAATATGGTTCAACCACAGGAAGAAAACGCCGTTGTGGTTGGTTCGATGCCGCCGCGATGAAACGCTCCATTGAAATGAATAGTGTTTCTGGTTTGTGTATGACTAAACTGGATGTCTTAGATGAAGTAGATGAAATCCATGTATGTGTTGGATATCGTTTAGGTGAGCAAGAAGTAGACATGTTGCCTGTCGGCGCAGAATTAATTAGCCAGTGCGAACCTGTTTATGAAGTTCTTCCTGGTTGGAAAACAAGTACATATGGTGTGCGGCAATATGAAGCATTACCTGAAAAAGCGCGCGCTTACTTGAAACGGTTAGAAGAACTTTGTCACACACGTGTTGATATTATTTCAACGGGTCCCGATCGCGATGACACAATCGTTTTGACGCATCCTTTTGCAGAATAATAATAAATCAACGCTTAAAAAAAAAGCCTCTGTTATAACAGAGGCTTTTTTTTGCTATTCGGCAGGAAAGATTCCTGTAGAAAGATAACGATCCCCTCTATCGCAAACAATAGAGACAATTGTTGCGTTTTCAGTTTCTGCGGCCACCTGTAAAGCTACAAACAGGGCTCCCCCCGAAGAAGGTCCAGCTAAAATGCCTTCCTCACGGGCAAGACGGCGCGCCATTTCTTCAGCGGAAGCGGCATTCACTTCAATAATACGGTCTAAGCGATTCCGATCAAAGATTTGAGGTAAGTAAGCTTCAGGCCATTTCCGAATTCCGGGAATCGCAGAACCTTCTTGTGGTTGTACACCAATAATTTGAACTGCTGGATTCTGTTCTTTAAGATAATGTGAAACGCCCATGACAGTTCCCGTGGTTCCCATACTGCTTACAAAATGTGTAATCGTTCCTGCGGTATCCTGCCAAATTTCAGGGCCTGTCGTAGCATAATGTGCGGCCGGATTATCTGTATTTGCAAATTGATTTAAAATTTTACCTAATCCTGCTGCTTGCATCGCCTGTGCTTTATCAATAGCGCCTTCCATACTTTGCTCTTTTGGTGTAAGAATAATCTTTGCACCATAAGCAGCCATGGTCTGGCGACGTTCCAAACTCATATTTTCGGGCATGACTAAAATCATATGGTAACCCCGCATCGCCGCCGCCATCGCAAGAGCAATCCCTGTATTGCCACTGGTTGGCTCAATTAAAACATCACCCGGTTGAATTTCACCGCGTTCTTCTGCCAAGCGAATCATAGAAAGGGCGGGTCGATCTTTGACAGAACCCGCTGGATTATTTCCTTCGAGTTTGACCAAAATCTGATTATTTTTTCCCGCATGAATGTGTTTCAAACGGACAAGAGGTGTTTTTCCGACAAAGTCCTCTATTGTTTTATACTGAATGGACATATTCCTAACCAAAAAATAAATATAAAAAACGCTTCTATTAATATAACTTTTTGTTATATTTTGCGCCAAAAATTAGTTAGATTTATTATAAATAAAAATAGAGTCATTTACTAGGTTTTTAAAAGAATTCCATTGCCTTGTAACAAAACTGTTTCTGCCATCGCAAGATTTTCAGGCGTTCCCATCAATACGAGGGTATCGCCTGCTTTTAAAATCGTTTCTTCTGTCGGCTCAAGCGCACGAATGTTATAGCGATTAATTGCTTTGACTTCAACAGGAAGTGCGTCAAGATTGAGTTCTCCTAAACGTTTTTGGACAGCATAGGCATCTTGTCCTAAAAACACTGTTTGTAAACGGGGTAACGTTTTTTCGCTTTGTTCATCATCTTCGTCTGTTGCCCCACGAAAGAACCCGCGCAAAAAGTGGTAACGTTGTTCACGAAGCGAGCGCATTCTTCTAATCACCCGAACAGGGGGGACACCTAAGAGCAGTAATGCTTGAGACGCGATCATCACACTGCCTTCGAGTACTTCGGGGACGATTTCTGTGGCGCCTGCTTTTCGGAGCGTATCTAATTCTGCGTCATCAAGAGTGCGCACAATAATCGGAATTTGAGGGCGAATTTGACGAACATGTCCGATAATTTTCATAGAGGTTTCAACAGCGGCAAAGGTAATGACCACTGCACTTGCTCGCCGCAAGCCTGCGGCAATTAATACCTCCCGACGTTCAGCATCGCCATAAACCACGCTTTCCCCTGCGGTTAAAGCTTGTCTCACCCGTTTTGGATCCAGATCCAATGCAATAAAAGGAATATGTTCTGTTTCGAGAATACGAGAAATATTTTGTCCACTCCGGCCGTATCCACATACAATGACATGTTTATCATTACTCATACTTTTTACTGCGATGTCATGTAATTCTTTGGCACGATTCATCCAAACTGTACCACACAAACGACGGACAACCCATTCATGATATTGAATAATAAACGGTGCAAGTAACATAGACATCAATAAAGCGGCCAAGACAATTTGGGTAATACTGGACGGAATCAGTCGGTGCGAGCTTGCTTGAGAAAGCAAGACAAAACTAAATTCTCCGGCCTGTGCTAAAATTAAAGCGACACGTAATGATGTAGGAGTTTCGCTTCCAAAGAAACGACTTAATCCATAAATGAGCAGAGCTTTTCCAAGCAAAAGACCCAATAATAAGATGAGAACCCATTGTAAATTGGGGAGGACTGCATCAAAATCGAGCAACATGCCTAGTGTAACGAAAAATAAACCTAACAAAACATCTCTAAATGGTTTGATTACATCTTCCACTTGATAACGATATTCTGTTTCGGAAATCAACATTCCTGCTAAGAAGGCTCCTAATGCTAGTGATAATCCAGAAAGTTCAGTTAAATACGACAACCCAAGTGTTATTAATAAAACATTGAGCATGAATAATTCAGAAGATTTACGTTTAGCAACAAACGTAAACCAAGGCCGCATTAACTTGTTGCCTAAAACAAGAATAAGTGTCAAGGCAAGGGCGGCTTTTCCAAGGCCGATAAGCACTGCCCACATAAGCATATCTGCATCTGAATTCGCCAAAGCGGGAATTAAAATCAAAAAAGGAACAACGGCTAAATCTTGAAATAATAAAATCCCAATAATTTGGCGGCCATGTTGGGAATGCAACTCAAACCGCTCGGAGAGTAATTTGATCACAATTGCAGTTGAGGACATGGCAATCGCCCCACCCAATGCCAAACCACTTTGCCAACTTAACTCGAGTAAATGGGAAATCAACACGCAAATACTGACTGTGACAATAACTTGTAAACTTCCTAAACCAAAAACAAGACTACGCATCGCCTTGAGTTTAGCAAAGCTAAATTCTAAACCGATACTAAACATCAAAAAAACGACGCCAAACTCAGCAAGATAATGGGTTCCTTGTGAATCATGAATCCAATTTAATGCGTGTGGGCCTATGGAAAGTCCAGTTAATAAATACCCCAGCATGGGTGGTAAACGCAGGGCCCGAAAAAGGGTCACCACCAATACCGCTGTCACAAGTAGGATTAAGACAAGTTGTAATGTTTGATGCATGAAAAATAAATTCCCAAACGAGATTTTTATAAAAAATGACAAGGGTTGCGTTTGGCTTAATTTTTACTGAAAACTTTGAATGATTCCGCCTTATTTTGAAAGATTCTCAATAAAAATGAAGCACATTTACATTTTATTGTGATTTTGTTGTTATTTTTATGAATAAAACCATATCTATTGCGACAAAACTACCCAATAGCAGAAAACAGAATAACGTAAAAGTTTCAAAAATATTGCATAGAGAAGAAAATCTATTCGGATTTTTCTGTTAGATGGACAGAAGAGAAAAAACGGTTTATAAGGTAAAAACTTAAGTGAAAAGATAAACTCACAAGTAATAGTGTGCCATATTTTAAGACTTTAGTAAAAACAATTACAATTACTGATTAAAACTATAGCATTTACTCAATTTCAGATAGAATACTCTGTATTTATTTGATATTTTTTTTCAATACTTCTTTTATCGATTCTTACAATTTGCGTATTCAATGTTAAAATGAACTCCGCTCTCTTTATTTTCTTTTTCTAGCTTTAAATTGTACTGATTAAAAAATAAATAAAATCCGAGAAAGATGACCAAATTAATTCAATATCTTAAGCTTGAAGAAAAGAAATGAATTTGATATAAATTACAGGGAATATAAAGTATGTCATTAATGTGGATTGTGCTGTCATTAGGTGCTTTAGGTTTTACATTAAAAAAATTTGTGGACATGATTGATTCTTGGGATAAGGCAAAAGTCTATAATGATCATGCGTCAAAAATTTATGACACTTCTAAATTAACGCTTCTTGAGAAAAAACAATATACAAAAGATGCTTTGGCTAATTTGGGCAAAACAAAAGCATTATTTTATATGAATCAATTGATTCCATTAACAAAATTATTACCTGCACAAGAAGCAATGCCTCCACGGATTCGGCAAGTGATTATTGAAATGGAGAAATTACTAAAAAATGGTATTAATCAATTGGATCAACAAACTTTATCGCGTTTAGGCGCACTGGGTTCGACTGGATTGATGCCCAATTATGTCATTACAAATCCAACTGTGGCGTGGTTAGATATGGAAGATATTAAAACCGATCGTTTTGGGACAGAAGCAACAGTTTTAGGCGGAATTAAGTTACAGGCCTTATCGACTTTTGAGAAACTGCTCGAAGAATCAAAGCGTTCTAGTAAAGATGTCATTCGTTCCGCCCGGGCTTTAGAACTTGCAAAACAACTCGCAAAAGATATGAAAGGAGTCGGGGTTAAATTAGAACATACACGAATTTATGTCAATCAAATTAATGATTCAATTGAGCAACTGGCGCATCGTTTAGATACTTATTTGGATCGCTTACGAAAAATTATGTCTCCCACTAGCCCAGAAGATGAGTTTACTGTAGATGATAAAAAAGACATCATGATGATGATTACTTTGCTTGAGACGTTGAATTCTATTATGGAAAATCCTATTTTTGATGCGCGCGGGATTATTTCATCTGATTTTATGCAAACAATTTACAATGCTCGCGGTTTTATTGGTAAATTGAATAATGTAGGAAATAACCCGACCCTGAATCAATTTGAGTAGTGTGATTATGTCTGATATTTTAGTTTTATATTATTCTCAAAATGGCTCTGTCAAGCAATTAGCGCATTATATTGCCCGAGGCATTGAATCAGTTCCCAATATGCATGCGCGTTTACGCACTGTGCCCAAAGTTTCGACAGTATGTGAAGCCGTCGCAGCAGAAGTCCCTGATGGAGGGGCGCCTTATGTGACGCATCATGATCTAATAGAATGTGTTGGTTTAGCTTTGGGCAGTCCAACCCGTTTTGGAAATATGGCGGCCCCTTTAAAATATTTTATTGATACAACGTCAAATTTATGGTTAGACGGTGCGCTCATTAATAAACCGGCTTGTGTTTTTACTTCGAGTTCAAGCTTACATGGTGGACAAGAAGCAACGTTATTGACAATGCTTTTGCCCTTAATTCATCATGGTATGATTTATATTGGATTACCTTTTAGTGAGCCTGAATTAAGCCGGACACAACAAGGCGGGACGCCATATGGCGCGACCCATGTAGCGGGCCAATTTAATGATCAGCCATTTTCTGAAATAGAACGACGATTATGTATTGCACAAGGGAAACGTCTTGCGGAACTGGCAAGTCGGCTGGTATAAATTATGGCAGATGAGAGATCCTTGATCATGTCTCGCTCACAGTTACAACAAAATGTTTCACGCCCCCAAAGTGGTTTTGGAATTGTCACTGCGTTATTTATGGTTACGATTTTGAGTTTATTAGGCGGTTATCTTTTATATAATGCTAATATTCAAAAATCTAAATCGACATTAGATTTGCGGGCGGCAAAGGCAGTGCAGGCCGCAACGACAGGAATACAATGGGCAGCATGGCAAGTCAATCGATCGGCTTCTTCAAATTCTTGTCCAAATGGAGGGGCCCCTTTGGATCTCACATTGACGGGCAATTTAAAAGATTTTAGAGTACACATAGAATGTACAATCAGTAATGTCTCTAATAAAATAGACAGTTCGAGTGTAAAAACTTTTGATATTACTGCAACAGCTTCGTCTACTGACGCAACGGCAAATGATTATGTTGAACGTCAATTTAAAGCAAAGATTGAAAAACCTTAATGTTCCTGACAAGCAAGTACGGGATGCCATGATGTTTGTCACCTTGGCTAGTGCTATGATTTGTTTGCCATTTCTTTTTTCAAATCCTTTATATTATGAGATTACGCAAACTACATTTATTTATTCAATCTTGATTTTGGGGGCGAATCTTGTTTTTCTTAAGACAAGAGAGCTTGCCTTAGCTCAACTTGCCTTGTTTGGCATAGGGGCTTATAGTGTTGCTATTTTCGAACAATATGAATGGGATTATCACGGAATAGTCTTTATTATAGGACTGGTTCTTGTTTTTTTTGTGGGAATTTTTTTACTCACTTTGCCCTTGTTTTTTTTGAAACGTCATGGTTTTGTTTCAGTGCTTTCTCTTTTGCTTGCTTTTTTGATGCATGAAGCCATTGATGATTTTTCAGAATGGACGGGCGGGAGCGTTGGCTTAACACTGGATTCTTTAACTATTTTAGACCATCCTATCGAAAATGAATTTGTTTGGTATGCGTTTTATGCTTTATTTTTGATCATCTGGATGCTTTTATTTGGTTTTATGAAGCATATTCGTTATCAATTATGTCGAAAAGCATGGCAAAAAGCCTTGGTTTTTTCAGTGTGTTCAGCGAGTACAATTTTATTAGGTTGTTTTTATGCGTATAATGCGGGTTCAATTACGCCAGCTGAGGTTGATTTTGAAAAAGCATTCCGGCTGCTTGCAATTAGCTTTATGGTCGGATTTAATAGTCTATTTTCTGTAATTATCGTAAGCTTTATTCTTGTATTCCTTTTACAATTTGTTAAAATTAATCCACAATATTATTCTTTATTTTTGCTTACTTTAGTAATTTTTGGTATTACACTACGTTATTCATTCCATCGGGTGAAACAGCATCTGATTCGAAAGTAATTTTTTCGTATAAAACATAAAATAAAAAATAGATGCTATTTGATTGTTAAATTATGGGGACAAAAAAGAATGTCAGATCCATATACTTCTGCAATTATCTCAGGGATCCATGTTTATGTAACGGCGAACTACCCATGTAGTTATTTGGAAGGACATAATGCGCGTTCTCAGGTGGTTTCCCCGCATACATTGGTAGATACTGAACGTTACCAAAGCTTAATTCATTTAGGTTTTCGGAGAAGCGGTCGCTTTGTTTACCGGCCGCATTGTTTGGGGTGTCATGCCTGTGTGCCCATTCGATTATTGACACGTGATTTTCAACCTAATCGGTCGCAAAAACGGGCCTGGAAAAAATTAGAAGCATTATTGCATGCAGAAGTCGTGCCGCTTGCTTTTTCCGAAGAGCATTATCAATTATATACGCGCTATCAAAAAGCGCGTCATCGCCATGGGGGAATGGATCAAGAAGATCCAGAACAATATCGGCAATTTATTGCAGAAAGCCAAATTAATACATTTCTTGTTGAGTTCCGCGATCAATCAGGACGCTTATATATGGTCAGTGTAATTGATCAATTAATGGATGGTTTATCTGCTGTGTATACATTTTATGAGCCAGAAATGCAACAATATGGCTTAGGAAAATATAATATCCTATGGCAAGCGGCATACTGTCAGAAATTAGATATGCCGTATTTATATTTGGGGTATTGGATAAAAGACTGTCGCAAAATGTGTTATAAAACACAATACGCCCCTTTGGAAGCTTTTCAACACGGATTATGGCAAAATTTTGATGAGAAAGAAATTTGCGATAATGACGTTTGCACACTCCCCGTGTTGTAGCATTATTCTTTCTCGCTTTCTGAATGCTGAGGGGTAATTTTTTCAACCAATAATGTTTGAATACGGCGGCTATTTGCAATAATAATTTGAAAACGCACATTATCAATGACGACTTGTTCTCCTGGCTTTGGCATTCTACCAAAACGATGCAATACAAGCCCACCAACAGTGTCATAATCTTCAGGGTCTAAATTGACATGTAAGGCACTGTTAAAATCTTCTATTGGCATAATGGCTTGAACACGATAACGGCCGCTTAATTCTTTTTCAGGAATAAGCATTTGTTCGTCATCATCCATATCAAACTCGTCTTCAATTTCTCCTACAATTTGTTCAAGCACATCTTCAATCGTCACTAATCCAGCAATCCCACCATATTCGTCAACAACAATGGCAATATGATTCCGATTACTACGGAATTCTTTTAACAAAACATTTAAGCGTTTTGCTTCAGGAATAAAAACAGCAGGGCGTAACATTTCGCGAATATTAAATTCCTCTCCATGATAATAACGTAACAAATCTTTTGCGAGCAAAATACCAATAATATTATCTTTTTCGTCATCAAAGACAGGAAAGCGCGAATGGGCTGTTTCTATAATTTGTGGAATAAAACGTTCTGGGGGTTCGTGAATATCAATCATATCCATTTGCCCACGGGGAATCATAATATCCCGCACTTGCATTTCTGAAACTTGTAAGACACCTTCAATCATGCTTGTTGCATCAATATCAATCAGATTATTTTCATGTGCCTTTTTTAGGATCGCATTAAACTCTTCTCGATTTTCTGGAAAATCAGTGCTGGTGTGACGAAATCGCTGGAATAAACTGGTAAAAAATTCAACAATCGAATGAGCCATTTTCAATTAAATAGGGGAAATGAAGAGAAAACATTTGAATAAACAAAAATGTTCATTCATTTCTAACACATATTGCCTAAAGAATCAATCATTACAGTTATTTTTTTAAGCTAAAAAAGAAAAAGCGTAACAAATAGAGAAACAATTGGCCACAACAGTCTTTTTCTTAATAAATAGATAGAATGCTTACTAGTTAAAAATAAATAGCATACATCAGCAAATTATTCTCAAATCTTCCGTTTTTTTGTAAAAAATGGGGTATTAAATAATTTGTTAAAAAATTTCATATTTTTAATATAAATATTTTTTTTACAGTTTTAGATTAAAAAGATAATATTTTAGAAAAACTAAATATTATATTATTTAGTTTTTCATTTTTAATATTTAATTACTCAAAAAAGACCTTAAATAGGTATACTTTGTGCATCATAAAATTGATTGACTTTATTTTAAATATGAACATAATATCAATTTTATTTTAAAAATAAAAATATTTGCCTATATTTTAAATATTATTTGAATCTTATGTTTTATTTTTATTAAAAATGAAATTATTTTTAATATTTATGTGGATTTATCATTTTATATTTGTAAAATAACAGTTAAACAATTGTAGTATTTCAATAATTAGCAAAAAAAGACTTATATTTATTAAGTCTGTGATGGGGGGTGGTTTCATATTATGAAAATTAAAACAAAATTATTAGCCAGTATTCTTTTTGTTGTGTTCTTATCATTTTCTATAACAGCTGTTTTAATTAGTTATCATAGTATTCAGCTTGTACAAAAGAAGGCAATGGTTTTAGGAAATGTCACAGCAAAATATTACGGTTTTGAAGTAAAAAATAAATTAGAGCAAGGTTTATTGGTTGCACAGCAGTTAGCGGCAATTATGACAAAAATGAAGAGCGAAAAAATTGCTAATCGAGAGTTATATAATCACATTCTTTTTGCCGCATTAGAAGAAAATAAAGATATTTTGGCCACCTGGGCCGTTTATGAGCCGAATGCTTTTGATGGGAAAGATGCCAATTTTGCGAACCAAGCGGGGCATGATAAAACAGGACGTTATATTCCGTATTACAGTCGTGCGAGCGGTTTTTTGGTCACGCTTGAACCACGTACAAATTATGATAAACCGCGTTTGGGGGATTATTATATTCTGCCAAAACAAAATAAAAAAGCAATGGCAATTAATCCTTATTTTTACCAAATTAATGATGAAAAAGTCTTAGTCACATCCTTTAGTGTTCCTTTAATTGAGAATGATAAAGTCATTGGCGTTGTTGGTGTTGACGTGAGTTTGAAAGATTATGCGAAATTTTTTCAAAATGCAAAACCCTATGGAACAGGTTATATTAATATTTTAGCGGCAGATGGTACTTATATTTTTAATAAAAATAGCCAGCTTATTGGTAAGAATATTATGGAAAATTCAGGACGTTCGAGTACTTTAAAACGTTCGATTTTAAATGCTGTCACCAAATCTGCAACGCTTGAATTGATTGATGATGATAATAATTTACGGATTCAAAGGCCCATTCAAATTGGCGCGCTTTCCAATAATTGGGCTGTTTCTGTGATTATCCCTATGGCTCAAATTAATCAAGAAATTTACGGATTAGTTCAAACAGTTGTTTTGGTTGCAGCGATTTCTTTAATATTTTTAGTGGTTATTATTATTTTCTCAGTCAAAAAAGTCATTCAACAGCCCCTCGAAATTTTGCACACTTTTTTGTCAAAAATTACTACCACAGGTCAATTTCATCATCGGGCTATTTATCATTCCCAAGATGAATTTGGGGAATTAATCCGTAATATGAACAAATTTAGTGCCTCATTAGAACAGACATTTAATGAAACTAATACGGTGATGGAAGCGGTTGCTCGCGGTAATTTTTCGAAACGGGTTCGTAGTGAAGTTGTTGGGGATTTGCTTACTTTAAAAACAAATATTAATTATTCTGTAGATCGTGTTGATTTTACTATTCAAGAATTAACAAAAGTGATGTGTTCGTTAATTCAAGGTCAATTTTCACAACGTGTTTCAGAACAAATTGAAGGTAATTTTAAAAAGGCAGTGGATCAAGCCATGCTCTCGATGGAAGGGGTCATTCAAGAAATTAATGCCACGATGGCCGCGATCAAAATAGGCGATTTTCAGCATGCAATCCAAATTGAAGCCCAAGGTGAATTAAAGGTTCTAAAAGATAATATTAATGACACAGTAAGTGTTATTGCAGAGACGATTCATGAATTAAATCAAACAATGTCACGGATTGCAAATGGAGATCTCAGTGTGCAAATGGATCTGGATCATTATCATAATGAATTCAAATCTTTAATTGCAAATGTCAATCATGCAACCTTCTCGTTGAAAAATTTAATTAATCAAGTGGTAGGTGCGATTCGAGTAATGCGGACTGCTGCTGAGGAAATCGAGCTAGGTAATATTGATCTCGCCAATCGTACGACAAAACAAGCCAGTCATCTTGAGCAAACCACAATGAGCTTAGATGTATTTGTTGAGGTGATGTCATCCAGTGTGACACAAGCTAAACAAGCTAATATTTATGTGACCCAATCTACAGAAATTGCTGAGCGCGGCGGTATTGTGGTCGAACAAGTAATGCGCACAATGGAAGAAATTAATATTAGTTCACATAAAGTCAATGAAATTACAACTATTATTGATAATATCGCCTTTCAAACCAATATTTTAGCTTTAAACGCCGCAGTAGAATCTGCGCGGGCCGGGAATGCAGGGAAAGGGTTTGCGGTTGTAGCAAATGAAGTGCGTCAATTAGCCCAACGCTCTGCGGAGGCGGCCAAAAATATTACACAATTAATTACAGACACTGTGCAAAAAATTAAGCGCGGTAGTGAACTTGTTGCTTCTGCGGGGACGACCATGGAAGAAATCGTGAGTTCGATTAAATCGATTACGGTCATTATGTCGCGTATTGCAGAGGATTCTATGGAACAATCTAATAATCTTGAGCAAGTTCGGACAGCGGTGTCACAATTAAATCAAATTACACAACAAAATGCAACGCTTGTTGAGCAGGTTTCTGCTGCTTCTGGATCTCTTGCAGAACAATCTCGTGATTTGGAAAAAGCGATAGAAATTTTTAAATAAAATAGTATTTATTGAGTTTTTATCATTTTAAATAAGAAATAAGGGGACGAAAAATTCATATATTAATAAATATTAAATAATTTTATTTTTGTTTTTATCAAATTTTAGAAGAACTCCTACTTGTTTTCACATTGAATTTAGAATAGAATTTAAATCAATATTTTTAAGCTTGTCTTAAGAAATTAAGGCAAGCTTTTTTTTGATGATTGATTCATCTTTATTACATTCATGGTGAAAGACATGTCTTTCAAATTTAAATTTCAAAAAAAATTTTTATTCTCTCTTCTTTTGGGAGGTCTATTCATCTCATTTGCTGATGCTGATTCTCTCAGTTCAATAAAAGAACAATTCAAACGTCCGACAGTGATTCCTTTTCCGCAAGATAATCCGTATACACCAGAAAAAGCGGCTTTAGGCAAAATGTTGTTTTTTGATCCCAGATTATCTCGAGACCAAAATTTTAATTGCGCGAGCTGTCATAATCCTTCTTTTGGATGGGAGGTTCCCTTAGCAAAAGCCATTGGGGCGGGGGCCAAACCACTTGAAAGACAAGCGCCTACTGTTTTAAATCATGCATGGGGCAATGCTTTTTTTTGGGATGGCCGCGCCAAAAGCCTAGAAGAACAAGCAAAAGGTCCCATTCAATCGCCCTTTGAAATGGCGCTCCCATTAAATACCGCAGTAGAAAGACTCAATAAATTAGAGGGATATCGTCGTGCTTTTACAAAAGCTTTTCCAAAGGAAGGCTTAACGACACAGACTATTCTTAAAGCCATTAGTACATACGAACGGACATTAATTTCTGGAGAGGCGCCTTTTGATCGATGGATTAAGGGGGATGAACAAGCAATGTCCTCTTCTGCCAAGCGCGGTTTTAGCTTATTTATTGGAAAAGCGCGGTGTATTTTATGCCATTATGGCTGGCGTTTAACAGATGATCAATTTCATGATATTGGATCTTTTCAGTCGTTAGATCAAGGCCGTTATAAAGTGACGCATAATCCTAAAGATATGTATGCAATGAAAACGCCCAGCTTACGAGAAATTGCGCAGCGGGCGCCGTATATGCATGATGGCGGCCTTCAGAGTCTTGAGGCGGTCATCATTCATTACGTGACTGGAGGAAAAAAACGCGCCACGCTTTCTCCTTTAATGCAACCTATCGCGCTTAACCCAGCAGAAATACAAGATTTAATTGATTTTATGAAGAATCTCTCGAGCAAAAATACGCAACCTACTTTACCAACACTTCCTAGTTATTAATTTTCCTTTATAAAGAAGGTATCAATTTATGTCGATAAAATTACGTGTTTTATTGGGGATTAGCGCATTAATATGCATTGCGCTTATTCAAGGTTTTTATATGTTATGGCAAACTTTTCATCTAGGAAGTATGACAGAAGAAGTGGCGATTAATGCAAAAATAGCTTCTAGTGCAAGAACTACATGGGATGATTTTCGTTCAACAAGAGATTTTTTGAATAAAACATTAACATTCACAGAGTTTGAACAAGCGATTGAAAATAATCGAAAATTTTCGGAAAAAATTCAAAATTTGGACAAAGATTTAAGTCAAATTGAATCTTTGACAACAAATCATTCAGCAGTCCAATATTCATTATTAATAGAGGCGAAAAAGCACTTTCAAGAATGGGAAAAAATGGCAAG
>CAZDFJ010000026.1:0-34211 GCA_964504875.1 uncultured Burkholderiales bacterium | reverse complement strand
AAACGCTCATCTTCATAAGCGCTTTGGTCTTCTGTAGAAAGATGCTCAACCAACACAGACCACATGCTCCCATCTGTCCCCAAAATGACTATTTTTTCTGCCCTGATTTGCTTTTGTAATGCCATCCCAAAAAAATTATCGGTTTCGTAAATATTCTCTTCAAACTGATACGTGGCAGAACGGTAATTTTTATTATCTAGCGCTTTTCCCAAAAAACTAATCAAAGTCTGAGCCATAACTTTCTCCCTCGTGATCAAATCAAATTGACTTCGCTCAAAATCAATCCGCTTTTTTTTGTTACAATACAAATAGTTTATCTTACATAGTATCTTATCAATCAATATTAACTTTTATTGTGCGAGTTGAAATCATTTTTAGCCAACATGGTTTTTTTTAATTTATCCATGAGACAAGATTTTATGTATCACTTAATTGCAGGACAACGCATTACACTTGCTGATTGTTTTCAACAAGTCAATCTTCATCAAATCTATATTGGGCTTTCTATCCAGAGCCAGCAGTCGATTAATTTTGATATGGCGTGTTTCGGTGTAGATGAAAATGATCAATTAATTGACGATCGTTATTTTATTTTTTATAACCAACAAAACGCGCCCAATCACGTGATCGCTATGACAGGATCGCGTTTTCCACAAGATCAAGAAGGGTTTATGATTCAATTAGACCAATTGCCGAGCTTTATTCAAAAATTGGTTTTTACAATCACGATTGATGGGGATTATAAAATGTCCCAAATTGAAAAAGGCCATTTGCGCTTGTGCTATCCTGATGGCCAAACCGCGGCCCTTTTTGAATTTCATCATACTGATTTTAATGCAGAAAAAGCAATTATTGTGGGTGAAATTTATTATAAAAACATGTGGCGATTTTCCGCAGTGGGACAAGGTTTTAATGGAGGATTAAAGGCGCTTTTACAGGCTTTTGGGGGCGAAGAAGAACAATCTGCGCCCTCTTCCCCGAAAAAAATCCAACTTGAAAAAGAAATTAATCAACATGCCCCCCATTTACTTTCACTTTTCAAAACAATGCATCTTGCGCTTGAGAAAAATCATCTTGAACAGATACAGGCTCAAGTGATTCTTGTGTTAGATGCTTCGGGATCGATGTCTCGTCAATATAAAGATGGGCGCGTCCAAATGGTAATCGATCGTATTAGTGCACTTGCGTTGCAATTTGATACACATCACAGTTTAGATGTCTGGGCATATGCCGATGCCTGTATTCAGTTAGAGCCGGTTAAATTATCTAATATGACTAATTATTTAAATAGGCAAGTTAAATTGCAACAAATTCAAGGCGGCCGAAACAATGAAATTCCTATTTTGTATCAAATTATTGAACAATATCAAAAAGCAACCGTACCTGTTTATGTTGTTTTTATCAGTGATGGGGGCGTTTTACAAAGTAATAAAATTAAGAAAATTCTAACAGAAGCCTCGCGCTATCCAATTTTTTGGCAATTTGTAGGACTAGGTGGGGCCAATTATGGCATTTTTGAACATTTAGATACCATGGGAGGACGTTTGGTTGATAATTGTTCTTTTTTTACAATTGATGACATTCGCCGTATTTCTGATCAAATTTTATATGATCGCTTATTAAAAGAATTTCCAAAATGGATTCAAGCGGCAAAACAACATCGTATCTTATCATGAAAAGAATACATGATTTTACTCCTGCTTCTACGAAAAGCAGGAGTTTTTTACTTAATTCATGTTACATTGTCCAAATTCAAGTGTACTAGGCAACACATTCTGTGCCTCGAGCGGCTCATCCAAACGTCTAAATTCCATTCGCAACTCAATTCGACGACTTTCTTCTTTGGTCGCTTTTGCCGAATTAAATGAAAAGCCTCCGACTACAAATAAGCGTAAAATTTGCTTTTTTTCTTCAGTTGTCAAGGGGGATTCATCTGGATAAGGCGCAGCAAACAGCGCACAAATCACACTTTGTGAACGCGCAAGGCTCAGTGAAAGATTATACAAATATGAGCCATCTTGATCTGTAAAACCTTCTACGATAATGCGTTTTAACCATTTTTTCGCAATCGGCTCTTGATATAATACCAAAATGGTTTTAATGTAAGCGCGTAAAAGTCGGGCGCCTTCTACCGAGAGATGATAATCTCCTCGATCAAATCGAACGATGTCTTTAAAATCAATTTGCCCACTTTTTTTGTCAATATGTACTTGCGGAAACAACTTCTGTGTATCAAACAGTTTATTCATCACTAATTGTATTTCCTGCTCGCGGTCAATTTTTTGCTGTTCTTCTTCGCTGAGTTTACGGGTCATCATAATCAGCGAGACAGCCATCACTACGAGAAAAAGCATCATTAATGCTGTCATTAAATCCGCATACGAAATCCAAAATGGTTTTTCTGCCTCTTCACGCTTTTTTCGCTTTCCGAGGGGATCGATAAAAGTAAACATAATCTAGGCTACCCCTTGCAAAAATTACTTTTCTTCTTGGCTGAATACTTCATGATGACTGTGAGAAGCCGGCTCGGCTTCAGTATCAGAAACTGTCTTCGCTCTATTTTCATTGGGGTCAGATTTTTCGTTAGCCACGCTAAGTTGCGTAGGCATAACCTGTTCCAAGTCGGTCACTAATTGATTGACCTTAGGTAAAATGATTCGCATTCCATACGCTATTTGTTTAAACTGGCTTAAAAACTCATCAATTTTCACTTGAATCACGTTTGTTGTCTCTGAAAGCGTCTGTTGTCGCGCTTGGACTGTGTGAGTCATTTGTTCAAATTGACGTTCTTCTACGAGAATTTTAGATAATAAATGCTGAATATCCTCACTTAATTGTTTTAATAAATGCGTGTTTGAATAGACTTGATTGATATTTGTGATTGTTCCCGCAAAATTTTGAATCGTTTGCTCAAATGCATCTATTCTATCAATTAAATGTGTATTAAATTCGTCTTGATGCGTTTGCATTTTTTCTTTGAATAAATCAAAGTTTTCTGACAAAATCGGTTGAATATGTTCAGTAATTTGTTCAATCTGGGCATAGCCTCTTGTGACTATCTCAAATTGGTGATTTGCTGTGCTCACAAGACCGGCCATCTCCACCACAAAAGTTTGCATTTGTGTTTGCATTTTTTCTTGTAAAGCCAACATGACCTGATTTTCAGTGACGATGCGTTCAAAATCCGTCGTATTTTTTCTGACATGTTTTAATACAGATTCAGAATGCATCACGATTTCAGCAATATGGCGCTGGCTCGCTTTTAAGCCTTCACTAATGTAATTAAATTGTTCTAAATTATAATTAACTTGTTGAATATGCATTGTCGCTTGGGCCAATTCTTGCACAGACGTTGTTAACGATAACGCCGTTTTTTCAAGTTTATCATCTAGTTTGGTCCGACTTATCTGCATATTTTCTGTAAAGGCATCAAAGTTTTCTTTCATGCTGACTGTTAAACCAGAGAAACTTTCATCCATAGTTGTAATGACATAATTAGCCATCTCACTTAATTTGTCCTCAATTTCGGCGATCCGGCCAAAATGATGATCAAATGTTCCAGTCATCCCGCCAACATTATTTACAATTGCTGTTAAATCTTGATTCACTTGATCGTAATGGGTCACAATTTGCTCACTTCGTCCGGTAATTTCTGTTAAAAACTCAGTATTCTGCCGTAAAGTGCTCAAAATTTTTCCGGATTCCTGATAAAATTTGACACCTTTTTCAAACCCCATATCGAGTTGCTGACTAATCCGTTCAAACTGATTCGCGTTTTCTTCAATTAAACCCAAACTTTCTTCCATTCGCGCATGAATTTGATTCACCGTTATCACAATTTGTTGATTTACATCATTCACTTTAGTGACAAAAGAATCCAAACTGCTTTCAAATTTTACAATTAAGTCTGCGTTCTTGTCCCAATGTTGATTAAGGGCTAATTTTAAATGACTCAGGTGCGTGTCTAAATTTTTGCCATAATGCGTGAAAGTACTCAGAATTTTTTGCGTTTGATCTGTCAAAATAACCTGGATTGCTTCCTCATGACTTTTTTGTTCTTTTAAAGCCGCTCCAAAATGCGTATCTATCTTCTGAATAAGTGTTTTTAACTGAACAGAAAGCGTATTATTCTGTTCCGCTAAGTTCTCTCTCAAGGATTGATGTTCTGTCTGCTGATTTTCTACAATTCTTTGCGTATTTTCTACTGTCTGATTAGAGAAATCTGCGAAAGACCGAATTAGCCCCTCATACTGTGCATGCTGGGCTAATTGGGCGATCGTGTGATTGTCTTCCTGTACTTTTTGCAAATTTTTCAAAGCAGTATAAATCGACCCAAACCCTTTTTTGATTTGCACTTCTTCTAACCACTGTATTGTGGCCGCTTGCTGTTGTGTCAATTGAGCAGTTAATTGTGCGAACGCTTCCTGTAACTGATTGTGCTCAGTCTGCCGATTTTGATCCCCTTGTTGCAGAACAAGAATCGTTTCTTTTTGCTCGGCTACCAGACTCGCCAAATATTCTTCCACAACCCCCGCATGAAAAAGGGCATCAATCGATTCTGTTAAAACATGAATTTGTTTATAACCGCGTGCAATCAGTAATTTTTCCAAAAAGGTAATGATCATCGCCGCCGTAATGGCCAAACCCGAGGCAATAAAAGCCTCACGCACGCCCCCAATCAAGGCCGTCAAACTCATTCGAACTTCTGTCGGATTTTCAGTCGGATGAAAACCACTCAAGCCCATCACAAGCCCCCAAAATGTCCCGATAATCCCAATTCCTGTCAAAATACCTGGTAAATGTTTAAAAAATTCAACATGTAAGAGATTATCAATTAAACGGACTTCTGTAAAAAAAACAGCGGACGGCGTGGTTGTGCGATAACGGGGTAAATTTTCTTTTGTTTGTTGTAAATGCAATGTCGTCGCATATTCTTTCCAGATTTGAGCACAAGAAGATTGCGTTTGCATACAATTGACCACTTCATTTGGTGCTATATGTTGATCATAGGCTTGACTGGTTAATTTTTTCAGCGCGCCATTAATTTTTTTTAATTGGGCCTGAATTTTTAGTGCGGGAACAACATATTGCATTATAAAACTAATGAATAAAACAAGAATCGTTATCCCGACCAAAAAGGGAATGATTAAAGCCGAGTTAGCCATGTTTTACCGCTCCTTTGTAAATTACAATTTCTTGACGCGATGGACATGACTAAACGCATCTTGTACACAAGTCATCGCAATTAAAGTGGCCAAAATACGATCAGGCGTTGAGCTGCGTAAAATGCCATGTAAAGGCTTATCTAAAATTAATTTTGTCTTTTTTTCAAAATGAAGCCGGACCTCAAGATAGGTCGGCTTGATTGTTTCTACAAAAAACTGATTCAGATTAAATTTTTTATCGGGCGTGGCCTCCGCCTCTTTCATCAAGCGATAGACTTGCTCAAAAGCGCCATCTACTTTTTGTAAAAGCTGATCTAATTGCTTTAATATTTCTTGAATGGGCTGCGCAACAAAATAATTCCACCAAGGCGCAAACGGATTATTTCCGGCTTTTAATTGCTTAATTCTATGATGAAATGGGGATTCTAATTGAATGGGTCCAATTGTTTTTTCCCATTCAGACCATAATCTTTTATAACAATCTGAACTACTTTTTAAAGCCACCAATCGATTAGTATTCATTGATGGAATCATCGCATCCGCTTTTGAAAAAAAGTTATAAATAATTGTTTCTGCATCCAGGACGACATCTCGTATACTTTGAAATTCTTCAAATGGACTCCATCCCCCTAAATGACGAGTGATATCAATTTCTCGGCTTTCCTGACTAAATGCGCTATATTTTTCCCAACCTGAAAATAAATTTTCCCAAAATTGATGAGTAAATTGCGTTTTGGTTGCCGGAGTCAGTTCCTGAAAATCAACACATTGAATTTTAACAGCTAAATCGTCATAATTTAATTTCGTTTTAATCGCCTTAATACGCTGAGCCATGATCTCTGTCGCGCGCTGGTGGAAATTTTCTTCACAATGCGTAACAACAATGACTAACGTTGGTTGGTCTAAGAACCATGCTTCATCTTGCAATAATTCCAAAAGGGTTGTTAATTCATCTTGATTATATTGGCTATCTATTCGGGTTGATGCAAGTACATAGACCAATGCAAATGTCCATTTATCAACCACTTTTTCTTTATCACGCTCAGCGTCGAAATCATCATTATTCCAGCCAGGCATATCAATCAGCGTCAGCCGTCGGGGAATAGAATGCTCTTCAATGCCATCGGTTTGAACACATAAATGCGGTTCAGGCACAGTCAGTTCTAAACGCATTTTGTGATTAATTTGAGGATAATCTTTTAATATCTCTTCCCGTGTCGGAAATTGTGATAAAGTTTGCAAAACCGTACTACTCGCCTCATCACAAACACGTTCTATTAATGAAAGCGAAGCGGGATTCCCATATGTTATTTCAAGAGGCACAATGGTTTGGCACTCTCGACTACTGACTGGCATCAAAGCTTGTGGTATTAATCCGCCAAATAATTCGTTCATCAAACGCGTTTTACCTGAAGAAAATTCGCCAATAACTCGAACCGTCGCAGCACTCCGTTTGAACTCAATGCGTTCTGCTGCAAAAGCAGCATTAATTGTATTTAATGCCTCAATAAGCTCGTATGAAACAGTTTTATCCACCAAAATATCCTCAAAAATTTGATTTTAAACGCATTAATATTGTTTGATATACTGGAATAATACGTGATGCAAGACAAGGCCAACCCATTTCAGCAAGTTGTAATAATGCTGTGTTTTTTTCAAAGTGATTCATTAAAAAATGCAATAAAGCAGGAAATGCAGAGCGATCAAGTTGACGTTGGGCCAACTCCTCGCGCGCTTGCAATAAAACAAGAAAAAACCGTAAGGTTTGGCGCATTTTCTGATAAGTTTTATTATTATTTGAGAGCAATAAAGGCGCCAATAATAAATGATGATTTTTTTCTGCCCAAATAAAAAAATCAAGGGAAATTCGCCTATTATCTGTCAAATATTGTTCTTCTTTTTCGACAGCCAAAATAGTTTCTTGAATTAAAGCTGTTGTTTCATGCTGCAATGCGGGATAAAGCCCCCCTAATGCATAGATTTGTTCCCAATACCACGCTTGCCCCCGCAATAATAATAATCGATTAATAGGCAATGCTTCATCCAGGGCATCGTCTAAAATACGGGCATAAACATGTATGGCCGCACTATGCATGATCACTTTTTCTGTCAGTGAATTTGATAGCCATGGTTCTGCCAATTGCACTACTAAATCTACTGCTTCATACACTGTTTTTTCGACACGACTCAAAGCATAAGTAGCAGTCAAATTCATTTTTTCTTTTGGATAAACACTGTGTTGAAGCTGTTGCATTAATGCGCTTGTCATGGCCTCACATTTTTGCGCATCCCAGATCATTTTTGCGTAGTATATTTTTGTAAAAATAAACGAATAGAAGGCGAAATTTCAACATGATATTGTCTAAAAATTGCGTTGCATAAATCCGCAATTACATGTTGCTCAGATTCTGGTAAATAGTTTTCAAATTGATATTTTTTAACTTGAATCAGCGCTTCTGACGGCGGAGAAAATGGCGTTTTAATTAACCCATCTAAAGAAACGCCCCCGAAAATATGCCGCAAATCAGGAATAGATAAAGAGCGCGGTAACGTTGGAATAAAAGCCAGCACATAAGTACATCGATTTAACCACACCGTATTTGTTAAAATACCTTGATTTTTGGCTGTTTCTTCTTCTTTGAGCTCAACAAAACATTTTTGCTGTAATAATAAATCGGCATATTGTTTTTCAATTTGATGAAAAGTTTCTTGTTGTGTTTTCATTTGCGCATCAATTCGACGCAAAAAATCTTCTTTGGATTGCTCAAAAAGACCCATTTGTTGTTTTAGTTCTTTGAGGTGACTTTCAACTTCCTGCTTCATGATTTGCAACCGCGTGACGCTTTCCGTTTTGTCCGTATTCCATTGTTGTTGCATGGTATGTAAACTTTTACGCATTTCATTTTGAACATCCGAAATATTTTTCTTAAACTGTTCAAATTCTTTACTAAAACGATCCTCTTGATACGTCAGCGTGCGGTCAATATGAACTTTGGATTGTTCAATTTCTTGTGTCAATTTTTCATGGATATTTTTTTGTTCGCGCTGTAATGTTTCAATATCCCGTTTGAAATTACGTTCTTGCTGTCCTAAAATTGAACCGATTGATTGTTCAAGACGTTTACTCTCCGTATTGAATTTTTGTTCGATTTTAACAAACTCGCTTTCAAAATCTTGTTTAAATTTTTTAAATTTATTTAGATTTTGATCGTTAAATTGTTTTAATTCACGGGCTAAATTTTCTTCAGCTTGTTTTACTGATCCCTTAATCCGTTCATCAATATGACGTGTTTCTTCTTTAAGACGATTTGAAACGGTTTCTAACTCGTGCTGAATCGTTTGGGTTTCTTGAGAAGCCCGTTTACTGTAATTATTATAATTATTGGCCCATTGACGTAAATCTTGGCGCAATTTTTCTTGGTCCACCATTTCATCAATAATGGATTGAATTTGACCAATAACAGGATCCACAATCATTTTATTAGAAAGAAACTGTGTTAAAACCTCTAATGTTTTATATTCTGGCATCTGAAACTCCTTATACAAAAATAAGTCATCAAAAACGTTCTATTGTACACATTTTTTATTGAAAGAATCATACAAGCTTTGTTCAAAAAAAGCCCACAAGCCTTTTGTTTAGGGACAAAAAACCTGCAACACACGCCAATACCTGTATTTTTTTATTAACTAAAGTAAGGAAATTTTACGATATTGTGTACAAGAAAGCCCATCATTTTGGGCTTCCTCAAGAGAATCGGCCAATACAATTTCAATTTCATTCGGGGCTTTCGCGCACAGGAAGAGACGCTTATTTGTCATATCGCCTTCAAATTCAAGCGTAATCTCACGAATAAGACTTTCTTTTTCACCACGGCGGATGGATTCAGTAACAACACGTGTATCTTGTGTGTATACCAAAACAAACGCATTTCTAATTGGCTTACCTAATTCATACCAAATATTATATTCGTCATTTCTACTGAGAATACGTTTAAAAACATCACGTAAATAACGTCCCACAAAGAATTGAAAAGGCGCATTTTCCGCACCTTGTGGCTCTTCTACTTTCAGCGTTTCCCCCGGCACTAATTTGAGGGCCCCGATTGCTACTCCAGTTTTTCCTGTGACACCAAATAAGTTATTATTATTTTCTTGTAATGGCTTATAAATTTCTAGCTCAGGAAAAGAAATTTCGTCTTCCCGCTGTAAAATCGCCCGAATTTCGTCAATCTTCACTAATTTTTCAAACGGCCCCATATGTTCCTCTTCCATCAATATGGGAATGGCTTCGCCTTTCAAAATAGCAATTTCATGTTTGAGATCTCTAATAAATTCAATAAATTGGACTTTTTCTTTCTGTGGAATTAATTGTTTCTTAATTGCTGTAAAAATATCTTGTACCAAAACAGAGTTAGACGCATTCCCTGCAAGCAAAATATTGATTTTTTCAGGCTTTTTCCCCTGTTTATTAAAAGCTTCTTTCATCGCTGAAAAGAAGGCTTTAATTCCTTTATAAACACGATCAGATAAAAAAGTTTTCAGGGCAACAAAGGGCAATTCAAAATACTCTTCTCTTGGATTGCCTTCATTATCAAAAAGCGTAAGACTCAACCCTTTTTCGTCTAAGTTTTCTAAAATGTCTTCTTCTTTTTCATACTTGCCATATTCTACCCAAAGCGGACGTAAAGCACTCATCAAAACAGTGGTATTCGCTTTTGCAATCCAAGAATGATTGATTAACATTTCCGAGCCAGGAAAACGCACCGCATCTAACGGACATGTAAATTGAATATGCTTTTCCCGACACTGATTTTGATTATATTCAAAAACTTTATAGGCTAAATTTTCAATCAGGTTTTCGCCCCCTAAGAATTTATCGCCACTCGCCCCATAATGTTTTAAGACTTCTTCATAACCTTCCTCTTCAAGTTCTTCATCTGTAGCAAGACGATATTCCCCAAAATCAAAATCTGTCGTGCCCCCCCCAAAGTCAAAAATCGCATAATAAAGTGGCTGATGCTCATTAGGTAAAATAAGCTTCTCTTCTTTTTTTAAGAAATCTAGTGCGGCCGCGGCATAGGCGACAGGCTCTGTCCCTACTTCAACAACATTAAATTTTTCAATATTTGGTGAAGACCATAATGTTGCAGGCAAACTGCGTAATAATCCACGTTTAAAAGAAGCCAAAATAGTTTGGCGAACTTCTTTTTCATAGCCAACAGGAAACGTCATGTAATAATTTAAATAAATTCCACTATGACGATTATTAATAAACAAGCCCAAATAATAAGCATATAATTCTATGGGATCAAAAGCATCTTCCGCACTAACTGTCAATGGCTCACCTTTGACTAAATCGCGCCATACTACTTTGGGAATATGAAATTCTCTACCCTTTTGATCAACAAGACGCACAACGGCATTATTTCGCTCGGTTAACGGAAACTGTTTTAATCCACTGAGCATACTTGAAACGGTTTTGGCATCAGTTAAACTCCCCCGCAAAACATGCAAAGCTTCATGCGACAAACGAATCTCTTCACCCCATTTTAATAATGGACGATGTACTTCTGTTTGCCACTTTTGAATTAATTGTGTAAAGTCTTTGAATTCCAATAAGGTTGGATTTTGATAATCGCTCGGTTTAGGGGGGGCCAAGAAATCCGCGACGCCAACCCGTAATAATTCAGTGCGGCCATCTTGACGGACCGCCACAACCGTACTGCTTGTTCCAAAATCAATCCCAATTTTGGCATTTTGACGGATATCTAACTCCGGGTTCCGGACTTCAACAGATTGGGGTAAATTTAATTTGATATAATCTTGACTATTGTTCGGTCTTGTATCCCAATAAAGTTCCCATAAGCCTTTATTCGTATCTTCTAACCACGCTTTTTCAAGCGCAGGCAGATTGGCTTGATAGTCATCCAACTGAGAGAGAAAAGTACAAAACATTGTAAAACCGGCGGCTGTCATAGACATCAAGCGCCAATGTTCGGCAGTTAACCAATCCCCTGTTTCATTTCTTGTTTCATATAAATCAGAACAGACAAAATCAGACACAAATGTTTCTAATTTCATGGGGAGAACAAGAAATAACTGGGCACTCTCTGTGGCATTCATTGTCATTTTTAGTTTCGGTTGGGCAGGATCAAAAGCTTTTATAATCAATTCCAATTCATCGTAATAAAAAAATAATCCTGTTAAATCAAATGGAGGGGGAACAGATTGTTTTAATCCTTCAAATCGCGTTGAATCGACAAAAAGACTATGTGTTTGCTGATAGGTTGGCAAGAGCCACGTTTGCTGTTTATCTACGCTATCCATCACTTGATTTTTCATCAACAAGGCAAAAACTGGATTCATCAACCACACAACTTTTAAATCAAAATCATAGACAAAATGAAACAAAGTGTTTTCTTTTAATTTTGCCCGCGCACAAATAAAACGGTTGTCTTGACCAAAATCGGCCAATTTTTTTGTGAGCGCAACAAGATCATAACGGTTTGTAGTAGCATTTTCTGGCAGCGTTTCAATTTCTTTTAATGCGCCTAACCAATGTTTAGGAATATAAATTTCATTACGTTTCATAACGTCACAGGTAATAAGTACAACTTATTACTTTCTCCTCTTATTTAAGAAATTAAAAACTACAAAATAACTGGTTTAAAAATGAGACTCCCTTTCGTATCTTGAATGCCAGGTAATAACACGACTTCAATTTTCTTCGGACTTTTTGGACTTAAATGAATTTCATAATTATATTTTGTCTCAATTTTTGGAATAATCACTTGCGCGGGTTTCAAATGATGTGAACGATTATATGTTTGTATCATGATGTCAAATAACCAAAAAATAGAATCTGATTCTTTTTCTTTGGTATTAAAAACACTATTTTTGAGGCTCTCATACATGACACGAATACTATTCCACTGTCCGGATTGAATCACAAAATTTTTCAATAACTCATGACTAAATACTGTGACAGGTTCTGAAATATTACAGATTATTTTTAATACATCTTGACGATTTTCTGCAATCAATTTTTTCAATAAGGCTTGATGCGCGCCAAATGTTTGGTCTAATTCAATCGTTCTCTCAGCCAATTCCTTTTGCGTTTTTTCTAAATCTGCTGTTTTATCGGCCAAGTTCTGTTGCAATGCCGCGGCTTGACGAACCCATTCATCCTGCTGAGCACGAAGTTCACTGTGTAAATTAGCTAGATTATCCCGTTCTGTTTTTACATTAGAATATTGTGCATCCAGATCTTTTTTCTGCTGTTTTAATTCAGATTGAAACTGACTTTCTAAATCAGCCTTCTCTTTTTTGAGTTGTTCAATTTCGGCTTGCAATTGCTTGACTAAATCATTTGATGATTCAGATTTTTCATCCATTGTGATTCTTGAGGAAGACGGGGACGGCACTTTTTCTAAGGATAATTTATTTTTTGGTGGGCGTTCGACAAGTAATTTTTCCAAGCTGGCTATTTCTTTTTTAAATTCAGTCCGTAAATTTTTTATCTCCGCCTGTATTAAATTTTTTATGCTGTCTTTGATCGCTTCATCAATATGAGAATTATTTCCTTCATTTTGCAAAGCATTTTGAATCACAGCTAAAATAAAAGCCGTAGCCGTCTTTGCTGTTTTAAATTGACTCAAAATATTTTCTTCTGAACGATCACAACAATCTGATTTAATTTTTACCTGACTCAATTTTTTCTCCTCTCCATTTTTTATGTCAATTTAATTTGTTATCTCTATCTATTAGCACCTTAATTCGCATTGTCTGAATTGGCCGCATCTTCTGTCTGAATAGGTGTTTTTGTTTTTCTTGTTGTATTTTTTTTAGGGGACGATTTTGTTTCACCTGTAGCACTGGGCAACGTTGTCATTAATTTATAGGCCGCCAATTCTATTTCAAATTGATTACGTTCTTCACGGACGATTTGTAAAATATTTTCAAGACTTTCTTGCGTTGTTTTTGCATTTTGTAACTGAATTTTTGTTTCATTTAATTCCTGCTTAAGTTGTATCATAATTTGCTCTTGTTCTGTATAACTTGTGTTCAATTGAATCCAACGCTGTTCATTTGCGTGTAAAGCAAGACTTAATTGCTTACATTCTTCTTGTGTTTGGGTCAGTTGTGTCACTTTTTCCAGTAATAAATTTTGGGTCTGTTGAAAAACAAGATTTTCATTCAACGTCGCGGAAAGATCTTGTAACGATGTCACATGATCCATAATAATATCCATTTGATGTTGCAACGCTTTTCCCACTGTCAACTCTTGTTGCAAGACCGCCTTAATTTTGTCATCACAAATGGACTCAATAAACGGCCTTAATATTGCCATAATAGCTGTCTTTTTATCTGGTTCACCCACTGTTGTTGTAGAAAGTGTGCCCATTTTTTGATTTTTACTATTTTGATCTTTTTGTGTCATTTTTCTTCCCTGATTTTATTTAATAAAAAACGCTTCTTTTTCTTCAGAAGCGTTTTTTAGTGTTAAATTCATTTAATTAAAACAGCATTGTTGCATATTTTTGGCATTGTTGTCGATATTGTGTAACTTGTTCAATTTGTGTCGTAACACATTGTTCAGCGGCTTGTCTTTCTTGCGGAGAGCGCATTAATTTTTCTTCCAATGAAACCAAATGATTTTCATAAGTTTCAAGGGCGCTTTCTACCTGTTTTTCTGCATAAATTTTAAACAAATAAAATAATTGGGCTTCAATTCCAGAGGCATAATAATCAAATTGGCCAATCCATTGTGTCAGGGCCTGCTCAATTTGATTCGCAAAAAGTTGCTTTTGACGCAGAGCCGCATCTTGTTCAGCTTGCTCTTGCCGCTTTTGCAATTCGTGCTCACGTTGGGCAATTTGTTCTCGAAGTTGGGCAGCACGATGCTCATGTTGTTTTTGAATAAAAGCATTATCTTCTAATTCTTGGCGTTGATTTTCTAAATGCTGTAATTTATTCTTACGTTCTTGAATTTGCGCCATAATATCTTGTTTTTCAATCTCCATTTCTGTGATTGCTTGCAAATCCACGACGGACTCAACACGGGGGGGTTTATCAAAACGACTCCCTACTTTTTCAAACCAATACTCAACAGAAAGTGTCTGCAAAAAACCGCCTGTATGCTCTATCATTTTTCCCAACAGATGATGACTATTTTTAGTTTTTTGTAATAAAGTCGCTTGCGGAGACCCCTTTTTCGCACCTTGCATGGCAGTTACGCCTTTGCCAAAAATACTCGCCACTTTTGTTCCAATTGTTTGAGGCGCAATGAATATCAAACCAATATCCACAATGGCGCCAAATGTTCTCCCCATTGTACTGCCTAAATTTGAACCCTGATTGACAATATGATCAATTTTGGGAATATGTTGTCCCATCAATTCTTTTTTGACCTCTTCTAATTGTCTAATTTCATGCTTATATTGTTCTAATTCAGACAGCGATTGCGGATCAGGTTGCGTCTCTTTTTCCTGCATAATTCTATCCAATTTAGCTGTCACTTCTGCAAATTCGTCTTTAAGAATCTGCATCCGGCCAGCTTGGCTAAACGCCTCTTTTTCAATTTTTTCAATCTCTGGAAAACGAACATTCAGTTGTTTTTTTGCCAGTTCAGGAAGATCTATATTCCCATATTGCTTAGCAATAGTACTGGCTTCTATTGCCAGTTTTTGTGCACATAAATCAAATTGTGCATGCCCCTCTTCAATAAAAATTTGCCAATTTTCTTTAGTTAATGCTTGATGCAACAAGTGGTTTTTGATTTGTTCTAAATTTTGGTTGAGCACTTGTTTTTCAACCATAATATAACTTCGCCATTGCTGCTCAATTTGTTGCTGTTCTTGTTGTAGCTTCTGATGAATTTGGCGTTTTAATTCCAACATTTCAGTCCGCTTTTGTAAGATCGCATCCTTTTGTGATTGATCTTGAACAAAAAGATTCGCGTTTAACATTTCTTTTTGCTCAGACAAACGCTCCACAGCAGTTTGTAACAAAAGAACCGCTTCAGAATAAAATCTTTTGGCTCTTATTGACATTGAATCTGTCTGGATTAAATCTAAATAATCTAACACTCCAGAACGCCCAATACCTGTTTTTGAGACGGGCAATAAAACAGCTAATTCTCCTGTTACCTCTTGAATTTGTGACGCCCATTTTTCAAGAGAAGGCATTTTCTCACCTAATTTGACCGCTTCTAATACAGAATCCCACTGTGCAATTAAAATTTTAACAGGTTTTCCTAAACTCACAATAAATTGTAACATTTTGAGATCTTCAGCATCTGGCCCGCGGGGCTGTAATAAATATAAAACAATATCTGTCGACCGAATTTGTGCCCGCGTATATTCACGATGTTGCTCAGACATAGATCCTAAACCAGGTAAATCAACCAAATATAAATCTTTCATCCAGTTTAAAGGTAAGCCTAATGTGGCAAAATGATATCCCCCTTCATGTTGGGTAATCACTTTTTGAAACACTTCAAGTGTCGTATTTTCGACAATTCCCTCTCGTGATTGTAAAAGAAATGTCTCAGATTCAGCATATTTAATAAAAGTCGGCAAAGCGGTTGTTTCTTGCTGTGCAACTGATAAATAATCTTTACCAATTAACATGTTAATTAAACTACTTTTTCCAACAGAAAATGCACCTAATAAACACACTGTTAATTTTTCTGAATTTTCGACAGTTTCCAGTTTTAAAGCATGCCAATGTGACAATAAAGAATCGGGTAGGACTGTTTCAATTTGATTGACCAATGTCATATCTAACATATTTTTCCCCATGATCGATCATATAGAGCAAAATCGAAAAATTTTTTAATAATTAAAATTAATTTGGTAATAAACGCATTGTTTCTTGTAATAACGCTTCAATTTTAGGCATATAATTTGTCATTATATTTTCTTGCATTGTTAAAACAGTTTCACAAATAGATTCATGTTGTGTTTGTTGTTGTACAAATTGTTTTTCTAACGTCATATGCATTGATTCATACGTCCGTTTCATCGCTTGTTCTAATGCTTCATCATATTGATTATAAATAATATTAATCTGTTCTAAAAAAATATTCTTCAAATAAGTACAATTTTCTTCTATCTGTGTTAGCACTTGTTTTTTTAATTTTATACTGGCTTCTATACATTGTTTTTGTTTTAATTTAATAAAATAATCTTGATATTTTTTTCTTTTTTGTGTCAAAATAATTAATTGATTTTGATATTCCTGAGCAGTACTATTTTGCACTGATTTTAGCTCAGTCAACCATTGAATTTTCATTTTGACATGCGCAATTTCTTGCATATGTTCTACTTGATTTTTATCTAAACGTTGTTTTTCTTTTTCAAAATAGATTTCTTTGACACAAAGATGACTCTGATCTAACTGGTAAATCGCAGGCATTTTTTCGCTTTTCGGCAAAGAGCGCTTAAGCATTTCTAATTGAGCTGATACATTTTTTAATTGTTGCTCGAGCCATTCTATCCGATGTTGTAATGAAAATAATTCTTCTTCTGTTTTCGATTGAACCTTTTGAAAATAAAGCATTTTTTCTTTCAAAACATTAATTTTTTCACTCCATTGTAAAGAATCTTCGGCCTCCATAATCGGCAGTGAAATTTGAGTAAATAAACATCTATGCGGCAAGTTTAATTCGATTTGATCAATTTTCTTCGAAATTTCCGTCAAGATATTGACATCTTTACTGAAAAAAGTCATTTGATCCTGCTTAAATTGAAGGCGGATTTCTTCTTTAAGACGGTGCCATGCTTGCTCAAATTGCACAATCAAAACGTTATAAGACTCCGACAACGATTTTGGCAAAAAAAGATGGGTCATATTGGCATAGAGGGCCTCTTTTTCTTTCTCAAAAAAAGGTTTTTTTTCAACGAAGCGGATAAATTTTTCTAAGGGGTTGATAAATAGATCCTGTACAGCTTGCATTCTTTGATTCAGAAAAAATTGACTTTCTATTTGCGCGCGATGATATTGTCTTTCCCCTTGTTCTTGTAATACATCTTGATTCGCTTTGAGCTCTCGACTCAATAGGTTTAAACACGTCTGATTTTGTTTATATTGCTGCTGACTTTCATCCCATTTTTTATGTAATAAAGAAAGAATAGTCCGCTGAATATGACTTAAAGAAAGTAATAATCCTCTTATTGAAGATCCATCTTTTTTTTGAAAAGTGATCACTTGCATAATACTCTGTTGTAAGTCCTGCCAAAGCGCTAATTGAGTATGTTGTGTACATTGAATCCATTTATGACAAAGAGACTGTACCTCTGACGGCATTAAGTGGGACAGCCGAAAATGTAAAACAGGTTGGCACCATAATAAATGCTTTTCTTGAAATTGCGATAACACACAATAACGCTGTAAAACCGGAGGGGTCTCTGCCTCTTCCGATTTGACTTGCATACAATAAGTCGTGCTTAAATCTTCAGTGGGACACGCTAATAAATCATGACATTTCACAACAGTATGACAATGGGCAGTCCACATTGTGGTTTTTTGAGCTAAAAAAATGGCTTCCTGCGCTTTCAATGGCATCTTTCGATCTTGTCCCCAAAAGACCAAATGGGCTTTATTTAAATATTGTGTCACCTCTGAATATTGTGAATCATCCATTATTTGATGAGAATGGGGCACAATTAAAAAAGAAAAAGGATAATTTAATCCTAAATGAGATTTTAATGCTAATTCACACCAAATGATTGGATTTGTTTCTTGATTTTCTAATAAGCAGGTCTGGGCCAATTCAGAATGAATAGTGAAATAACGTTCGGATAAGTCACGATAAACCACACGTTGTTGCATATCATTTTCTGCTTTATCTTGATAAAAATGAATACAGATAGGAAAAGTAAAACGGGCTTTTGACAAAAACGGACAGGATCCTCCCCAGGTTTTTAACAAAATATCAAGCCAACGGCCTTGCTTTTCAGAGTGACATCCAACGATTGCGACATAAATCGGCTGTTTCGGTAAAAGCACCTGTTGCAACTGCTCAAATCGACTCACATCAAGACGGCGCATTTCTGGGATCACATCCCGCCAGGCAGTCATATAATGTTCAGTTTGATTAATTATCTGCGCTATTTTATATAACGTGATTTCTTCACTCTGCATGTCTAATTGTGCTTCACTCATTCTTATTCGCCTAAAAAAATAATATCGCTTATTCTAAAATTTATACTAAGTTACATTATAATTTTTATTATGCTTTATCTGATAAAATATAATCGACTCCTTGAATTAATTGTGTAATTTGAGGTAACAAAGTTTTTTCAATGATTGTCCGCCGTGTCGCAATAGCAGTTGTGCCTTCTTCATAACAATTTTTTACTTCTTCTAATTGTAAATAATGGGCATTGAGCGGTTCTTGATATTGTTGATCAACCAGCCTTTCAATTTCCTTGAGTTGATCAAAACACACTTGTTCTACCGCAGTAGAAAGATTTTTTTCTAACACACGAATATAACTTTCTATTTGTTGAATTGTTTGTTTTCGCAAATGGATATAAGCTTCCTCAACCATCTGCATTTTCTTATTTTCAAACAATTTTGCCTGCTTATCGGCTTCACGTTTTAGCTTTTTCAATTGCATTTCATATTCACGTTGGGCGGCTTCTTGTGTTAAACGCATTCCCGAAACATGTTCTGCTTTTTCTCTAATTTTATTGATTTCGGCGGACTGATTTTTGGCCATGTCTTCAATGCGGGCGAGTTTTTTTCTCCATTCTTCAACCGGCGTATAATCAACTTCTGTTTGTGTTTCATATTCGTCAGAACTATACACGCCTCCACTTTTTACTTTATATCTTCGCTCTCTATAAATTGGCGAGGGTGGCGTCGCTGAAATCAATTTTTCTTCTAATTGATCTAATTGTTTTTGTGCCCGCTGTAATTCTTGTTTTAACATGCCTGAATCTCTTTCATTTTGTTTTTGTTCGCTTTCTAAGCGGGAAATTTTAGTTTCTAATTCCTCACTGTCAATTTGACATTGTTGTTGTTGCGCATAAAAACGGCCTAATTCTGAAAAATCAATTTCAAAATTTGCCTGTAAATCCGGCAAATCTAATGCATTAGTACCTAAACGCGTGTCCATTTTTTTTGCGCTTTTTGACATTTGGTTAATAAAAGCAATGCGCAAATCATTTAATTCACTTTTGATGTCAGCTTGTAATTTCATCCAATGTAAATTGACGCGCTTTAAAACCGTCTCGTATTCTAATTTGATACTTGGCGGCAGTGTAATTTGTTTTTGGCCTTCAGCAATCATCTGTGCCACATAATCAGGATTTAAATAGATCTCTAATTCTGATTTTAATGATTTTAACGGTTGAACTAAATCTTTTTGAATAATTTGTATGTTTTTTCTTGCAAAATATTCATGCTCTATTTTTGAATTATTCAGTTCAATTTTACGAGCTTGATCTAAAAAACCAATTTGTAATTCTGTTTCTTTAATTAAACGCTCCAAAGCAGAAATATCATGTCCTTCTATTAAAATAGACAATTCATTTTTGAGATCTTGCTCGACCTCACTTTGCAATTCTCTGATTGTTTTCAAGGGCTTATAGACAATCTGGTCTAATCCTTCACTTGAAGTACACAATTCTTCAATACGTTTTCCCAAACGATAAATATTCGAACGTTTTCTTTTTTCGGGATCATCGCTCAACGCCCAGCGCGCACTGACACCAATCAGATGCTTATCATCCGTGAGGATCATTTTTTCTTGATCTGAGAGATTAACCGCATTTTTATTAAAGGCTTCCCGAACAATATTAAGCTTCCGCGTAATCCGCTCCGTTTCGGGTATGAGCTGATCCCCTCGATCTTGCGGATCCAAAACCAAATCCCACATATTAATGACAGTAATAAACTTTTCAAAATTATGCTTAATCGTTTTATTAAGAAAATCCCACTCACGATTATTTCCACCTAATTGCATCGCGCTTTGAATCCAGAGTGCAACATGCGCCTCATCAATTGCCTTTAATGTGATGGCCTCATGGTGCTTAACCACAGATTCAAGTCCGGGTGTATCCACTAAAACTAAATCATTTTTTAACAGTGGATGATCCATCAATGCGTCAATGCGCTCTACTTCTTGACGAATATTTTTATGTGTACTATCTAATTCTGTTCCCCATTTTTTCAATACACTATCATCTGTCCACACGATTTCTTCTGAAGCTTTCTCTGGATCAAGATAACAAATCCGGACATAATTCTGAGTCATTTCTGGCGCCCGTTGACGAATAAATGTATTCATAGCAGTCGTTGCTTCTTGTGCCATTGGTAATAACTCAATACCCAGTAACGCATTGACTAAACTAGATTTTCCACGAGAAAATTCCCCTATTACTACAATTTTTAGCTCTCGAGAATATAATGTTTTTTCTAAAATTTCGAGGCGGGGAATCACGCTTTTACGCGCTTGGCTTCCATACTCACTAATAAATTTTTTTGTTTCTTGCAATAATTCTAAAGTCGCATCAATTTTAAAACGGCGTTCCTCCAGCTGATTTCCATCAATTCCATTTTTATTTAACATAACAATTCCATCATTATTTAATCATTAATATTCATTAAAAAAATTCAAATAAAACATTAAGCGATACTTATTGCTAATAGTATAATAAAAATACCTCCCAATTTGGATCTGTTTTTTTTTCACATTCAAATATTAAAATATAGTTTTTGCGACATTTTTTTAATGCCCATCAAAGAAAATCATTTTAATCTATTATTTAAACTTTTTTTTTGATCAAATAAAATAAAAAAAGCCACGATCAAGCGTGGCTTTTTCAATCATAATACAATGCGTATTAACTTCTAAAAGAACTGACCATCCGCTGCAATCCCTCAGAAAGAGTCAATAATTGGGCCGCCGCCGTTTGATTACTTTGACTTGAATGGGCATTCTGTGCAGCATTATTTGCAATATTTTCAACACGTTGCGCAATTTCTTGGCTAGCACTCGCTTGCTGACGGGTAGCAAGGGCAACCGCTTGCATCATATCGACAGTTTTTTGAGTCGCGCCCGTAATTTGGATCAGGACGTTGCCCGCTTCTTTTGCGAGATTCATGCCCCCTTGCATTTTTGTCGAAATCATTTCCATTTGCTCAACAGCAATCTGGGTTTCATTCGTGACCCCGCTAATCATTGATGTAATTTCTTCAGTAGATTGCATGGTTCTTTCTGCTAATTTTCGCACTTCATCCGCCACCACAGCAAAACCGCGACCCGCTTCCCCCGCTCGCGCGGCTTCAATGGCCGCATTTAACGCCAAAATATTCGTCTGATCGGCAATATCTTTAATGACATAAACGATTTTTGAAATTTCGCTGGATTTTTCACCTAACGTCAAAATTACTTGGGCAGAATTTTGAATCTCAACCGCAATAACTTCCATCTCGTCAACAGCTTTGTCCACGACATGTTTTCCCTTATCAGAAACAGCTTGCGCTTCTTTTGTAATATCAAAAGCAGTGTTAATATTAGACGCGACTTCACTGACGCTGGTTGTCATTTCTTCAATCGAAGAAGCCATAGCCGTTGCAGCATCGGCTTGTTCAGCGGAGCTGATTGAGACATCTTCTGACAAAACTTGCACATTTTCGGCACTTTCTCTTACTTGACGAGAAGACTGGCTAATGTCTTTAATTAAGCCTCGAATTTTAATGACCGTATCATTCAGCTGGGCTTTTAACAAATCCATTTCATTTGTGCTATTTTTTAGATAAGAGGATCCCACTGTGAGATCGCCCTCTCCAAAACGGCGCATATTTTCCAAAATCGTTGAAAGTGGGGCCACACGATGATGAATCATGTAATAAAGTGAACCAATTGTCACCACGGCAGAAAAAATACTTAACGCAATAAAAATGAAACGAAAACGTTCATTAATTTCAGTAAATTCATAAATAAAACTCCCCGTTCCAATGACCCAATTCCAAGAAGGGACCTCCATATAAACACTAATTTTATCCTGCAATTTATCCCCTTTAGATTTATCAATATAAGGGTAAAAAATTGTCCCATTCTTTTTGGTTAACATCGTATGAACCACTTCTTGAATGCCTTTGCTCGGAATTTCACTGACTTTTTTATCCTGAAAACGCGGATGAATAGTCATTGTTCCAATTTCTTTGTCCGCATTGGGTCCGGTCGCCCCCTTCACTGCAAAAACATAGCCTGTTTTCCCAACCTTAATAGTTGCAACTGTTTTGCGAACCAAATTCATATCTTCTGAAACATCTACACGAACAGAAACACATCCAATCACTTGCTGATTTTGATCAAAAAGCGGTTGATAATGACTGATATATTCTTTGCCATTTCGGGTAATTAACCCCACATACGATTGACCTTTTAAAATCGCGTTCCCCGCAGGATCATTATCAGGTAAAGCCGTCCCTAACATTGTTTTTCCGTTTTTCTTCAATAAAGTTGCGATCCGATAAATTTTGTTTTCTTTCCTAACCATAATCGCCGGTTCGACTTTAAAAACCCGTTTCATATATTCTAATAATTCTAGATTATTGTTGAGAACAATATCACCTGCTTTTAAAGTGGGGAGCATTGTAGTTTCTCCCGTTTGTGTCTCACTTTCTCCTTTTATAATTTTTCCAGGTAGAAGTGCCTTAAATATTTCAATATTTCGATTAGCTCGAGTGACTTGCGTGTTATATGCCAATTCTAACAATGTTCTAATCACTTGAATTTCATTTTTTAATTGAATTTCTGTTTGCTGAATCGCAATTTGATTTGTTTCCCTCACAGTAATAACTGTTAAAATAGAGAAAATTAATGTACATAATGCACTTGTAACAATAAAAATTTGTTTAGACAAAGGTAGTGTTCTGAGAAAATTTCCCATATACAATAAACTCCAAATATGTAAAAGACACGCAACACTATTTACAAATAAATCATTCTTGCACTATTACTCGCAATTTTTAATTGATTTATTCTAAACTTAAATACATCAAAATGGAAAAATATCATTCTTTTTTTTAAATTTCTAATATATTTAATTTAATCTTCTATTTTTTTTGCATAAATTTTGCGGCAAAAATCAAATTTTAATGAATAGGTTATGCATATGAAAGCATTTATTCTGGCAGCAGGACGCGGGGAACGCATGCGCCCGCTCACAGATCATTGTCCCAAACCCCTTCTTTCCGTAGGCAATAAACCCCTCATCGTCTGGCATCTAGAAAAATTGAGTCAAATCACACAAATTAATCAAGTTGTAATTAATCATGCGTGGTTAGGCCATCAAATTGAAGCCACATTAGGCAATGGCTCCCCATGGAATAAAAAAATTACTTATTCTGCGGAAGGTCAACGCGGGCTAGAAACAGCGGGAGGGATTCGATATGCCCTCGAACAATTAGGAACTGAACCTTTTCTTGTGATTAATGGGGATATTTTTACAGATTATCCTTTTGAAAATCTTATAAAATATTACAATCATTCTCTTTCGGATAAATCGGATAAAAAAGAACGCTGGCGCGCGAGCCTAGTCGTGGTACCTAATCCACCCCATCATCCTGAAGGAGATTTTACTGTAAATGGTCAATCGTATACTTTTTCAGGAATAGGCTTATATGACTTCCGGTTGTTTGAATCATTGCCCTATGAACAACCTGCAAAACTGGGCCCGCTTTTAAAAACACAGCTCGCCCAAGATCCAACATCAATTGATTTTTTTATTTATACAGGCAAATGGTATGACATTGGAACCCCAGAACGTCTGACAGCCATTAATCATGTCCTTAATTCATCTTCATTGGAATCGAAATAAATATGACTTCTCCTATTACAATTTGTAAACAACGTCGCCAAAAACTGATGGCCTTGATGCAAAAAGGTGTGGCTATTATTCCTACTGCTTCTGAAAAATACCGAAATGCAGATTCACATTACCCCTTCCGACCTGATAGTTATTTTTATTATTTGACGCATTTTCCTGAGCCAGAAGCGATTTTAGTCTTGATTGCCGGAGAAGAGCCGCAAGAAATTTTATTCTGCCGCCCCCGTGATGAAGAACGCGAAATTTGGGACGGAAAACGTTTTGGTCCGACTCAGGCAAAAGCACATTTTGACGTGGATGCTGCTTATTCCATTGAAGCTTTTGAAGCGATTCTAGCTCAATTTCTTGAAAATCAATCCCAGCTTTTTTTCGCATGGGGATTATGTTTAGAGTTAGATCACAGCGTCCAAAAAGCCTTGAGTCATGTGAAAGCCAAAAAACGGCAAGGCATTCAAATTCCTGATACGATTATTGATATTCGCCAACATTTAGATGCCATGCGCTTAATCAAAGATCCCTTTGAGTTAACAAGAATGCGCCAAGCCGCAAAAATTACCAGCGAAGCCCACACCCTCGCCATGCAGGCCAGTCAGGCGGGATTATATGAATATCAATTGGAAGCAACATTACATCATCATTTCCGCCAACAAGGCGCGAACACCCTGCCCGCTTATACAACAATTGTTGCTTCTGGAGCCAATAGTTGTATTTTACATTACGTCGAAAATAATCAACAAATTCAAGCAGATGATTTGGTTTTAATCGATGCCGGGTGCGAATATGATGGCTATGCCGCAGATATTACCCGTACTTTTCCTGCAACCGGTTTATTTTCCAAACCCCAACAAGCTATTTATGAACTTGTCCTCGCGGCGCAAGAAGCCGCCTTACAAAGCGTTCGCCCTTATGAAAGTCATTTTAATGAACCGCATCTGGCCGCCGTCAAAACAATTGCTCAGGGATTAATTGATTTAAAAATCTGTCAAGGCACGCTTGAGGAAGTCCTTGAAACGGAAAGCTATAAGGCTTTTTATATGCATCGGACTGGGCATTGGCTCGGAATGGATGTGCATGATGTAGGCGAATACAAAATCAATCAAGCGTGGCAAACACTCCAACCAAATATGGTTTTTACGGTTGAACCAGGTTGTTATATTCGTCCCGATCCAAATGTCCCTGAAACCTATTGGAATATTGGTGTACGCATTGAAGATAATATTTTAATGACAGAAACAGGATTTGATATTTTGACAGACGCGCCAAAAACAATTGCGGAAATTCAAAAGGTAATGGGAAAATAACTTAAAACTTTCTCCCCTCTAAAAAACTGGCAGCGCGCTTTAGGGGGGAGTGACACAAAATAATGAATAGACTTAATCCGCATATTGGCGTTTGAGCCGTTCGCGTTTTTCTTGCGCTTCCACAGAAAGTGTGGCGGTGGGACGGGCCAGCAAGCGTCCCAAACCAATAGGTTCGCCCGTGTCCTCACAATAACCGTACGCATCATTCTCAATACGCTGCACAGCCGAATCAATTTTTGCTAATAATTTGCGCTCTCTATCACGCGTTCGTAATTCAAGTGCATATTCTTCTTCCAATGTAGCCCGATCTGAACTATCCGCTAAGAATTCGTGTTCTTGTAAATGTTGACTCGTTTTTTTAGCATTGGCAAGTAGTTCGTGCTTCATTTGGACAAGACGATTCTTAAAAAAGGCTAATTGGGCCTTATTCATATAATCATCTTCTGAAGATTGTAATAATTCTTCTTCTGTTAATAAAACACTTTCTAGTTCTTCAGAAGATTCGCCGGTAGACACAACTTGAGACATCATAACCCCCTCTAATAAAAATAAACTGGTTATTTCTAATGTAGAATGCTTGTTTTTATCAGAAAATTATGAACTAATCAATCGATTCACTCAATTTTATTTGCTCAAGTTGCCAAAATACCCGTGTTTTTTTTGGCGAATCTGCTAAAAAATATTTTTCCATTCCCGCAAGGCACTAAAAACGGCTAATGGGGTAGTCAAAGCTTCACCGATATAATCACTCGCCATCGCCATCACTTCTGGAGCAGTACACCGTAAAAAAGGATTCGTCGATTTTTCGAGCTGTAACGATGTGGGCAAGGTTGGATGGCCTAAGCTTATTTTCTCTTGTTCTCGCGCCACCCGTTCTGTAATAGCTGGATTATTTACTTCTACAGCATTTGCAAAACGCAAATTAGACAAAGTATATTCATGCGCAGGATACACTTGCGTATTATCAGGCAAAGCCATTAAACAATTAAGCGAGTCAAACATTTGTTCGTACGAGCCTTCAAAAACACGACCACATCCGGCACCAAACAAGGTGTCTCCACAAAAAAGACGTTGATTTTTTGCATCATAAAATGCAATATGATCCAAAGTATGCCCTGGAATTTCTAAAATATTTAATGTTAAGGCACCAAACTCAGGTAATACAAATTGTTCGCCATGTTGAACATGTTTTGTCACATGTTTAACCGCAGAACGATGAGAGGCCACAACTTGTACATCCGGAAAAACATCAACAAGATACGACACCCCGCCAACATGGTCACCATGATGATGGGTGATCAAAATAGTATGCAAATTAAGTTTACGGCGACTTAAATATTCAATGACAGGACGTGCATCGCCCGGATCCACGACAATTGCCTGATCTTTAAAACGTAAAAGCCAAATATAATTATCTTGAAAGGCAGGTAAAGTCACGACCTTTACATCCGCATTGCGTGCGACGCCATCTGGTATCATTGTCATAATTAAGTCCCCCTACATTAGGAACGGGAAAACCCTAAAAGTTTAAATTTATCATTAAGTTACTATACAATAAAATGGTCGAATTTGTCATGACAAATAGTTTTATTTTAAAAAAATGGTTCGAATCTTCTCTTGGGCTGTCTCTGTTAGCCCATGAAAACGCTTATTTCCATCATGCACTAACAGAAACTTTTGGTTATCACGCAGCACAATTAGGCCTTCCCCATTTTAATTTTTTAAAAACCAGCCAAGTTCATACGCATTTTTGTATTGACGACTTTATAGAATATGACAATAATGTTGCAAAATCTATGCACACTCAAAAAAATTCAACATTTTCGTTTAATTTAATCGCTGAATTTGCACAGTTACCACTCGCAACGCATTCTATTGATGTGATTGTTTTACCCCACGTTCTTGAACAGGCAGCCGATCCGCATCAAATACTGCGTGAAGTAGAACGGGTTCTTGTTCCTGAAGGACGTTTGATTTTAAGTGGCTTTAACCCATTAAGTTTATGGGGGCTGGGCCATTTTTTTCGGGCAAAAACACTGCCTCAGGAATTACATTTTCATTCCCTCTCTCGGGTTAAAGATTGGCTTTCTGTACTCGGTTTTAGTATTGATCGGGGACGTTTTTGCAGCTATCTCCCGCCTATTTCTTCCAACAAATGGCAAAAAAACTTTCATTTTCTTGAATTAGCAGGGGATCGCTGGTGGGCAATGTTTGGAAATGTCTATTTTTTACAAGCGATCAAACGGGTTCCAGGTATTCATCGGCCACATTTACAGTATGCATGGCGACATACACTGACTCCCAAGCCGATTTTTATTCCCCATTCAACCAAAAACGAAAAATATTAATTGAAATTAGTCATTACTTTCAGCAAGTTGATCTAACGCATTCATTACATTCAAACTTTCATGTTCCAGAATGCTCAGATGCTGTAGTGCTTTTTCAAAATTACGCGTACTAAATGCACGGACAGCCTCTACACCTGCCTCATGAAATTTTCGATGAGGCACCTCTATTTTTTTATATCCCATTGTTTTTGAATATTTTTTTCCCTCACCTTGATAATACCATTTACCCAACCGACATTCATGATGGCTAGAAAAATCTTTTGCTGTTTTCTGAGAAGTCCCACTAAATACTTTATAAATTTCAAATTTATAAATTAAATGATCCACTTTAATTAATTCTAAAAAGCTTTTTAGTACAGATTGTGAGAAAATATTTTTAATTTCATTAGATAAATCAACAACTTTATTAATTTCATGATGTAATTTTGAGCTAATTTGATTAAACGCCTGATTGTCTTGACTGACTTTTTCAACGCTTTGACGCAATATCATGATTTCTTGCTGAATATCTTGTATGAGTACCGCAATTTTTTGTGTAGATTGATCTGTATTTTGTGAGAGATCACGGACAGCCTGCGCAACAACACCAAAACCACGACCCGCTTCGCCCGCTCGCGCGGCCTCAATGGACGCATTTAACGATAACAAATTTGTTTGCGCGGCAATTGCACTAATGACATTCACAATTTCGTTAATTTTCACGGCTTTATTATCTAAAACTTTCATTTGATTTAAAATCAAATCGTTGTTTTTAGATGCATGTTGCGCACAAATAGAAATTTCCTGCACGTGCGCCCGAGTTTGTTCCGTAATTTCCAAAGTGGTCGTTTCAATACGCGTAATTTCGGCTTTCAGAACCTGACACAACCCAGATAATGAAGCCTGAAATTGAAAAAAAGCGGGATTAACCACCACCTTTTCATAAGCTTGTTGATAAAAAAAATAAGGGATCGCGCCTGATTCGCTTGGCCCCGTGTGGATATCATGATTGCCACAAGAGCAAGGCCCCGCATCAATAGGAGGAGAAGGGGTAATATGGGCAATAGGCTTGACACTCACATAATGATTTTTATTTGAAAACTCGGATTTCAATTCTAATTGCTGCCTAAAATAATCACTATTTTGTTCCGCCTGGGAAAGCTGTCTTTCCAATTCTGTCACACGCGCTTGACTATCTATCAACTTCGTTTCTAGCATTTGATATTCTAGCTGTGAATCGGTCCATTTTTTCTTATAGGATGTAAAAAACATTTTGGCCTCTGCTTAATCTTTTCATATTGAAATTAATGAAATGATAACAGAATTAAGGTAAACACAATAGCACACCCTGAAAAAAATGAAAAATTATGACACTTTTTTTATTTAAAACAATAAAAAAAAAGACAGCTTTTTCAGGTTCGAATTAGCTGTCTTTTCTATTTTTAAATCCAAAAAAAATAAGATTTTTTAGTAAGTTAGTGATCGTGCTTATGATCACAGAGAGAAAATTTAAGTTGATGGCGATCAATTGTGTGATTTTTTGATTGTTGTTTTTCAGTGCCTAAATCATCAATATGTTTAATCACAAGCAAACTTTTGTCTTCCAAAATAGATAATTGTTTGATCGCTTTCACATAATCATGCGCATAAAATGCTTCAACCGCTTTCATTCCTGCCTGATGAAATTGTTCATGTGGCGTAGCTAAAGCCCCGTATGCATGACATTGATTGAAGTAACGCCCTTCACCTTGGTAATACCACTTACCCAATCGACAATTTTGGTGGCTGGAAAATTCGGACGCTTTCTTTTTAGAAATACCAGTAAAGACTTTATAGATATCAAATTTATAAATTAAATGATCAACTTTAATTAATTCTAAAAAACTTGTTAATACAGACGAAGAGAAAGTTTGATTAATTTCTGTCGATAATGTGACTAATTGATTGATTTCATTATGTAAATCACCACCAATTTGATTAAATGCTTTATTATCTTCAGAAACTTGTTCGACACTACGACGCAATAAAACAATTTCAGACTGAATACCATTGACTAAGCACGCAATTTGTTTTGTCGCGCTATCTGTCCGCTGGGACAATTCGCGCACAGCCTGCGCCACCACAGCAAAGCCTTTACCTTGCTCCCCGGCGCGCGCCGCTTCAACGGATGCATTGAGTGAGAGTAAATTTGTTTGAGAGGCAATAGAAGTAATCACACTGACAATATCACTAATTTCATCGGCCTTTTCATCCAGACTTTTCATCTGATTTAAAATCGTCGTGTTATTTTGAAAAGCATTGTGCGCACAATCCGAAATCTGTTCAATTTTCATCCGAGTTTGTTGGGTAATACGTTCTGTATTATCTTGAATGTGTGTAATTTCTGTTTTGAGCACATGACACAATCCAGATAATGAAGACTGAAAAGCCGTAAAAGATTGCCCAAAAGTGGTCATTTGTTCAAACATATTTTGATAAAAATCATTTTGAGTCTGTAACTGTGCTTCTTTTTGATAATGCTTTTCTAAAATTTCTAATTTAGAAACAAGTTCCTGATTTTCCTGATTTTTTATAAAAATTTCTTGTTCAGCCTGCTCAGCTTTCTGCTTTGTTTGACTCAATTCTTTTTTTAGCTTTTCGTTTTCAGCTTGCAATTGGGCGAGTGTATTTTCTAAATTTTTTTTCTCGTCAGACCACGTCTTTTCTGTGGCATGAACATCCATTTTATAATGGATGTATTCTTCATCCAATGCACGATAGCGCATTTTTAATGTATCTAATTCTTTATTAGAAAAGAAGAATGACAGCATAATTCATCCGTATGATGTTTTTTTATTCTAATTAAGGGAGGCGGGAATAGGACAATAATTTGTCTAAGAAGGTTTCCCATGAATCATAATACAAAATGAAGAAATATTGCAAATTCACTCAAAAGCAGAGGGTTTGATATAATTTAGTTTTTAAAAAATGATAAATATATAAAATAGAAAAGATATTAATTTTTTTGATAAAATAAAAAAGGGAATTGCCATCGATCTAGCAATTCCCTTTTTTTTACCCAGCTAAAAAATATTTTAAGGCATCTTTTTTTATTCAGCACGAATCAATGTACCAACCCCTTGATCCGTCATAATTTCTAATAATAATGCATGGTCAACACGACCATCAATAATATGACACGTTTTAACGCCATTTTTAACGGCTTCTAAAGCACAATCAATTTTAGGCAACATTCCACCAGAAATCGTCCCATCTAAAATCAAATCATCTACACGTTGTGCTGTCAAACCAGTCAAAACCTCACCTGCTTTGTCTAAAACGCCTGTCGTATTTGTTAATAAAATTAATTTTTCAGCATTTAATGTTTCGGCTAATTTACCGGCAACCAAATCCGCATTAATGTTATATGCTTCCCCTTGTGGCCCCACTCCAATTGGCGCAATAACGGGGATAAAATCCTGAGAAGCCATTAATGCCACTAATGACGGATCAATCGATTGCACTTCTCCAACTTGTCCAATATCAATATCTTCTTGATTTTCATCATGCAAATGCAATTTACGGGCATGGATAAAGTGGCCGTCTTTTCCTGTAAAACCGACTGCCTTGCCGCCATGATGATTGATGAGACTCACAATTTCTTTATTGACCAGCCCACCTAATACCATTTCGACCACATCCATTGTTTCACTATCAGTCACCCGCATTCCCTGAATAAACTCAGATTGTTTCCCAATTTTTTTCAGCAGGTTTCCAATTTGTGGGCCGCCGCCATGCACAATAACAGGATTAATTCCCACTAGCTTTAACAAAACAACATCTCGCGCAAAACTTTCTTTGAGCCGGTCTTCTGTCATCGCATTGCCACCATATTTAATGACAATCGTTTTGCCATGAAAACGACGAATATAAGGAAGGGCTTCTGCAAGAATATTTGCTTTAATTTCAGGAGAGATTGTTGCTAATTCAGTCATAATGCTATCATTCCAAAATGGGATAGGTTTTCTATGTTTTTTTTTAAAACTTTTTTCCTCATCTTCTCATGATGAGATTTCAGTTTTATTACAAAAATCAATCAATATGCATCACTTATTCACTGACCGCAATACGATAATCGACGTATTCTTTTACGATACTTGAAGATTGGGCATCCATTTCCAAAAATTGGAGGCCGACATGATAAGTGGCATCTGCTGGAATCAATGTATTATAAATCACTTTACATTTTGCGCGCACATCAAAAAAGCCTTTACCTGGAATAGGTAAAGAAAAATCCGCTTCTAAGACCACATCTAATTTCATTGGTTTGGGTGAAATGATAGAAACCTCTACCAAAGAAATTTCTCTTGCCCGTGTTTCAAAGACATGGTGGGAGTGCGTGAGCAGCTTTACAGTTCGATTGATTCGAAATTTTTGATCAATATGTACAGAATCAGACATAATTTTTCATTATCAAAAATATACGTTTATTTCCCAATGTTTTTTCCACATTAATATTTTAAATTAATGGGCATTACATTCCCAACTGAAAAAGAGACCCCCTCTTCTTCAGCGCAGCCCTCACAGGCAAGACTCTTACGGGTAGAGCAGTTTTGGGGTTGCCAGCCTTCTTACTTTGATGTGTCTTTTTCAATCCACACACAAAATCATCCTCAGAAAGGACATTCTATTATACATCATGTCTTTTCTTTTGTCAGTCAGGCATGCAACCACCTTACGCTTAATCGTAATCTACTGCATCATGATGTTTAAAGGGAACGAGTTTACCATGGGCCAATGACATTAATAACACAGCAATCATTTCATGCATAATCACCGTATGATGATTTTCAGATTCCTGCATATAATGCCGCAATTGATCACGGACACTATGCGAACCTGTCACATCCATAATAATATCAATTTTTGCATCTTGCTTGATAACATCCATATAGTTTGTGAATGTTGGAATATGGGCCTGACGCGCAAGGACCATGCCGGGCGCATTTTCGTCTAAATCGGACACGCCTAAGATTTTAATAAAGGGCGCGGTAATTAACTTTTCTAACAAGGGGGTACCTGTTTCACCTGCGCCGATCACTGCAATATACAATTTATTTTCTTTCATGCTTTTTTTCTAACAAACGATAAGTGACATCCAAATCAATTGCCTTTTATCCTTGTTAACTCCTCCAGTAAAATTTGACTGTTGAAAAAATAATGTCCACCTAACCAATCAAAATTAGTCTTTATTTTAAAATAAAATGGTCAAAATCACAAATCTATTTCAAGACAAAAATATTAAGATATCTTATTTATTCTGAGCAAAAACTACAATTCTGGTATTTTTTCTTACAAAATATTAAGAATATAAACGCAATAAGAAGGGAAAGAGAATAAAAAAGCAAAAAAAAAGCAGGAAAAAAATTCCTGCTTTTTACGCATCTAGTTTAAAACAAGCACATTATGCTAATTGAGCTTTGGCTTGTTCAACTAATTTAGCAAAAGCGTCTTTGTCGTGAACCGCGATATCCGCTAAGACTTTACGATCAATTTCAATGCTCGCTTTTTTCAAGCCATCCATGAAACGGTTATAACTTAAACCTAATTCACGGGAAGCCGCATTAATCCGTGCAATCCACAAAGCGCGGAATTGACGTTTGCGTTGACGACGATCGCGATAAGCATACTGCCCTGCTTTCATCACGGCTTCATTTGCGACGCGGAACACATTACCGCGGCGACCGCGATAACCTTTTGCTAATGCTAATACTTTCTTATGACGGGCACGTGCTGTCACCCCACGTTTAACTCGTGGCATACCTTCTAGTCTCCAATGCTATTTTTTTTACTAAAAAAATAATAATCTTTAGATAATGGCGTGTAATACTATTTTCAATTCAAGTGCAGGCTGCTTGCTTGATTACGCGTAAGGCAACATGCTGCGAACTGCTTTTTGATCACTCGCCACGACTACTGCGGTACCACGTAAGTTACGTTTTTGTTTGGTTGTCTTTTTAGTCAAAATATGACGTAAAAACGCGTGGGAACGTTTAAATTTACCGCTTCCTAAAGCTTTAAAACGTTTTGCTGCCCCACTTTTGGTTTTCATTTTAGGCATGGAAAAACAAACTCCACTGAAAACAACTTATTCATACATACGATAATCAGGTGATTTTCTTTTTTCAGCATTCTGCAAAAGAAAACGCTTTTTGAACCTGTTATCCGTTCTTTTTTAGGTTAGTCTAATTCAGATTGAATTAATTAACTAACTTTCTTTTTGGGTGCTAAAACCATCACCATTTGACGTCCTTCGAGTTTCGGAAATTGTTCAACAACTCCACTCTCAATGAGGTCAGCTTCGATACGTTGTAATAAACGTAATCCAAATTCCTGATGCGTTACCTCACGCCCCCGAAAACGCAGCGTGACTTTAGCTTTATCCCCTTCTTGCAAAAAGCGCATCAAGTTTTTTAATTTGACTTGATAATCGCCATCATCTGTTCCCGGACGGAACTTGACTTCTTTCACTTGGATTTGCTTCTGTTTGACACGCGCTTCATGGCGTTTTTTGCTCTGTTGGTATTTAAA
>CAZDFJ010000025.1:0-34671 GCA_964504875.1 uncultured Burkholderiales bacterium | reverse complement strand
CGCTCCTTTTAATAGTGCGCACAACGCAGATGTTGTCTCTGAATCGGACGCCCGCACACTTTTAGAAGAAGATTTCCCTGTATTAGACGAAGAATTAGGAGAAGAGGAAGCACTCATATCGTCAGAGGAAGGCGCTGATATTCCTGTTTTAGAAGAAGCCGCAGACGAAACCGCTCCCAAATTGACCGTGATTGAAGCGATTCCAGAAGAAAAAACCATTCCGATCGAGTCAATCATTGATGTCGCGCCTCTCGAAGTGCCGCCGACCGCAAAAGGAACCGGCCTTGATTTTGAATTAGAACTTGATGACGATGGCTGGCTTGAAAGCAGTGAACACGTACTAGAAAAACTCAATCAACCCCATGTGGCAACAGAGGATGAACAAGATGATTATGATTTCTTATCAAGTCCAGTCAGTATTGCCGCACGACTTGATTTGAAGTTGGAAGAACTGAACAAAATTGAGCCTGAAAAAGACGAAATTCAACATCTTTCTGGCCAAGTCGAGGAAATTGCAAGTACAATTCATGTTGCGCCCCAACCGCGGACGCCTGAACAAATTAAGCAATTTGAAGAAAATGCCATGATTTTAGGCGAGATTCATGAATTAGAAGAAATTTATATTCCTGATCCAGAAGTCGATCCTGAAACGATCATTGCAAAAATGGAAGAAGCAGGAAAACAAGCAGAGTATCTTGAAAAAACGCAATTAAAACAAGCACATCCTGATTCTGCTTTTAATTTGAATGCGCCTATCATCAATACAGATGACTCTAAATAAAAAATAAAATGAATGCTATGATTTAGATTTTCTTTCTTTTATGCCCGCTGAATAGAGCGGGCTTTTTAATTTTTTTGATCATTATGATTACAACAGTTGTAGGATATTTTTTATGTTTGATTGGTTAACGGTTTTACTGCTTGGTCTTGCAGAAGGGCTGACTGAATATCTGCCTATTTCCAGCACAGGCCATTTGATTTTATTAGGAGATCTCCTCAATTTTAACGATGATAAAGGCAAAGTGTTTGAAATTGTTATTCAATTGGGAGCAATTTTGGCAGTCTGTGTGGCGTATCGCACACGCTTAATTCATGTGATTAAAACGTTACCCCATTCTCATACTTCACAACGTTTTGTCACACATATTTTGATTGCTTTTTTACCCGCCGTTATTTTAGGCGTGTTATTTCACAAAGTGATCAAAGCCTATTTATTTAATCCGCTCAATGTAGGAATCATGCTTGTTTTAGGGGGAATTATTATTTTTCTTGTGGAACGCCGCCCGCTGCAACATACAATTGACTCCATAGAAAAAATGGATAATTTAACTGCTCTAAAAGTAGGATTGGCACAATGTCTGGCAATGATTCCGGGCACTTCTCGCTCAGGAGCAACGATTATTGGGGGCTTACTTTTTGGGTTATCGCGTTCTGTTGCAACAGAGTTTTCTTTTTTTCTAGCGATTCCCACCATGTTTGGCGCAGTGGTCTATGATCTTTATAAAAATCGATCTATCCTGGATTTACATGACTTACCTATGTTTAGCCTTGGGTTTTTCGCGGCCTTTGTTAGCGGCTTAATCGCAGTTAAATTACTACTTAAATATGTTTCAACACATAATTTCACAGTATTTGCTTATTATCGTATCATATTTGGCACAATCATTATTATTTATTATTCAAAAATTTATTTTTAATTAATAAATAATTATTTTTATCAAAAAAAATCTCTTTTTTGTTAAAATGATCTCCGTTTTTTTATTTAATTTAAAAATGAAATAATGATATTTAAATCATTGATTTAAAAGTTATTATTTTAATAAAAATTATTAAAATAAAAAAATTTTTTTGATTTTATAAAAAAAACGGAGTATTTCAAACTTGAAAAGTTAAGTAAAATTACTTAAACTAACTCACGGAATATACATGAGTGAAAATAACCACCTCTAATGCCTTGATGTTTGTTCGTTTTTGCCAAACGGAATCAAAATATCAAGCAATTGTCTTTGATTGAATATCGCTGAATACAATATTGGTTTGATTTTAAATTTTGTGTCATCTTTTTTTTAAATACTAACAAGTTTTTTATTCAATCATCCATAGCAATTCTGAAATAGTGCGAAAAATCTCATCTTATCTTTTTATCAGTCATGTATTTATTCTTTTATAAAATAACTCATTCTTTTTTTATTTCGACCATTTTCACTGATTGTATTTTACAGGAATAAGAATGCAAAAAACAAATCTTCCCCTGCGAAGTGCGCTTGTTGATCAGGATAATCCCGTTCCCACCCCGCCATTTTGGGGCACAAAATGTATTGAAAAAATTTCACTACGCGCGATTTTACCTTATATCAATAAAACAACTTTATATAAATTTCAATGGGGATTTAAACCGCAAGGGCGTACGCTCGAAGAATATGAAGCGTTCACAAAAACAGAACTGGATCCGTTATTAAACAAGTTGATTACACAAAGCGAAACGGAAGATATTGTCAAACCCCAAGCAATTTATGGCTATTTTCCCTGCCAGTCCGAAGGAAATGATCTAATTATTTATAATCATCCTGAGGAAAAAAAAGAACGGTGTCGCTTTACTTTTCCGCGTCAAACAACTGAACGACAACTTTGTATTTCAGATTTTTTCCGCTCAGTGAACACACATGAGGTCGATGTGGTAGCGTTCCAACTCGTCACCGTAGGACAGCACACGTCTGATTATGCCCGCCAACTTTTTGAAAGCAATCGTTATCAAGATTATCTTTACTGGCACGGATTAAATGCCGAAGGAACAGAAGGATTAGCCGAGTATATCCACAAAAGAGTCCGCGTAGAATTGGGCTTTGGCAAAGAGGATTCGCGCGATTTGACTGACTTGATTAAACAAAAATATCGTGGCAGCCGTTACTCTTTTGGCTACCCTGCTTGTCCAAACTTACAAGATCAAGACAAAATTCTTGAACTACTCGAAGCAGACAGAATTCACGTCACATTAGGGGAAGAAGCCCAGCTTTGGCCAGAAGAATCAACCACTGCAGTAATAGTCCATCATCCCTATGCAAAATACTTTGGCGTTTAGCTTTGCATTTTTGCAGGATTTAATCATATAATTAATATAAATTAAAAAAATTTAGGGGATGATCCATGATTCAGTTTAGTCGTATTCCAATACTAGGCGGGCTTTTTGATAAATTTGGTATCAGAAGTAAATTAATTATCATTTTTGTCGTAATCAAAATTATCCCTCTTCTTGGGCTAGCATGGATTGCGCTTAAGGGCGCACATCAACTGGGTCATGATCTTTTAACACGCACCGAAGATCATTCAAATGCTGTGCAAAAATCAATTGTTGATTTAGGACAAATGCTCACGAATGATTCGATTCGTGCCTTAGATGATCGTTCCCGCGAATCAATTGAACGCCTCACCACAGATACTGCCTTTGCAGTTTCGAATTTTTTGTACGATCGTGACAAAGATATTCGTTATGCGGCGACATTACCTCGCACACCCGCAGCTTTTACGGCTTTTCTTAAAAATTATACACGACCTTTGACAGATCAGGGACAATGGCAACTCAGTGCTGACCAGAAAAAATGGGAACCTGCTGAAGCTTTTCCAAATAATGATCACCTAAAAGTGATTGTGAATAATCCAGAAAACAAACAAAATTTCAGCACTCGCCCCCCTGAATATTTTGGAAAAATGGTCGAAAAACCCCTTTTTTTAGAAATGACGTTCTTTGATCCAAGTGGTCAAGAGCAAATTAAAATTACGACTTCTGATTTATTGGACAAAAATTTACGGAATATTTCAAATTCGCAAAACACTTTTTGCAAAGCAGAAAAATATTTTCAAGAAGCCCGCAAACTTAAAGCCGGGGAAATTTATGTTTCTGATGTGATTGGTGCTTATGTTGGTTCCAATATTATCGGTCCATACACACCGCTTAAAGCCAAAGAAAAGAAAATTGCTTTTGAACCCGAAAAAGCAGGGTATGCCGGTCGGGAAAATCCTGTAGGTAAAAAATTCCGTGGGATTATTCGGTGGGTAACCCCCGTTACACAAAACGGATCGATCGTCGGCTACATCTCACTCGCCCTTGATCACGCGCATATTATGAATTTTGTTGAGCACTTAATGCCAACTGATGCCCGCTATGCCCCAATTGCTGATGCTGCCCAAGGAAACTATGCATTTATTTGGGATTACAAAGGCCGCAGCATTGCGCATCCTCGTCATCATTCGATTATGGGCTATGATCCTGAAACAGGCAAGCCAGTGACGCCTTGGCTCGATAAAGAATTATATGCCGCATGGAAACAAAGTGGTACTGAAATTAATACTTTCTTAGCCAAACAGCCTATTTTTGATCATCAATCGCGAAATAAAAAGCCTTCCCCTGATTTAACAAAAAATGGCCTAGTTGGATTAGATTGTCGTTATTTGAACTTTGCTCCCCAATGTACCGGGTGGCACAACCTCACCGAAAATGGGGGCTCAGGTTCATTTATAATTTTATGGTCAGGTGTCTGGAAACTCACCACCGCGGCCACAATTCCCTATTATACAGGTCAGTACAGTACCACGCCTCGAGGCTTCGGCTATGTCACGATTGGTGCAAATGTAGATGATTTTCATCGTCCTGCTTTAGCCAGCCAGAAAAAAATCAGTGCGCAAATTAACAAAAATCAAGAAGAATTATTAATTGCACAACACAAAACTCGTCAAATGATTGATGATCGCCTGACAGACACCGCGCGCAATTTATTTATTTCTACAGTTTTAATGATTGCTGCTGTCATTTTTATTGCAATTTTAATGGCTAATAGTTTGACCAAACGTATCACTGATTTGATTAAAGGCCTCAAACGTTTTGAAAATGGCGACTTAAATTATCGTCTTGAGCAAACAAGCCAAGATGAAATGGGACAATTAATTCATTCTTTTAATAAAATGGCCGATAAGGTTAGTGAATCTTTTGTTCGCATTGAAGAAGCCAAAGAAAAAGCTGAAGAAGCCAATCGTATCAAAACGAATTTTATTGCAAGTATTTCCCACGAATTCCGCACGCCATTAAATGGCATTTTAGGGTTCGCAGAAATTCTAAAAGACGAACTCGAAGATGAAATGCAAAAAGAATGCGCAGAAACAATTCAGCTTAATGCAGAGCAGCTGATTCAGTTGGTTACTTCCGTATTAGACATGGCGAAAATAGAAGCAGGACAAATGAATATTGTTTATGCGGAAATTGAAATTCGTAATCTCATTACACAAGTCGTACAAGTCCATCTTTCTGCAATTGAAGATAAAAATTTAGAATTAGGAATTAATATTGCTGGGAATGTACCGAGATTATTCAGATCTGACCCGACACGACTGACACAAATCTTCAACATTTTATTGAGTAATGCGGTAAAATTCACAGAACAGGGTACAATTCAAATTCAAGTTGAACCTGACAAAGATCAAGAAGGTTTTGTACGCTTTTGTGTACGAGACACAGGTTGTGGTATTCCAGAAGAATTACAAACTGTTGTCTTTGAAAAATTTAGACAAATCAGACAAGTGGGCAATTTTTCTGAAAGAAAACATGGGGGCACAGGCCTAGGTTTGGCACTGGCTAAACAAATTGTGAACTTACTCGATGGCGAGATTACTTTTTCGTCTACAGTCGGAGAAGGTTCAACATTTTGCTTTGTCGTGCCTCACAAAACAAGAAATTAAATCGAGTCTTTGCGAGACAAATTTGTATACTTTTATGTAACGAACTGAAGATAAGAAAAATGACAACACGACAATTAAACGCCTTGGTGGTGGATGATGTGGCAACAAACCGCCGTCTTGCCAGTATGTTATTAAAGAAATTAGGCTGGCTTGTGGCAGAAGCAGAAAGCGGGCAAAATGCATTAGAATACCTCGCCACAAATGGCGTGGATGTGTTATTGCTCGATTTAAATATGCCCGGTATGACCGGGGAAGAAGTCTGTAAACAGATTCGCAATAATGAAAAACTAAAGCACCTTCGCGTTGTAGCTTATACCGCCCACGTGCTCCCTGACGAAAAACTCAAAATGATTGAGGCAGGTTTTGATGGCCTACTTGTCAAACCGATTTCCAAAGCGACGTTAACAGAAGCACTCAACGAAGTAATGGTGATGGGCGATAAGATTTTAGATCATTAAAATAATTTTGTTCTGCCTTTGTTGATGTTAGAAGTCGTAATTTTTTATAATTTTTGTTGATTGTTGCTATGAAATCCAGCCCTAATTGCCCTCCCACTGGAAATATGTCGATTTACTCAGAAAATGCTTTGCACGCAATTTTAGACAGTGCTGCCGATGGAATTATTACAATAAGTGAAAACGGCATTATCGAACTTGTCAATAAGGCAACTGAGGAAATCTTTGGATATTCTCGTGCTGAGCTAATTGGACAAAACGTGTGTATTCTCATGCCGTCCCCGTATCGGGAAGAACATGATCGCTTTCTTGAAAATTATTTTCAAACAGGAGAGCGTCGGATTCTTGGAACCTCTCGAGAGGTTTTGGGGCAAAGGAAAACGCTCGAAATTTTTCCAATTAATGTTTCAGTCAGCGAATTATTTCTCACAAATGGAAGACGCATTTTCACTGGGATTATTCGTGATATTAGCACACAACGCGCTTCTGAAGAAGCATTACAAATTAGTGAACAACGCTACCGTGCCATTGTGGAAGATCAAACTGATTTGATTGTCCGTTTTCGTCCAGATGGCCTGATTTTATTCATTAATGAAGCTTTTGCGCGGTTTTTCAATCAACAGAAAGACGAAATTGTGCAAACCCATTTTATGCAAAATGTTTTTGCTAAAGATTATGACAATGTCATTAGTAAACTGACAAAAAGCTTGAACCCTGATGCGCCTGTCATGACGATTGAACATCAAATAATAGACAATCACGGTGAAGTCCGTTGGTTACAATGGACGAATCGCGGAATGTTTGATTTTCCACTGTTCTTTGATGATGATCATGTTTTAGAGGAAATTCAAGCAGTCGGACGAGATATTACAGAGCGAAAACGCGTTGAGCACATGCAACGTGAATTTAATGCAAAATTGGAAGCAAAAAATCAAGAGCTAGATGCCGCACTTATGAAAGCGCAAGCGGCAACACAAGCAAAATCGAATTTTTTAGCCACCATGAGTCATGAAATTCGGACGCCATTAAATGGGGTGCTCGGAATGCTCACTCTTGTCAATGATTCTTCTCTAACAGATGAACAGCATGAATTAGTGACCACAGCCATTAATTCAGGGCAATTATTACTCAGCCTGATTAATGATATTTTAGATTTTTCAAAAATTGAGGCCGGACGTCTTTCACTTGAGCAAATTGATTTTGAACCCCGTCGAATCGTCAAAGATATTACAGATTTACTCAGTGAAGCCACGCAACGAAAAGGACTTTATTTTCATATTGAAGTGGAAGACAGCGTTCCACAACGATTACGCGGCGATCCGACTCGGCTGTCCCAAGTATTAAATAATCTCATCGGCAATGCAATTAAATTTACGCACCAAGGTGGCATTACTATTCGTTGTCAGTTACAAGAAATTTTCGAAAATAATACCCATTTGATTCGCTTTGAAATTCAAGATACTGGAATTGGAATTTCTGAAGTTGCCCAATCTCATATTTTTGATCCCTTTACACAAGCAGATGGATCAACGACCCGACAATATGGCGGGACGGGACTCGGGCTGGCTATCGTCAAGCAATTGGTTACTTTGATGGGTGGACAAATTGGGATTCATTCAAAAATGAATGAAGGCAGCGTTTTTTGGTTCACAATTAAATTACTGCCAGCACAAAAAAGTCATCTTTCTGCGGATGACGAACATGAACAAAGTATTGGCGAACGCTATGCGAATTCACATTTAAAATTAAATCGTACTGAAGAACCGATTTTACTTGTGGTTGATGATAATCGTGTCAATCAAACTGTCGCTTCTCGAATGTTAAATAAATTAGGTTATGCTAAAATTGATATTGCTAGTAGCGGACTGGATGCCTTGAAAAAAATCCAAGAAAAAACATATGATTTAATTTTTATGGATTGTCAAATGCCAGAATTAGACGGTTACGAAACGACACGACGCATTCGACTGTTAGAGAGTCATTTAAGCCAGATTCCAATTATTGCCATGACGGCCAATGCCATGACGGGAGACCGTGTTAAATGTATTGAGGCGGGCATGGATGATTACATTAGTAAACCCATTGTCCTTGACAAACTCAGCGAAAAACTTACCCGCTGGCTCGGAAAAAGTCTAAAATAAAAAACAAACCTTACTAAAGTTTATATTTTTTATTGATTCTTTCTAAATTGTGCTATTTTCTATTTTTATGAAAAAAAAGCGTGTCGCCTCTCGGCTATTTGTCGCCTTATCTTGTTCCTCATTTTTTTGTATGCAAGGGAACGCATTCAGCGCGCCCTCTGATACAAACACAATAAAACAATCCAATGTTCGCTATCCTGAAAAATCAGGGAAATATTATTCTATTCATTTAGGGGCATTTGCTATTTTAGAAAATGCCTTAGCAGAACAAGAACGCCTTAAAAATATTGATGCGATTCGCATTGTTAAACGGGGAAAATTGAATCTTGTTGTCGCTGGTTTTTTTCAAACACAAGAGCAAGCAAAAAATCATTTGAAAGCATTACAACCCCTTGTTAAAAATGCTTATCTCTATCAAACAGAATACAATCCCCAAAACATTCAAAAATATCAATTTGTGAAGCAGACGCAGACACAAAAAACGACAGAACAAAAAAATATCACAGACCTTGCTGCGAAAAATAAAAAGATTTTAGCCGAACAAATTTCAGTTTCACAAAACGACCAAAAACAAATTCTGGCATATCAAAGTCAAGGACAAAAAAATCTGGTCAGCCCTGTTCCAACCACCTCACCAGAGACCGCACAAAATACACCAGTTACACCGCCGCCGCGCCCACAAAAAGAACCAATGGCCACTGCTTCGCCGCCACCAAAACCTGTTGTTATCGACCCTTATCAACAAAATTTAAATGCTTTTCGCACGACGATGCAACACTATACTCAATCCCCTTCCGCTTTACTCTTAAAACGGGTTTTACATTTTGCTGAAAAAATTTCGCCAGACGTGACACAACGCCAAAATAGTGCCGTCGCTTTAGAACTCGCGTGGGTTTACTGGAATAATCAACAAAAAGAAAGCGCCCAAAATTGGTTCCAAAAAGCACTGGTATGGAAACCAGAACAAAAAGAAGCGCATTATGGATTGGCACTCATTGATATTGACCTCAAAGCGTGGCATACAGCCTATTTACACCTGAAAGCATTCGGTATTCATAAACCTGAACAGCAAGAGTTAGCGCAGCTTGTACTTGTTGCGCAAGCCCGCGAGGCTTTTGATGCACAACAATTTGAGCGGGCCCGAGATCAACTCAAAGAAGCCGCACAATACCGTTCACTGAATCCTGATCAAAATATTTTATATATTGCAACATTATATGCGTTAAAACAATCTGTTGAAGGCGATCAAATTCTTGCGCGCATTGAGCCTGATTTACGCAAAAAATCGGCCGCCCCTTTAGCTTTAGAACTTGCATGGGTCCTTCTCAATCAAAAACGCTATCCAGATGCCCAAAAATGGTTTGAACAAGTCACATATTGGGACACACAACACACCGAAGCGTATTACGGTTTAGGGTTAGCCCTTTATCAACAAAATCAATTAGAAGCAGCCAAAACAACCTTATTAAAAGCAGATTTAACTCAAGAACAAACGCGTGAATTATTAAGTCTTGTGATTTATCAACAAGCTAAAAATGCTTACGATCAACAAAATTATGTCCTTAGCCTCGCGCTTGTTCAAAACGCGCAAGAATATGCGACACCTGCGCTTAAGCAAGATGCAATTAGCTTAGAAGCATGGAATGAACTCAATCTAAAAAATCATATGCGGGCCGAAAAGCTTTTTTCTCAATTATATCAAGAAGAGAAGCGGCCTCAATATGCTGAAGGCCTCATTCTGAGTCTGAAAGCACAGGACAAATGGGCAGAACTTGAAGCCCTTCCCGCACAAATAGATGAACCGCTTCAATCTGAAAAACAAAAAGCCATTGGCGAACGCTATGTTCAACGTAAATTATTTTTAGCAGCGGCGGCGAAAAATCCGAAAAAAACGACATTACACAATGTGCAACAACATGAGATCAGCGCCGCGTTACAATATCGAGAAAAATCAGGGACGAGTGGTTTATCCCAATTACGTATACAAACCGTTCCACTGATTGAAGGCATCCTAGCGCAAGATAGTACACAGCAATGGCGTTTAAGTGTTTCTCAAGTGCAACTAGATAGCGGCACATTAGGGGCGAATGCACAAATTGGCTCAGATTTGCGCACCTCTTACCGTTTTACACCTGTCACGTCTCAGCAAGGCACTGAAGTGACGGTACATTACCTCAATCAAGGTTGGCTGACACGGTACGCTTCATTCGGATTGACGCCTTCAAATGGTGTGATTTCGCCACGGCTGACTTTTCAGGCAGGACTCATTCAGCAACAACAAACAGGTCATTGGCAAGCAGAGCTTTACCAACAACCTGTGCGTGAATCAATGCTTTCTTATGTAGGATTGCGGGATCCCTATACAGGACAAACATGGGGGCAAGTGTTAAAAACTGGAGGACGTTATGAATGGCAATATGCGATCTCACCAGAGTGGACCGTTTCTACAGGCATTAATTTAGCGCGCTATACAGGACAAAATGTTCAATCAAATCAACAAATTGAACTCAATGCAGCGTTAGATCGCAATTTAAATCTCAAAGGATTTGATTACTTCGTCGTCGGCCCCCATTTAGTTGCACAGCATTTTAATCATAATCTTTCTCAATTTACATTGGGACATGGAGGCTATTTTAGCCCACAACGCTATGTGGCTTTAGGGGGGCATCTTGATTTTCAAACCGAAGAACAAAAAGAATTTGTTTTACACGGTCGAATTGCCCTCAATTGGGTGTCACAAACAGAAGATGCCGCCTCTTGTTTTCCACTGGGTCATCTTCCAACTAGCACGCAATGTCTCACTGGATATGATGGGAATAGCAAAACAGGTTTAGGGGGCAGCGCGCAACTTTTTGGTGTATGGCGACTATCCCCTCAATGGCAAACCGGTGGTGGAGTAGTTCTCCGCCAGAGCCCAAGTTATCGTGATTACGCGCTCCAGTTTTTCTTACGTTATTTCTTTGAACCGCGTTCTTACGTGTTAAGTCCTGACCTTGCAGAAAAACAACTCGGGCGATTGTATTAATAAAAAAGACCCGCTTACTCATCAATCTGATTTTGTAATGAATAGATTAATTCATTAACTGTACCTAATGTGACCCGAGTCGATAACGCATTTAAAGCAATCAAATGTAAGATTTCGCTCACAGTTGTAGAAGCGTCCGTCAAAACGGATACATTTTTGTAAGCATCCGCTTGACGAGAAAGCGCCGTATGTGTGACACAATTTTGTGTCATCATGCCACATAAAATTAATTCATCCACATGCAAGGCTTGCAGCGTTTCATGTAAAGTTGTTTTTTCAAAACTATCTGCAAAATGTTTGATTACAATCGGAGCATGAGGCGCGGCGGCTAGAATGCGTGGATGAATCTTCACCCCTTCCGTATCTTGATTAAAAAAAGGCGCGATGCCCGTTGCGGGATTGGCAACATGTTGCACAAGGACAATCGGCATATTTGCCGCCTGTGCTTTTTTGATCGCGCTTTCAATCGCGCACAATGTTTCTTCTACCTGCGCTAGCGGAAAAGCCCCTCCTAAAAAATAATCATTTTGTAAATCAATAATAATTAAAGCAGATTGCGTCATGATAATACTCCTTATTAATCGCAAGTTCATATTGAGATTATTCGCTAAAAAAACAATCTTGACTATTGGCCTTATTTATCTTTTTCGGTAGGATTAGGCCATTTTGACGTCAAAATAAATTCGCGGAGGAAAAGGCTGATGCTTACTCTTGTTGTTATCGCATTTGATCGAATTAGTCCCTTTCATTTGTCTGTACCGTGTGTCGTTTTTGGGGAAAAACATCCACAACTCCCTCCTATTGATTTTAAAGTGTGTGCGGCTGAATCAGGCCCTCTTCGTACCACAGGAGGTTTCCATTTAGAAACACACTACAATTTGGAGAATTTAGCTGGGGCGGACATTATTATTGTGCCAAGTTGGCGCGATCCTCATGAAAAACCGCCCAGGGCTTTATTAACCAGTTTGCAAATGGCGGCGGCGCGTGGGGCAAAAATAGTGGGATTATGTTTAGGAGCCTATGTGCTTGCAGAGGCGGGATTACTGAACGAACGACAGGCAACCACACATTGGGCGTATGCGCCAGATTTTGCCACGCGTTATCCACATGTCAAATTGGATCCCGCTGTCCTTTATGTGGAAGACCACAACATCGTCACGTCAGCGGGGACAGCCGCAGGACTAGACTGTTGTTTATATTTATTACGTCAAGAATTTGGGGCAGAAATCGCGAATCATGTGGCAAGACGCTTGGTTATTGCGCCTTATCGTCAAGGCGGGCAAGCGCAATTTATTGAATATCCCATTCCAGAAAAAAAAGCCGCCACCCGTTTAGCCATCTTACTCGATTGGGTCCGAGAAAATTTAGCCGCCTCACACACGGTGACTTCTGTTGCAGAACGCGCCTTAATGAGTCGGCGAACGTTTACGCGCCAATTTAAACAATTAACTGGCATGAGTTTTATTTCATGGTTACTGGCAGAAAGATTAATTTATTCACAACATTTATTAGAATCAACTGATAAACTTATCGATCATGTGGCCACTCAAGCAGGATTTGGTTCAACCGAATCTTTTCGGGGGCATTTTCGGCGGTATTTTGGGATTACTCCAGTCACATGGCGTAAACAATTTAGAAAATTAAAAAAAAAGCACTCCACATAATGGAATGCTTTTTTAGCGAACGGCTTATTCTGCTAATTAATCAAGTAATTAGCAATTTATTGACAACTTTCACAAGTCGGATCGTCAAGCAAACACACTTTAATATTGCCTGTTTCTGCGGGCGGTGTATAAGCTTGCACAGCATTTAAACTTCCTGCTTTAACTGTGGATTTCTCTACGTGCGTCGCCCCCATAGAACGCAAATAATACGTAGTTTTTAATCCTTTTTGCCACGCTAATTTGTAAGTTTCATCTAGTTTTTTCCCACTAGAACCGACTATATATAAATTTAAAGATTGAGATTGATCAATCCATTTTTGACGACGCGCGGCGCATTCAATCAGCCAACTTGTATCAATTTCAAAAGCAGTTAAATATTTTTGACGAATCGCCTCAGGTAAATAATCCAAACGTTGAATACTGCCATCAAAATATTTAATATCATCTAAAACAGTTTTGTTCCATGAATTTAATTTTTTCAAATCCTGAACAAGATACTGATTTAACACAATAAAATCACCAGATAAATTGGCTTTTGCATAAAGATTTTGAAATGTCGGCTCAATTGAAGCAGAAACTCCAATAATATTAGCAATCGTGGCGGTTGGAGCAATCGCTAAGCAATTTGAATTACGCATGCCATATTGACGAATCCGTTCCCGAACAGGCGTCCAATCCAAATGAGAATCATCATTGATATCAAAATAACGCGCACCACGCTCTTGATGCAAACGTTTTTGAGAATCCTGTGGCAAAATGCCTTGATCCCATAAAGAGCCTTTAAATGTTTCGTACGTGCCGCGTTCTTCAGCTAATTTCGTCGAAGCCAAATATGCGTAATACGCAATCGCCTCTTGAGAACGATCTGCAAAACGAATCGCGTCTTCACTCGCATAAGAAATGCCTAATTGATATAAACAATCTTGGAAACCCATTACGCCTAACCCAACAGGACGATGTTTCAAATTACTCCGGCGGGCTTTTTCAACAGGATAAAAGTTAATATCAATAACGTTATCCAGCATACGCATACCTGTCGTAATAGTTTGCTGAATTTTTTCGTAGTCAAGCTGACCATCTTTAAGATGATTGACTAAATTAATACTGGACAAATTGCAAACGGCAATTTCTTCTTCATTTGTATTGAGCGTAATTTCTGTACATAAATTTGAACTATGTACCACCCCAATATGTTGTTGAGGCGAGCGAATATTGCACGGATCTTTAAACGTAATCCATGGATGACCTGTTTCAAATAACATTGTGAGCATTTTTCGCCATAAAGCGACGGCACTCACAACTTTATATTGTTTTAATTGGCCGCGCTGGGCTTTTGCTTCATACGCGCCATACGCTTCTTCAAAAGCCTGACCATATTTTTCATGCAAATCGGGCACTTCTTGTGGACTAAATAATGTCCATTCCGCATTTTCCATCACCCGCTTCATGAATAAATCAGGTACCCAATTTGCGGTGTTCATATCATGGGTTCGGCGACGGTCATCCCCCGTATTTTTACGAAGTTCTAAAAACTCTTCAATATCCAAATGCCATGTTTCAAGATAGACACATGCGGATCCTTTTCGTTTACCGCCATTATGTGCCAACCCTGCAACTGTCTGATAAGAATGAATATTTTCTACTTTTAGATCATGAACAACCGGACTTTTTGCTACAGGTTGAATTGTTTTAATTTGTGTATAAATTTTGTTGCCAAGCGTTACCCATGTTCTTTTTTGCAGGGCAGGACGGCCCAAGGCTGTGGCAATTTCAGCCACAAGCGGTACGCGAATAGTCCATTCTGTTTGTGTATTTTTTCCAGTGGTCGGAATGCCTAAGCGTAAACATTGATAACGGACATTCTCAGCTAATTCAAGAGAATGAGCAACAAATGGCAGCATTTTCTCAGAACGGGCTTGAATATTTTCTAACAAACCGCGTACTAATTGAATCGTTTGCGCACGGGGTAAATGCATCAAGCGGGCAGCGAATGCTTTTTTGCCATTTTGATTATAGAAATCACCAAAAGAAAAAGGCAGCGCACTTTGATTGTGTGAAATAAACGTCCCTGCCGTTCCTTCTTGTGCGAATAATGATGTTTCTTGCCAAGATAATTGATGCTTATCCAGTGCGACAATCATATTGTATTTTTGCAAGTAAGTCAGGGCAAATTCCATACTTTCTGGCGTTTCAATATTTAAAACAAAACGCGATCCTGAAATCATCCCGTTGGCTAAAAACAAACCATAAAAACGCGCATCTTCGGCGGTCAGATACGCCACAGGTCGCACTTCTTGCGGAATCACTTGCGCGATATAATCGCCTACTGTTAAAGCTTTGGCTTCAACCCATTTTGGTTTGAGCTGTTTTGTGGCAATTTTTTTAATCAAATCCTGATGAGACGACGCTTTGGGTACACCACACAAAGCATAAAATGGATGGGCATCCGTTACTTTTAACGGCAAAAAGGCCTGTTTGACTTTAATTTCAAGCATCGCCTCTTGTTGAATATACTGAAAGTGTTCTGTTACAGGACGATAAGATCCTTCACTTGTCAGGACTAAATCCCCTATTTTAATGTCTTTAATGGGTTTAATGCCTACCTGTGTATAAACACCCGTCTCACCATCAAAACATTGATTGACCGCCACACAGGTATCATTGACTACTTTTAAGAAAGGCACAATCCCTTGAGATTTACCATTCGTTCCTTTGATACGCGCGCCCAAAGCACGAACGGCTGTCCAATCATTACCAATGCCCCCCGCCCATTTTGATAACAACGCATTTTCTTTAATGGCTTCATAAATTTGATCTAGATCATCCCCAACTGTTGTCAAATAACAACTGGACAACTGGCTATGACTTGTTCCAGAATTAAACAATGTGGGGGTGGACGTCATTAAGTCAAATTTGGATAACACTTCATAAAATTCGATGGCCCGCGCTGTTTTGTTTTCTTCACGAATCGCTAAACCCATTGCAACACGCATAAAGAAAATTTGAGGCGTTTCAATGCGTTGATCGTCAATATGCAATAAATAACGATCATAAATTGTTTGTAAACCTAAATATGTAAACTGATCATCGCGGTCGGGACGCAAGGCTTGGGCAATCGCTACCAAATCAAAAGTTAATAATTCGGGATTTAAGAGATCGGCCTCGACCCCTTTTTGCAAATACACAGGGAAATAATCCATGTGCTGTTGTATCAATGTTTCAATTTGATAGGCGCCTAAAATCTCACGATATAATTGCGCCAATAATAAACGCATTGTGACTGTATTATAAGCAGGATCACGTTCAATCAACGCACGGGCCGCAAAAATGGTTGCTTTTTCAATTTCTTCTGACGTTGCCCCCGGATATAAATCACCCTCTGTTAAGCGAATCAATAACGATAAATCAACATCTTTTTCTAAGCCACGACAGGCCTCGATTAAACGATCTCGTACAACATTGATTTTTTCTTGGGATAAAATTTCTTGCTCTAATTCGGCTTCGTGTTGCTTACGTAGTTTTGCCCGCTCTTCACGATACAAAACATAAGCGCGTGCGACTTCATGCTCACCCGTGCGCATCAGTGCCAGTTCAACTTGATCCTGAATACTTTCAATATGTAAAGGCGTCCCTGTATAACGCCCCGCTAAGGCAGTGACGACTTGCTCGACCAACAATTCAAGCGTTTCTCGAATGGCAACAGAATGTTTTGCTTCTTCACCTTTCACGGCGACAAAAGCTTTTTGCATGGCAACTTTTATTTTTTCTGAATCAAATGCAGTAATGCTTCCGTTACGCCGCATTACTTTGGCTTGTGCTAAAAGGGTACTCATAGGATATTAAGATGATTAGATTTAAGAATAAATTTTAAAAAAAGATTTTCAGATTGTGATGATTTTAAATAGCTTTTTCAAGAAACTCAAACGAAATTCAAACCATTTCAATAGAATGGTTTTCTTGATTTCAACAAAATTTCATCTAAGATCTTGAAATGAATACGTTATAATAAGCACGCGCTTCATTTATATTTTCTGGCTGAAATTAAAAAGGATCACTATGCAACACCGCAAAACGGCAATTTTATTAATCAGTTGCCCTGACCAAAAAGGATTGGTCGCAACGATTGCAAATTTCTTATATCAATATAATGCAAATATCTTACATGCTGATCAGCATCAAGATAGCGCGGAAAACTTATTTCTCATGCGAATAGAATGGGATTTAGACGGCTTTCTCTTAGAAATGGAACATTTTGCGGGGGCATTTCAACCCATTGCACAGAAATTCAGCATGCAATGGCATGTGGCTTATTCTCATGAACGTCAACGCATGGCTATTTTTGTTTCAAAATATGATCATTGTCTTGAGGACTTATTATACCGCCATCAATCTGGTGAACTCAAGTGCGAGATTCCCTTGATTATTAGTAATCATCCTGATAACAAACGCCTTGCTGATTTTTATAACATTCCGTTTCATGTCATTTCTGTTACAAAAGAAAACAAAGAAGAAGCCGAAGCAGAACAATTTGCTTTACTCAAAGACAATCAAATTGATCTCATTGTGCTAGCGCGCTATATGCAAATTTTATCGCCACACTTTGTAGAACGCTATCCCCGCCGTGTTATTAATATTCATCATTCTTTTTTGCCCGCTTTCTTGGGCGCAAAACCGTATCATCGTGCTTTTGAACGCGGGGTCAAACTTATCGGGGCCACAGCACATTATGTCACCGAAGTGCTGGATGATGGACCGATTATTGAGCAAGATGTCGTACGCATTTCACACCGCGATCAAATTAATGATTTGATGCAAAAAGGCCGCGATTTAGAAAAAGTTGTGTTTTCTCGGGCAATTCGTTGGCATTTAGAACACCGTGTTTTGACTTACGCAAATAAAACTGTCATTTTTGACTAAAATTGGGTGTGCGCCCTATCTGAGGATAGGGCGATTTTTTTTATTTTAATCAAGCCATTGTGTGAAAAAATCAGCGGGAAGCGTGTATTTTTCCAGTAAAAAATCTAAAATCTGACTGGCTAATAATGCAAACTGGGCTGGATTGTCTTGAATGGATAAAATCAAATCACGCCATGTATTTTGATCAGGGGGCAAGGCCAAAATAGGTAAGTCCGCATAAATTGCAGATTGTGAACAAATCACCGGAATTTCGGCGAGTCCATATTGCAAAAGAGGCAAGAGCGAATCGCTTTCACCGAAACTGGTTTCTTCTGTCAAATAAATAGCCGCATCCAATCCCAATTTTTTCAAAGAATGTGTTAAATTCTCCCCTTCAAATTGAATTAACGTGGCACCCTGTTCCACTAATTGACCGTCTAAAACTAACCATTCAACTTCTTCTTTTGTGGACGCAATTAAATCACACGCAAATTGTGTCAATTTTTCAGAATAAGGCGTATGTAAATAAGCCACGCGTATTTTTTCTGAAAGCCGAAATTTTTCTGGCGGAGCAGGCTCAGGCGGCAGCGCCTCTAAAACACGTAATTGACTGGGCAAAAAGCACGGCGAAACCTGTTTAACAACAGGAAAAAAAGGTGTGAATAATTCAACCATTTTTTCATTTTCAACCCATAAAACATCAATTAATCCCAAATAAGGCTGTAAATAATTGACCACCATTTCAACAGTCTGATTTTCTAAATGCTGAATATCGATATAATACATTTCAGATAAAACTGTTTGTACACCACCGATAATGTAATAAATAATACGGGTATCAGGCTGGAGTAATTTTAAATCCCGAATGGCTGTCCACGGAAAGTTTTTCGCCCCCGATTGAATCACAATACTGTCTGGATAATTGCGATACAATTGTATGCCAGTTAAAACCGCATTTTTCTCTTGGAAAATAGGAAATGCCGCCGTTTGGGCCTGCCCCGTTTCTTGCAAATCGTGGAAACAATCCATTAACCAATTAAAAACAAGCGAACCATGATGATACAGTAAAATCATTTTGGGATGCGTTAAGTTTTGAACCCAATTTGTGACAAAATAAGACTCTAATTTTTCATAAGCGGTGACACTATAATGCACAGGGTACGTCTGTTCTTGCTGCAAAACAAGAGCATAATTCGTGTAAAGATAAACTAATTGCGCCCAAGAAAGGGGCGTAATGGTATTTTTAAGTGTCCGACTCCGTAATTGACTCGCGGGGTTCCACAAAATTGTCTGGGCTTCAGCACGGGTGGCCGCACACAATAAGGTTTCATGCAAAAAAGGTGTATTAATCTGAATAGAAAAGCGTCTTAATAAAGACGTTTTAATACTTAAACCGTTTAAATTCACTAAAGAAACCGCTTGCATGTAACTATAACGCGCCACTTGATCATCTGAAATCAAATCATTTTCTGTTAAGAAAAGAGGACAACCTGTTTCGTCCAGCCGTGTGAGCGAGCCAAAATAAAGGCGTTGATTTTGGTGATCAAAAACATTGATTTGTCCCCCAACCATTCCAATATTTGGCGATTGGCTCCATGCTTTCAGCGTTTCTTCAAGCCAGTTTGCTTCTGGAAAAGCATTCAATGTCAAAAAACACGTGACTTCTCCACGAATCGCACTAATGACGCGCTGCTGATCCGTTACATCTTCTGGTGCATAGGGCAGAAATTCTAATTCCCATGAAGAATAAGCCCGCGTCAACGGCACAAATTCAGCAGGACAATTGAGTAAAATTAATTGAAAAGGCTGTGCGCCAACTGTTTTTTGTAAAGCATATAATTGTGTCTGAAAGCTAGGTAAATCAGGCTGACAAAATAATAAACACGTTATTTTTGTAGTGGTGAAAATATTTGGCTGAAAAACAGGCGTTTTTTTAATTTGAGAGGGATTTTTATCTAATAAATGCACTAATGGTTCGGGTAAATGTCCTATCACTGTATCCGTTTTGATTTCTAAGGCCGCCTGAACCCACTGATTTGGATCAGTTATTTTTTCAACTAAATCAAGTGCTTGAGCGAATAAATCAATTTTCAGTAACAAGAAAGCGCCTAAAACATAAGCTTGCTCAAACAAAATAGGATCAAAACCTGTTCTAAACGTTGCATTCAGATATAAAAATTCATTTTCACCCGTCACTTGAACAAAATCATTGTCTGTATAAAACAAACGTTTTTGCGGATAAGTATTGATATAATCCGCCAACATCCAAAGCGCATCATAAAAATTAAACATCATATTTGATGGCACAATACTTAACCATGTTTCTGCTTGATCGGCATATAAAATAGCCATTTCCCGCACAAATTTTGAGAATGATTTAAACTCATGGGCAAAATAATAAATAATATTAGCTTGAGGATATTGCGCCTGTAAAACGTGATATTGATCCGTATCAACCAATATGGCTAATTCCCAATGCGTATAAAATTGTGTCAATAAACTATTAATAAGTAAGCTTACTTGTTGTGACGATTGCTGCGTTGCTTCAAAAATAAAAACAAGCCGGGGCATCTGGCGCCATTGTTTTTGTCTTTCCATCAAAAAGCGAAAGCTTTCTTCGTTAAACAAATGTTTTTGATTAAAACGCTGATATAACTGTAAAAAACTTTCTGTTTTTTCAGCGTGATTTTTCTGCTCGCGTTGGCGTAAATATTTTTGAAAAGAGAGTGAACGGCGTCCAGCGGTCCGTTCGGTATCTCCTAATAAGCTATACAAATAAGAAAAAACAACTTGATACTCATCTTTAGGATACGCATAAAAATCAATGGCTTCCAAAGCCAAACTATAGGCAATGCCCAGACTCAGAGGGGTTTCCTGACCTAAATAGCCCTGCTCTAATTTGATTGCATAATCAATTAACATTAATTTTGCATGCAATTCTTCCAGTTGACGTTCAGGTGAGCCATCATCAGGTTGCTTAAACGTAAAGAGCTTCTCTAAGGTAAACGGAATTTTTGACCAACGTTGAATCGCCCGCAAAATAATAATCACAGACTCATATTGCGCCCCAAAACTAATATTTTCAAACGAAGTAATACTTAAATTTTTACCATGCACACGATAAAATGTTAAGGCCTCTTCCATGCGATAGACTTCATAGCGATCTAAAACCCGCATCCAATAGTCAAAATCTTGCACATAAATTAATTCAGGATTAAATAACCCAACTTCATCAATCAGTTTACGATGCATTAAAACAGAAGGCGCGTTTAAAAAATTGGAACGAATTAATTGCGAACGAATATTATCAATAGGTGTGGAAAAAACAGGATGTTTATACAAGACAGGTTCAGTTTTGACAGATTCTGGCGTCGCTTGATCGTCGATCACAAAGACTTCTGTAAACAACAATGGATAGGCTGGATTTTTTTGTAAAAAATCAACCTGCTTCGCAAGCCGCTCAGGATGCATCATGTCATCTGAACCTAATAGCGCAATATATTCTCCCTGTGCCGCCAGCATAGCCCGATTTGAAGAAATCGATGGACCACTATTCGTCTCAGCAAAGATAATTTTAATCTTCTCTGGATAATCCAGTTCATATTGACGCAATAACGCACGACTATTATCTGTTGAACAATCATCAACAATAATGAGTTCCCAATTGGTATAGGTTTGATTTAAAACAGATTTTATGGTCGAATCCATAAAACGGGCATGATTATAGGAAGCGATACACACGCTCACCAATGGGGACAAAATCGGTAAAGACATCTTATTCTTATTCCTTGAATTGATTCAGACAAGCCGTCACATGGGCAATATGATGCATCGTTAAATGAGGTCCTATTGGCAAACTAAAGACTTCTTGATGAATTTTTTCTGTCAGCGGGAAAGTTCCAATAGGCAGGGCGCGATCAGCATAAGCTCCCTGTAAATGGGGTGGAATCGGATAATGAATCCCCGTTTGAATTTTTTCTGTAGCAAGATAATTTAAAACCGCTTCGCGCTGTGAATGACGTAAAACGAAAAGATGCCAGACAGGTGTCATTTCTTCAGGAACAGTCGGCAGGATAAAACGCGCCGCATCTAAATGCGCTTGATAATACGCCGCCATTTCTTGACGGTGTTGATTCCAGAGAGGCAATTGTTTTAATTTCACACTCAATAATGCCGCTTGAATTTCATCAAGACGCGTGTTAAATCCTTGCAATTTATGTTCATATTTAATGTCTGAACCGTAATTACGAAGACGTCGAATTTCTTGAGCAAGCGCACTATTATTTGTTGTGACAGCGCCCGCATCGCCTAATGCGCCTAAATTTTTTCCAGGATAAAAACTAAAGCCTGCCGCATCAGCCAAACTGCCCACCTTTTGGCCCCGATATAAAGCCCCATGGGCTTGGGCAGCGTCTTCAATCACATAAAGCCGATATTTCTGTGCCAATTCCAAAATAGGGGACAAATCAGCAGGCTGTCCGTATAAATGCACTGCAATAATGGCCTTCGTTTTCTCTGTAATAACCGCTTCAATCTGAGTGACGTCAATATTATAAGTTTGTGGGTGCGGCTCAACAGGCACAGGGGTCGCGCCCGTGTAAGAAACGGCCAGCCATGTTGCAATAAACGTATTAGCAGGCACAATGACCTCATCCCCCACCCCAATATGCATGGCGCGCAAAATCAAATGCAAGGCGTCTAAACCATTTCCAACACCAATACACTCAGATGTTTCACAATATTCTGCAAATTCTTGTTCAAATCGTGTGACGGCCTGTCCAAGAATATACCAGCCAGAATGTACTATTTTCTGAAAAGACTGTGTGAGCGTATGGCTCATATTTTGATGTAAATGCCCTAAATCTAAAAAAGCAATTTGATTATTTTCTGCTTCCAAGGCTTGGACTTCATTGAGCGTATAAACTTTTTGAGGATAAGACTGTTTAAAACAGCTATCTCGTGTTAAAATAACACTCTCTTTTAGTTCATCACAAGTAGCATAAATTAACTGTTTGACTAGGTCAGGCGCTGTCCACTGAATATGTGTGCCTACATGAACGCATTCTACTTTGTCAAAAAATTGTTGGAGGCGGGCACCTTTTGTTTCTAATTGATCGCATCGGGACAATTCTTGTGTGAGATGCTGATCAATCAGCGCACATAAACTACTTGACACAAAAAAACGACGGTTATTTTGTAATAAACATTGCTGTAAAATATCGAGCACGGAACAATAAGGTGCCCGTTCTAAAATCATATCTAAAATTAAATCAAGATCTAATATATAATTTTTCATATTATTCTTTCTATTTTATTGGGGCACCAGATTGTACTATTGCGCATCCATTTGACGAACACGCTGTAAAAAGCTTTGATAATCACGAATATAGTCGGCTTCGTCATATAAATTAGAGGCCAAAACCAAACACACTGAACCTGAAGAAAAATTATCCAGCTCACGCCAAATCATGGGACAGACAGATAACCCATAATAAGAACGGTTCAGATGAAAACGCTTTTCTTCGTACCCATCGTTTAATATGACATCAAAACTGCCAGACATTGCAATAATAAGCTGTTGTAATCCAAGATGAGCATGTCCCCCACGTTCTGCCCCGCCTGGTACATCATATAAATAATAAACTCTTTTAATATCAAACGGAATATGCCGATCTTGTTCAATAAACGTTAAATTCCCTCTCGGATCGGTAATTTTAGGGAGTTCAACAATTTTACATTGATTCAATCTCATGATTTTCCCCTTTTTCTATACGAACAATTTTACCAGGATTTCCTACTACAACGGCATGCGCAGGAATATCTTGAGTCACGACCGCACCCGCCCCAATCATAGCGTATTCACCGATTGTAATTCCAGGTAAAAGCGTGGCATTTGCCCCAATACTGGCGCCTTTTTTAATCCATGTCTCTTTAAATTTTTCTGGATAATGTTTGCTTCGTGGATAGAGATCATTAGTCACACTCACACTTGGACCAATAAAAACATCATCTTCTACCCGTAATCCGTCCCACAAATACACACCACTTTTGATCGTAACCCGATTGCCGATAATGACATCGTTTTCGACAAAAGTTAAGTCACAAATATTACAGTCTGCACCAATTTTGGCGTGTGACAAAATATGAGCATTGGCCCAAATTCGTGTATTTTTTCCAATATGTTCTGTTTCAACTAGCGCGCGCGGATGGACAAAAAAGTGATTATCTCGTTCTTTCTGACTCTCTATTCTGGCAAGATATGTTGCAGTCACATGGGTACATGGCGGGATGGTCAAACCATTTCCAATAAAAATATGCGCATCAATAACCGCATTTTCACCAATGACAACATCTTTTCCAATTTTGGCGTGTTGCCCTATTTTGACACCTGATTTTATAATAGCCCGCGCGCCAATTTGACAATAAGCATCAATTTTGACATGGGATTGAATAAAAACATTTTCACTGATATAGCAATGATTTTTAACTAAAACAAACGGCTCGATCGCAACATTTTGCTCTAATGCGACAGTTGGATCAATCAATGTTAAAAATTTTTCGTTCATGGAAGCAACCTTCGGAGGAATAAAATAATCTGCTTTTATATTTTTATTTGAATTAACTCATCTAAGATAAGTCCCAATTCTTCAGTACGTTTTTCCATTGAATAATCTCTCAAACAACGGGCCTGTCCATTTTTTGCGATCTGTTCTCGTTCTTCAGGATGATTGAGGTAATAATACACTTTCTCTTTTAGCTCAGGAATACTTTTATATGACTCGATTTCCTTCCCTAATTCGAAAAAATTTCCTAAATCTTGCGTCCATTCTGTTAATAAAAAGCTTCCAACGCCGGTTGTTTCAAAAAGGCGCATATTTCCAGATTGCCCTTCTGCAAGATCGATCAAATCATTAAAACAAATACGGGATTCTGCCAGCATTTGGTACATTTCCATCCCCCACAAGCCCCCATGATCATACATAAAAATAGACACCGCAATATCAATTGAATAATTTGTTTTATATTGAGAATCAAAAAAGGATCCAATAAAATAATCGATTGAAAACTCTCCGTCTAGCCCAAGGGGCCATTTACCCATTTCTTTTAAATGCTCATGACGTTTGAGATGCTGCGTTGTAATTTGTCCAGCAAAAGACACATCACGTTTTTTCGTCAAATCAGGAATTTTTTTAATTTGCTCAAAAATAATATGCGGAAAACCAGGATGAAATTTAGCTACATGCCGCGCCCCGCGCAACAAAGCGGTCTCTAAAAGTTCATTCACGTTTGATAAAATTAGATCAAATTCAGTCCAATCGACAGCAGGCCCAATATGCGCCGCGCGCCATCCAATAACAAATTTTGGCTGATGTGTAATAAATCGAATAAAATTACTATCAAAAATAATTGGATTTGAAATCAATAAAATATCTGGTTGAAAAGCTAATATTTGCTGATGCGCCACATAATACATATCTTTCACATCCGTCAAATCTAGATTATCTGTTCGAAAATGATTTTCTTCCATCCATTTTTTTTGACTATACGGGTCGTTTACAATAACAAATTGAGTGTCATAACCAAAGGCTTGAAGATATGGTGCAAACAGATGATTGCCATAAAATCCATCTTTAAAAATAGCGGCGCGTTGTTGTGCAAAAGACTGGTTTTTTAGATCAGGAAAACGCTGATGTAAATTGGTTAAATAAGCCGGATAAAAATCCAAAATTTGCAGTAATTTCATTGATTTCTACCTTAAAACTGTAATTTTTCTTTATCAATTTTTTCAATAAAAAGTAATTGCCACAAGACTAAATTCATATAAGTCCATATCCCCAAACTGGTATTCCAATCATCATATGTCCAGCTTCGCGTATAGCTTTTTCGCAAAATCCATTCACGTAATTTCGGACCATCCCAATAAGGACTCTCTAACCATAATCGATGGTTGACAATATATTCAATTACGGGAATAAAACCGTCATTAAACCATTCGGTCATTGGAGAGTTAAAGCCCATTTTCGAACGGCGTGTCCGAATATTTTCTGGCATAATTCCAGTCATACTGTCTCGAAAAATTCTTTTCGTAAAACCGCCCCCCATCTTTGCCTCAATGGGCAAACTAAACGCAAACGTGACAAGGCGGTAATCCATAATAGGCATACGCACTTCTACGCCATGGGCCATCGAGCAGCGGTCATAATTTCGCAAAATAGATGGCAATAATGTCGCATGAAAATCACGATAGAGATTAAGATCAAATTGACTAATTGGCCAATCTAAGTACCAATTGTAACCGCCTAATAATTCATCGCCACCATGACCATCGAGTGAAACAAACACTTTATTTTGACGCATTTCACGATATAAACTCCAAATTGGAATCGCAATCGCGCCATACACATCTTCCATCGCCCACACCGAATCAATCAAAGATTGCACAGATTGTTCATTGTTAAATGTCCAATAATGCGCTTTAGAACGCGTGTGCGTAATGACTTGTTTGGCAAAATGTGTTTCGTCATTAAGATTTCCCGGAAACGAAGCCACAAAACAAGCATGTTGATCAGAAAAACAGCGCGATAAATCTAAATGATGTGTATTTTTTTGATAAAGATCAGCAATCTGACAAACCACTGCGCTCGAATCAATCCCACCACTTAAAGCCGTTCCTGTGGGCACATCACTGCGCATTCGCAAACGAACTGAATCTTCAAACAAGGCATGAAATTGTTCAATTTGTTCATTGTAATTTTTGGGGATAGCATCATAATCAAGATGCTCTGATGTATTCCACCAGCGTCTCAACGAAAGCTGGCCACGACGATTAATCGTTATCATCTGTCCAGCCGGTAACTTATAAACCCCTTTCATGAGTGAATCAGGAAATAACCCTTCATAAGCAAAAGAATTATTTAAAACATGCGGAATGATTTCTTCATTGAGTTGCGGGGTGAAATCGCTTAACGCTAAAAAAGCTTTGAGTTCAGAGGCAAAGACAAAACGTGATTGATAAGAAGTATAATAAAGCGGCTTAATACCAAAGCGATCTCGTGCCAAAAAGAGTTTTTCTTCTGCAACAGACCAAATAGCAAACGCCCACATGCCATTAAAGTAATTTAAACAATCTTCATTCCAGTGAATATAAGCTGCTAAAATCACTTCTGTATCTGTTTCCGTTTGAAATTGATAACCTTGCTGTTTTAATGTCTGTCGAATTTCTAAAAAATTATAGATTTCGCCATTAAATGTTATCCAATATTCCAGTCCATTTGGCAAACAATATCGCATAGGGCCTTGTCCTGCATTGGACAAATCCAAAATTGCTAAACGCCGATGCCCTAAGCCTATTTTTCCTCCTAAATATGTCCCTCTTCCATCCGGGCCGCGATGGGCCACAGCATCTGTAAAGTGATCTAATTCTTGTTGTGTAATTTGTTTATCTAAATCAAAAATTCCAACAATTCCGCACATATTTCACCTTTTTTACCCCAGTTTTTTCTGTCTTTATTTATAAAATTTTTTATTATTTATTTTATAAAAAATAAAATTAATTAATATTTTGCATAAATATCTTTATTTTTAAATTTTTTAAAAAAGCGAATTGTTTTTATTATTTATAATTTTTAAGCTGTTCTTTTTTTTGAAAAAACAAATTTTTAGAATATAATTATACTCTATCCAATCAGTCTAAGAGCAGTAATTTATGGTCTTATTAAATTTTGCATTAGTAGGATGTGGGCGCATTGCGAAGCGTTATATTGATTTATTTAAACAAAAGCAAATTCAAGGCGGTCAACTCATTGCAGTCTGTGATGTACTTTTAGAACGTGCACAACAATATGCAACTGAACTTAATATTCCTGCTTATCATGATTTTTATGACATGATTCAGCAAGAAAAAATTGATGTCGTTTGTATTCTTACCCCAAGTGGTTTACACGCAGAACACGTCATTGCTTTAGCACCCTATTGTAAGAATATTATTGTCGAAAAACCGATGTCATTAACTCTTGATGATGCTGACAAAATGATTCATATTTGTGCATTACATCAAACCCGTCTTTTTGTTGTCAAACAAAATCGTTTTAATCTTCCTGTTCAAAAACTCAGAACGGCCATTGAAGCCAAGCGTTTTGGAAAATTAGTATTAGGGACGATTCGGGTGCGATGGTGTCGGACACAGGCCTATTATGATCAAGATAATTGGCGGGGAACGTGGGCTTATGATGGCGGGGTCTTAGCGAATCAGGCGAGTCATCATATTGATTTGCTTGAGTGGATGATGGGCGATGTCGAAAGTGTCTTCGCAAAAAGTAGCACTGCATTAGTCAATATCGAAACCGAAGATACAGCAGTGGTGACGCTCAAATTTAAAAATGGGGCACTAGGCGTGATCGAGGCAACTACTGCTACCCGCCCTAAAGATATCGAAGGCTCTCTTTCAATTTTAGGCGAAAAGGGTATAGTTGAAATTGGAGGATTTGCTGTTAATAAACTGATTCAGTGGCAGTTTCAAAAAATGCAGCCTGACGAAGAAAAAACACTCGCAGACTATTCTGTAAATCCACCCAATATTTACGGTTTTGGGCATCAAGCCTATTTAACACACGTAATAGATTGTATTCAAAATCAAACACCGCCATTAGTTGATGGACTGGAAGGGCGGCGGAGTCTAGAATTAATCAGTGCGATTTACGAATCAATTGAGACAGGCCAAGAAGTTTTTTTGCGTTTTACACCGAAAAAATGTCGTTTAGGACAGAGATAAAGAATGATGTCTATGCATATTGCTGCGACCGCTATTATTCATGATCATGTGATTTTAGGCAAAGATGTAATCATTGAAGATTATTGCATTATTGGCGTCCCAATTAAGGACAATCCCACAGCACAAACAGTAATTGGCGATCGCGCGCATCTGCGTTCTTTTACTGTCATTTATGCAGGAAATCAAATTGGACATGATTTTCAAACAGGAAATAAAGCCAATATTCGTGAATATAATCAAATTGGCAACCATGTCAGTATTGGAACACTTAGTATTATCGAACACCATGTAAAAATAGCAAATCATGTCCGTATTCATTCACAAGCTTTTATTCCTGAATATTCTATTTTAGAAGAGGGGGCATGGATTGGCCCGAATGTCGTTTTGACTAATGCAAAATATCCGCTTTCTCCCGATGTTAAAAAAAATCTTCAAGGTCCACACATTGCAGCACAGGCCAAAATTGGCGCCAACACAACGATCTTGCCTGGTGTACATATTGGGGCACATAGCTTAGTTGGAGCAGGCTCCGTTGTAACACAAGATATTGCAGCACAACAAATCGTTGCAGGCTCCCCAGCGCGCTTGCTTCGCCCTATTGATTATTAAAATTTATTTTTTCAAAAAATATGACAGAAAAAATAGCTTTTCTTGATTTAAAAAAACAATATCTCAGTATAAAAGACGAAATTGACACCGCAATTCAAGCAGTGATTAACGAAAGCGCTTTTATTGGTGGTAAGTTCGTTCAGACCTTTGAAAAGTCGTTTGCGGACCATCAGGCTAGTCTTTTTTGCATTGGTGTAGGAAACGGCACAGATGCGCTTGAAATTGCGATTGAAGCCCTCGATCTTCCCCCAAAAAGTGAAATTATTGTGCCAGCCAATAGTTTTATTGCAACATCAGAAGCAGTCACCAGGACTGGACACCATGTAGTTTTTTGTGATTGTGGAGAAGATTATTTGCTTCATCCGAAAACAGTTTTAAAACAAATTACACCCAAAACACGGGCTATTATTTTAGTCCATCTTTATGGCCAACCTTGTGATCTGAATCCATTTATTGAACTTGGGAAAAAATACAATTTAAAAATTATCGAAGATTGTGCGCAAGCACATGGCGCATATTATCGGGGAAAACCAATTGGAACAATGGGTGATCTGAGTACATTTAGTTTTTATCCCGGAAAAAACTTAGGGGCTTATGGTGATGGCGGGGCCATCTTAACACAAGACACTTCTCTTGCCAAACGCTGTCAAATGTTGGCGAATCATGGCCGTATTCAAAAATATCACCATCAATTTGAAGGACGTAACTCACGTCTTGACGGCATTCAATCAAGCATCTTAACTGTAAAATTAAAATACTTAGAACAATGGGTGTGCCGACGTAATGAAATTGCGCAGCAATATGCAGTCTCTTTACAACCGCTTGCTAAAACAGGACAATTAATTTTACCTATCGTGAACCCAGATAGACGACATGCCTATCATCTTTTTGTGATTCGAACAGCAAAACGGGACGCACTGCAAGCTTATTTAAAACAGTATTATATCGAAACGGGGATTCATTATCCGATTGCCTTGCCCGATTTAGCAGCCTATAATTATTTACCACCTAAACTGAATGAATTTCCCAATGCCAGACGTTTTTCGCAAGAAATTTTGAGTCTTCCTATGGGAGAACACTTAACAAATGCGGAGATTCAAATAGTTATTCAGACTCTTTTTCAATTTTTTGCTGAGACCAATTTATGAGTGTCTCTTCTTCTCGAACGATTAAAATTACCTTTTTTGTGCAATCTGCGATCTCATGGCTCGCCCTTGAAAGTGTCTACCTCACTTTGAAAAATAATAGCGTTTTTAATGTTAAATTAATTTTGCTGCCCTTTGTGAACCACTATGATTTAATCAACACAGTCAAATTACTTGCAGAAAAAAATTTTTCTTTTGTCGTATGGACAGATTATTTTATTCAAAACGATCGTCCAGATATTGTTTTTTACCAAATGCCTTATGGCGGAACTTATCCACAAAATTACGGCATTGATTATGTTAAACAATTCACAAAAAATATTTTTTATATTCCATATACTTCTGAAATTGGGGCCTCACAGCAATTAATTCCTTCTTATTTTCAAGAAGAATTACACAGTAAAGCAACTCGTATTTTTGTTATTTCCAAGCGGGCCCAAGCTGAATTTGCTCAATATTGTCCTGTTGGCAATGTACATACTGTCGTAATGGGGCACCCTAAATTTGACAGTATTTTAAAACAATATCAAACGGTTAATTTACCTTCTTCTTGGCAGGAAAAAATTCAAAACAAAACCGTTATTTTATGGAATCCCACAGTTGGCGCGGGCACAACAGATTTATCGACTTTTTTTGATTGGATCGATTGTTTACTCGATTATTGTGCGCGCCTTCAAGATAAATTGACTTTAATCATTCGCCCCCATCCTTTAATGTTTCAGCGAATGATTCAAGATCAGATTTGTCATGCGACTCAAATAGAAGCATTTAAAGCGGGATTAGCGGCAATAAGTCATGTCATTTTAGATGAAAATACATCTTATATTCCTGCATTTTCAGTGTCACATTGCCTTATTTCAGATATGTCATCGTTATTAATCACTTATTTAATTACAAATAAACCGATTTTATATTTAGAAAATACACAGAGTCAGGGATTTTTAGGTGTGATTTCGCCAGAAGAAATTGCCGCAAGTTTTGATCGGGCGCGTGAACCCACTGCTTTATTTGCTTTTTTAGAACGTGTCCAACAAGGAAAAGATCCAAAACAAGCGGCACGGCTAGCCCTCCGCGATGCGCTCATTGAAAAACCTGATGGACATTGTGCTGAACGGATAATGCATTATATTTTAGATAATCAAGCCACACTTTTTGAATAAAAAAACCGTGCCGCGGGCACGGGAAATATTACAATATTTTTATTGTTATTTACCAAGAAAGGTTCTTAAATCAGGAAAAAGTTTCTCTACTTTTTCTAAAAAAATACTCGCTCTTTTCTGAACTATTTCACTGTTTTATTCTTTCACATCCTTAAAGAAAAAATACCTCTATTTTTAGGTGGTTCTACACAATCCCCCCCCTTTCTAAACCAGCAAAAAAAGGGGGCAAATCAGCGATTGATACATCCATTATCGTAATTAAAAAAGGATGTCTAGATAGTTTTCTGGATGTTCAATTATGACACTCGGCACAACAAAACTCTCACAACAAAATACATCTTCATAAGGTTCAAAGTAAAGACAATCTGTATTAATTAACAACACTTTTGAGAGATAATCAAATGCGCGTAAACGGGCCCGTAAGCTATAATGTGCAACATCATCCAATGCAGTGGCATACTGTTCAAATTGTTCAATCACTAGAATAATCCGCAAATTAGGCAAGCGTTTTTTCAAAGCCCGTAAATGAGGATGCAATTCGCGATGATCTTGTTCTAAAGTCAAAATAATAATATCTGGTGCAAAACGGACTAATTCTTCCAGTAAAGGCAGACGTTTTTCAATATCTAAAATGGTGTGTTGAATCATGCCTTTGGACACAAGCGTTGTCAATGTCGAGAAAGAGGCAGGCGTCAGTTGCAATACTTTTTTCACATAATTTTTACTCAAATTTCGATGCCAATTGACCATAAATTCACTTTCAATTTCAAATGGAACATGCAAAGAAAGATTTTTATTATAAGAAATACTATCTTGCATCCAACGGTAACGAGAAGCAGAAATTTCATCTTGCGTACATAATAATTTCACAGCAGGAAGATAAACAGCCTCATACTGAGAATGGCTCAAATCAAAATAAGGATCACACAAATGCGCCGTTTTGATTAAAACGCCAATAAGCGAATCAATGTGTTGAAAACGCTGCGAAACCTGACGATGCATTAATAATGCCGTTGTTGCGGAATGAGTAACATCTATTGCGAACATATCAACTGGCAAATAAGACTCAGGCTCCAATAACGCAGGCTTGACTAAATCAATCTCTGCATCAGGACGGGTGATACATCCGACTAACCGTGTCAGCCATAATGATTGATCTTTTGGAATGGTAATATTTTCATCAAAATAAAACACATACGGACTGTCAATTTCAGTAATACTTTCAATGAAACGATAACGACTATCCCGCTGTGTTAATTCAACATAAAAATCCAGCGCATCCGGATGAGATTCAAACATGGCAGGCAATACGACAAATTCATAATGACTATAATTTGTGTTTTCTAATAGCTGTAATACGTTATACATCCATATTGTAACATTATAAATGGCAGTACATAAAATCGTTACTTTAGAAAAAACTTGCGGAACATATTGAATATCAAAGAAAAACTGCTCTTTATTATGAGAAAAAACGCAGGATTCAATCGGGACATTTATGCCATATGTATTCAAATGTTGTGTTAAAATTTCTTGATAAACGGCGGCGGGTTCTTGTTTGAGCTCTGCGCCACGAATTGTGTGAAATAAGACATCTTCAATATGCCCAATCGCTTCTGGACCAAATGCATCATAAAGGCTCAACACTTGCTGATAAGCCCAGCCCGGGACAAATAATGGTAATTGATATGTTTTGACTACTTCTGTTTTGATTGCCACACACTCCCCAACATATTGTGGCAAAGCACGGAATAAATCTAAATTAAAATCCGTTTTAAACAGTGGATTTAAAAAGTTTAAATCATTTGGATAAAAAGAATCTTCATCAAAATAATAGAACTGACGGGCTGGGGATTGATTAATATTATTAACCAAATTAATCAGAAATTGAGAACCTAAAACAATGCCCGCGTGTAAAGGCACAATCCAGTCACTTGATATTCGACGCAATAATTGATCAATAATAAATGTCATTTCACCTGAAGAATAACATTCAAAAATATCCTGAACTAACGGACTTTCTGGCACAATACAATCTTTTTCTTTAATGACAAAAATAGCATGATCTTTATAGTATTGTTCTCCCAAGCTATTCACTGTCAGTTGAAACCATTCCGCATTCTTTTTATTTACTTTGATAATAATCAAAAAATGAGGGGCAATGTGCAAAGCTTGTTCCATTTGATACAACGATGCTAACAAATTTTGTCCAGCATAAGCCGCTTTTTTTATACACCATTTACGATAATATTCCCGTTCATTAAAACGATTTTTATTTCTTTCAAACAGTTCAGTAAATACTTGTCGGCCATTCGTGACGCCGGCATCCGTTGTATCATATGATTGGCAAATTGACTGATATGCTTCTAAATAGGTTTTAACGCGCAATTGATGAACACGATCACTCTGTTCGCGCTGGCGAATTTCTACTGTTTGACTAGGAAGATAAGTGAACTCATACCAATTTGAAAGTTTAAGCAAAAATTCCCAATCTTCTAAAATTTTCAGAGACGGATCAAAGCGGATTTCGTGATCTAAAATACATTCCCGACGTAAGACAAGCGTACTCATTGGAATATAATTTTTGACTGCAAGTAATGATTTAGAATAGGTCGGCGGTAAATTAACCAAAATATTTTCAATCAGTAGGCGAGAAGCTCCCACACAATTCTCTAGAATAGATGCGTAATTTGTATAAACACAAGGCAGACACGTTCCGCGCATAGCATTAACAACCGTTTCTAAATGATGCGGTAAATACAAATCGTCATCATCTAAAAAGGCCACTAACTCCCCTTGCCAAATAAATTCAAGCGCAACATTTCTGGCCGCCGCTTGGCCTTGATTCACATTAAAATAAAAATACTGTATTTTTTGCTGTGGCTGATGTTTTTGTTTAAAATCTTCAAGAAGCGGCGCAATATCTTCGCCCCCATCATTGACGATCACGGCTTGCCAATTCGTATATGTTTGCTGACACAGTGATTCTAATGCATTGAGAATAAAGAAAATAAACCGCCCTGATGGAAAATTTTGATTTCTGGCGCAACCCGCCATATTAAAAGTTGGAATCACCAC
>CAZDFJ010000024.1:0-40496 GCA_964504875.1 uncultured Burkholderiales bacterium | reverse complement strand
CAAATTTATCGACGGCTTTCATTAAGCCAATATTACCTTCTTGAATTAAATCTAAAAATTGTAATCCACGATTCGTATAGCGTTTGGCAATGGAAATCACTAAACGTAAATTCGCTTCAATCATTTCGCGTTTAGCATGGCGGGTTCGGGCTTCGCCCGTTACCATTTGTTTGTTAATTTCTTTGAGGGCGCGAATAGGAATACGAGCTTCTGTTTGAAGTGCGATCAACCGTTTTTGGCGTTCGATAATATAGTGTTGTAACCGCTCGAAATTAGCACTATATGTGGCCCCTTTTTTAATTTCATCTTGAACCCAAGAAAGTTGGCATTCTTGTTCCGGAAACGTTTTGATGAAATAAGCCCGAGGCATTTTTGCATCTTTCACGCACAGCTTTTGAATATCGCTTTCTTCAGCTCGGATTTTTTCAACTAAAATTCGGACACTATCACATAAATATTCTACTTGTTTTGCGCAAAAACGAAGTTTCATCAATTGTGTAGAAATCGCCCCTTGGACTTCTCCATAAGCTTTAGAATCAAAACCTTGGCCATCTAAAACTTCTTGCATTTGCTTGAATAATTCTCGGATGATTCTAAATAAAGCCAACGCATCCAGGCGCATTTTTTCCAGATTTTCTGGATGCAAAACAGGGGCATCTTCTTGGACATCCATTTCATCAGTTGGATTGTCATTAATTTTACCCAACTCACGCTCAATGCGGGCTTCTTCGTCTTCATCATCAGAAGCGATAGGCGGCTCTACTGCATCAAAATCGACAATATCATCAATGAGTTCATCAATACGTAATTCGTTATTTTCAACTTTATCGGCGAGATCTAAAATTTTAGCAATAGTGGGAGGACATGCGGAAATCGCCTGGATCATGTGTTTTAAACCATCTTCGATCCGTTTTGCAATGGCAATCTCGCCACTTCGGTCTAATAGTTCAACACTCCCCATTTCACGCATATATAAACGGACAGGATCCGTGGTGCGACCGAATTCTGTTTCTACAGAAATCAAGGCATCTTCGGCTTCTTCAACGATGTCTTCTGTCACGGCACCATCTGGCAGGAGCACAGAGCCATCTGCAGGAACTTCTTCATAGACTTCAATGCCCATGCCCTTTAACGTGGTGATCACAACTTCAATTTGTTCTGGATCTAACACATCTTCTGGTAGATGATCATTGACTTCCGCGTAGGTCAGATATCCCCGCTCTTTGCCCTGAATAATTAAATTTTTAAAACGCATCCGTCTGCTTTCTACAGAATCATGCTGTAAACGAATATCGTTTATTACATCTGACATTTTGATCAGCTCCTGACTTATTAATTGAATATTGAATTTCAGCAAAAATATTTTCCCCTCTGTTTCGCTCCGAAACAGGAAAAATATTTGAAATTATTGAAAGAATAGACGTAGTTGTGCCTAGAGCACTACTTTTTGTTTGACATGCGTACGCTTCCGGGCAGGAAATCCTATCGTTTTGTATTTAAGAATGACGTAGGTGAATATAGCGGTTTGATATCAATTTATTTGAAGGCTTCATAGTATATAACATCTTGACAACAAATTTCAAGGGAAAGTTTAGTTTATTTTGAATAAAAAAATGCCCCATCACAAGGAAATGGGGCAAAAAGGCAGTTTAACAAGCTCTTTTTGAGAAAAATTTAAGCAGATAAAGCATCCGTTAAATCAAGCTGAAGATCGTGCGCTAAGCAGAGTGCTGCCCCTTGTTGAATCAATTGATCTAATCGAGAAAGTTTTTCCTCAAGGGACTGTTTTTCCAGGGAAAGTAATGCTTCGCTCTGCCATATTTCAACTTGGGCAAGGAACGCTTCTAATTCAGGAGATCGATTGTTTTTAAACATTAAATTCAAACCTTGAATTAATAAACTGGCTTGAATATGCGCACTTTCTAAAGCCGCTTCAAGACGATTTAATCCTAAGAAAGCATTTCGATAGCGTTTTTCATGTTTAATTTCAAAGAAATAAGGCGAAACTTGAACCTGGACGGCGCCCGCACATTCCCCTCCCCCTAATTGCAATACTTTGAAATCTTCTTCACTACCATGATCTAACATAACTTCTGTCATATCTTCGGGCGCAACTTGCATGAGATCATCCAGCAATCCATGAAAATATTTTTCTTCTTGACGATGTGCCCATGCGAAAAAATTCTCATCTGCGGCCCGTGTGGAATGATATATTTCTTGAATTCGTGCTAAAGCTTTCTCAACGCGCGCAGAAGGGACAACAGGACCTTTGATCGCCAATCCGCCTTGTGTTCGTCCGTCTCCCCCTAAATATAGCTGATAATGGGGAACAAGGCGTCCGTGATAGCGTTTGCCTTCGCCATAAATGCCAATATCGCCTGTTTCAGGTTGGGCACAACCATTTTGACAACCACTGACACGAATACGCAAATCGTGTTCGCCACCAGATAATTTGAGGGCTAAGGATTGTGAACTTGTGATACCCAAACGACATGTCGATGTTCCGGGACAAGAAACAACATTATCCCCAGTTTTGGGTGTGTGCAAGCCGATGTCAGCTAATGCGTGCCGAAGCGGTTCAATTTGATCAAAATGTACATTGAGAATCACTAAGTTTTGATCTTGGGTTGCTCGCAAGTCTTCGAGTTTATATGTTTCTAATATTGTGACTAAATCTCGAATTTGTTTAGCCGTAATATCCCCAATAGGTAATGAAATCGGGAACAATACCACGCCTTTTTGTTTTTGTGGCAAAATATCGCGAGGCGCCCCGGTTGTTCCCTCTGGAAGGGTAAATTCGGGGAGGGCATCTACTTCTTCCCATTTTGCTTGTAAAACAGGATAGTTGTTTTCATTATCAAAGGCAGGGCGGACATGCGCGAGGGCTTCTTTATATTTTTCAATAAATCCCTCTTGACCAAATTTATCAACTAGAAATTTGATCCGAGATTTGGCGCGTTTGGTGCGATCTGAATAACGATGATGAACCGTAATAATTGCTTCAATTGTTGGGATCAATTCGCGTTCAGGAATGAATTCTTCAACCGTAATGGCATGACGAGGTTTATGACCTAATCCGCCTCCTGCTAAGATTTTAAAGCCGGCTTGTCCCGCTTTACGCGTGGCAATAACGGCTAAATCATGCAATAAACCTTGCGCACAATCCGTTTCACAGCCAGAAAAACTCATTTTGAATTTACGGGGCATTTGTTGTGTAATAGGATGGCGCATAAAATGCACGACGGCTTGCTTGACATATTGATTAATATCAGTGTGTTCTTTTGGGCACACGCCGGCCAGAGGACAAGCGGTCACGTTCCGGACGGTATTTGCGCAGGCTTCCCGTGAAGTCAAATTAGCCCGTGCTAAGAGACGCAACGCATCCGGAATGCGCTCAAGTGGAATATAATGGACTTGAATGTCCTGCCGTGTTGTGACGTGTGCAATATTATGTTGACTAAATGTTTCAACCAAATCTGCAATCGCATTCAGTTGATAAGTTTGAATATTGCCCGCAGGGAGTTTTGCACGAATCATATTGACGCCTAGCTGGCGTTGCCCATACACCCCTTGTTGTAAGCGAATGGCGGTAAAGCGGTCTGCATCCAGCTTTCCTGCAAAAAAATCTTTCACAGCGATTTCAAAACGATCAATTTCTTCTAAAATAGGCGCTTGATCCGCAATGCCGAAAACAGAACAAGTTTGATAAGTCATGCGAGGTCGTCCGTTTAATAATTAATTTTATTATTTTTATTGTAATATATGTTAAGAGTCGATTATAAGCCTTTCGATTTCTTAGCAAAAAGAATATAAAATTTTTTCTATATAATTTTCAGTTATGAAATAAAAGGAAGCTCAATGATTTTGACAAAAATTTGTGGGATTTGTGATCAAAATATTGCTGAAACCGCGGTCCGCGCCGGGGCAAATGCCTTAGGATTTGTATTCTACAAAAAAAGCCCTCGAGCTGTTACGCCAGAAGTGGCCCGCCAAATTGTGGCCACTTTACCGCCTTTTGTAACCACAGTAGGCTTATTTGTGAACGAAAAAGCCGAAACCATTCGCGAAATTTATCAACAAGTTGGCTTAAATTTAATTCAATTTCATGGCGATGAATCGCCTGAATTTTGTGAATCAATCGGCTTACCGTATATTCGTGCCATTCGTGTTGTACCAGAATTAGACTTCAATCAAGTGTGTCAAACTTATCCGCAGAGTCGTGCATTTTTATTGGATGCTGCGGTTTCGGGGGCTTATGGTGGAACTGGGGCCTCTTTTGATTGGTCGTTGATTCCTGCACAATTAGAAAAACCAGTTATTTTGGCGGGCGGGCTTAATTCAGACAACGTCATTCAAGCGTGTTTATCCGTACATCCTTATGCTGTGGATGTATCCAGTGGCGTTGAACAAACAAAAGGTGTCAAAGATCCTAGTAAAATTTGGGATTTTTTACATAAAGTTCAGATGGTAAATGCCCGCGATTTTTGAGTCCATATCAAAAGGGAGCGTGGCTCCCTAGTTCTCTTGCATAATGCGATAGTATTGATATTTTAACATTAAAAAACTGCTGATTAAAATCGATCCCAATGTCAAGAAAGAGCCCATAGCCAATGTACTCAGCCCGCTCATCCCTTGACCAATCGTACAACCTAGTCCTGTCACGCCACCAAACCCCATTAAAACCGCGCCCCCTAAATGTTTCATTAAATCTGTACTATCCGCAAAACTTTCTAAAGCAAATTGTTTTGTGAACAAGCTATAAAATAATGCCCCGAGAATCACACCTATTAAGCTGATAATGCCGAAAGAAAGATGTAAACTTTGGTCAGTCCATAAGGTTAATAATTCTAATAGATAAGCACTGGGCGCAACAAAGCTAAAACTTTCAGGGGTATGACTATTCGTGATTAAAAAACCCATTTCAAGTGTATCAGGATTTTCTAAATAGGCAAAATGCCCTGTGATCAGCCAGCCAAGAGGAATTAGGCTCCCAATACCTAAGGCTGTAAGAAATACACGCCATGAGATAAACGTTGTTTTTTGCCACGAAAAAAAGAAGAGGAGGCCACTACAAAATCCTATGGTAAGCCAAAATTGTGTAATGTCTGACACAAAAGGAAATAAACTAAAAAGACTTGCTTTTTTTTCAAAAAAGAGCACCGGCGCTTGTAACCAATTGACTCGAGGAATGCTAAAAAGACCTTTGAGCGTCATCCAAGCAGTTAAGCCCATCACGATTAAGACCACTAATGCTTTTAAATTACCTTGACCAATCCGAACGAGGGTTTTATTGCTGCAACCTGAAGCGAGGACCATACCCACGCCAAAACAACTCCCTCCCACAAGGTGCGCGAGCCAATACAATTTGGGCTGTAAATAAAAACTTTGTTCTATTGGAACCCAATGCTGTACTGCGAGAATTTGCGTCCCAATAATACCGATTGTGGCGGCAATACCCCATTGACGAAGGCGCGTACTATCTTCCATATAGACATAATCTGAAATCGCCCCCAAAGTACAAAAATGAGATTGATTTGCCAACCAACCAAACAAAAAAGCGAGCCCAAAACTCGCCAATAAAAGTGTTTCAATATTCATTATTTTTTATCGGCCGCCGCCGTAAAATTAAAAACCACGCTCTATCACGAAACGAGCAATTTCTTCCAAGCGTTGGGCTTGAGTTTTTTCAAAATAGCTTAAACACGCTTGGCTTTCAGCATATAAATTTTGCGCAAATTCTCGGGCTTTTTCTAAACCAAGTAAACTAACATAAGTTGGTTTATCTTGCGCGGCATCTTTGCCCGCTGTTTTTCCTAATTGCGCAGAATCAACAGAAACATCCAAAATGTCATCCACTACCTGAAAAGCCAACCCGATTTTTTGAGAAAACTGGTCTAGTTGATCCCATTGTGTCATTGTGAGGGGCGATTCGTAAAGCCCCGCGCCTATCAAGACCGCCGCTCGAATAAGGGCCCCGGTTTTTAAGCGATGCATTCCCTCAAGGTAAGGCAAGGTAATTTTTTTGCCAACACAAGCTAAATCAATGGCTTGTCCGCCTGCCATCCCCCGTGAACCAATGGCATTTGCTAATAAACGTACTAATCCTAAATGTTGGCCCCCATTTTCAATATGAATTTGTTCTGTAAGAATTTCAAAAGCAAGGCTTTGAAGCGCATCCCCAACGAGCAAAGCAGTGGGTTCATCATATTGAATATGGCATGTTGGTTTTCCCCGTCGTAACGTGTCGTTATCCATACAGGGTAAATCATCATGTACTAAAGAATAGGCGTGAATGAGTTCAACAGCGGTGGCCGCAAAAGCTAAATTCATTTTGTTGGCACCAACTAGCTCTCCTGCTGCAAAAACAAGTAGTGCCCGCACGCGTTTTCCAGCATTGAGCGAAACATAACGCATGGCTTCATGTAATGTTGCCAGAGGATGATCTGTTTTCACTTCAGGAAGTACTTGTTCTAAGACACGTTCTAGCAGTGCTTTTTTTTGCTCACTCCACTGTTTAAAATCAAGCTGAGAAGGTTCGCTCATGACTCGGTTCCGCCCACAGTAATCTCGTCAACCAATAAGGTAGGTTGTCCCACACCAACAGGAACACTTTGCCCTTCTTTACCGCAAGTCCCCACGCCATCGTCAAGACGCATGTCATTTCCGATCAGACTAACTTTAGTTAAAATATCAGGACCATTGCCAATTAAGGTGACGCCTTTTACAGGGTCTGTAATTTTGCCATTTTCAATCAGATATGCTTCAACCGCTGAAAAAACAAATTTACCATTGGTAATATCCACTTGTCCGCCTCCAAAATTGACAGCGTATAAACCATTTTTGACACTGTTAATAATTTCTTCAGGGGAGTGCTGACCATTTAACATGTAAGTATTTGTCATACGTGGAATGGGAATATGAGCATAAGAATTGCGCCGTCCATTTCCAGTTGGTGTTGTCTGCATTAAACGGGCATTTAACGTATCTTGTAAATAACCTTTTAGAATACCATCTTCAATAAGTGTAGTACATTGGGTGGGAGTGCCTTCATCGTCAATATTCAGTGACCCGCGCGCATGCGGCAGCGTGCCATTATCCACGATAGTTATTCCTTTTGCGGCCACCCGTTCGCCAATCCGCCCGCTAAATGCGGAAGAACCCCGACGATTAAAATCTCCTTCTAAACCATGACCAATGGCTTCGTGTAGTAAAATGCCAGGCCACCCTGCCCCTAAAACAACAGGCATTAAGCCCGCGGGGGCGGTACGGGCATTCAGATTAACACTAGCTTGATGAATGGCCTGATCGGCAAAACGCATCCAAGTTGCTGTGTCATAAATACTATAATCGCGGCGGCCGCCCCCCCCACTATGCCCTTGCTCAATTCGTCCATTTTCTTCTAATAAGACAACAATATCTAAACGAACAAGAGGGCGAATATCTGCTGTAATTAAGCCATCATGTCGTGCAATAAGCACAACAGTATATGTCCCAGAAAGGGAGGCCATGACTTGCTTAATACGGGGTTCTCGTTGGCGAATATAATGATCAATTGATTCAAGTAGTTTGACTTTTTCGTCTGCACTTAAGCTATGAAGGGGATTACATGGATCATAGAGCTGTTGAGTTGGAATAATAATATTTTGTTTTGTATAATCAATCGTTTTTTCTTGACCTGCTTCAGCAATGGCGCGGGTGGTTCGGGCCATTTCTTTGAGACGTGTTAAATTAATTTCATCTGAGTAAGCAAAAGCGGTTTTTTCGCCACTGACTGCACGCACTCCAACGCCTTGATCAATATTGAAGCTACCCACTTTGACTTGACTTTCTTCGAGCGACCAGCTTTCATGTTGAAGATATTCAAAGTATAAATCTGCATAATCGACTGCATGTGTTTTCATTTCAGCAAAAACTTCCTCTAAATGCTGAAAATCTAAATTAAAGGGAGTGAATAAATACTGTTTAGCGGTATCAAAAAGCGCGGAATTGTTCATATATCTCGTGTTATTTCAGTTAAGAAGAATGGATAAAAAAAGGATATTTTTTGTTAGAAAATAATGGGCTTTATTAAAAAAAAGCGCAAACTTATTCTAACATATTTCAAGCGACACAACGATAGCGTCGCTTGATTCGGGTAGCCGGCAAAATTAATTAATAATCACTTCAAAAAATTGGGAGAGCCCAATAATAAAAGGCATGAGAATTTTATCGAGCAATCCTAGGGCTAAAAGTCCAATTACAATGAAAAAACCATAGGGTTCGGTTTTGGCGTATTCGCGCCCAAAGTCATTAGGGAGTAAACCATATAGAATGCGGCCCCCATCTAAAGGTAAAATAGGAAGTAAATTCAAAACAAAAAGAGAGATATTGATTTGAATTCCTACAGTACACATGAGCATTAAGGGTTCTTCAAAAAACGGGATGTTTAGGGTGGTTCCGATTTTGAAAAGAAACGCCCAACCTAATGCCATCGCAAAATTAGCTAATGGTCCTGCAAAGGCAATAATCATCATGTCACGTTTAGGTTGATGTAGTTTTGCAAAATTAATCGGGACTGGTTTGGCATAACCAAAAATAATTCCACCCGCTAAAATACTTAATAATGGTAATAAAATTGTTCCTATTGGATCTAAATGTTTGAGTGGGTTAAGTGACACTCTTCCAAGATTATAGGCGGTCAAATCCCCATATTGTTTGGCCGCATAGGCATGAAAAGCTTCATGTAACGTAATTGCAAACAGCAATGGAATAACTGAAATTGCCAGTTTTTGAATTGCAAAATCAATGTTCATTTAGGGATATCACACTCTCAAAAGATTGCAGGTAAAAATAAAAATAAACAATAGGCAAAAAAAAGAATCTGAAAAGAAGTATTGCTTAAAATATGCTTTCTTGAAAAGAAAAACAAGTTTTATTTTGAATCGCAACAAAGTTTATGTTAAAAAAAATGAAACAGGTTAATTAGAGAACACACAGAATAAAAGCAGATTATGACTTAAAGTCTCTGCTAAAGTTTGCTATAATTAAACGATTTTGTGGTAATTTTTATACAGGAATAAAAAAAATATGATCCCTGCACGCGATGCCCTGAAGCTGATTAAGCGTGGTTGTGATGAACTGCTTGTCGAATCTGAAATGCTCCAAAAACTTTCTGAAGGCCGTCCTTTACGGATTAAGGCGGGGTTTGATCCCACGGCTTCTGATTTGCATTTAGGACATACTGTTTTATTAAATAAACTGCGTCAATTCCAAGAATTAGGTCACCATATTTTGTTTTTAATTGGTGATTTTACCGCTATGATTGGCGATCCGACTGGTAAAAATACGACGCGGCCGCCATTGAAACGCGAACAAGTTGAAGAAAACGCGAAAACTTATACAGAACAAGTCTTTAAGATTTTAAATCCGGTCCAAACACAGGTGTGTTTTAATTCCAAATGGATGGATCAGATGACGGCTTCTGATTTGATTCAATTAGCTTCAATGTCCACAGTTGCGCGGATGTTGGAACGTGATGATTTTGAAAAACGCTATTTGAATGGACAGCCGATTGCGATTCATGAATTTTTATATCCGTTGGTTCAAGGTTATGATTCGGTCGTGTTAAAGGCGGATGTTGAAATTGGCGGAACAGACCAAAAATTTAATTTGTTGATGGGGCGAGAACTACAACGTCAAGCAGGCTTGTCCCCACAATGTATTTTGACAATGCCATTGTTAGAAGGAACAGATGGCGTCAATAAAATGTCAAAATCGTTGAATAATTATATTGGCATCAATGATGCGCCAGAAGAAATTTTCGGGCGAGTAATGTCCATTTCTGATCAGTTAATGTGGCGTTATTTAGAATTACTTTCTGCTGAAAGTATGCAAACAATTGATAAATGGAAAGTAGAAGTACAAGGTGGTCGCAACCCTCGGGATATTAAAGTCTTTTTAGCAATGGAAATGGTGGCGCGTTTTCATGGTCGGGAGGCGGCGGGTCGTGCCTTGACTGATTTTGAAGTGCGTTTTCGTCAAGGGGCATTACCCGATAAAATCCCTGATGTTACGATTCAATCACCGAATGAGACTATTTTGATTGGTCATATTTTGAAACAAGCTGGTTTGACTGTCAGTACGGCTGAAGCGCTTCGCTTGATTGATCAAGGCGGAATTAAAATCAATGGCGATCAGGTGACGGACAAAGGATTGACTTTACTCAAAGGAGATTCTTTTATTATTCAAGTTGGTAAACGACGATTTGCACGTATTACGATTGTTTAATTGATTGAATAGGCTGGCGTGCTCAATATGGTGTCACCTCACACTTGTTGTGAGGTGTTTTTTTTTAATCAGAGATCTGCCATTTTGAAGTAAGTTATGCTTAAAAAAACATAATTTTTTATAATCAAAATAAAAAATTAATATTATTTAATTAAATAAACAAAAAAATATTATATATAAAATATGTAATTTGTTAATATTATTTCAATTTTAATCAACTGTTAAGAAGCAAATCTTAAAATATTATAGGATAAATAAAAAAATGAGATGAATTTCTATTTGTAATGAAGTAATTTTTGTTATCATTCTTACAGGAAAAGCTTTTTTTGAAATATTTTTATATTTAAAATTGTAAATATTTTAAGGTTAAAATAGGTAAACAATGTTAAGAAAATTGAAAATAAAAACGTTATTGATCGCTGTGAGCATTAGTTTTTCGCTATTATTAGTATTAATAGGGATTATTATGCTGGCTATCATGCGTGATTCGAATGAGGATTTTGATCATTTATATCATTCTGGGGTGTTGCGTTCAGATTATTTACGAGAGACTATTTGGTTAAATGCACGTAATCATAATGAATTTACATTAGCTTTATTGGAAGGGGCGAATCAACCGGAAAAAATTGCAACGCATGTTCAGATCATTGAAGCCAACAGAGAGCGAGTTTCGATGTTGATCAAGAAATTTCTGGAAGGACAAGCTGATCAAGAAGAAACGAAATTGGCGCAAACTTATATGATGGCGCGGGAAAAAATGATTCAAGATGCCTTTGTTCCTGGTTTAGAAGCCCTCAAATCAGGACGACTTGAACAAGCGCGGGATATCATTTTGAACAAACTGCCGCCTTTATATAATGACGTTATTACCCGTGGGAACGCTTTTATTACATATGTAAGTCGTCATGCTGAAGAAACCCAAAAAATAAAAATGGCCCGATATGACCAAGCCCAAAAGATGGTTTTTGGGTTTATTTTTATTGGGACATTGATTTCATTTTGGATGGCGTTTCTTTTATCTAAACATATTGTTCATCCTGTAAGAAAAGCATTGCAGTATTTAGATCAAATTGTTACCCATGAGAATTATCATCAAGATATTCAAATTCGTTATGACAATGAAGTGGGTTCAATTTTGCGCGCATTGTCAACAATGCAAACGCAATTGGCGAATAATGTTGAGCGTTATAAACAAAAAGCAGATGAAGCATATCTATTGCAAATTGCTATCGAAAATGCTTCGACAAGTTTTATGATTGGAGATGCAACAAATCACATTCGCTATATGAATCATTCAGCGATTCATTTATTTAAAACAAATGAAAAAATGATTCAAAAAGCGTTACCGCATTTTTCAGCAGATAATTTAATTAACCAAAATATTGACGATTTTCATAAAAATCCTGCGCATCAACGGGCGATTTTATCGAGCTTAAAAGAACCGCGTCGTTCGCGTATTCAGGTGGGTGATCTCTATATGCGCTTTACGGCGACCCCTGTTTTTTCTGAGGACGGCAAACATCTGGGTACTGTTGTGGAATGGTTTGATGAAACTTCAACCATTCGTATTCAAAATGAAATTAATCATATTGTGAAATCAGCCAGTCAGGGCGATTTATCAGAACGGGTGCGTTTAGACGATAAAGACGGAGCCGTGCGTGTTACGGGAGAACGCATTAATCATTTAATGGAAATGACTTCTTCTGTTTTAGAAGAAATCTTGCATTTATTAGAAGGTTTACAGGCAGGTGATTTAACGTGCCGTATTGAAAAAGATTATTCAGGTATTTTCGGTAAAATTAAAGAGAGTGCAAATTTAACAATTGATCGCTTAAATGGTCTGATTGGTGAGATTATGACCGCTGCTGGTTCAATTGATGTAGCCTCCCGAGAAATTGCTGCGGGAAATAGTGATCTTTCTCGAAGAACAGAAGCTCAAGCCGCAAGCCTTGAGGAAACCGCTTCAAGTATGGAAGAATTATCTAGCACGGTGCGTCAGAATGCAGATAACGCCCGTCAAGCCAATAATGTTTCAGTGGATGCTTCTGACATTGCGACACGAGGCGGTAAAGAAGTCCGCCATGTTGTCAATCGCATGACAGAAATCAACGATAGTTCCCTTAAAATTTCTGAAATTATCAGTGTCATTGATGGGATCGCTTTTCAGACAAATATTTTGGCCCTGAATGCGGCGGTCGAAGCGGCCCGCGCGGGTGAACAAGGAAAAGGATTTGCGGTTGTGGCAAGCGAAGTCCGTGCTTTAGCCCAACGTTCTGCAAAAGCCGCAAAAGAAATTACAGATTTAATTAATACATCTGTTTCTAAAGTGAATAGTGGGATGATTCAAGTAGAAGAAGCAGGGCAAACAATGGACGAAATTGTTCAAGCGATTCAGCAAGTTGCTGAATTTGTAAGTGAGATTGCAGAAGCGTCCAATGAGCAAAGTTCTGGTATTGAACAAGTGAATTTAGCAGTTTCACAATTAGATGATGTGACGCAACAAAATGCGGCGCTTGTTGAAGAGGCCGCGGCTGCCGCTGAATCCATGCAAGAACAAGCCCATCTTTTGTTACAAGCCGTGAGTGTATTTCGAATCCAAAGCAAATATATCACAAAATAATTTTTTGTTGACTGCGTAATAAAAGCCTCATTTTTGAAGAGAAAATGAGGCTTTATTTTTATAGCCGGCTCCCTATTTCCTTTTTTTTAAACTTGAAAAATAAAGAAAAAAATTTTTAGATTAAGCGTGTCTCGTTTAAAATAGAATGTGTTTTTTTATTGCTGTTTTCATAAATGATGAAACAGCGTTTTATTTTTCTTTATTCTTACTCATTGAAGACAGTCATGATTCGTCTTGTACGTTGGTTTTTCATTTTGATGGTTTCTTTGATTCCGATAGGTATTTTAACAGCGGGAATTATTATTGGTTTAATTTATCCAAAACTTCCCGAACTAGATGAATTGAAGAATTATTCTCCTAAATTACCGCTGAAAATCTATACGGCAGAAGGTACGCTGATTAGTGAATTTGGGGAAGAAAAGCGCGAAGTGGTAGATATTAACACCGTACCTGATTTAATGAAATATGCAATTATTGCCGCAGAAGATGAGCATTTTTATGAGCATACGGGGGTGGATTGGACTGGCGTTGCACGGGCGGCCCTTTCTAATGTTGTGGCCCGGGGCGCACGGGAAGGGGCAAGTACAATCACGATGCAAGTTGCCCGGAATTTTTACTTAACTAATGAAAAAACGCTCTTGCGGAAAGTGAGCGAGATTTTATTAGCGTTTAAAATTGAACAAAATTTGTCCAAAGATTCGATTTTAGAAATTTATATGAATCAAATCTATTTGGGGCAACAGGCCTATGGTTTTGCTTCGGCTTCAAAAATTTATTATGCAAAACCAATGAGTAAATTATCTATTGCTGAGGCGGCAATGTTAGCAGGTTTGCCTAAAGCCCCCTCCCGTTATAATCCTGTAGTGAATTGTGATCGGGCAAACTTACGCCAGCATTATGTCATCAAACGGATGCTCACTATTGGAAAAATTACTAAAGATGAGTTTGATATAGCGACAAAAGAAGCTGATGAGACGAAACAAAAACAGTGTTCAAATAATCATTATGCTTTGCCACCACAAGTGAGTCAAAAAGCCCAAATTAATGCAGATTATGTGGCAGAATCCGTTCGTTTAGAAACAATGCGCTTGATCGAATCCAGCGTAAAACGTCAATATCCTGATCGTTCAAAAGAACAACAAGACGCGATTTTACGATCTTATTTAAGCCAAGGTTTGAAAGTTTATACAACAATTTCACAATCGCTTCAAGATGCCGCTAATCAAGCAGTGTGGGATAATTTAATTGATTACGATGCGCGGCATGGTTATCGCGGGCCCGAATCGACCCATAATATTCCTGCAAACTTAGAAACCGTCGATGACAAAGAAGAAGCCTTAAAAGAAGCATTTGGGAATGCAAAACCCATTAATGAATTTCAACCGGCATTAGTATTAAGTGCATCCAGCCGCCAAATTCGGGCTTATTTACGAGATGGTCAAGAAATTAAGATTGCAGGGCCAGGTTTAAGTTTTGTTCGATCTGCAATTAATCGGATTCGCCGAGGGGCTTTGATTCGTGTTGTCCAATATGAGGATGACTCTTGGGGAGTAGGACAGGTTCCTGAAGTAGAAGCCGCATTTGTTGCTATGAATCCTAAAACAGGAGCGGTTGAGGCCCTTGTGGGCGGATTTAGCTTTAGCAAAAGTAAGTTTAATCATGCAACACAAGCAATGCGTCAGCCTGGTTCAAGTTTTAAACCCTTTATTTATTCGGCGGCTTTAGATTGGACTAATCCTCGAAATGACAATGATTATATTACTGCGTCGACTTCGTTTCGGGATGAACCTTTTACACAAGGCGATTGGTCACCGAAGAATTATGATGGCTCTTATTCAGGCCCCATGCGATTACGGACTGCTTTAACCCGCTCTAAAAATCTGGTTTCTATCCGTATTTTAGATAAAATTTCTCCTGCTTATGCGTTGACGCACGTTTCTCGATTTGGATTTAATCCTAAAAATCATCCGAATAATCTTACGTTAGCTTTAGGTTCAGGAGCGGTGACACCATTGGAGATGGCGCGGGCGTACAGTGTTTTTGCCAATGAAGGACGTTTACCTAATGCTCATTTGATTAGTCGAATTGAGGATAATCACGGGCGTATCTTACATAAAGCAGATGAAGCAACCACGCCCGCTATTCCTCCAGAAAATGCGTATATTATGACATCTATTATGCAAGATGTAATTAAATCGGGGACGGCTACCCGCGCGAAGTCTTTAGGGCGAGATGATCTTGCGGGAAAAACAGGGACAACAAACGACCAACATGATGCATGGTTTGCGGGCTATAATCAGCAATTAGTTGGGATTGCTTGGATGGGTTTTGATCAACCGCGTTCTTTAGGGGAAGGCGAGTCAGGTGGACATACTGCGTTACCGATCTGGATTGATTTTATGCAGAAAGCCCTTAAGGGCATGCCTCGAAGTTATCCGGATAAACCACAAGGCGTAGTCAATATTGGTGGCGAATATTATTATGCGAATAAAGTACATACAGTGAAACGCGCGCCTAGCCCTGAAGAAGTTTTTTCAAATGATTCAACAGAACCAATTAATTTAGATGATGCGCCGCCCGCAGAAGAAAATGCAGCGGGACAAAGTAATAATAATAATAATGCGGCCCCGCCCGAAAATCCGGCTCCTGCTGCTGAGCCGAATACGGAAGGGGGGCAAAATCAGTAAGAAAAATTATTTTCTATAAGCAGTTTTCCTACCTCAAAAGCGGCATTTAGCCGCTTTTGGTTTTCTATCACACCATATTGATCATCATCAAATAAAATGATATTCAATAAATAGCAAAAAAGAAGAGTGAATTATGAGTTTACAATGTGGCATTGTTGGTTTACCAAACGTAGGCAAATCGACTTTATTTAATGCATTAACCAAAAGCGGTATTGCCGCAGAAAATTATCCTTTTTGTACCATTGAGCCCAATGTCGGTATCGTTGAAGTGCCCGATCCGCGTTTAGATGCATTAAGCGCCATCGTCAAGCCGCAACGAATTCAATCCGCGATTGTAGAATTTGTCGATATTGCAGGGCTGGTGGCAGGAGCCTCTAAAGGGGAAGGTTTAGGGAATCAATTTTTAGCCAATATTCGTGAAACGGATGCGATTACGCATGTAGTCCGTTGCTTTGAAGATGAAAATATCGTTCATGTTGCTGGCAAAATTAATCCAATTGAAGATATTGAAGTGATTCATACAGAATTAGCTTTGGCCGATTTGGCAACCGTTGAAAAAGTTTTGCAACGTCAACAAAAACTTTCACGGGCGGGAGATAAAGAAGCGATTAAGAGCGTGAAATTATTAGAAAACGTTTTGACGCATCTTAATGAGGGAGGAATGGTTCGAAGTTTAGTTTTATCAGATGACGAAAAATTAATGTTAAAACCCTATTGTTTATTGACAGCCAAGCCGACTTTATATGTCGCGAACGTAAATGAAACGGGTTTTGAAAATAATCCCTATTTAGATCAAGTGAAAGCATATGCGGCAAAAGAAGGCGCCGAAGTCGTGGCAATTTGTGCAGCTTTAGAGTCACAACTAGTTGATTTAGATGACGAAGAAAAAGCAATTTTCTTAGAAGATATTGGTTTGGATGAGCCGGGTTTAAATCGTCTAATTCGGGCCGGCTATCAATTATTAGGATTACAGACCTATTTTACAGCTGGGGTCAAAGAAGTCCGTGCTTGGACAGTCAAAATTGGCGCGACTGCGCCGCAAGCCGCGGCCGTCATTCATACCGATTTTGAACGCGGCTTTATTCGTGCTGAAGTCATTGCTTATGCTGATTTTGTTCAATATAAAGGCGAGCAAGGCTCAAAAGAAGCGGGCAAAATGCGTCTTGAAGGGAAAGAATATATTGTTCAAGATGGGGATGTGATGCATTTCCGTTTTAACGTTTAATTTCATTTTCTTGAATCTTGAATAAGAAGGGGGATTTCCCTTCTTATATCAATACATAAATTTTATTATTAATATCTGTTTGAATAATTTCGTTAGCTTGTTATCAAAAGACTTGATAAAATTATTTTAGTGAGATGATATTCACACTTACGGATGTAATGCTTTTATTGATAATACAATACCGATTTGTCGTTTATGCATTTGGTTAAATTAAGCCAACGTGTCTTAAACCGTCTTTCTTAGCGTTGAAAGATTTCTCTTGTTGAATACATTGTTTTCTTGCAATGTAATTTTTATCACGATGATTCATTATGTCTACTTCTTCATCTGAATTACATACAGAAATAGGATTGACGCCAATGCAATCTGATGCTTCTCATAAAATGACCCGTCAGGAACGCCGCGCTAGCGTGGGATTAGCGAGTATTTTTGCCTTCCGCATGTTTGGATTGTTTTTGATTTTACCTGTGTTTGCGATTTATGCGCAACATCTCCCTGGAGGAGAGAACAAAACGTTAGTTGGCTTGGCATTAGGGGCATATGGGCTGACTCAGGCCATTTTTCAAATTCCAGCGGGTTGGCTTTCTGACCGATATGGGCGTAAGCCGATTATTTATTTAGGGCTCATCATTTTTGCATTGGGAAGCTTGATTGCAGGAATGGCCCATGATATTTATTGGATTATTATTGGTCGTTGTGTGCAAGGGGCAGGGGCAATTGCCGCGGCCGTTATTGCGCTTACCGCAGATTTAACGCGTGAAGAACAGCGGACAAAAGCCATGGCAATGATTGGTATGACCATCGGTTTGACTTTTTCATTTTCATTGATGTTGGCGCCCTGGTTAGATAAAACAGTGGGCGTATCTGGCATGTTTTTTCTGACTGCCATATTGGCGATTTTAGGAATAGTGATTATTCGTTTTGTGGTTCCGACTCCGGAAATTCGGCGCCGGCGTGCAGACACGTCACCGATGTTAGCACAATTTAAGCGTGTCTTAACGCATCCTGAATTATTGCGTCTTAACTTTGGTATTTTTATTTTGCACGCCATTTTAACGTCTATTTTTACCTCTGTCCCATTTATTTTGGTGAAAAATCATCTTGACGTTGATTCGCATTGGCATATTTATCTTCCTGTGATGATTATTGCTTTTATTTTAATGGTGCCCCCTATTGCCTATGGTGAGAAAAAGGCGAAATTGAAGCCTGTTTTTCTGTTTGCTATTGGGTTATTGATTTTGAGCATTTTAAGTTTAGGGCAAACAATTATTCAAAATAGCTTATTCTTTACAGGAATGAGTTTAGTCTTATTTTTCTGGGGTTTTAATTTATTAGAAGCGAGTTTGCCTTCGTTAATTTCTAAAGTGGCTCCTGCGGATAGCAAAGGGACAGCGATTGGCATTTATAATACTTTTGAGTTTTTTGGTGCCTTTTTGGGCGGCGTATCGGGAGGTTATATCGCACAGCATTATTCAATTTCCCATGTCTTTTTATTTAATGCGGTCCTTGTGATCATCTGGTTTGCTGTTGCAGCAACGATGCAACCTCCCAAAGCGGTCAAAACAAAAACCTTTGATTTGTCTCAAACCCATTTTGCGAATTTGGACCATGAGATCGCGCAAGCATTAGCAAAAGATCTCAGTGCCATTGAAGGCATTTCCGAAGTAGTGGTGATTCCAGAAGATCAAATTGCCTATATGAAAGTGAGCCAAAAATATTGGGATGAAGCTGCAGTTTATAATTTACTTTATCTTAAATAAGTAATATAATACTAATTATTTTGTTATTTTTATGCTATGGAGACAACGATGTTAAATAAAGTGATGCTCATTGGTCGTCTTGGACAAGATCCCGAAGTCCGTGTATTACCTAGTGGTGAAACGGTTGCAAATTTTAGTTTAGCCACCTCTGAAGTGTGGAATGATCGGGCTTCTGGCCAAAAACAAGAACGGACCGAATGGCATCGGATCACATGTTATAGCCGTTTAGCCGAAATTGCGCGAGATTATTTATCGAAAGGCCGTCAGGTTTATGTTGAAGGGAGTTTGCACTATCGGAAATGGCAAGACCAAAGCGGTAATGAACGCATGACGCCTGAAATCAAATGTACGAGTTTGCAAATGTTGGGAAATAAAAATGATGTAGCAGGAGGAATGACTGCCCCCACTGCGTCGACTGGCGGTTATGAAGCCCGTCCTGCCGCGACCCCGCGTCCGTCTGCGCCACCCGTGGCCACACCTCAAACTACAGGATTTAATAGTGATATTGACGAAGATATTCCGTTTTAATCAAACGAAATCTTAGTCTTTAAATTTCTGAAAAAAGACCTGTCAAAACAGGTCTTTTTTTATTTTTATTGTATTAATTGTTTTTTTCATAGATGTTTGTGAATCAAGTGACGCAATGCTCCCATGACCGCCCCCGCCCCACTGCCATGCTATTCTAGATTCTTGCGAAAGGCCCGCTTATCCTGACATCCACCGGCTAAGGTACTGCGGTCTCTTTTGGAAGTTCACCGTCTCTGTCGCCTTCAAGCTTTCTGCAGAGTGCAGTAATAACGCGGTGGGTTGTCTCAAGATCAGCAGGGGAAATCCCGTCTGAGAGTGCATTGATCCAGGGGGTTTGGAGGTGCATCGCGTAATTGAACGTCTGTTGTCCGGCATCAGTCAGTACCACCAGTGGTGCTCTCCGATGGTGTGGATTTGGCTGAAACGTGACCAATCCCTCATTTGCGAGGTCATTGACAATTCGTTGGACGTTTTGCCGATTGCCGCCCATATTGCGCGCGAGCCAGGCGACCGGTTGCGGCTGTTTAGCGGCGGTGATGGTGCCTAAGACCTTCCAGCGCGCACTGGTCAGTCTGATACTTGCGACCAGTTGATCGCCCGCCACAATCAGTCTGTTGTTCAGCCGGAAAAGTTCGAGAACAAGGTCAGTTAAGGCTTTACCTGAAGGTGTGAGTTTAGATTTATTCATGATTTTCATACTATCAAATTGACATTATGATGTCAATTTGACGTGATGCATTTTAATATTTAGGAGAATCATCATACTTTCCCTTTCAAAAAAAGACGCCAACTTGATGAAACACAGCTACATCGAGCAATTGAAGGTCGCGGCGGCTAATAGCAAGGTCTCTGTCAACAACCTGACATTCGATAATCCACTCTAAAAGGTCCCTCTTTTAATGCCCAAGATCATTCATCGCATCGGAGGCTTTGTTGCTCCGTTTTGTATCGTCCTTTTCTGGACATCCACGGTTTTTGTCGAGTTGTTTGGCTTGCCTGCCACCGTCGCGCAATTAAAATCCCTCATCGTTACACCAGGCTTATGGATTTTAATTCCAGCGACTGCAATGGCTGGAGGTAGTGGCATGTTCATGAGTCGGTCGCGGCCTGGACGGCTTGTTGATACTAAAAAGAAGCGTATGCCCTTCATCGCAGCTAATGGACTGCTCGTCTTAGTACCCTGCGCAATGATGCTTCATCGCTGGGCAGCTGCTGGTAGTTTTGACACGATGTTCTATATCGTGCAGGCCATTGAATTGATCGCAGGTCCCATCAACCTAGTGTTGATGGCCCTGAATCTACGTGATGGTCTACGTATGGCTGGGCGACTTCGCGTCTCACCTACACGGTCATAAGCGCTACGTCTCTGCCCTTTCGATTCAAAAGGAACCCCTCAGTTGACTTTTCTCTAGTGACGGAACGAACATTGTTGTAGCTGGTACCAGAATCACGGTTGCTGAAGTATTATTCTCCAAATTTGCGTAACGCTCGTCACCGCTGACAGGGCACACGACATTCTTTATCCACTCGGTTCCAAGCCAATAGCTTGAGGATGATTCAATCAGTGTTTTTTTATTACACATATCATCAGTATTGATGCTTTTGCTGGACGTTTTCTTGAGGCAAAACGTCATCTTTATCAAGCTATCATCAATAATCTTGAGCCGTTAGGGATTCTAAAAAATCCTGTCAAAATTTTTTTTGAGAGAAATTCCGAAAGAAAACAGGGAGATACGTAGTGGTCAGGCGGGGTGTAATGTAGCGCTGGGTTTTAAGACTGAGATCTAATTGTAATCTGTTTATTCATGCACTAATGCTAATATTATAATATTATTGAGTAGATAAGTTTCAATAAAATGCCCGTTTTTTTAGCGGGCTTTTTCTATTTTTTGGTTCATAACAAAGAAGAAGGCGCCGCTTGCGGCACACTATGTGTTCTAAATGCTTTTAGTTTATGTTCTGTGTCATGAATTTGACTTTTTAAGGTATTTTGAATAGTTAACAATAAGGTTTCGACTTGTTTAAGCTCATGCAAACATTTGTGTTCTATTTTTAAGGCGTGGGCTGTTTCTTGAAGAAACTGTGTTTGTGTCTGAAAAGACTGCGGTAAATAAGTCAGCATGTTTTGTGCTGTTTGGACAAGGGAATGAAATAACTCAATCGAATGATGCAATTCTTCTTGTTGATTTTCCACTTTTTTTTGTAATTGGGGCAAATGTTCTTGTAAAGGTTTCAAGTGGGTTAATGCGGTTTCAATATGTTGAATATCACTTTCTAACTGTTTGACTTGAGTCCGTTTTTCTAAGAAGCGTTGTTTTTCTAAAGTCACTTGTTGTTTTTTGGACTCAAGTTCCGCCTCCAAATCGGTATAACTCATTGTGGTTTCTTTCATGCGATTGAGCATAGAAACAAATTGTTGAATTTCGAGTTCTAGCTGTTGTGCATGCGAACGTTTTTGGGTCAAAATCCGTTTTTGTTGGGCGAGCTTTTCTTTATGTGCGAGGCGTTGTTTTTCAAGGGCATCATAGGTTTTAATTTGTTGGTTCAGGTGTTCTAATTCCAGTGCGTCTTGAGAATCCAAGAGTTGTGCCGCTTGTTTTTTGAGGGTGGCATCAATATGTGCTTTTAATTCTGGATAAGTCGCAAAAAGATCCGAGTAACGTTGATTCAGATGTTTTAATTTCATGTCAAAATCGGTTTCTTCAGCAAGGAGCATTTTCAAGCGCGTTTGAATAGGTGTCAACTGTTGTGAAAAAAGATGGGCAACTTGTGCAAAACGTCCAATTAGCATTTCGAGCTCGATATTTGTCAAAACAGTATGATCAAAACCATCTAATAAAAAACAAGCCAGCGCGAAGCGTTTAATCATTTGGTCCGACTCAGATTGCGGATGAAGTAACGCATTGGCACTGGCCTTAAAAATTTCAGCATCGAAAGAAACAGTCATGACCTTTCCTCCACATAATTAGGTTTCCGGATTAGTTAACGCATGCATTCTGCGCCTTGCTCTGATAATCATATCACCTAATGTAAGTGACTGTATAGACTGTGTTCGTTCATTATGAAAGTAAATTTTGAGGAGCATATTTTCATCGATGGCAAAACCGATCTTAAATCGGGTTTCATCTTTTTGTCCTACCTGAAAATCAGGCAACCATTCGTGTGCTGGCCCATATTTTTTTTGCATATCAAACTCAAGAGCGGGACTCGTATTTGTCCGGAGATAAAAAATAACCTGTGGTTGATCGCCTATGACCACAAAAGGATGAGGATAATAAATGGGTTGTGTACACAACTGTTGCGGTGTGCCTTGTTTAATAATCGGCAAATAACGTTTCGAAATCCCCGCTGTAGGATGGGGCAGAAAACCAAGAAGACCTATTTCAAAAGGAATGCTTTGTTTAATATCTGCCAGTTTATTTGCAACTAAAGCGGCCCCATTCGCAATAGCAAAAGCCCCTTCTGTGAGTTCAAAACCAGTTTCAAAACGGGGATCTTGTAATGCTGGATCGTAGCGAATTCCTAGGAAATGACAAAGGGTATAGCGTACTAAACAAAATTGTGAAAAACCACCAACGAGTACAATTCGAAAATGCGTTGCATTTTTTATGTCAGTCGGTAAGGCAGATTGAATTTCCGTCAGAGCTTGTCGCAAGGCAGGGGCATTGACAGTCTGAAATGCGTGAATAAGATCTTCAGGCATAATTTTCATACGTTGGACTTCAAAAAGTTTAGGTGTGCGGATCATGCCGGTTTGTGAATGATCTAGTGCTTCTGCAATACAGCGCGTCATTTTTTCAGAAGAAGCGATTTTTTTTGTTTCAAATTCAATCAGCCATTCGTTTATGGTAAAAGCATCCAAATTTAAGCTATCTGTTTGTTTTTTCAAACAATTTTCCAAAACAGCCTGATCAAAAGCAACCCCTGCACTGCCTAAAAACTGAGTTAAATTTCCGTGTCCACTTTGACGGATGATATGAATCTGTAAGCCTTCAACTTCTGCGACACTGACATCAAGCGTGCCGCCGCCATAATCAATGACAAGGACCTTTCCGGTAAAGGATTTTTTGTATTTTTCACGATATTTCCATGCAAAGTACACCACCGCCGCGGCCGGTTCACTGCGCAATATAAGCTGTTCAGGTCGATAGCCCAAATTTTCAAAAATGTGTCGGAGTTGTTCGCGGGCATGGGGTTGGGCGGTTTCCCAGACAAGCGGCATTGTGAGTACAATCTTTTCAATCTGTTCTATTTTTTTTTCTTTCTTGAATGCCGTCAAAAGCAAATCCAGATAATCTTGCGCTGCTATGGAAGGCAGAAGTGTTGTCTCATAACCCCATGGTTGTAAGGCCTGTTGTTGCGCCGCAAGAGTAGCGTATTCTTTTTCTTGTCCCAAAAATAATTTAAAGCGTTGGTAGGTTTTGTAATCCGAATCGGTAACAACTTGTCGAGCATTTTTGCCAATTTCACAGTGGTTAAGATGCGTTCGACAGGGCTGCCCATTGTCATCAAGTGGATAGGCGATCCAAGAAGGAACATAACCATCTTGGCCGGCGCCCCCTAATCGATATTGCTGAATTGTTTTATTTTCAAGATAACTAATTGTTGTGTTGGTTGTGCCAAAATCAATTCCAATTTTCATAAAGGGGGCCTGTTATTAGGAAAATAATTGTGACCAAAAAGAGGTCTTTGTATTTTTTTCTTTCAAAGCTTGTGTTCGATTATATTGTGCAGCGGCATGATGTGGATTAATGATTAAGGCATGGTCATAATCTTGAATCGCCTCCGCATAGTGTTGTAAATGATAATGGGCGACGCCCCGGTTGTTATAGGCGTAATCAAAATTAGGATGAAAATGAATCGCTTGAGTAAAATCTGCCAGGGCAGCTTCATAGTGATGTAACGCTTGATGGGCATTGCCCCGGTTGTAATAAGCAATCGCATAGCCGGGTTCGAGTCGAATCGCTTCGCTCAGATCCGCAATCGCTTTATCATATTGCTGGCATGTAACGTAAGCGGACCCCCGATTGTTATACGCGACTGCATAATCAGGAGCCAAACGAATGGCGTGACTAAAATCGAGTAAAGCTTGTTCCAATTGATTTAAATTTGAATAGGCCGACCCCCGATTATTATAAGCAATTGAATCATTGGCATTGAGAGAAATCGCCTGATTATAATCCGTGATAGCTTTCTGGTATTGTTGCAAATTTGCATAGGTTAGCCCCCGATTGTTATAAGCACTTGCTTCTTTTGGATCAAGGGCAATAGCTTGATTTAAATCTGTGAGCGCTTTGGAAAATTGTTTCAGATCGTTATATAAATCCCCCCGACAATTGTAGGCGCGCGCGGCCTGAGGATGAATCAAAATTGCCTGATTTAAATCCGCCAAAGCTTTGTCATATTGTTGTAAATTAATGTAAACCGTTGCCCGGCTTAAATAAGCTTGGATTTCTTGGGGAGACTGCTGAATGGTTTCGCTCAAATGCGTTAAAGCACGATCTGTTTGTGCTGAATGCACGGTATGGCTTTCATCAAAATAATGGGTTTTATCACGGGGCGGACGCGGGGGTGGGGGCGTTTCTTTTAATTCAGGAAGCCAGGTCGCTAATGTGGTTTCAACTGATTGTTGTTGGCGTTGATCTAATTTTTGATGTAACTTTTTTTCATAGGAGATCACTTGTTTTTTAGCTTTTTCGACGTAATACAGTGCTGTTTCTTGATTCAAAAAGGCATCATCATAATTCCACCCACACACCTGACAAATCCCTTTTTCTGCTGTACAAGGACAAGCTTGATAATGCGCAGGGCAATAGATTGCTGACATAGTCATCTTCCTTATAAATTTTGATTTATTCTAATATTTTGTGATTGTTTTTATTTTCTAATAGACTTAGCAGCATTTTTATCATATCTATTTGAAAAAGAAAAGAAAAAGAAGCGGTTCTTTGGCTTTTTTTTTCTGGCGCCCGCCGAAAAAAATAAAAGGGAGCAGAAAAACAAAGGTTTGAGGAGAAATTTGACTAAAGACTAAAAATAAAGCATTTGCTTTCAGAAAAAAAAGCGGTCTGAAAAAAAACAAAAAAAAGGCCAAACTATCTCAATAGAAGGCCTCATTTTGGCTAATCAGTGTGATCTCAATTAGTTGGTGGGGTTCAGGCAAGTAAGCAGGCTCCCATGCCTTATGAAAAGCCCAGTTAAATCAATTGGGCTTTTATTTTTTTTTGACTATATCTTTAATTTTGGATAAAAGCCGTGATTGCTTTTAAGAGTGGGGCCGTGGTGAGCCCGCAGGCTGCTAATAATTCTTGTTGGGTACCTTGTTCAATAAATTCGTCTGGCAAACCTAAAGGCAATATTTTAACAGTTATATTTTGCTGATTAAAAAATTCTGTAACAGCACTCCCCGCGCCACCCATAATGGTATTTTCTTCAATCGTGACAAAATGCGTGTGGGTTTTGGCTAATTCCAGTAAGCTCATTTCGTCAAGTGGCTTAACAAATCGCATATTAACTACGGTTGCGTTTAGGCTTTCTCCGACAGGCATGGCTTCCGCCAATAACGTACCAAAAACCAGTAAAGCCAATTTTTCGCCAGTTCGTTTGATTTCGGCGCGTCCAATGGGTAAAGCGGTCATTTGTTTTTGAATCAGCTCTCCTGTTCCATTGCCCCGAGGATAACGCACTGCCGCCGGTTGATTTGCCTGAAAAGCTGTATACAGCATTTGTCGACATTCATTTTCATTGCTGGGTGTCATAATAAGCAAATTAGGCACGCACCGCAAAAAGCTCAAATCAAACATCCCAGCATGTGTTGCACCATCTGCGCCGACTAAACCCGCTCGATCAATCGCAAATACAACGGGTAAATTTTGCAAGGCAATATCATGAATCAGTTGGTCATAAGCACGTTGCAAAAACGTAGAATAAATAGCTACGACTGGCTTCAGTCCTTCGCAAGCCATGCCTGCTGCAAAGGTTAATGCATGTTGTTCTGCAATCCCAACATCAAAATAACGATCCGGATAGCGCTCAGAAAAAGCAACTAATCCTGATCCCTCACGCATGGCAGGGGTGACGCCAACTAGTCGATCATCGATAGCAGCCATATCACAAAGCCAATCACTAAAAACTTGTGTATAACTCATTGCCTGACTTTTTTTCGCGGCTAAGCCATTTTTAGGATCAAATTGACTCACTCCGTGATATAAACAAGGATCGTCTTCTGCATAAGCAAACCCCTTGCCTTTTTTGGTCACAATATGTAAAAATTGGGGGCCATCCAGCTGCCGCAAATTCTGTAGGGTTTCAATCAAGGTCGGAATATCATGTCCATCAATGGGACCAATGTAATTAAAACCCAAGGCTTCAAATAATGTTCCCTGAGGCGCAACGAGTCCTTTGACTTGTTCTTCGGCTAATTTAGCTAACTCTAATAAACTGGGTAAAGGCGTGAGGATTTTTTCGCCACTTTTTTTGACAGAAGTAAAAAGTTTCCCGGATAATAAGCGGGCTAAATAACTGCGTAAGGCGCCAACGTTTGGGGAAATTGACATTTCATTGTCATTCAGAATCACCAATAAATTGGCATCCATTGCCCCCGCGTTATTTAAGGCTTCAAAGGCCATGCCGGCCGTCATGGCTCCATCCCCAATAATCGCGGTGACCCGTCGATTGTGTCCTTCTCGTTTCGCAGCGACCGCCATGCCTAATGCCGCACTAATTGAAGTACTGGAATGACCTGTGCCAAACGTATCAAACGGACTTTCTGCGCGTCGCGGAAATCCCGCAATCCCATTTTTACTCCGTAAAGTCGGCATTGCCTCTCGTCGACCGGTTAAGATTTTATGGGCATAAGTTTGATGTCCTACGTCCCAAATCAATCGGTCAAAAGGAGTATTAAAAACGGTATGTAAAGCAATCGTCAGTTCTACGGTCCCTAAATTGGATGCTAAATGTCCGCCAGTTTGACTGACGCTTTCAATCAAGAAATCGCGCAGTTCTGTAGCAAGTTGCATCAGTTGCTTTATTTTTAATTGGCGTAAATCTTGAGGATGATTAATCGTTTTTAGTAAATCATACATGCGTGGACATCAACCCAAAAGTCAAACAAAAAGTTTTTATTATATGCGAGATCATGGAAATATGCTGTAATCAAATCAAGATTCATTAAATGAAATTTATGACGAAGACGCTTTTTGTTTCAAGCGCATCGCATTCAGCACGACAATTAATGAACTAAATGACATACCCAGTGAAGCTAACCAAGGAGGTAAATAGCCCATGACAGCAACCGGAATCGCAACAAAATTATAAACAAGTGCCCAAATAAAATTTTGTTTTACAATGAGCATGGTTTCTTGGCTAATTTCAATCGCTTTGAGAATATCAACCAAATGCTCTTTCAGTAAAATAATATCACTACTGGCGCGCGCCACTTGCGTGCCGTGTCCCATCGCAATAGAGACATTTGCACCCGCTAAAACAGGCGCATCGTTAATGCCATCGCCAATCATTGCGACAATTTGCCCTTGGGCTTGTAAAGTATTCAAATGCGCTAATTTTTCTTCAGGTTTGAGATGCGCATAGACGTTTTCAATTTTGAGTGAGTGCGCGATCCGTTCGGCAGCGCGTTGATGATCGCCACTTAAAATAGTTGTCTCATAATGTATCTTCTGTAAGCCTTGAACCAGTGTGCTTGCATCCGCCCGCAAAGTATCAGAGAGCGCAAATACAGCAATTGTTTTCTCAGCACAACGCAACCAAACTCGCGTACTTTCCGGATCAAAATCATGACATTGCATTAAAACCGGATCGTTTTCAGGAACAAATTGGCCTAATTGATAAGTACATTGATTAATTTCTCCAACAAGACCTTTTCCTGGATAATTTTGGACGTGAGAAACGGTGAGCAGGGTTGTTGCCGGAACGCGTTTTAAGAAGCTATGGGCAAGGGGATGTTCAGAAGCTAATTCCAAACTGGCCGCAATAATCAAACAAGACTGTTCTGTATAATTATCATGATCAAAAAGACGAATGGCAGTAATTTCAGGCTTACCATATGTCAACGTTCCAGTTTTATCAAACAAAAAGTGACGGACTTTTGCAAGGGTTTCGAGCGCGTGCCCCCGTGTAATTAAAATGCCTTCTTGCAAAAGGCGTGACATCGAAGCCGCGAACGCCGCGGGCGCAGCAAGAGAAAGGGCACACGGACAGGTCACAACTAAAATAGCTAAAACAATTTCAAAAACCCGATGACGATCAATAAACCACCATGCTATTCCTGCGCCAAGGGTGATCAATAAAAGAAGCCACGTGAAATGCCCTGCAATCCGATCGGCAATTTGCGCTAATTGAGGTTTTTCTGCTTGGGCTTTGTCAAGAAGACGAACAATACCAGCTAATACTGTCTGTTCACCTGTCGCTTCCACCCGTAACCATAATGGGCTTTCTAAATTGACGCTCCCTGTAATCACACGATCCCCGTTTTTTTTCGGGACAGGGCGACTTTCCCCAGTAAGTAAAGCCTCATCAACTTGGCTTTCCCCTTGCGTGACCAAACTATCTGCGGCAATAATTTCCCCCGCTTTGACCAAAATGATTTGATCTTTCTTTAGGTGTGCGACAGCAATGGGGCGAATTTCACCATTTTCTAGCACTTCATTGGCCATTGCAGGGGCCAATTTCAGTAAATTTTCCGCCGCTTCGACAGAACGCTCTTGCGCGCCGCGCTCTAAAAAACGGGTACTTAACAAAAATAATACAAACATTGTAACACTGTCATAATAAACAGGTAAAGACATATCATTTTTGAACGTGACCCACAAACTGCCTAAAAAAGCGCCCACGACCCCTAAAACAACGGGGGCATCCATGTTAAGCCGCCCTGTCCGAAGCGCGCTCCAAGCCCCTTTATAAAAAGGAATCGCCGCGTAAATCATCACAGGAAGTGTCAAAATTAAACTAAAATAGCGGAAAAGTAAGAGCGTGCTTTCTTCCATGCCATAATGGGCTCCCGCGTATAATCCTACTGCAAACATCATGACTTGGGCAGCCGATAACCCCGCAATTGCAATGCGTTTAATTTCTTTAGAACGTTGTTTTTTACGGCGATCCGCATAACTTTGGGCATTGTAAGGATGTGCTTTATAGCCTAATAATTGAATTTCACTTAATATTTCACTGAGTTTTAAGAGACGATCATCCCATTTGACACGGGCGCGATGTGTTGCGTAATTCACTTGGACATCTAAAATGCCCTTTAACTGGTGTAAATGTTTTTCATTCAGCCAAATACATGCCGCGCAGTTAATGCCTTCTAGAATCAACATGGCTTCCCGTTCATGCTCGCCCAAGGCAGTAACAAAACCTTGTTGAATATTATCATTGTCATATAAAGCTAATTGTTTAATTTCTTCAGGCAAGGCCGCTTCGCCTTTTTGTGGAAAAGCTGTGCGGTGCACATAATATTCAGTCAGTCCATTTTCTAAAACAGCCTGAGCAATTGCATGACACCCTGTACAACAACATTGATAAGATTGTCCTTGAAATTCAATCGGATAGTGCGGATCAGTTGGTAATGGTTGACCACAATGAAAACATTGTGTCTGAGCATCAAAAGGCAGAGAAGACAGCGTCATAATAATTTTACAAAGCTTGTGAAATTAAAAAATATTTAAGAAAAGGCAATTTTTCCGTGAGAGTTAAACCACGATTGCGCAGGGTTTTGATCAATGGATGAAATGTCTTCGGTAAATTTAAATCTTGGTTAAATAATTTTTGCAGGCCATCCGTGACAAGTTGCAGTGATCGAATGGACTCATAACGACGTCGGGCATATTGCTCGAGCAAACCTATCTGACCAACATCTTGATATCCCCCGCGATTTGTCAAAACATCAATAAGATCAATGACATCTTCAAAACCTAGATTCACACCTTGTCCTGCAAGAGGATGGGCTAAATGAGCCGCATCGCCAATTAAAACCAAACGGGACGAAACAAGTTTTTCAACATTCATGAGGCGAAGGGGAAACGCTTGCGGGGGCGTTACTAATTCTAAATCACCCAATGAAAAATGCCCTGCTTCGGCCACTTTTTGGCAAAAATCTTGCGGGTTTAAGTTTTTAATGCGTTCCGCTTCTGTGTCAAAACAAGACCACACAATAGAAAGATAACGATTGGGGAGCGGTAAATACGCTAAAATACTCTCCGGATAAAACCATTGTCGTGCCATAGAATGATGGGCTTTTTGTGTCCGAAAATTGGCCACGACGCCTTTTTGGTGATACCACGAGACGGATGCTTGAATTCCTGCTTGCTGGCGAGTCCATGACTCACTCCCATCTGCGGCAATAATCAATGCGGCCTGTAATTGATCCCCATTTGTGAGCGTTAATGTTGCATGAGTGGATGTAAAATGAAGATCCTGACAAGCTACGGGCGCAAAAATATCCACATGGGTACTTTCGTTTAAAGCATGCCAGAGCCCCTGCTGCAATGTCGTACTTTCTAGAATGGTGGCTAAATGAGAGACGGCTTGTTGATAAGCGCTGAGGGTTAACCTTGCTTGGTTATCATCACCAAAAATGTGCATATCATAAACAGGAGTAAGACGGGATTCTGGAAGTTTGTCCCATGCGCCAATCTGAGTAAGAAGCGCTTCACTACTGGGGCTAATTGCATAGATCCGGCTATCAAATTGTGTCCCTGTATAGACAATTTGAGGCGGGTGACGCTCAACTAAGGCAACATTGAGTCCCGCATTTTTTAAACCCAATGCGCAGGCGCTCCCGACGAGCCCTCCCCCAATAATAATAACATCAAATTCTTTCATGATAATTTTATGGCGCAAAAAAGAAAAAAAGATTTATTCATTGTAGCGTAATCATTCGTGAAAATGAATAAAATTCTTGCGGCTAAAAAAAAGACGCCTTTAGGCGTCTTCATAAAAAAATCTATTTAATTTTTTGGTTTATTCTGCATTTAATTGTGCTAAGGCCTCACGGCGATCCCGTTCTGCTTTCCATTCTACAAAAGTTTTTAGGACTAATGTAATGAGCGCCAAGAAGGCCAAAATTGAAGCCACCGCAAACGCCGCAACAAAATTGTATTCGTTATATAAAATTTCAACATGTAATGGAATTGTATTTGTTTGGCCGCGAATGTGGCCTGATACAACTGAAACGGCTCCAAACTCGCCCATAGCCCGCGCGTTACTCAAAATGACGCCATGTAGTAAGCCCCATTTAATATTAGGCAGCGTGACTTTCAAGAAAGTTTGTAAGCCTGATGCGCCTAAAACAATGGCGGCCTCTTCTTCTTCAGAACCTTGCGCTTGCATAAGTGGAATTAATTCACGTGCAACAAATGGAAACGTTACAAAAATTGTTGCTAAAACAATCCCCGGGACAGCGAAAATAATTTTGAAATCATGAGCGGATAGCCATTCACCAAACCAGCCTTGTAATCCAAAAATTAAAACATAAAGCAACCCCGCAATGACGGGCGAAACAGAAAAGGGTAAATCAATTAATGTGATGAGTAAGCTTTTCCCCCGAAAATCGAATTTCGCGATGGCCCACGCAGCACTAATCCCGAAGACCAAATTAATTGGAATGGCAATCAAAGCAGCAAGAAGCGTCAATTGAATAGCGATAATCGCATCTGGTTCAGCAAGGGCTTCAAAATAGGCTGAAATTCCTTTTTGTAAGGCTTCTGTAAAAACAGAAATTAAGGGAATAAATAGGAAAAAACCTAAAAAGACGAGCGCAAGAGAAATTAATGTCCAACGAATCCAGCGGGGTTCCGTCGTTGCGACACGTTGCGGGCTATGTGGTGATCCAGAACTCATTTATGCTTCTCTCCCATAACGTTTGTTATTCCACCACTGTAATAAATTAATCAATAAAATTAATATAAAAGAAATCATTAACATGACGGTTGCGACAGAGGTTGCGCCGGCGTAATCATATTGTTCTAACTTAGAAATAATAATTAAGGGGGTGATTTCTGAAACCATGGGCATATTGCCCGCAATAAAAATGACAGAACCGTATTCCCCAATCGCACGGGCAAAGGCTAGCGTAAACCCTGTGAGTAAGGCAGGAACAATTGAAGGCAAAATCACATAACGAAAGGTTTGAAAACGGGTCGCTCCCAAACAAGCCGCGGCTTCTTCTAATTCAATATTGAGATCTTCTAAAACGGGTTGTACCGTCCGAACCACAAAGGGTAACCCAATAAAAGTCAGCGCCACCACGACGCCTAAAGGTGTAAAAGCAACTTTAATACCATTGGGTTCAAGATATTGTCCAATCCAACCATTGGCTGAATACAATGCTGTCAATGCAATCCCTGCCACCGCTGTCGGTAAAGCAAAAGGCAAATCAACAAGAGCATCAACAATCCGTTTCCCAAAAAAATGATAACGGACGAGTACCCATGCTACAAGTAGGCCAAAAATAGCATTAATCACTGCTGCAAAAAAAGCTGATCCAAAACTTAGACGATATGAAGCCATCACCCGATCATCAAAAACGGCTTGAGTAAATTCAGACCACGTCAGTTCAGTCGACTTAAAAAAGACCGTCGTTAAAGGAATTAAAACAATCAGACTTAAATAAAAAAGGGTGTAACCAAGACTTAATCCAAATCCGGGTAACACACTATTTTTTTTCCAAAGAAAGGTTCGCATTTTTTTATTCTTCTCTTTGCATTGCTTTTTTTATAAAAAGAGCAACATCGAAATAGTTAATAGACTCGCATCTTATCAAATTTTGATCATAACTAAAAATACTCTAATTTTTTTTAATTAGATTAAAAAGTTATATTAATTGAATTAAATACTAAAAGACTATAAAATAATAGTTTTATTAGGCTAAATAAAAATCATTATGCGAAACAAAAAATTCCAAAAAGGTCTCAGCCTTATCGAAATTGCGATTGGAATAGTTATTTTAGGCATTTTAATTAGTGGTATGACATTACCGCTTGCCGCCCAAATGCAAACGCGTCAACTTAAAGAAAATGAGGCCTATTTAGAGCAAATTCGGGAGGCACTATTAGGTTATGTGATTCAGCATGGTGTCTTGCCTTGTCCTAGTTTGGATCAAAATGGAATCGCTGCTTCAAATTGTCTAGATTGGAGTGAAACCCAAGGTTTTTTACCGTGGAAAACATTACAAGTGCGGGCAAAAGATGCGTGGCAAACAGCATGGATGTATCGCGCGAATCGCGCTTTTGTGAATGCGGCCCAACCTATTTATAGTGAGACGGTTCCTGATACAACACTCCCTATTCAAATTAGCGATTTAAATGGGGATCCATTACATGAGGTTTCTCAAAAAAATTTGCCTTGTTTTGTTGTCATTTCTGCAGGGAAAAATCAACGTTTTGACGGCGAGAATCAAAATCATGATGCGATTTATCATGCGAATATTCAGACGCCCAATTTTGATGACCAAACAATTTGGAGTGGTTCGCCTCAATTATTTTATTACTTAACACTGGCAGGTAAAATTTAATATAACTTTTAATGCTATTAAATAAATTTAATCTTATTTTTAGTTATCAAATTACTTTGCTAAAATGGCTTTCGTTTTGTAAAAAATAAATTTGTAAAAAAATAAAGAGGAAATAAAAAATGCGTTATCCATGGACCAAATTATTAATCATTGCAGGTTTAGGGGCGACTGCCTCATTTCATGTTTTCGCAGAAACGACATTATTAAATGTGTCTTATGATCCTACTCGAGAGCTTTATCAAGATATTAACAAAAACTTTGTAGCAGATTGGCAAAAGAAAACACATGAAACCATCACAATTAAACAATCACACGGTGGCTCTGGCAAACAAGCGCGTTCTGTGATTGATGGTTTAGAAGCAGATGTTGTCACACTTGCATTAGCGCATGACATTGACGAAATTGCGAATCGCGCCAAATTATTACCCACGAATTGGCAAGCGCGCTTACCACATAACAGTTCCCCATATCAATCAACGATTGTTTTTTTAGTGCGCAAAGGTAATCCTAAACATATTCAAGATTGGAATGATTTAATTAAACCAGGTGTTTCTGTGATTACGCCTAATCCAAAAACCTCTGGAGGCGCGCGGTGGAATTACTTAGCGGCGTGGGGGTATGCATTAAAACAACCCAATGGTTCGCCTGAAAAAGCCAAACAATTTGTTTCTCAGTTATTCAAAAACGTGCCTGTATTAGATACAGGGGCGCGGGGTTCGACTACAACATTTGTTGAGCGGAAAATGGGCGATGTCTTAATTGCATGGGAAAATGAAGCGTTACTTGCTAAAAAATCCTTAGGGAATCAATTTGATATTGTGACGCCTTCTATTAGTATTTTAGCAGAGCCTCCTGTCAGTCTTGTCGATAAAAACGTACAAAAACATCAAACACAAAAAATCGCCAGTGCGTATTTGAATTATTTATATACGCCTGAGGCACAAGAAATTATTGCGAAAAACTTTTATCGCCCAACAGACAGTACGATTGCAAAAAAATATGCCGGGACTTTTCCAAAAGTGAAACTTTTTACTGTACGAGATTTTGGTGGGTGGAATAAAGCGCATGCCGATCATTTTCGTGATGGCGGGACGTTTGATCAAATCTATTTGAAAAAATAATAATAATTTTAGATAATTAATATCACAATAACGCTAATTAGATTAGGGATAAAAAAGCAAAATGATTAAAAAAACTTTAAAGTGGGTCATTGCAGTTGGTTTCGCCGCGAATGTTGGCAATGTTTTTGCTACTGCCCCGACTGCGACCACCTTAATGAACGTTTCTTATGATGTTACCCGTGAATTGTATAAAGATTACAATGTGGTTTTTACAAAGCATTGGAAAGAAAAAACTGGCGAGGCGGTGACAATCAATATGTCTCATGGGGGGTCAAGTAAGCAAGCAGGGGCCGTTGTGAACGGTTTGCCAGCGGATGTGATCAGCATGAACCAAGCGAATGACATTGATATTTTGGCAGAGCGAGGCAAATTAATTCCGGCAAATTGGGCTACCCGCCTCCCGAATAATAGCGCGCCTTACACATCAACGATGGTTTTTATTGTCCGAAAAGGCAATCCTCAAAAAATTAAAGATTGGAATGATTTAGTCAAACCCGGTGTGAAAGTCATTATTCCTAATCCAAAAACTGCTGGAAATGGTCGTTATACTTATTTGGCAGCCTGGGGTAATGTGGTTAAACATGGCGGAAATGAAGGGCAAGCCCGTGAGTTTGTTTCAAAATTATTTAAAAATGTGCCGATTTTAGATGCAGGCGGACGGGCCGCAACGAGTACTTTTGTACAGCGTAATATTGGCGATGTTTTAGTGACTTTTGAGAATGAAGCTTTACAAATTCAGAAAGAATTTGGCGCAAAAACAGGCGGTGGATTTGAGGTTGTTTATCCAAACAGTAGTATTTTAACTGAATCTCCTGTCACAGTCGTAGATAAAGTAGTGGAAAAACATAATTCTCGAAAATTAGCCACGGCTTATTTAGAATATTTGTATTCTCCTGAAGGACAAGAGGTTGTAGCAAAGCATTATTATCGTCCCCGCTCTGCGGAGGTCCTCAAAAAGTATGCGAAACAGTTTCCACAAATTAAATTATTTACGGTCTCAGAAGTCTTTGGGAGTTGGAAAAATGCACAAAAAGTTCACTTTAATGATGGGGGCATTTTTGATCAAATTTTCAAAAAATAAACAAACTTGACGCTAAAAAAATTGCCCCTGAAGGGGCAATTTTTTTATCCAGCTTTATTGATCATATGATCCGCAACCTGACCCAAGCGAACAGATAAAAACTGGCGTAATTTTTCGTCTTGGACTTGTTCATTCAGTGCTTGATCCATACATAACATCCATTCGTCTCGTGCTGCTTGATCGACTGGAAAAGGCAGATGCCGCGCGCGCAAGCGGGGATGGCCGTATTTTTGCATATAAACATTTGGGCCACCTAACCAACCTGTTAAAAACAAAAATAATTTTTCACTAATTAAACCCAAATCTTCCCCGTGCATTTTACGGAGGGCATACGCTTCTGGTAATGTGTCCATTAATTCATAAAAACGATCGACTAAAGTTCGCACCGCAGTCTCACCACCTAAAAGCGCATACGGCGTTTTTTCAAAAATATCGACTTCTTCCGGGGTAGAAATTTGAACCATCTCAAGACTCCATTTATTCTTGTCGTTTAATAGGACAAGTATTGATTTTCAGTAAGGTGTAGGCAGGGCAAAACCCGACTATTCCTGTGGCCAGCGGGACAACACCAATCCATCCCCACCCCCCAATTAATCCCATTAATGTCGCAGCAATGAGGGCGATGCCCGCTAAGACGCGCAAAATGCGATCGATTGTTCCTGCGTTTGCTTTCATAATGATATCCTCGTTTTGATGAGCGTCATAAAACCACTCAAAAGATTAATATATATAAATATGCTAATATAAAAATTCTCTGTTTGTCGATCTTTTTTTTCTTTAAATGTGAACTGAATCAAAAGGCGGTGTCTTTCATAAAAAAGACATTTTAAAATGTTAAGATTCGTCCTATAATATTCTAGTGGCTTTATACCATATTGTTTTTACTTTATGTGTTAGTAAAGTATTTCAAATTAACTTTTGGAGTGTATCACATATGAAATTTGATTTTCATGGCATGGAAAACCTAGATCGTGCCGTTCATGCAATGCTAGGTAAGGCAACTTTAGGCATTTCTCCTGCGGCGATTGCCTTAGCTTATGCAGATTGGGCTTCTCATATTGCGATTGCGCCCGGGAAACAAATGCAATTGGCGCAACTTTATTTTAATCAGTTACAACGGTTTGGGTATTACGGTTTATCCTATTGGCGCAATCATTGGGAACAAGTTCCTACTTTATTGAAAGCACTCAATAAGCTTGATCCAACCGAAGCTGAAGCCACTCCTCCTGCAGTGGATAAAGTTGATCCACTTGTCAAAGATGCTCGTTTTAAACATCAAAATTGGCAACAATATCCCTTCAATTTTATTCATCAAGCTTTCTTGTTAAATCAAGAATGGTGGTCTGAAGCGACAACCCATGTGCGTGGTGTCACACAACATCATGAAAATGTCGTCAGTTTTGTGACCCGCCAAATCATGGATATTTTTTCCCCTTCCAACTTTATTCGAACAAATCCGGAAGTGCTCGAAAAAACATTCACGAGCGGGGGAAGTAATCTTGTTCAAGGCTTCATGAATTTCTTGGATGATAGCCAACGCAATGCAATGGGACAACCGCCTGTTGGTTCAGAAAAATTCCAAGTGGGCAAAAACATTGCCTGCACTAAAGGAAAAGTAATTTTTCGCAACCGTTTAATCGAATTAATTCAATATAGCCCAACAACAGAAACTGTTCATCCTGAACCTGTCCTGATTGTACCAGCTTGGATCATGAAATATTACATATTGGACTTGTCTGACAATAATTCGTTCGTGAAATATCTTGTCGATAAAGGTCATACTGTTTTTATTATTTCTTGGAAAAATCCAGATGTCGAAGATCGTGACCTCGGTATGGAACAATATTTGTCCTTAGGGGTGTTGGCTGCGATTGAAATGATTCAAAAAATTATCCCGAATCAAAAAATTCATACAGCCGGATATTGCTTGGGTGGAACGATTTTATCGATTGCGGCGGCAATTTTGGGGCGCCTGGGCGAAGAGAATCCATTGAAGAGTATGACTTTGCTGGCTGCACAAACGGATTTTACAGAAGCCGGCGAACTGATGCTCTTTATTGATGAGAGCCAATTAAGTTATTTAGAAGACATGATGTGGCAATCTGGTTATTTGGATACAACCCAAATGGCGGGAGCTTTTCAATTACTTCGTTCGAACGATTTGATTTGGTCGCATATTATTAAAGATTATCTCCTTGGCGAACGTCAATCTATGAATGATCTGATGGCATGGAATGCGGACGCAACGCGGATGCCTTATCGGATGCATGCTGAATATTTACGTGATTTATTTTTACATAATGATTTGGCAGAAGGCCGTTTCCGTATTAACGATAAACCGATCTCATTGCGAAACATTCATATTCCCGTTTTTGCTGTAGGTACGACGAAAGATCACGTAGCCCCATGGCGTTCTGTCCACAAAATTCATTTTTTAACAGATACAGATGTCACATTTGTGCTGACAAGTGGGGGGCATAATGCCGGGATCGTCAGCGAACCAGGGCATCGTCATCGTTCATACCAAATGATGACAACAAAACACCAAGATAATTATTTAGATCCTGCTTCTTGGGAAAGTCGTGCGCCCCGTTTTGAAGGTTCTTGGTGGGAGCCTTGGGAGGCATGGGTCGCGATTCATTCTGGTGCGAAAACGAATGTCTTGCCTTCAATGGGCGCTCCAGACAAAGATTTACCGGTTTTAGGCGATGCCCCTGGTATTTATATTAAAGGTTAATTTTTTTAAAGCGCAAGTTTCTCTTAAAAAGGGCTTGCGCTTTTTCATCCTTCCATTTAAACAGAAACAGTTTGGTATTTATTCTGTTTTTTGTTTCATTCTCTTTTTCTTCAAATTGTTTTTTATTTAATACCGCCTTATTTAGGTCTGTTGTCTTTTTATCTTAAAAAATATATCAAAATATTAGCTCATTGAAACCAAAGAATATTATTCATAAAACGCATAGGGCAGAAAGTATTAGCTGATTTTGTCAAATGAAAAAAACCGACAGTTTTTCTGTCGGCCAAAGTCAAAAAACGCTTAGAAAATATCGTGAATAAGATCAGAAAGGACACCAACAAGTGAAGTCGATGGGGTCGCTGTGTTGGTGGTTGTCAAAGTAGAAGCGCCAGTCCGATTTTCATAAAAACCATTGGTCAAATAATGCACCAGTCCATTTGAAATGGCGCCACTTTGGACCGCACTCGCGACGTCCGGATTACTTTGCAAATAATAAGATTCATTAAAATAAGGGCTAAAAGGCCGATCTTCACTAATCCCAAAATTCAAAAAATGTTGCAGGGCTGAGGAAACCGTCCCATTTTGGACTGCTTGGGCGACATCCGGATTATTTTGCAGATAATAATCTGTATTAAATAATTGTGAGACAACATTTTGCATCGCACTGGATACATTTGTGTTCGTTGGTGTGGAGTTTGTTGTGGTCAGTGCATTTGTGACACTTGTAACACCGCCAATTACTGTAGAAAGCACGCCACTAATTACGCTATCCAAGCCAGAAACAATAGTATTTGTATTAGTCGTATTAACACCGCCAATTACTGTAGAAAGCACGCCACTGATTACGTTATCTAAACCAGAAACAATAGTGTTTGTGTTGGTCGTATTGACGCCGCCCATCACCGCAGAAAGCACGCCACTGATTACATTCTCTAAACCAGAAGTTGTATTATTTGTATTCGTTGTGAAACCTGTTACGCTAGCAAGACCACTCATTGCAGTTGAAAGAACGGTTTGTACCGTATTATCTGCATTAGTATTAGTGGAAGTAGGATTTAAAAGTTGATTGGCTAATGTAATGGTATTTTGGTTTGTTGCAATTTGTGTGATATCGTTCAGCATCGTTAGAGGTCCTTTTTATAAAGAAAAACGTTTTATTATAATAATCAGTTCTTTCTTTAGCCAAAGATTTTTATAAAACGTTTCATCTATTTAGTTTATTTTCGTAAAATAAATAGTGTCTGACATAATGAAAACGGATCGCACTTAAAATGGTCTATAAAAAAAAGCCGATCTCGGACAGGATCGGCTAAAAATAAAGCAAGATTTAAGAAAAAAGACTTTCTGAATAGTTGTCTGTTGTACTTCCAATAATTTGTGTGGCAACGGTTGTACTTGAATTAGTAGGCGCCGCTAATCGGTATTCGTATTGGCCATGTTCAATATAATGTGTTAACCCGTTAGGTAATGCCCCGTTTTGGACCGCACTCGCGACGTCCGGATTGCTGGTTAGATAATATTCTTCATCAAAATAAGGGCTGAATGTACGGTTTTCATTAATACCAAAACTTAAAAAATGCTGTAACGCGGAGGTCACTAAGCCTTTTGCAACCGCTTGGGCAACGTCCGTGTTATTCTGTAAATAAAAATCGGCATTAAAAATATTATTAATTAATGTTTCTAATGCACTTTTTACCGCAGTGGCCGTTGTGGTGGCTGTGGTTGCGGTTGTAGATGCGGTGGTGGTTGCAGTATTGCTATTGGTTGTGCCAGTTAAAGCGGCTATCAAATCTGCCAACGCAGTATTTGTGCTGGTTGTGGCGGCCGCAGTTGTACTTGTTGTGTTGGTATAGTTTGAATATTTGTAGTAGTCATCATCAGTTTTGTAACCGTTGACGTATTTGTAGTAGTCATCATCAATCTTGTAGCCATTGACATATTCGTAAT
>CAZDFJ010000023.1:0-41489 GCA_964504875.1 uncultured Burkholderiales bacterium | reverse complement strand
CGTGAAGTCAAAAGTTATCGTCAATTACCGCTTAATTTTTACCAAATTCAGACAAAATTTCGGGATGAAATCCGGCCCCGTTTTGGGGTAATGCGCGCCCGCGAATTTCTCATGAAAGATGCTTATTCTTTTCATCGTTCTACAGAAAGCTTGCAAGAAACATACGATGTGATGTACGCAACTTACGCCCGTATTTTTACAAAATTAGGGTTAAAATTTAGAGCGGTGCAAGCAGATACAGGCGCGATTGGGGGCGCCTATTCACATGAATTTCATGTACTTGCTGATTCTGGAGAAGATGGCCTCGCTTTCTGCCCACAATCTGAATATGCTGCCAATGTTGAACTTGCATCCAGCCCAGCCCGGCCAGCCTTACCTTACACCCAACACGAAAATTATTCCGCGCTTGAAAAAGTAGCCACCCCTGCTCAAAAAACTATTCAAGATGTCACAAAATTTTTAGGCGTCACAGCACAAACGGTCGTAAAAACGCTTGCTGTCATAAATATTGAAACGAACCAATTGGTTGTTTTATTATTACGTGGCGATCACACACTTAATGAAATTAAAGCCGCTAAAGTCCCAGCTATTGGCCACGATTTCCGTTTTGCCAGCGATACTGAAATTCAAACAGCTTTTGGGTGTGCAGCAGGCTCCCTAGGTCCAGTAGGATTAAAAGCAAAAAATCCAGAAATTTTAATAATTGCGGATCATGATGTTGTGACATTAGAAACCTTTGTCTGCGGCGCAAATGAAGAAGGCTTTCATCTTCGTCATGTTCGCTTTGGACGCGATTGTGCCCTTCCTGATCACGTGGTGGACTTACGCAATGTTGTCACAGGCGATGCCAGTCCCGATGGCAAAGGGACATTAGAATTATGTCGCGGGATCGAAGTCGGACATATTTTCCAATTAGGAACAAAATATTCTGAAGCGATGAATGCAACTTATCTTGATGAAAATGGCAAGACACAAGTCATGATTATGGGTTGTTATGGCATTGGGGTTTCTCGTATTGTCGGCGCGGCGATCGAACAAAATTATGACGACCGTGGCATTATTTTCCCACGAGGCATGGCTCCTTTTGAAATCGCGATTGTGCCCATTGGCATGAAAAAAAGCGCGCTCGTTCAAAATACAGTCAAAGCAATTTATGACACGCTCAAAAACGCGGGGATTGATGTCCTCTTGGATGACCGCGATGAACGCCCAGGGGTTATGTTTGCCGATATGGAACTTATTGGCATCCCCCATCGTCTTGTAATTGGCGAACGAGGCCTGAAAAACAATCAAATCGAATATCAAGGTCGCCGAGAAGCGAGCGCGACGCCTGTCGCATTTGAAACGCCTGAAACTTTGCTGGCTTTTATTCAAGAAAAATTGAATGCTGATTAATTTTTTACTAACGCAAAATCTGCATTTTATATTTTGTTGATCGCTGTCTTCCTATTTTGCACAGTGCGTTCTCGTCACGAAAAAGTGCTGTGCTTTTTGTTTTTATATGGACATTATTTTTTTACGTGAGTTTAAACTCAAAACGCTGATTGGCGTTTATGAGTGGGAACATCAAGTCCCGCAAATGATTCAGTTTGACCTTGAAATTGGTCTGCCTAATGATTATCACGCCCCACAAACAGACAAAGTTCAAGACACGATTGACTATGCCAAAGTGGTCGAGGCGATTAAATCGAGTTTAGCAGAACAACATTTTCAATTAGTGGAAGCCCTTGCGGAACATATTGCTCAATTAATTATGAAACGTTTTGGTTCACCTTGGATTCGCGTCACAGTCACGAAATTAGGGCTCATTGCGGAGGTAAAACAATTAGGAGTCATGATTGAACGTGGGCAACGCATTTAATTTTACACGTATTATTATTTTATTTTGAGGACGTTATGGACATTACTACATTACAAAAAACCATTGAGACCGCTTTTGAAAATCGTGCAAATTTAAACACCCAAAATGCGCCCGCGGAAATTATTGCGGCCGTCGATTACGTGATTGCACAATTAGACAAAGGCGTATTTCGTGTTGCAGAAAAAATCAATGGCGAATGGATCACAAACCAATGGCTGAAAAAAGCAGTTTTATTATCTTTTAAATTAAAAGATAATCGCATTATGCCTGCTGCAAACACAAATTATTATGATAAAGTTGCATTAAAATTTTCTGATTATACAGAAGAACAATTTCGTCAAGAGGGGTTTCGCGCCGTACCGCCAGCGACGGTTCGTCAAGGCAGCTTTATTGGAAAAGGGGTGATTTTAATGCCTTCATATGTTAATATTGGGGCCTATGTTGATGATGGCACAATGGTTGACACATGGGCAACCGTTGGATCCTGCGCACAAATCGGAAAAAATGTCCATCTTTCTGGAGGGGTCGGAATTGGGGGCGTTTTAGAACCCTTACAAGCGAATCCAACTATTATTGAAGATCATTGCTTTATTGGCGCACGTTCTGAAATCGTGGAAGGGGTCATTGTCGAAGAAGGGGCGGTCATTTCAATGGGTGTTTACATTGGACAGAGTACAAAAATTTATAACCGCTTAACTGGCGAAATTAGTTATGGACGGATTCCGGCAGGTTCAGTGGTTGTTTCTGGCAATTTACCTTCTGAAGATGGCAAATATAGTTTATATTGTGCTGTGATCGTCAAACAAGTCGATGCAAAAACACGAGGAAAAGTCGGAATTAACGAATTATTACGTGATATTTAATCACTTTATTTGTTTCTTTAATAGAAAAAATAAAACCGCCTGTTTGACTGATTTATAACAGTTATCTTCGGCGGTTTTTTTATTTAAAACAACTCAATATTGCGACACCACTCACACATATATTCTATTTGCCCTGTTTGTTTTTTTTCTGTAAGTAAAACAACATCAAAGCGACAGGCCGGTATTTGGCTATTATTTTGCTCTATATAAGTGGCCAAATAAAGTTCAGCCGCTTTCACAAGACGTTGACATTTTTTTGGAGTGATACTCGCTATCGTGCCGCCATATTGTTGATTTTTTCTTAACTTCACCTCTACAAAAACGAGTTCTTTATATTGTGGATCATAAAAAATTAAATCAATTTCACCAAAACGGGTTTGATAATTTTTTTCTAAAAAGAGGAGGCCCTGCTGACATAAAAAACGGGCGGCTACTTGCTCTCCGTATTGTCCTTTTTGTCGTCGTTCTGATTGAGAGTCCATGGCACAAGGTCATTTTTTTGAAATTTAACAGGCGTCAGTGAACGCACAAATTGTTTTGAATCATTTAATTTAATTTGACCACTTATGCCGTCTAATTCAAACCCTGTTTTAAGCGGAGCATAATATAATAAAACATACATTAAACGTCCAATATCTACCCCAAAAGCAAAAAAACGTCCTTGATCAACGGTTGTAATCGTCTTTGGAAAACCCTCTTGTAAACTTGCTGAAAGCATATAGGGCATTGCTAATAATTTAGCCTGATTATAAGCATTTAACTGTTCCGCTTTTTTAGTGAACGCATACGAAGTCATATAAATACTGATCTTTTGTCCTGTCGGTAATAAAGAATAAATAACTTTTGCGCGATCTCCTTCTGCGGCAACAAAAATCATGTCGACAGTTGGCCCAGTCTTCGCTTTCACAGTCTGTTTTAATACTTCTTTTAATTGTGTATATGTTTTCGCATTAGGGGTCATTGTATGCGTTTGCACAATCGTACCACCTATATTTTCCCAGGCTTGTGCAAAAGCATTTTGTAAGCGTTGGCTTGTGCTACTATTTGTTGTAATAATTAGTGCTTTTCGCTTGCCTTCATCAAAAGCCAGTTGGGCCATTTGGCGGGCTTCCGCTTCAATTTCCAAAGGAAAAAAATAGACAGGCTGATTCAACAGCGAAGCCTCAATTTTATCAGGAATATTAAGTGCCAATAATGGTATTGATCCTATGCCATTCTCGTTTTGCAGAATTTGTAAAATCGCATTTTTGTTAATCGGACCGATAATTAAACTCGCCCCATCTCGATGGGCATTCCAATATTGCTCGACCATAGAATTGACCTGATCAGAAGTAGGATATAATTTTAAGGGTCGAATTTGCTGATCATCATTTGCGGATTGCTTATAGCCCTGCAAAATTCCTGCATAAATTAATTCACTTACTTTGCCAAAATATTGTGAATTCATCGGCAATAAAAGCGCAATATCCCCTGCTTGATTCGTTTCCAGGGCATCTTTTTGGGTGGATTCATCGATTTTTTGCTTCTCCTCTGCCGGCGCCTTTTCTTCTATCACAGGCTTCGGAAAAGGAATAATTTCTTCCTCCACTGTAATTTTACCCGCCTGAACCGAATGAATTAGCCCAAAACTGCCCAAAGTCAAAAGCAAACATAAAATCCACTTCCATTGTTTTACAAAATATTGGTGTCTCTTCATCGTTGTTTCTCTCACAATGTATACTGTATTTTGATCAATTTATTCTGCTTTTCCAAACATTTTATTTGGGAAAATGACGATGTCCAACTGGCAATATATCATCAAAAAAACATCCTCACAAATAAAAACATTTTTTGAATGCTTTTGACATAAAAAAAAGCTCATCTTTTTCAGATGAGCTCAATTTTATTCATTTTGCTTTTTCCACAAAAAAATTGCTCGTTTCTAAAACAAGCAATCATTTTGAGTCCCTTATTGCAATTTCAAACGGGCCACACGGACTTTTGCATAAGCCGTCAAATCAATAGGTTTATCATTGTATGTCAATTGCACTTCTGGGGCATTGCCTACAATAATCGAAAAAGGGGCTTTCCCTTGAATGACTTCTTCAGAACCGGCTTGATTTAATTTAGAATAAATTGTCTTTCCACTTTGGTCACGGACTTGCACCCAAGACTCCCCTTCAAAAGCTAACTTAATGGTCGCTTCGCCTTCTTTCGCAGGAGGTAACGTCGCATTAGCCGCTGTTGTGGTGGAAGTTACCCCCGCTACTGCATTAGGTGCAGGAGGAGGCACGGTCACTTGTGTTGATTGTGTCACCGCTGCAGTCACTTTATCTTGTCCACTCACTTGTTCAAGATGCAATGGCACTTCAACGGCTTCTGTATCAGGCGCATTGGATGCGTCTTTACGCGGATTAAGCTGTTGACGCAAAGTGTCCAACATAGAGGCATCAATTTTCTCAGCTGAAGCCACTTTATTTGCTTCGAGTTTATTCACCAATTCTGGAGATTGTTCTCGAGCCGTTTTCAATGACACTTCCGCATTCGTCAAAATTTCTTGAGGACTGACTAAATGCCCTTTATCTCTGACTAATTCATAACCACCCAAAGGAATCGAAATGACAGCCAAGCCAATCAATAATTTTTTCAACAATGGCGTTGTATAATGACTCTTTGTGATGATAATATTTTCATTCCGCATTGCAATTTTATGCTCGGGCACACCAGGGGCAGCTGCTGTCCCTAATTGGGACAAATAGTGAGAGACATCTAATTCCAATAAGCGGGCATAATTCTGAATCATTCCCCTTGTAAATGTTAATGGGGGCAAGTACTCGCTTTCCCCTGCTTCTAAAGCCATAATCTGACGTGATGTATATTTTATTTTTCTTGAAATTTCTTCTACACTCAGATCCATACGTTTACGCCCCCGCTCTAGTGCCTTGCCTACTTCAAATAAAGCACTGTCATAATCGGGTTGCATGGGTTGTTTCGTTAGTTCTGCATCTTGTTTATTTTCAGTTTCGGTTGACATAGCCGGTATACCATCGTGTTTATTTTACACTAAAACTAAAAATTGGGTTTAATGGAAATGGTTTCCTGATATTTTACTTGGCGACGTGTACGATCTTGTACATTTCCCACAAGTTGTCCACATGCTGCATCGATATCCTCACCACGCGTTTTACGTACTGTAACAACATAACCTGCTTGTTGCAAGTACTCTCTAAATAATCTCACTGCTTGTGCGCTCGAAGTTTGATAACCTGAATTCGGGAAAGGATTAAATGGAATCAAATTTAACTTGCACGGGACATCCCGAATTAGTTTAACCAGCTGCGCAGCATGCTCAATCTGATCATTTACCCCATCCAACATCACATACTCAAAAGTCACAAAGTCACGGGGAGCTGCTTCAATATAACTACAACAGGCTTTCATCAGCTCAGCAAGAGGATATTTTTTATTAATTGGGACAAGTACGTCCCGAAGTGTGTCATTTGGCGCATGAAGTGAGACCGCCAACGCAACAGGCATCTCCTTTTTGAGGGCTTCCATCGCAGGGATAACCCCTGATGTACTGATCGTGACGCGGCGGCGGGATAGTCCATACCCAAAATCATCTAACATAATGCCAACTGCATTGACAACGTTGTCAAAATTAAGAAGGGGTTCTCCCATTCCCATTAGAACAACATTACTAATAATCCGCTCACCTTTTGGATCACGACCCAAAGCCCGATTTGCCCACCATAACTGCCCAATAATTTCTGCAACGGTTAAATTACGATTAAATCCTTGACGCGCAGTTGAACAAAATGAACAATTTAATGCACAGCCAATTTGTGAAGAAACACATAACGTTCCACGATCAGTCTCAGGAATAAAAACGGTTTCAATACCATTGGTATCGCCAACATCTAAAAGCCACTTGCGCGTCCCATCTGACGCACATTGTTCTGTGCGCAAAGTTGGGGCAACAATTTCCGCAATACCCCCGAGACGTTCCCGCAAATGCTTAGAAATATCACTCATGGCTGCAAAATCCGCCTCGCCATATTGGTGAATCCAACGTAAAAGCTGTTTTGCTCGAAAAGGTTTTTCACCAATACTTAAGAAAAAATCAGCCATTTGACTTGCTGAATAATTAAGTAGATTCACCATCATTTTTTATTTAATGTCATTAAATTGATCAAAAACTATATTATTTGAACGAAAATTAAGCATTTTTTGTTTCAATTTTTCAAATCGATCTTTTCTTATTATACGCCGGATTAGATTTAGAGAAAATTGATTTGATATTTTTTTTCGCTCAAAAATATACTACTTACGGCCTGTAATTTATCATTTACACTGCACTTCTCTTGAATTTTTAGCTCACAACAACACTTATCCAATCATGAAAACATTGACATTAGACTTGAAATTTTACTGAAAAACAGTGCGATGATAATACGGGAGGGAGGTTGAACCCTGCTCCTTTTTCTGACTGCATTTTATATAACAAACAAGAAAAAGGAACAGAAATGATACGCGCTGAAATGATTACTCTAATTAACGAGAGTAAATTTCTGAGCCAGGGAAGAAATATGCAATTTCAACCGCAGCAGTTTCAGGAGCGTCAGAACCATGTACTGCATTGGCTTCAATACTTTCTGCAAAATCAGCACGGATTGTTCCAGGCGCTGCTTTTTTAGGATCAGTTGCGCCCATTAATTCACGATTTTTTGCAATCGCGCCTTCGCCTTCCAATACTTGTAAGACAACTGGACCAGAAATCATATAAGTTACTAAGTCATTGAAGAAAGGACGTTCACGGTGAACTGCATAAAATCCTTCTGCTTCTTGACGGGAAAGTTGTTTCATTTTAGAAGCAACAATTGTTAATCCTGCTTCTTCAAAGCGCGCTTGAATTTTGCCGATCACATTTTTTGCAACAGCATCTGGTTTTACAATAGAGAAAGTACGTTCGATCGCCATTTTATCTAAATCCTATTGATTTTTTAAGAAATAACAACGTTAAAATTCGTTTCAAGCCGCTTATTATAGAGACTTTTTTGTATTAAGACTAGTTCTGTGAAATAACTGTACGTATTTTTACAATCTTTTTCTCTAAAATGTTGCATGTTTTATAACAAGACTTAAGTTTCTGCTTGTTCTGCAAAAAAATCTAAAATCGCATCCAATTCTTCTGTACGCAACATAGGCAAATAAAGCCGCTTTGCAAATGGCTGCGCGCCTAATTTTTTATAAAGACAATCATAATAAGGCAATAATGTCTCCGCCCCCGTTTCACGTAAACTTAACATAGATTCTTCAGGACTTTCTGTTTGAAAAACAAGACGATGCGTCATTTGTGAGGCAAAAGTTTTATTTAATTCATCAATATATTCTAAACCTAAAATCAAATGAACATTTGTTTCTTTCCCTTTTTGGGCAATTAAACTTAAGAGTTGTTCAGATTCCGGCTGCGTATCAATTAATCCGATGGGATCCACAATGACAATCACAATATGTGTAAAATCAATTGTCCGTCCTTCTGCAAGACTGCGTTCAACAGCTTTCATTCTGCCATAAATTTGCTGCGCAGCATTCCGCAAAGTTTGTAAGGCTTGTCGATATTTTGTAATCACAGGAACCGCCAAAAATGGCACAGAATTAAAATCATCAAAAATAGGTTCTATTTCATGATCAATCAAAACAAGTCGTACTTTTTTAGGAAAACTATGATAGAAAAAACTTAATAAAATACTATAAATTGCTAAATTACGGTTTTGAGCTTTTGGGCTCATCACTATCAATTGTTGATATTGTAATGGAACGACATAAGGCGCACCGGATTCATCTTTTCCTAATAACATCAAAACGCCTTCTGCTTTTTTTTCCTCCCAAATCGGATGATTTAATACGTCAGAAATAGGATAAGCCTCAGGTTCTTGATGAACAATTTCGATACCAAAATGATGCTCTTGTTCAGTATGTGGCGGTAAAACCCGAATAGATAAAACATTCAAAGATTTGAGCAAATCATCATAATGATTTTCGATTTTTTCAGCAATAATTACACTATGTTCTTGCTCGCCTTGAGCCCGTTCAATACTTTCTACATCATATAAATAAAAAAAGGCGGTTTGACGAATCCAGCGAATTTTTAAAGCAATGTCATACTTTTTGAATTGAGTAATAGCCATTGTTTTTAACAAACTTAACTCAGATTCACTGATAAAATGGGTCACGACGCCTTGATTGGGTAAGGGCATTAATAGACTGACCGATGGCGGTATAAAAGTCGTCGGGGTATGAATCGTTTCGTTTTTTTGCCAAAGTTGCTTCAAATTATGACGTAAAGATAACGGACTCTTAGGCGTCATCCCTGTAGAAGCAGCATAATGCTCATCCCAATAAGATTTAAAAATCAGATAGGTTTCTTCAACCCATTGTCCAATTCCTTCGCAAATATGAATCCATGAATAGCCCGAGAAAATACTCAGGCCGATCCCCCATATAACAAAGAAAATAACCGTGGTTAAAATTATTCCCAGTAGATTAGATAACTTTGAAAAAAATAAAGTCCCTACAAAACCGCCCGCAGCCAAAGGCAAATTGGTTATTTTTGCATAAAAAAAAGCGGTTTCTAGCCCTGTACTGGCAAAAAAAATCAGAAAAAAACCAGAAAAGATGAAACGATAACGTCTTTTTAATTCAGGAACTTGATGTTCTCGAATAATCAAATAGATAAACAAAAAGATAAATAAATACGCACTCATCCCAAAAGAATAAAGTAATACATCTGCACACCATGCCCCCAAATGGCCGCCATAGTTTTGTACTGTCTGTGTTTCACCGCTATGTGACCAACCCACGTCCCCCCGTTGATAACTAATCAAAATAAGAAAAATATAGAGAGAAAGTACGGCCATCCCTACCCAACTATACTCTTTTAACATTTGAACGAGTTTAATAATACTGGGAGGTAAAGAATTTGCAGATTTTTTTATCAAATGAGAGGAGGAATTTTGCCAACGGCGATTAATTTTCATGAATGAGTCTGTTTAATTTATCTTTTGATCTGTGTAATACCAAAATTTGCGCCACGACCCCAACACGGAAGAAGGATAGGCCGCCTTACCCAAACTACCATTATAGCGCCCTAATGCCCGAAAAAGATTGCCACGCTCTTTGTTCAGATAAAATCTTAAAATCGCGCAACCATAACGTAAATTTGTTGATAAATCAAAGAGATTATCTTTAGGTGTGCCAATTTCCTTGATCCAAAAAGGCATCACTTGCATATAGCCCCGCGCGCCCGCTACTGAAATAACGTATTTTTTAAATCCACTTTCGACTTGAATAAGCCCTAATACTAACTGCGGATCCAATCCTGCACGCGTTGCTTGATAATGCACTTCCTTAAGAAATTGAAGGCGTGTAAATTCATCTTTAATATGCGGTTTTAGGCGCAGTGACATCGTCTCAATCCATGCTGTAGCTTGAGTCGGATCAGCAAAAACGACAGAAAAACTTCCCTTATTGATCGATAAATTTGATTTCAATATGGTCAATTCTTCTATAGTTAAGCGTTCGTGTCGTTGTGCCCCCGCATACAAAAAGGGACTCATTCCAAATAAAACAAGGCAACTTATCTTGACTATAATTTTTTTAAAAATTAATTTTTTCATTAATGATCAATCATTTCTACACTAAAGATTGTCTCTTTGTACGTTTCCACTGTAGGTAAACGTAAACTCCGGTTTTGTTTTTCCAAATAACGAATTAAATTGGTATAGACTTTGCCGGGAGCCAAAAGGGGTTGCGCCCGTACACTTGCAATAATCACAGCCCGTTGTGGGACATCTCCAACCAGTACCCCCTCTTTTAAGGATTTAATTTCTGGCGCAATAAGATATCCAACTTTGGCACGACGTTCATGACGTGTCGCGTAGCGGGGATCCGCTTCTAAAACAACAATAGGTGCCCCGGCCTCTATTTTTTGGGCACGTAATTTGTTTAATACACCCAATTGATGATCAGGAATACGCGCATAATCCCCTTCATGATCGACATAAGCAAAATGATATGGACCGCGCACGCCTTTTTCGATGATGACGTCATTAAAAGCGCCCCACCACCAAAATGTGGCGACAATTGGAACAACAAAAGCCAATAAAAAAATAATAATTGTCTTTTTATTTGACAGTAAAAAAATCTTTATTTTTTCGTTCATACTCCGAAAATCTCCGCAGAAAAACGTTTGTACTACAGAAAACTTCTTTTCAAGGTTTTTTCATTTATCAGTATTGTTTCATGCTTTTGAAAATATTTTCTACCTTGTCAATCCTATTCTCTTTTTTAAAAAAGCACTTTTCTTAAAAGAACTTAGCCCGATCTTAATGAAATCTTGTCAATCATGCAAGAGACATCCTCTTGTCTCTATGCTTATTTTATTTTCTTCTAATTTATTCAAATTAATTAAATAATTAGTAAATTATTTGTTTTTTTGTTTAATTTATTCAATATTTAAGAAAAATTTCTCTTGAATAAACAAAATTTTTTTTATAATAAGAAAAAATAATTTTTAATCAATTATTTTACTATTTAACGAAAATCAAATGACTCTATTTTAATTTTGAAGCAGAAACGCACGATCAGTCGAAAAAAAACGCCATCATCTGAAAAAGATAAGGCGTTTTATGATATTTAAATAAATTAATAAAGACCTAACCAATAGCGCATTAATTTATCCGGAAAATACCGTGCCAGTAGTGAAACACATGAAATGCCTATCAAACCTGAAGCAACAATAATAAAGGTATAATTCGAAGGCAAATTAAAGTGATGTAATTGAAAATCAATAACGGCGATTAATCCTGTCAAAACCAGTGTCATCATTCGCAAGACAGGAATCATTTTGACAACCCGAAAATGAGAAAGTGTGCCCATAATCAGTATAGCTAATAACGCAAAACAAATTCCATAGCTCATTTGGATTGTTTGTATTGATGCTAAATGTTTAACTAATTGATTGGCTAAATGATCATGCCAAAAATAAATACAAACAAGAAAAAAGGCTGTTAAGCCCAACCATATAGGACGATATTTTTCAACGAGCGGGGTCGTTGGCACTAAATTAGAACCAATCACTTTAACAAGACTTTTATCTTGTTCCATACAATGTATTCCTACCAAAAAATAAAAAAACAAAAAATGAACGCATGGAAATAGCTAATTTTTTAAAACAGACATTTCTGTATAAAATTGCTTCAATTTCTGAAGTTGAAGATCTAAATGTACATAAAAAGCTTCTTCAATTTCTGGATTGACTTGTATCACCCAATAATTAGGCTGGGCAAATGCTTGACATTTTACCGCATCTTTTTCTGTCATAAGCAACACCGCCTCTTTAGGACAAAGTCCATCCAATTCTGTGCGTGTATAAATGTGATGATCCGGAAAAGCGTGGGCTTTTATTTTTAGTCCGTACGATTCTAACTGCATAAAAAAACGCTCTGGATGACCAATCCCTGCCATCGCACAAATCTGTTTTTCAGCAAGCATTTCAAGACTGACGGTACACGTTGGATCTTGTAAATTATAGCACTTTAGAAATTGCAACGACATTTTAAATCGGGGCGTCTGGATTTCTTGCAAAACGGTTTGTATTTGTGTCTGCTCACGGCTTTGATTCAAAATAAGACTATCTACTTGTCTCAGACGGGAAATAGGTTCGCGTAATGGGCCAGCAGGCAAGACATAATGATTACCAAATAACCGTTCGCCATCAATGACCACAATTTCAATTTCACGTTGTAAAGCATAATGTTGCAAGCCATCATCGCTGATTAAAATATCACATTCTAAATGATGTGATAATAATTGATGCGCAGTCTGGACTCGATTGCGCCCAATCCAGACAGGGCATTGCGCCACTTTCGCTATTAAAACAGGTTCATCCCCCACACAAATTGGATCACTTTCTTCTGTTACCAAACAGGAGGTTTTACTTGTTCCGCCATATCCACGACTAATGACACCTGGATGAAATCCTAAATTTTTTAAGTGCTCACATAATGCTAAAACGACAGGAGTTTTTCCCGTTCCCCCTGCATTAATATTTCCGACTACAATCACAGGAACCGGCAACGGATGAGAAATCAAAAAACGATAACGATATAACATTTTGCGAATGGTGCTAATTAAATAAAATAAAAAACTTAACGGCCATAAAAAAAGATGCCAGAAACCGATCTTTTCCCATTGCTTCGGAAGCCACATTTTGATATTCATTTTTCTTTTCCGTATTCATTTTCTTACGATTCATAAATAAAAGCGCACAAAGAATTGTACGCTTTCTTGTCTTTTTGTTTCTTTACTGTTGCCAATTTTAGTCTAAATTAAACCCTAAATTTACCCCAAAAACTGATTTTTTATACTCATATAAGGGTAAATTTGACTGTGTTTTTGAAAAACTATATGACGCAGAAAGAGAAAGTTTTTTATTCAGATTTTTACTGATCATCAAGGTTAACTGTGTCCGGTCATCGACCCGTTTCTCTGGAGAAAGAAATAAATTCGGCGAAGCATATTGACGTTTTGCATATTTACCACTTGCCATCACATCTATCCCTAATGATTCTATCGAAGTAAAATAACTGGGACCAATTCCAAACTCGCGAAAACTTAAATAGGGAATTTTAGTGTCATTATTGACAATACTCACTTGCGCAATCACAAAACTATTACCCCAACTATTTTTTAGTTGAGCGCGGGGACCAAACGATAAAGTTGAAGTTTGGTTATTTTGCCCCCGTTGAATTGGATCATAAAATTTTTCTGATTCATAACGATAACTCATAGTCCAATCTAATTCTGAATTGATGACATAATCAAAACTCGGTTCGATATAGAGAGCGTGAGATAATTGCTTACCGCTATAATTTTTATCGACATAACCCATTGGCAAACGCCAACGATATTTGTCTTTATATTGTTCTAAACTTGTGCGTAAATCTACTTGATTATAATTATAATCGCTCTCATGACGATATTGGAGTCCGTAATAACTCACACGATTACGCCAAATCAAACCATTTCTTTTCGGATCGTACGTCACATCTAAATTCAGATTCGTTACCAGCGCATGATCGGCTTTTGCTTTGGTATTACTCAGGCGCCCCCCATTGGCCAATTGCACACTTTCTACATCCGGTTGCACATTGACGTTAGAATCATATTGATACCCTATCGAACCGCGCAAAGACACAAAAACATTCTTATCTAACAGTTCTATTTCTTTTTTGAAAGATTCTATTTGTTGTCTTAAGTTTTCTGGGGGCGACATTGTCAATAATTTATCTAACTCTTTCTGAGCCTTCTTTTTTTCCCCTTTTTTTAAGTAGGCCATAGCCAGCTCTAATCGGACTTTCGGTAAATTATCATCGCGCGCTAACATTGCTTGAAAAGACTGAATAGCTGTGTCCAATTGACCTAAAGCAAGGGCACTTTGTCCCATCCAATATTGTAAATCTAATGTATCAACCTGCCGGGAAATTTCTTGAAACAAAGGCAAAGCCAAATGATACGATTTATCATAATACAATGCCATTGCTTGTTGTAATTTGAGATCCAATGCTTGTTGCTCCGCCACTGACAAGGGGGCCGGCGATGCTGCATACGTTACATTTTGAAACAAAAATAAACTACTAAATAACATTACTATATGGATAGAATGCTGTTGTTTTTTATTAAAATATGGAGTACACATGCCTATTCCTATTTTTGCATTCATTTTATTTTTGGTCGGGCTGAGAGGCCGCCTTAACATTTTCTGGTTTAACCTCAAAATCACCAAACACAAATTTTTCAGCACGCAATAATTTACCTGAACGAACCATTGTTTTTTTATCTACCAAACCACTTTCACTTAATTTGATTTCATCTAAAAGTTTTTGGAGTTTTTGTCGTTCAAGCACTTTTAAGCCCGGTACTTTTGTTAGATCTGTAATAATCATGGCAGTTAACCCTTTGGAAATCATTTGATATTTTGCATCACCCCGTAAAGTTATGGCCTGCACCGCCACACTATTTGGCTCAGGTTTGACATCCCCTAATTTTGCTTCGGTTGCCAAAGCCAATTTAATTTCATCCTGCAATTGCTGATTCAACAAGAGTGTGAGTTGTTTTGGAATTTCTTTTTCCTGTGCCCCCGTTGGATCAATTTTACTGTATAACTGCCATTGTCGAATCGTTTCACCATACCGTTTTTCTTCCAGTGCAATTAGTCCTAAATAATACATTGTCAATGTATTATATGGAAAAGCGCGCTGGACTTCTTCAAATAAAGCCCGCGCCTCTTTGCTTTTTCGATCGATATATTTTTTCATCGCCGCCAAAACCAAAAGGGGCTCAGGACTGGCCTCGACAAGCCATTTTTGGGCCTCATTTTGGCTGAGTAAACCGACATTAAAATGCATTGCATCCGATGGATTTAAAGTTGAATTCGCGACTAATGTCACATGTTGATTTTGATTATCTGTCCACATTGCATTTTCACTAAACACCGCGATTTGTTCTAAGTGCCCTTGCTCCGCTAAAGATACGCCAATTTTACCCGCCAATAAACTGACTTGTCCTTCTTTCACATGAACCGTTAATGCAATATTATTTTTTAATCCGCTCACATTGTAGGCAATAATTTTGCCACTGTATAAATTAATCTCAATTTTATTATTCTTAATCACAAATTGGAGTTGGGTTTTTTCGCCTAATAAAATAAAGCTTCCATTGGAAAATTTAAGGCGGCCCCGCCCCCCTTGTGGCAATGTGAATAACTCCCCTTGTTTTAACACAGTTTGTGTTTTATTGGTTAAAAAGCTCTCTTGCGTTGGCGTTGTGATCACACCTTGATTAATCGTTAAATCAATTATTCCTTCGAGGGCGGCAGGCTTTGTTAATAAACGTTCATTTTGGGCTGAAAAATTCGGTTGAATAGTAAGCGGGGGCACCGCAGCCTGGGCAAGCGTACCTCCCCAACTCATCGCCAATACAATTAGCAATAGAGAAAATTTTTTCATAAGAGATTTTATTATTAATAAAAAGGATAGGTTATCTGTTCAAGAATTGATTGATTTTCAAACCAATCTGTGAGAAATTTTCAATTCACTCACATTCATCACAGATTATTTTTTTTATAAATCATACTGGAAAACATAATAGTTGACATCACAAAATAGTTTTTGATTATTTTTTTCATGTCTGGACTTCCAGTATTACGGGAAAGCGCTTTCATAAAAAAACTATAAAAAAGAAGTACATATCATTCATAACGTATTCCCGTATATTTGTCAAACCAAAGGATGGATTCAAGATGTCCCCAACCCAACAATGGAGCATTGAAGAAAAACGCAATTTCTTTATGCACATCCACAAAAAAAGAATCTGGATTCTTTTTATTGTCATTGCCGCTTATATTTTATCTTTTTTTCATCGCATTGCCCCCGGTGCGATTGCTTCTGAACTACAAACTGCTTTTCATGCCAGTAGCGCCGAGCTGGGCACGCTCGCGGCAACTTATTTTTATATCTATATGCTCATGCAGATTCCAACAGGGGTTTTAGTGGATACCTTAGGCGCCCGAAAAATTTTGACACTTGGCGGGATTGTCGCAGGAATTGGCGCCCTGCTTTTTGCCACGGCGGGCTCTTTATGGGCGGCGGGCTTAGGACGAACATTAGTCGGCTTAGGTGTCTCTGTCACTTTTATTTCCTTACTCAAAACAAATGCTAATTGGTTCAAAGACGAAGAGTTTGCTACAGTGACAGGTATCGCAGTGTTACTGGGTAATTTGGGATCCATTTTCGCCTCTGCCCCACTTTCTTGGTTGGTCACTATTGTTTCTTGGCGAAGTGTTTTTATCATCGCAGGACTAATTTCTATTTTACTTGGTCTCGCTTCATGGATTTGGGTCAAAAATCATCCACACGATACAGGTTTACCTTCTCCACGGGAACTTGAAGGCAAAGAAGAACATTACGGACAAACACAAACTCATTGGCTTACCCAACTTAAACAAGTTATTCACAATAAAAAAACATGGACAGGCTTTTGGGTCATGTGTGGGCTCTCTGGTTCGTTTTTTACCTTCGTTGGCTTGTGGGGAATTCCCTATTTTAAAGATGTTTATCATTATGACAAAGTCACGGCCTCTAATCACATGATGCTGTTTTTGATTGGCTTTGCGATTGGTTCAAGCGTCATCGGGATTGTTTCCGACCGTTTAAAAAATCGTTTAGGCGTGCTCAAAACAGTGAGTTTGATCTATTTTTTATGCTGGCTTCCTTTAGTCTTCACAGATCAGCTTTCTATATGGATTACTTTTTTACTGTGTTTTTTCATGGGACTAAGTGGGTCATGTTTTACTTTAAGTTGGGCTTGTGCAAAAGAAGTCAATCACCCCAGTGTAGCGGGAATGGCGACCAGCGTCGTCAATGCCGGCGCCTTTTTTGCCACTGGTATTTTACAGCCATTAGTAGGTTATGTCATGGATTTAAACTACACCACCAAAGTGACGCATCATACTTTTGTAGATTTTCAAATGGGTTTTGGTATCCTGACTGTCATGACAGGCGTAGGGCTGATAATTTCTTTCTTTTTACAAGAAACGCATTGTAAAAATATTTATCATGTTCTTTTTCCACAAAAATCATAATATTTTTGACTAATTCAATCTATTCAGCCCATTGTTTTTAATGGGCTTTTTTATAACTATTTTTCTTTTATATAATTATTTTAACAAAAAAAAAGTTAAATAGACTGGTTTATTTATCAAAGAATTCCCTTTTTTAGAAAAAACACACTACAATATGTCTTATTTTCTAATCTTAAAATCATTTCCTGTCATAGTAGGGTACGGAAACGGAAAAACATACTATTGACTTTTTACTCTTGAGGAAAGAACGTGTCTTCTTCACAATCATCAGATTTTTCTCTTTCACTTGATCATTTGAAAGAGCTCACACAATATATTATTGAAAAAGCAAAAACATTAGGCGCAACCGATTCAGCTGTCCTTGTCTCTGAAAGTATTTCTAACTCAGTAAATGTCCGCCAAAATGAAGTCGAAACGATAGAATATAATCACGATAAAGGTGTTTCAATTTCAGTCTATTTAGGTCATAAAACAGGAAAAGCCAGTACCTCTGATTTATCAAAAACAGCATTAGATGAAACCATTGCCGCGGCCATCAATATTGCCAAATATACTGGTGAAGATCCTTGCTCAGGATTAGCTGATCGAGAAGAATTAGCTTTTGATTATCAAGATTTAAAGCTATATCATCCCTGGAAAGGATATACCATTGAGCAAGGCATTACGATTGCGCGCGAATGCGAAGCCGCAGGCTTTGCTGTTGATCCACGTATCACTAAATCAGAAGGCGCTTCCGTTTCCACCGGATCTACTTTGTTTGCCTATGCCAATAGCTTAGGTTTTGTGGGCGGTTATCCCACAAGCCATCATTCTGTCAGTTGCTCCATGATTGCCGAAAGTACACAAGGGATGCAGCGCGATTATTGGTATCATTCACATCGGGATGCCACACATTTAGAATCAGCTCATCATATTGGTAAAACAGCGGCGGAAAGAACACTCCGGCGGCTCGACGCTCGTAAATTGGATACAATGCAAGTTCCAGTCTTATTTGATTCGACCCTTTCAGGTGGCCTTATTCATCATTTTATACAAGCCATTTCTGGCGGAGCGTTATACCGTCAAGCGAGTTTTTTGCTAGATAGTCTCGAGAAAACAGTCTTTTCTCCTTGTGTTCAAATAGAAGATCATCCTTTTATCCCAGATGGACTGGGAAGTTCTCCTTTTGACAATGAAGGCGTGCGCACTCGCCAACGCCTTTTAGTAGAACAAGGAATTGTACAAGGCTATGTTTTAAGCAGTTATAGTGCGCGAAAATTAGGCATGAAAACCACCGGAAATGCAGGCGGCACGCACAACCTTATCGTTTCATCGACGGGGGAAGATTTTCCAGCATTACTTAAAAAAATGGATCGGGGTTTATTTGTCACTGAATTATTAGGCTCAGGCGTGAATATTGTCACAGGCGATTATTCACGCGGCGCGTGTGGTTTTTGGGTTGAAAACGGCGAAATTCAATATCCTGTAGAGGAAATTACAATTGCGGGCAATCTGCGAGATATTTACAAAAAAATTGTCGCAATCGGCAACGATATGGCTTTACGGGGGAGCACGCATGTGGGCTCTATCCTCATTGAAAACATGATGGTTGCAGGCAATTAAAGATCTATTCTGCCGCTAACTAAAACGTTGGCGGCAAGGCAGCCCGCCATGCTTCAAATAAAGCCGGATTTTTTGCAGCAATAATTGTTTTTTCCCAGGGATCCCCTGCCCAAAAATCACTCGTTTTTCCGAGCTGTCCCACACATCCCCCCGCCTCTTCTAAAATCAAAGCCCCCGCTGCATAATCCCACATTTTTTGACAGCCATGTAAATAAGTATCTAACCGTCCTACTGCCAGATAGCAATAATCCAGCACACTTGACCCAAAATTACGCGTAAAATAAAACGGGTGCAGTTGATACAATTTTTCAAGCCAAGCAGCCTCTAAACGATAGGGTTCAATCCCCGCTAAAGTGTTTTTTAAATCTATCACAATTTGTGTATTAATTGTATTTAATCGTTGTTGATTCAGAAAAGCGCCGTGCCCTCTTTCCGCATAAAAGCATTCTTTTGTGAGAGGATTATAAATCAAGCCTATTTGGGCTCTATTTTTTTGAATAAACGCAACAGATACCGCAAAATACGGAATATTATAAACAAAATTGCTCGTCCCATCGATGGGATCAATACACCAAAAACCTGTTTCTTGCCCCGCTTCCCAGACCGCTTTTTGTTCTGCCGGGGACATTTCTTCTCCCAATACAGGGGCATTAATCCATTGAGGTAAAAGCAGATTCAGTGCAGTTTGCATGGCTAAATCAGCCTCTGTCAACAAACTTTTATCTGGCTTTTGATAGATCGTGCCTTTTTTATCGGAAAGCAGTATCTGGTCTGCCAAAGCTAATATAACCTGTTGAAAACCTATAGCATCAAACATAATCATCAATTTTATTAATTTTAATCTATATAGGAGCAGTTTGAATCAGTTGAACTAAACGATCCACATCTTCTAAACGATGGGCAGCTGAAAGCGAAATACGTAAGCGCGCTTGCCCTTTAGGGACAGTCGGAGGACGAATTGCGGGCACCCACACATGATGTTTTTTCAAATAGGCACTTAAAGCCAACGCCGCATGATTTCCTCCCACAATTAATGCTTGCACAGCGGTCTCAGATGGCAATAAATAATAACCGCTTTCTAAATCACGGAGGCCCTCTTTCAGACGGGCCATTAATAATTGTAAATGTTCACGGCGCCATGCCTCAGTCCGGATTAAGTGAAGACTTTGACGCAACGCAGCAGCTATGGCACTCGGTGTCGCAGTGGTGTAAATATAAGTTCGAGCCCGTTGAATAAAATATTCAATCCACTCAGGCGCCCCTGCCACAAACGCCCCAAAAACACCAGCCGCCTTCCCTAAAGTCCCGATATAAATCAAACGATTCAGGATTTTTTCATCTGTTAAATCTAAATGAAAATGCGCTAAACAACCTCGGCCTTCTTCGCCTAATACCCCCAATCCATGCGCATCATCTAAAATTAAATACGCATCATATTGATCACATAACTGTAATAATTTTGGAATATCAATGAGGTCGCCATCCATACTAAAAACAGTGTCAGAAACAACGAATTTATAACGGGCTTTTGTTTCAGTACGTAATTGTTTTTCCAGTTGATCATAATCCGCATGGCGATAGCGGACTAATTGTGCCCGGGAGAGAACGGAGGCATCATTCAGTGATGCATGATTTAATTTATCAATCAATAAAACATCATCGCGCCCTGCCAAAGCGTTAATCACGCCCAAATTAGCCATATACCCCGTAGAAAAAAATAAAGCTTTGGGTAATCCAATCCATTCGGCGAGTTCCTGTTCAAGAAGATGATGTGCCATATGATGCCCTCCGACCAAGTGTGAAGAGCCGGCTCCTACTCCATATTGGGCAACATGTTGCTGCACTGCATTAATTATTGCAGGATGATTGGCCAACCCTAAATAATCATTACTTGAAAATGATAAATAGAGCGTACCATCAATCTGAACTTCAATGCCATTACCACTATCAATGAGCGCACGTTGCCGATATAAACCTTCTTCTTTGAACAACGCGAGTTCTTGCCGTAATTGTTCTCTTAATAACATAAAATCTCTTATCAATTAAATGATTAATTTATTTGTAAATAATGCGCCACATAGACGCAAAAAAGCCCACTGAATTGTGGGCTTTTTTAAGAAACAACGAAAAAAATTTTTATTCGGCAGTAAGCGAACTAAATGCGCTGGGTGCAGGCACCACAGTACGAGAATCTGTCGCTTGACGCACCAATTCGCCCACACGTTGTTGCAATTGAGAAAACAAAATTGGTTTTCCTAAAATAGGCACGTCTTCAGGTAATCCCCCTTGACGTTCAATATCTTCAGGACTCAAACCGGTAATCACAATAATTTTCATATTAGTAAATGACGTATTGCGACGCAGGGTTTGAATCATGCGGAATCCATCCATACCCGGCATATTTAAATCTGTAATTAAAATATCAGGTTTGATTTCTCCAATTTTAATTAAACCATCAAAACCATCCCGTGCCGTATGAACTTGCAATGGCAAGCCCCATCCCGGAATCACGCGCTGATAAAGTTTCAATAAGATTAAATCATCTTCGACGACTAAAACATTGCATGTTTTTGGAGCCGCTTGAGGTTGAGCTGTCTCTGCATGTTGTTGTGCTAATAATTTTTCAACTGAACGCAAGGTAATCCGGCGATGGCCCCCTGCTGTTTTCCATGCTTGCAACAAACCACCATCAACCCAAAGTTGAATAGTCCGTAAAGAAACCCCTAAAAGGCGTGCTGCTTCACGTGTGGTACATACCCCTTCATTGGGCATATCATAATCATTGGTATCATGATTAGAAATTTGAGTAGATTCTAATTGTTCTTCTTTCACGTTTATCTTTCACCAAATCAAAAATAATCTTTTTGCTTTTACACTTCTGAAGTTTTTTTTTCGTAAAAACTATGAACGATGATAATTTGTTTTTTATTTTAAGAAGAGCTAAAAAAAAATTATTTTCATTCCCGTTTAGCTCGTTCTAGTGCGACACAGATTATAATAATAGCAGATTATCAAAAAATAGTGTAAATTTTAACGTAATTTTTCATATTGATTTGTAATTTTGTCTAAAAGCGTCTGAAATTCTACTAATCGTGCTTTTTCTTGGGTCACAACTTTTTCCGGTGCCTTTTGCACAAATGCAGGATTGTTAAGTTTTACTTGAGCTTTATTAATTTCTGTGGTAAGTCGTGAAATTTCTTTCTCCAAACGCGTCTTTTCTGCTTCACGATCAATTTCAATTTGTAATTGCAATTTGATATCTTTTACTTCAGCAATCACTAACGTAGGCGCATCTTCAGAAAGCTCAGATTCAGAAATAAAATCAACACGTTCAAGCTTAGCTAACATTGCTAAATACGGCACAAATTCTTTCAGATTCGGGGCGTTTTCACCCAGTGCTAAAGCTAATGGCACACGTTGAGCGGGGGAAATATTCATCTCACCACGCAATTCACGGCACGCATTCACCATTCCTTTTAGTTGATGAAACGTGTTCGCCCCTTCAATGAAGTCCGTTTCTTGAATCAAACTCGTATTGACCTCAGGATACGGGGCCAACATAATAGTTGTTGTATTATTTGCTTTGATGAGGGGCGCTACTGCCTGCCACAATTCTTCCGTCATAAACGGAATAATTGGATGCGCGAGGCGTAAAATGGTTTCTAAAACATCAATTAAAACATAGCGTGTGGCATTTTGAACATCTTGATCCTCAGATTTTAATGTTACTTTGGCCAGCTCTAAATACCAGTCACAATATTCATCCCACACGAATTCATACAAAGCCCGAGAAGCTAAGTCAAAACGATAATCATCCAATTGACGACGTATTTCTGCAACAGTTTGATTTAAGCGATACAAAATCCAACGTTCCGCAAAGCCGCAGGCAGCATGCAAGGGCCGCGTAATGGCTTTCTCTTCACAATTCATTAAAACAAAACGGGTAGCATTCCATACTTTATTGCAGAAATTCCGGTAACCTTCACAGCGATTTAAGTCAAATTTAATGTCCCGACCATGCGAAGCCAAACTGGCAAAGGTAAAGCGCAAGGCATCCGTCCCAAACGCAGGAATGCCATCTGGAAAATGTTGACGTGTCCGTTTTTCAATTTGCTCTGCCTGTTTTGGATTCATCAAATTAACTGTTCGTTTACCGACCAAATTTTCTAATTGAATCCCTTCAATTAAATCCAATGGATCTAAGACATTGCCTTTGGATTTACTCATTTTTTGACCTTCTGAGTCTCGGACTAAACCATGTACATAAACGGTTTTAAATGGCACTTTATCCGTAAAATGTAAGGTCATCATAATCATCCGCGCAACCCAGAAGAAAATAATATCAAAACCAGTCACTAAAACACTACTTGGGGCGAAAATTTCGAGCTCTTTTGTTTGTTTTGGAAAACCTAAAGTAGAGAAAGTCCACAAAGCTGAACTAAACCAAGTATCTAATACGTCATTATCTTGTGTTAAAACAACATCCGCCCCCGCTTTTGCTTGGGCTTCTTCAGCAGAACGCGCAACATAAATATGTCCTTGATCATCATACCATGCCGGAATACGATGCCCCCACCATAATTGACGAGAAATACACCAATCTTGAATATTTTCTAACCATTGGTTATAAGTCGTTGTCCAGTTTTCAGGAACAAACTTAATTTCTCCTTTTTTAACTACTTCTAAGGCCCGCGCCGCTAAACCTTCCATTTTCATAAACCATTGATCAGTCAACATCGGTTCGACAATAGCGTGCGAACGATCCCCACGAGGCACCATCAGTTTATGGGGCTTAATTTCAACTAATAAGCCTTGCGCTTCTAAATCTGCAACCATTTTCTGACGAGCTGCAAAACGATCTAAGTTTTGATAGCACGCCGGCACTTCTGGAATCGCTAATAATTTCGCATCGAAACTGAGAATATTAATTTGTGGCAAATGATGACGTTGACCAACCGCATAATCATTAAAATCATGTGCAGGAGTAATTTTGACACATCCTGTCCCAAAACTTGGATCGACATATTCATCCGCAATAATCGGAATTTCACGCCCAGAAAGCGGCAGAATTAACACTTGACCAATTAAATGCTGGTAACGTTCATCAGTAGGGCTGACCGCCACCGCAACGTCACCTAATAATGTTTCAGGACGAGTCGTCGCAACAACCAAGCCCTCTGTCGGATTATCTTTTAATGGATAACGAATATGCCACATTTTGCCGTCTTCTTCTTGAGAAACGACTTCTAAATCCGACAGCGCAGTATGTAAAATGGGATCCCAATTGACTAAACGTTTGCCACGATAAATTAAACCTTCTTCATGCAAACGCACAAAAACTTCCAAAACGGCTTCAGATAGACCTTCGTCCAAAGTAAAACGTTCACGGGACCAATCGCAAGACGCTCCCAAACGATACATTTGTTTTGTAATGGAACTGCCTGATTCTTTCTTCCATTCCCAAACGCGCTCCACAAATTTCTCACGACCTAAAGCATGACGGTCTGTCCCTTTTAATTCAAGTTGACGTTCGACCACCATTTGTGTTGCAATACCAGCGTGATCCGTTCCAGGTTGCCATAACACATTTTTGCCTTGCATCCGCTGATAACGAATTAACATATCCATAATCGTAGATTGAAACGCATGTCCCATATGAAGGGTCCCCGTTACATTAGGGGGCGGCAACATAATACAATAGGCTTCTTTTTGCTCATCTAAAGTGGCAACAAAATATTGATTTTCTTTCCAAAACTGATACCAACGTTGCTCAATTTCTTGCGGCGCATAACTTTTTGCAAGTTCCATAAAAGTATTCATTCCCTGAAAAATAGAGTCGAAATAGACATGAAAAGCGTTGATTTTAACAGAATTTAACTATGAACGCAAAATCACCTCTTGACAAATACTTGAAACTCATGTTTAATACTCGTTTTGATTCAAATCTCCTCATGCCGAGGTGGCGGAATTGGTAGACGCGCTAGGTTCAGGTCCTAGTGATGGCAACATCGTGGAGGTTCGAGTCCTCTTCTCGGCACCAGTCTTCTGATTTTTCTTTTTTCTTTTCTTTATCAGCTTTTTATCATTTATTTTTTGTCACCATCAGAAGAAACTCACGCAATACAACCCTAGTAAAAAATATTTCCTTTTCTGGTTCTGGTTTTTCTTACTTATCACAAATTTATTTTTCGCAAAATGCAACTTGTTATACGCTTCGTACTCATGTATGACATACTGGATTCTAATACCTAGCAAGCTATTTGATCATTAAAATTTTTTGAACCGCCCATTTTTCTGTAGAACACCTTTATGAAGACATCTGCTCACAATACACAACATCTTAATGAATGGGGTATTCTTTTGGTTCTGGCTGGCATTCAATTTACACATATCATGGATTTCATGATTATGATGCCGCTCGGACCACAACTGATGCGTATTTTGCATCTGAGCCCTCAAGAATTTAGTTTTCTAGTTTCGGCTTATACGTTTAGTGCCAGTATTGCGGGCTTCTGCGCGTCATTTTATATTGATCGTTTTGATCGTAAACAGGCATTACTCTCTCTTTATTTTGGTTTTATTCTGGCGACACTCTGTTGTGCCCTTGCAAAAGATTATCATTTCTTATTAATTGCACGCGTGCTCGCAGGGGCGTTCGGCGGGGTGGCAGGCGCAACAATTTTTTCTATCATTGGCGATGTCATTCCTGAAGAACGTCGCGGAAAAGCAACAGGATTTGTTATGTCCGCTTTTTCTGTTTCTGCGGTCGCGGGGATTCCGATTGGATTAAGTCTTGCCACGCATTTTACATGGAATGCGCCTTTTTTAATGCTGACGGGCGTCAGTACTTTAATTGTCATTGGCGCATGGATTGCCTTACCGGCCATTCGTGGACATCTTGAAACCCAAATAACAGAAAAAACAAGTGTTAAAACACACCTCAAAGTGATTATTTGCAATCGATTGCACTTGAAATTATTCTTTTTTATTTCAATGCTGATGTTAGCAGGATTTTCTATTATTCCATTTATTAGCCCTTATATGGTTGCAAATGTTGGTTTATCTGAAAAAGATTTGCCTTATTTATATCTTTTTGGGGGGCTCACAACTTTTTTTACTTCCAATTTAATTGGACGCTTAGTTGATCGTTATGGGAAATTTAAAGTCTTTGTGGGGGTTTCGTTATCATCAATTTTACCCATTGTTATTTTGACAAATTTACCGCATAGTTCTTTAATTATTGCTGTCATGACAATGGTCTGTTTTATGAGTTTAGTATCAGGACGGATTGTTCCTGCTATGACAATTATTACAAGCAGTATTGATCCTAAATATCGCGGAAGCTTTATGAGTTTTAACTCTTCCATCCAACAAATGGCAAGTGGGAGTGCAGCATTAATTGCAGGAATTATGATTGGACGTTCTGAAACAGGCGCGCTAACGCACTACAATTTAGTAGGCATGTTATCTGTAATAGCTACATTTATTTGTATTTATTTAGTTTTAAATATTCAGAAAAGACACTCGAATTAACCGAATACACCGGACATTTTCTCTAAATCATTTTGACTTCGTTATAATTAATCTCTGGTGTTTGTTAATAAAGATCATAATAAAAAGTTATACTGTATAACAACGATATGCTATAATTAACATGTTGGTTGTTAGTACAAATTATTTTTTTAATTTGGATTAATTCATCCATTTTAAAAAGTATAACTATTATTTGTTATATTTTTAGTAAAAAATAAATTTGGTTTTATTACTTAATATCGAGTTGAAGTACAATGACACAAGAAAATCAAACTCCATTACCGCCCCATTTGGAGGCATTGCGTTCAAAATATATGCAGCCAGAAGATAGTCCTGGTTTCTTACTTTGGCAGGTAACCAATCGCTGGCATCGTATTACGCGTGAAGCACTCGAACCCTTAAATTTGACATACGCACAGTTTATTTTATTAACATGTACCGTATGGCTTACACGTTATGGGGAATGTGTCACACAAGTACAAATAGCGCATTATGCAGGAGTCGACATTATGATGACATCTCAAGTATTAAGAACACTTGAGCAGAAAAACCTCGTATTGCGTTTGCCTCACCCACGCGATAATCGCGCGAAATGTGTGCGGAGTACTGCAAAAGGCTTTGAAATTTTCAAAGCTGGATTAACTATTATTGAAAAAACAAATCAAGAATTTTTTGAATCCCTCAATGAAGATTTAGGCAATTTCAAATCTGCGTTACATCACTTGATGGTCAAGTAATACTTGAAATGTTGCACTATTTTTTGTTTTACCTTGTGATTGACAATAAAAGAAAAAAGAGCATGTAATCACATGCTCTTCTTTCTTATATTTTTCACAACAATTAAATTATATTAATTATGGTTTAGGCATCGAAATCTGAAAACTTTCTCGTTCATTTAAACGGGAGACAAAATTAGCCAGATTTGGATAAGTAGTACGCCAATCAATTTCGCCAAAGCGCAAATCCACATACCCTAAGCTACATACAACACTGATATCAGCCAAACTATAACGGTTATCAATATAGTATTGATTCTCTCCCAATTCCGTTGAAAGCAAAGTTAATGCGCCATTTAATTTATTCATTTGGCGATCAATCCACCATTGAGAACGCATTTCTGGAGTCCGTTTTGTTTTCTCTAAAAAAAGATTCAACAACGCATCTGTCAAACCATCCGCCAAAGCTTCAACCCGTTTAACTGCAATACGATTCTCAAGATCAATCGGGATTAATGGGGTGACTTGACTAGATAAACTGTCAATATATTCCACAATCACACGAGAGTCAAATAAACTACACGCCTTGTCTCGTAATAAAATAGGAACTTTTCCCAACGGATTATTTTCTGTCACAAGTACAGTATCATTCCATGGTACATCAAAAATAATCTCACACGGGATTTGTTTTTCAAGCACAGCCACCCATGCTTTTCTCCCAAATGGAGAAGTCAATGAAGTAATCAGTTTTAACATAAATAAACATACCTTTAGGTGTAAATTATTCTGCTTAACGACCAAACTGAATCGCTTTGACGACAGCCCGGGCTTTATTTTGGGTTTCAATCCATTCGCTTTCTGGAACAGAATCCGCCACAATGCCTGCCCCTGCTTGAACATAAAGCATTTTATCTTTGATTAAAGCCGTCCGAATCGCAATAGCTAAGTCCATATCTCCATTAAAACCAATGTAACCGACAGCCCCTCCATAAAGGCCACGGCCGCTGGGCTCTAATTCATCAATAATTTCCATCGCCCGAATTTTGGGTGCGCCAGATAGGGTTCCCGCAGGAAAGGCAGCTTTCAACACATCTAAGGTTCCGAAATCTTTTCGTAGCTGGCCCTCTACCGTAGACACAATATGCATGACGTGCGAATAACGTTCAATTTCCATTTTGTCAATGAGTTTTACAGAGCCAATTTCACTGACACGACCCACATCGTTACGACCTAAATCAATCAACATAACATGTTCTGCAATTTCTTTTGGATCATTCAGTAAGTCTTGAGCAAAAGCTTGATCTTCTTCGCGATTTTGACCGCGTGGCCGGGTTCCTGCAATCGGTTTTACAGTGATTGTCTTATTTTCCAAACGGACTAAAATTTCTGGAGAGGCCCCCACCACATGAAAATCTTTCATGTCAAAATAAAACAGATACGGAGAAGGATTTAAGCGGCGTAAAGCACGATAAAGCGTCAAGGGAGATTCATGATATGCACATTTCATTCGTTGGCTTAAGACGATCTGCATACAATCGCCATTTCGAATATACTCTTTAGCTTTTAATACCGCATTTTTATAAAAATCCTCGCCCACCTCAGAAACAGGCAAAGTATCAGGCGCGCTTTGATCATCAAATGCTTGGGTCGCTTGAGATGGGATGGGTTCCTGCAATTTTTGTTTTAAATCAACCAAACGCTGACAACCCACATGATAAGCATTTTCATCATCAGGATTGACATAAATAACTAGATATAAAGTACTGGTTAAATTATCAAAAACAACAATCTCAGTCGAAAAGAGTAACAAAATTTCTGGATTACCAAAAGGATCTGCTTTCGCATTTTTAGCAAGACGGGGTTCAATATAACGGATAGTTTCGTAACCAAAAACCCCAGTTAACCCGCCACAAAACCGAGGCAAACTTTCTAAAGTGGCAACCTGATAACGACAGCGGTAGGCTTCAATAAAATCTAACGGATTGACATCAGAATGCGATTCTAAAATACTTTCTGATCCATCTTCAGCCGTGTGAATCACTTGAATTGTTTGCCCTTGTACTTCCAAGCGCACATGGGTCGGCAACCCAATAAAAGAATAACGGGCAAAACGCTCTCCCCCTTGCACAGACTCAAGCAAATAGCTATAGGGTTGATTTGCTAATTTTAAATACACAGAAAGCGGGGTTTCTAAATCTGAGGGACATTCTTTAACAAGTGGGATCAAATTAAATCCAGCACGGGCCGACTGGTTAAATTCTTCTTGACTAATTAACATAATAATTTTACTAACTCTCTAAAATCCTGTATGAGAAGGTCTGCTTCCAATGTGTCGAGTGATTTTCCATGCCGATAACCATACGGGACACAAATCACAGAACATCCAGCCGCCTTTGCAGAGAGTACATCATTATCTGAATCACCAATCATTAACAATTCTGATGGTTTTATTTGAAAAGAATCACAGACATGTTGTAGCGGCAAAGGATGGGGCTTGCGCTCGGGAAGACAACTCCCTCCCAAAATTAAATTAAAATATTCGGCCAATCCAGCATGTTCTAAAATAGGACGTGTAAACCGAATATCCTTATTGGTCACACAAGCGAGTTGATAGCCTTGCTTTTGCAAAATGGCCAAAGTGTCTACAACATACGGAAAAAGCGTAGTCTCGACATACAATGCCTCTTGATAAGCGTGCTCATAAATTGTCCAAGCTTGTGTTAATAATTCGGGGTTAGGTTCATGATTTAAGGCGTGCGCGAGGCACCGCCAGACAAGGTTTTTCGTTCCTTTTCCTACCGCATTTTGCACGAGAGTGGGCGCAAGCGGAGGCAACGATAAAGTGATTAGCATTTGATTAATCGCGTTAACAATATCTGGAATGCTATCTAATAACGTTCCATCTAAATCAAATGCAATAGCACGAATTTGTTGTGAATAAATCATACGCACTTAAGCTTTTTCTCTAATTTCCAATTGATAGAGTTTTTCTTGCATTTTTCTAAAATTACCGCGCACTTCTTTAACCACATGTTCAATGGCAGCCGTTACTTGTCCTTTTTCAAGGAAATTCAAGGCAATATTGCGCGATTGAATATAAACTTTCCAATCTTTTTGGAAAAAATCTTGCGTTTTTTGATCTTTTTGTATTTGACTGTATTCTTGCCACAGTGTATCAAATTGGCGATCCAGCTGCCGAATATTTTCAATTGATTCTTGAATATTACGCTGATCAGAAGCATTCATAGACAAAATAACATTTGCGCGAATTTGTTCGACAGTGGCCCATAGCTTTTCTAATACATTGCTCGGCACAATTTTAAATTCCGTAATTTTTCTACTTAAATCGGCCGCCGCACTCAAAATACTCCGAATAAATTGCGCGGATTCATGAATACGTTCTTCTGAGTGTGACGCCATTTTCGCAATTTGTTCCACATTTGCAGAAAGACATTTCGTTGATTCCCGTTGCTGAATTGTACTCTCTGCAATATTAGAAACTCTTTGCGCGGCCTCTTCAGAAATTTCGTGAATTTTTGTCAAACCCTCGGCAGTTTGCTCCATTAATATGACGCTTTTTTCAACTTGTTGCATACTTTGAGTCATAATACCAGAGACATGTACAGTTTCTTTCTGAATGGTTTGAATAATTGTCGCGATTTGCAAAGTTGCTTGACTCGTTCGATCAGCCAATTTACGAACCTCATCCGCAACGACGGCAAAACCACGTCCTTGCTCACCCGCGCGGGCGGCTTCAATCGCCGCATTTAATGACAGCAAATTTGTTTGATCGGCAATTTCACGAATCACCTCAATAATTGAGCCAATTTCTTCTGAACGTTCGACCAAATGCCCCAAAGAATGCGTCGATTCTTTCACAACGACAACGACATGATGAAACTCTGCACAGGTGGCCTGCATTTTTCGTTCCATTTCAGCAGAAAGTATTTTTGCAGTTTCACTATTTTGTTGTGTCGTTTGCGCATCATCGGCAACACTAATCACACTTTTTTCAAGATCAACAATCGCACAAGCCGCCTCTTTTGCCGATTGAGCTTGTTTCATAATCAAAGTTCTAACTTCTGCGGATTGGGAAGAAACACGGGCGGTTGTGTCAAAAAAACCAATGAGTTGTTTTTCAAAACTTTTAATTTGTTGGTTTAATTGCATCATTAAATGATTAAATTTTTCTCCAATTTGATAGGCTTCTTTTTGCGTAAGCCGTTCCAAACCAAAAAAATATTGGGCTTTATTATGAAGAATATCCATTTCATGACAAAGCAATTGCAATCCCCGATAAGTTTTTAAAACTGTTACAATACCCATCACACACGATAGCGCGATAATTCCCACTCCCACATAAAAAACAAAAGCACTTTGTTTTTCAAACCCAAAAATGAGAGCAGGGCCCCCACAGCTAATCCCTATTAATAAAATCAGATTAAAAATTCGCATTCTCTTTTCCTTTAGTTTTATAAAATCATTATTGTTCTTGTTCAGAAATAATAATCTTACTAGAATTAAGAATGCAAATTTTTATTTTTATTCTGCAATAATTTTACTTTTTGTATCCCAAAAACGCCACCAGGGCGCTTCTACCTCTTGCTTTTTTGCAGAAATCGGATCATAAACAGTTTCGCTGTTCTTATCTAAACTGTTCGTTTTTGCAATGCGTAAAGCATCATCCCGCAATTGAGTCATCCCTAATGCTTCATATGACTTTGCCAAAATATGTAATGCCTCCTGGCGTGCCGGCGCTTGCGGATAAGTTTTCACTGCATATTGAGCCCGATTGACTGCTGCAATATAAGCTTTTCTTTGATAATAATAACGCGCAACATGCACTTCATAATTGGCCAAAGCATTGACTAGATAATTCATGCGTTGTGTTGCATCTGGTGCATATTTACTTTTGGGGAAACGCTCGACCAATTCTTTAAAAGCTTCAAACGCTTCTTTGGCAGCCCGAGGATCACGCTCACTTAAATCTTGATCACTCAACCCCCCTAACAATCCTAAATCTTCATTAAAATTAATCAAGCCTTTAAGATAATAGGCATAATCTACATAAGGATGACTTGGATGCAACTTGATAAAACGATCACAAGCTGCCAAGGCAGAAGTATTTTCTTTGTCCTTAAAGTAGGCATAAGCGACCTCTAGCTGGGCCTGTTGTGCGTAACGTCCATACGGATAACGTGCTTCCAATAGTTCAAAATAGCGAATTGCTTTTGTATAATTACCCCCTTCTAATTCGTCTTTCGCATTAACATATAATTGCTGGGCGGACCATTTTTTTGTCTCATCCTGAACTTCTGGTAAAAGACCACACCCCGATAAGACTAAATAACTAGTTAAAAGTAATAATGTCAAACGTTTTTTCATGTCCATCAACCGATTGTAATATGTAAAATGGGCTTATTTTTTTGTTGGAGGGTTCACGCGATTTTGTGAAAAAGAAGCTGGTTTTTTTGTTGGTGTTTTGGATTTACTCTTTGTCTTATTTTGTTTTTCTGATTGTTTTGGACTCGTCGTGCGTTTTGCTTCTTCAATCGCCTGCGTTAAATCTGGTGTCGAAGGACGGGTGACCGTCTCTAAATCGACTTTTTTCTCTAATTTATAAATCCATGATAATAATTCTGCAACCACACGATATAGTTGCGGGGGAATATGATCATCCAAATTTAAATTGACTAACAGCGATAATAATTCTGGTGATTGATGCACATAAATGCCCGCTTCTTTGGCGCGCAAGAGAATTTCCTCTGCAATGAGACCTTCCCCTTTTGCCACAACCCGTGGCGCAGGATCTTTCCCTGCTTGATAAGCTAATGCCACGGCACGTTTACGTTTATTCAGTGAGTAATTATCCATCTGTTATCTATTTTCTATGATCTGAGAATAAAATCGAGAACCGAAAATCATAACACGTTTTCAGATTAGAAAACATGAAATGCGCGGAGAAAGCCTAGCAGTGCAAAAAGAATAATAATACTTCCCGCCAGTCTCTTTACCCACGATTGACGGACAAAATGAAGCAAACTCTGTGCAACAAAGCCCATTGCAATTAAATTTGGCAAAGTGCCTAAGCCAAATACAAGCATAACCAAAAAACCTAAAACAGGAGAAGCGGTTGAAAATGCAGTGACTAAGGCAGTATAAACTAAGCCACACGGGACCCATCCCCAAATACTCCCTACCAAAAAAGCGTGCGAAATAGATCGAATTGGAATATAACGTTTGGCATAAGGCTGAATCCGCCGCCACAATAATTGCCCCAACTTTTCAACATGCGTAATCACATGCCAAAAATTTGCCAAGTATAATCCCAATAATAACAACAGTATATTAGTTATAATATACAGTACATGCTGAATCGGCAAAATCGAATTCAAATGATGTACACTTAATTTTCCAAAAAAACCAAAAATTAATCCAGCAATACTATAACTAAAAATACGTCCAAAATTATACGCGAAATGAATCAATAATTGTTTTAATTCAGATTCTGTTTCTGTATTAACGCTTAAGACACTCACAATACCGCCACACATACCAACACAATGCACGCCCCCCAAAAGCCCTGCTAGAAAAATCGCAATTAAATTCAGTTCTATCATAAAAGTAATTTTATATCCTAGAGCTTTGACAAATGATGCGTCCAAAATATTGTAACAAGAAAAAAGAAGCTTTATCAAAAAATATCTCTTGCCCCAAAAAGAAAAAAGCCCCACTTTCCAGAAGGAAGATGGGGCTTGTTACTCTCTACCGAAATCAATTATGCTGCAAAATTCTGGGCAACAAATTCCCAGTTCACTAATTTCCAGAAGTTTTCAACATAAGCAGCACGGTTATTACGTGTATCCACATAATACGCGTGTTCCCAAACATCACATGTCAATAATGGTGTATTTTCTGTAGTCAATGGAGTGGCAGCATTGCTTGTGCTGGCTAATTCTAATTCACCAGCCGCATTTTTTACTAACCAAGCCCAGCCTGAGCCAAAAGTAGTTAACGCAGTTTGGGTAAATGCTTTTTTGAATTCTTCAAATGAACCAAATTTTGCGTTGATTGCATCAGCTAATGCGCCGGTTGGTTCACCCCCTCCGTTAGGGTTTAATCCTTTCCAATAGAAAGTATGGTTCCAAACTTGCGCCGCATTATTGAAAATACCGCCTGCGGATTTTTTTACAATTTCTTCTAACGGAGCATTTTCAAACTCTGTGCCTTTAATCAAATTATTTAAATTTGTGACATAGGTGCGATGATGTTTTCCCCAATGAAATTCTAATGTTTCTTGAGAAATATAAGGGGCTAACGCATCTAATGCGTAAGGCAAATCAGGTAAAGTATGTTCCATAATGCATCCCAAAAATAATGAAGTGATCAATCAAAAAGTCAAATATGCCCTCTTTAATAAGGCTTTATTTTATTGCAAACAAGTTTAAAATAGCTTACTAAATTAGTCAAGCATTCCTATCGAAATTTATTTTCAGATAAATTTATCTTTTTTTATAGGAAAAAACTTATTGCAGATAACCTAAAGTAATCAATTTTGCATAAATGATAGAGCCAATCATTAAAATACCATAACTTGAAATCGCCAAAATGGACAACTCTATTGCCCGCCGCAGACGCCGCGGAATTTGATTGTGACGCATCAATTCATAACTCGCCCGCCAACTGGGTACCAGTGCAAATAATGTAATCGTACAGGCTAAATGAACTTTCCCTAAAACAACCATGCTAATTAGCCATGTATACGCTATCATATTAATAATTAAATAAATCCAACAAGCACGATAACGTCCAAAACGGACGACTAAATTACGTTTACCCGCCGCCGTGTCGGCTTCTTGATCAGGGAATTGATTAATTAATAATAAATTCATAACAAGTAAACTATAAGGCACGGCAATTGAAAAAGTTTCTTGATCAAGATAGCGTGTATGGACGTAATTTGCCCCCAAAGCAATTAATAAAAAACTAAAGAAAACAACTATTTCACCCAATCCGCGAGCATTTAATTTAAAAGGCGGCGCCGAGTAGAACCATCCTAATAATAGACCCGCTACACCAAATAAAAGAAGACGCAAATCCTCTAATAGAAGACTGCAAATCAGCCCAACCACAACAACGACCATAAAAACAAACAAAGCTAAACGCAATGTTTGATTTAATGTAAGAAGCTCATTTTGAATAAAGCGACTGCCCCCAGTAAAGGGATAAATATGGCTTTTATTCAATTCGTCTGTTTGATTTAAAGCGTCATAATAATCATTAATTACATTTGTCCCAGCCTGAGCAAAAAGCACCAAAATTAAACTCAGCACAGCCATTGTTGGATTAAAAATAATATCGCGATCCCATGCTGCAACCGTGCCCAATCCCCATGCCAGAAAAGCAGTATTGAGAAAAGCAGGACGCGTTGCAAAGAAATAACGCTGCCACATTTGTGGATATTTTTTCACATTCGGTTCAGCAAAACGTGATGTCATTATTTATTATTCTCAAGCAAAATGTTAAAGCTTAAACTGCTTCACCATATTTTGTAAATGATTTGCTAATTCTTGAATCTGCTCAGCAACGTTTTGATTCTGCTCTGTCAGCCCGGTATTTTTTTCAGCCATTTCAGCAATTTGTTCAACCCGTTTGGCCAATTCAATACTCGTCATACTTTGTTGCTGCATCGCGTCTGCAATTTCAACCGCGACCACTGAATTTTTCTCAGTATGTGTGTTAATATTAACTAAAACTTCTCCGGCCTGTTGCGTTAAACTCACGCCAATATTCATACGAGAACGCACAGTATTCATTGCATCCGCTGCATCTTGTGTTTCTAAATTGATTAATTCAATTTTACGCGCAATTTCTTGAGTTGAGCCGCTTGTCCTTTCGGCTAATTGACGGACCTCGTCCGCAACAACCGCAAAACCCCGGCCGGCTTCCCCAGCACGGGCCGCTTCAATCGCCGCATTTAAGGCTAATAAATTCGTTTGATCTGCAATATCTCGAATGACATCGACAATACCAGCAATTTCATTCGATTTTTCTTTTAATGTCAAAACTTTTTCGGCAGAAGCATGCAATTCTGTCGCAATCTTTTCCATTTCTATAATAACAGCATGAATGGTTTTATTACCTGCTTCAACTGCTTGTTGCGCTTCTGTCGAAACATGACTGGCTTGCGAAGCATTCTCCGCAACATGGTTAATCGACTCACTCATTTCTTCAACAGAAGAAGACATTGCAGAAGCCGAATGACTTTGTTCTTGTGTACTTGTTAAGATAGCATCAGATAAATTCGCCAGATTATCTACACCAGAACTGACTTCTTCTGCTGATTGAGAAATGTCTCTAATTAACAATTGAACTTTTTTACTGCTTTTATTAAAAGTTTTTGCAAGGTTATCTAATTCATTGTGGCTATCATCCGGCACTTGTGGCAAAGCAATCGCTAAATTACCTGCTCCAAATTCTGCCATCGCATGAACAATTGGTTTTAATGGATTTAATCGACGGGCGACCATCCAATAAGTCAGAAAAACTGTAATGAAAGCCGAAATAATACTTACAATAATAAAGCGATTTCGGAGTTTTAAAATATCTTCTACAAATTCACTGATAAAACTTCCTGTTCCTAAAACCCATCCCCATGTCTGGGAACGATCATAAATCATAATTTTTTCTTTACTTTTATTATCCGCTTTATCTAACCAAAAATAGCGTAACATCCCCGTTTTTTCAGCCAGCATTTGTTTCGCCACAGACAAAGCAGTCGGATTATTGGCACTTCTGATCGTTTGGCCCTCTAATGCAGGGTGAATCACAAAATATCCAATATCGTCAGAGGCAATCGGGGCCAATAATGTAAAATAACCTGTTTTTCCTACTTTAATATTATAAATTGCTTCTTTTAGGGTTTTTAATCCGGACTCGTTCAAGTTAAGACGTAATGACATGGCGCCAATGACTTGGCCTTGTGCATCCCGAATAGGTTTATATGAAATCATAAAAAATAGTGTTCCCCGGCGCGCAACAACAATTTGTCTTTCACCGTCTAATAATTTTTTTTCGACTTCCTCCGAATCTAAAATATGCTTTCCTATATAAGATTGCCCCGCGGCATTTTTCGCACTTGTTGTCGCATAAAACAATCGTTGATTATATTTTACTAAGATTGCGCTTTCTATTCCTGTTAACTGTTTAAAATCATCCGTATAACGTGTATTATTATTAACAAATTCATTGTTTAATAATAACGCCGGTAAATTTTCGCCATTTGTTGGCGTAAGCGCATTACCTAATGAAAAATCACCTTTTAATGACCGAGCAAAGGAATCCAACATATTTTCAGCGCGTTCTTTTTCACGATAATATGCGTAATCCAACAAACCAGTAATCACCCGCAAATCGCGGCGCAAATTTCTTTCTGTATCCTCAATAGCAAACTGATTCATTTGTAATGATAAAAAAAGCGTCAACCCACTAAAAATCACTGTACACAGCAAAGCCATCACTAACATAATTTGGTTAGCGATGGGCTGTTTTCTTAATAATGTCAACATTTAGTTTTTCCTAATATAGTATTTTTTATGTGGTTTTGAATCCATAAACTAGTATTTTTTTGTATTATTAGAAATTTTTATATTAAATACAGTGCTTATTTTGTTATTGCAGGCGGCAAAAATCAAGATGTTATTTTATATAAACCACCTATTATTGAATAAAGATTTGATAAATTTAACTAAATAAATAAGAAATTTGACGTTATAATCAAATTATAAAATAAAAAATATTATTGTAATTAGCTTTATCAAAAAAATTATTTTTTATAATTCATAAAACTAATGGTGTTTTATAATTAAAAATTTTTCTGTTTTTCTTCACAATGATTTATTGCAAGATGGCTTGCATTCCACAAAACAACTCCATTACAATAATTGTTTTACCTTTACCATTTGGAGGCGAAATATGCCCAGTTTAGATGAATTGATTATTCATTTTGATAAGGCCCTCCGGACTGTCTTTGTTCCTTCTAAAGGGGATCGGCCTCTTCCGGGAAAAGACTTACCTGATCCTGATCTTTCTGAGTCAGAAAAAAAACAAGTGATCAGCTTGATGCGAATTAATCATGCTGGAGAAGTCTGCGCCCAAGCACTTTATCAAGGACAATCTCTCACGGCAAAAACACCTGAATTAAAAGAAGTCTTAGAAGAAGCGGCCCGTGAAGAGGTGGATCATCTTGCATGGACAGAAAAGCGATTACAAGAATTAGGCGGCAAAACAAGTCTTTTTGACCCATTATTTTATGCAGGGGCTTTTACAATTGGGGCCGTTGCCGGCCTGATCGGGGATGGGGTTAACCTTGGTTTTTTGGCAGAAACAGAGCGACAAGTGGAACAACATTTAAGTGGCCATCTCGCGCAACTCCCTGAAGCAGACACAAAAAGTCGGGCAATTCTTGACCAAATGAAAGAAGATGAAATTAAACACGCTAATACGGCGGTCACACATGGCGGGGTTGAACTTCCTGAAATTGTCAAAAGCGCTATGAAACTCAGCGCAAAAGTGATGACTTCCACTACTGCGATTTTATAAAAAATCTTTTTTTATTTGTTTGAGTATAAATAATGGCTGACAATTACCCTCATTTAGTTGTGGCGGCAATCTTAGAAAAAGACGGGCGTTTTCTAATTGTAGAAGAAGAAACCACTAAAGGTGTACGTTGGAACAACCCTGCTGGGCACGTGGAATATACTGAATCAATCCTAGATGCGGTGATCCGCGAAACCCGTGAAGAAACAAAATGGGATTTTACCCCAACCCACTTTTTAGGCGTCTATCAATGGGTGCATCCCACAGCGGGCGTTCACTATGTACGTTTATGTTTTACAGGAACTCTGGATCACTGTGATGAATCGCGTGAATTGGATAAGGGCATCTTAAATACCCGTTGGTTAACACTAGAAGAAATTAAAGCCCAACCAGAAATGTGGCGAAGCCCATTAGTTGGACGTTGCATTGAAGATTATTTAACACAACCACATTATCCACTTTCTGCGCTATCATATTTACATAAGTCTCAATTTACAGGCTGATTTTATTTTTATAACTTAGAAAATGATCTCAAGGTGGGGAAGGACTATTCTTTGCTTTCCCCTATTATATTAGAATCATATAATATACTAATATAATATCACTGGAGAAAAAACATGAATTTACCCAATGCATTATTACCTAATGAATGGACGCTTGCGGGCAATCTCATTTTTTTGGGGACTATAGGTTATATCCTTAAAACTATTTCTTGGGAACCTCTTAAGGAAAATTATAAACAACATGTTTGGCTAGGTTTAGCAGTAGGGTTAATGCTTATTTGGAGCATTAAAACAGGGGTACGTCCTGGATTAAATTTTCACATGTTAGGAGCGAGCTTACTGACACTCATGTTTGGCCCACGTCTCGCGATTCTTAATTTAGTTTTTGTCTTACTAGGCGTGACTATTGCCGGCATGTCAGGATGGGATAGTTTTGCATGGAATGCTATCCTTATGGCAATTCTTCCCTCAACTTTTACTGCAATTCTTTTCAATTTGGTGGATAAAAAACTCCCAAACCACTTTTTTGTGTATATTTTTGCGAATGCATTTATTGGTTCAGGCATGGCTATTTTTCTTGTTGGCGTCATGCTGTGTACTCTTTTTATTTTTTCTGGGGTTTACACAACGCATTACTTGTGGGATAATTACCTTCCTTATTATATTTTGATGGCATGGTCTGAAGGCTTTACAACAGGAATGGCAATGACAGTTCTGGTTGTTTATCGGCCACAATGGGTTTCGACCTTTGATGATTTACGGTACATCAAAAATAAATAAAAAAAGTTTGCAAAAATGCTTGACAGAGTAAATTGGTTAATCTATAATGCGAACTTCAATTAGCGAATGACACTAAGTCAAAACGCTAAAAGATATGTCGGGGTGTAGCGTAGCCTGGTAGCGCGCCTGGTTTGGGACCAGGATGTCGGGAGTTCGAATCTCTCCACCCCGACCATTTTTATTGCAAGTGTTTTAGTGACCTTACGGGTCCAAAAAGAAAGTGCCCGTAGCTCAACCGGATAGAGCACCAGCCTTCTAAGCTGGGGGTTACAGGTTCGATTCCTGTCGGGCGCGCCAAACGCCGCTCAACAGAATGATCGAGCTTCAATTGATGCTTTAGCATTTCAAACAGTGGTGGCTGTAGCTCAGTTGGTAGAGTCCCGGATTGTGATTCCGGTTGTCGTCGGTTCGAGTCCGATCAGCCACCCCATCATTTAGTTCCTTATTCTTCTCTCTCCTTATCAAAAAAATTCAAAAAAAACAGAACTACTCCATGATATGCGTTATCAGAAGTTTATTCTTCTTGTGTCTACTATCATAGTTTTTCGATTTTCATAAAAATATATTGAAAATATATAGTTTATGCACATATACTAATATGTTTTTACAGTTATAGTTGTGTCCTTACACATGAAATCTTTTGATATCCTTAATAATCCATCCATCTCGATACAAGAAAAAGTCCAAAAACTCCATACATTGCTCTCTCAGCGTATTGAGGGTATCGATCGGATTGCTATTGTCCTGTATGATGAAAATACTGATTATCTTAAAACATTTATAGATAGTACCTTTTATCCTTCACAACAAGAAGTACAAACACAAAATCAAACTGAACAACTTAAACTTAAGCAATATCAAGTAAAATTGAGTAGTTCTGTCTCACTCCAATCAATTGTGCATACAAAAACCCCTCGTGTTTTACACGACTTATCACACTTCAAAAAAGCGGTCTCACAACACAAACATACGCATTATATTCAAAATTATTATCTTTCTAGCTTAACGATTCCTATTTTTAGCCAAGGGCATTTTATTGGTTTTCTATTTGTCAATTCACGTTATAAACATTTTTTTGTTGAGCAATGTCTTCAAACAATAGAATCTTTTTTACATGTCATTACCCTATTAATTACCAATGAATTACAAGGCATTCGGACGCTCAAGGCGGCAATTCGTACTGCATCACATATGGCCTTACAACGTGATTTTGAAACGGGTCTACATTTAGAGCGCATGTCTAATTTTGCACGCATTATTGCCCAGGCACTTGCCACAACACATCGTCTGACTGATGAATATATTGAACATGTTTTTCTTTTTGCCCCCTTGCATGACATCGGTAAAATC
>CAZDFJ010000022.1:0-44291 GCA_964504875.1 uncultured Burkholderiales bacterium | reverse complement strand
CAAGCATTGACGTTATGGCAAAGACTCGCATAACATAATTAATTGCGTCCAGAAAAAAGCAGGGAATGCACGCTAATTTTTTATAAAAATGCCCATAATAATTATGTGGGCATTTTTCCTTGAGTTTTTATATAAATCAATAAAAGAAAAGGAAACAAAACAATTTATTGATTTTTTAGGGAAATATATTAAAAATATATTTTTTATTTGGATATATTATAATATAATTACATTAGGATATATTAATATTTAATGCTTCTAAAAGTGGACTAAAAAAGAAAAAAAAAGGAGAGGACATCATGGCGCATATTGTTATATTAGGTGCAGGGATTGGTGGTATGCCAATGGCATATGAAATGAAAGCCCTTGCCCGTAGCGAAGATAAAGTGACAGTAATAGGAAGTGGCAGTCTTTTTCATTTTGTACCATCTAATCCGTGGGTTGCAGTAAACTGGAGTAAAAGAAGCGATATTGAATTTGATGTCACCCCTTACTTAAAAAATAAAAATATTGCATTTAATCCAGTGGGGGCAAAACGGGTTCATCCAGAGAAAAATGAAATTGAATTAAACGATGGTTCAATGTTGCAATATGATTATTTAGTCATTGCGACAGGGCCAAAACTGGCGTTTGATGAAATCGAAGGACTGGGACCAGATGGTTTTACGCAATCAGTTTGTCATGTAGCCCACGCAGAAAAAGCCGGAGAAGTGTGGAATGAATTTGTCAAAAATCCAGGGCCAATTGTGGTTGGCGCAGTACAAGGCGCTTCTTGTTTTGGTCCAGCTTATGAATATGCGTTCATTATGGAAACAGATTTAAGAAAGCGCAGAATTCGTGATAAAGTCCCGATGACTTATGTGACATCTGAGCCTTATATCGGACATTTAGGTTTAGGTGGGGTTGGGGATTCAAAAGGGATGCTTGAATCCGAAATGCGTAATCGTCATATTAAATGGATTTGTAACGCTAAAGTAGATAAAATTGAAGCAGATAAAATGTATGTTACAGAACATGATGATCGAGGCGAACCCAAAGAACAACATGTTTTGCCATTTAGTTTTTCAATGATGTTACCAGCTTTCAAAGGAATTGATGCCATTTATGGGATTGAAGGTTTAACAAATCCCCGTGGTTTTGTGATTGTAGATGAACATCAACGCAATCCCAAATATAAAAATATTTATAGTGTTGGTGTGACTGTTGCCATTCCACCGGTTGAAAAAACCCCTATCCCATTAGGAACGCCAAAAACAGGTTATATGATCGAATCAATGGTCACCGCCACTGCGAAAAATATTCGGGCTGAATTAAATGGAAAAGAACCTGTAGAAAAGGCCTCAATGAATGCAATTTGCTTAGCCGATTTTGGAGATGGTGGCGTGGCGTTTGTGGCTTTACCACAAATTCCTCCGCGCAATACGAACTGGTTTAGCCAAGGAAAATGGGTACATCTAGCCAAAGTTGCCTTTGAAAAGTATTTTATGTATAAAATGAAAAATGGGACTTCTGAGCCAATTTACGAAAAATATGTATTAACCGCCCTCAAAATCACTAAATTAAAAAAATAATGCTGTAGCGATGTGAGGTGTTTATTTTTATCGGTTCGTGCATTCTGCCTTTTACTTTCAGCGTGTTGTAAAAGGCAGTTTTTTTATTATGATGCGTCTCCGAGAATTTTGACTTCTGGAGTGAGCAATATACCTGTTTGATTAAACACGCGTTCTTGAATCAAATAAATCAGGGTTTCAATATCTTCAGCAGTGGCACTTCCTGTATTGATAATAAAATTAGCATGTTTTTCAGAAACTTGCGCCCCACCATGTTGATAGCCTTTTAATTCACAACTTTGAATGAGCCGTGCCGCAAAGTCCTTTGGAGGATTGGTAAAAACGGATCCAGCGTTAGGATAATTCAACGGTTGCGCCGCAATGCGTTTCGCAAGGAGTGTCTTAATTTCCTGCCTTTCAAATTCGGCATCCCCATCTGTAAATTCAAAGACGGCATTAATAAACCATTCTGACTGATTTTCAATTGGCGGTTTTGGAATAATATGACGATAACGAATATCGTAGTCATGGGGAAAACGCGTGTGAATTGTCCCCGTGTGATCCATGACTTCAACTTGTTTGACAAAATCCCATGTTTCCGCACCATAACATCCCGCATTCATCGCCAGCGCGCCGCCAACTGTCCCTGGAATCCCTGCCAAAAAAGCGGCGCCTTTCAAACTATTTTTTGCAGCCAGTTTCGCAATTTTTGGGCTAGGGACGCCTACTTCCGCAAAAATTTGTTGGGGATTTTCGGGGACTACACCATAATGTTGCAAATTTTTATGCATCATAATGACTGTGCCCCGAATGCCTTTATCGCGAATCAGTAAATTACTTCCTAATCCCAAAAAATAAACGGGTTCATCTTGAGGAAGTTGCGCAAGAAAGCGAGCTAAATCATCTTTATCTTTTGGAAAATAGGCGCGATCAACAGGCCCCCCTACCCGCCAGCTCGTATATCGTGCCATCGGGAGGTGATAAATGAGTCGCCCGCTGAGTCCCATGAAATTTAACTTTTCTTCTGACATAACTGTTCAATTTTACTGGGAATTTGATTGATAGAGCCGGCCCCCATTGTTAAGACAACATCATTTGGGCGAATATGTTCTAAAATAGTTTGTGGCAATTGTTGTATTGATTCAACAAAAAGAGGTTCAACTTTGCCAAGAACACGGACGGCGCGTGTTAGTGACCGGCCATCTGCCGCAACGATTGGGGTTTCCCCAGCAGCGTAAACTTCAGTTAAAATGACACTATCTGCTGACGAAAGAATTTGGATAAAGTCTTCAAATAAATCACGGGTGCGAGTATAGCGATGGGGTTGAAAAACCAAAACAAGACGTCGTTCTGGATAGGCTCCCCGTACGGCTGCAACGGTGGCGGCCATTTCTGCAGGATGATGTCCGTAGTCATCAATAAGGGTAAACAGGCCTTGTTGATCAGGCGTTTCGAAATCTCCATAGCGTTGAAAGCGGCGGCCAACGCCCTTGAATTCTTGTAATGCTTTGCAAATGGCTTCGTTGGAAATACCCAGTTCATAAGCAATAGCAATGGCGGCTAAAGCATTTTGAACATTATGTAATCCTGGTAAATTTAAGCAAATAGAAAGCGGGCTACATTGGGTTGCGCGATGTGAACATAAAATATCAAAATGCATTTGGGTATTGACATGACGTACATTGACGGCCCGAATTTGCGCTTGTTCACTAAACCCATAAGTGACAATTGGTTTGGTTAAGGCAGGGATGATTTCTTGGACGGCTTCGTTATCAACGCATAATACAGCTGTGCCATAGAAAGGCAAATGTTGTAAAAAATCAATAAATGCTTGCTTTAATTTCTGGAAATCATGTTGATAGGTTTCCATATGATCAGCATCAATATTTGTTACAATGGCTAATATCGGTGATAAATAAAGAAAAGAAGCGTCCGATTCGTCTGCTTCTGCGACAAGAAAATCCCCTGTGCCAAGACGGGCATGGGTGCCTGCGCTATTCAAACGTCCCCCAATTACAAACGTTGGGTCAAGACCTGCTTCTGCTAAAATACTGGCAACAAGACTGGTTGTAGTCGTTTTACCATGTGTCCCTGCCACGGCAATTCCCTGCCGAAAACGCATTAACTCAGCCAGCATCATTGCTCGTGGGATGACAGGAATCCCATTTTGTCGTGCCATTTCAACTTCTGGGTTATTTGTGTTTTTAATAGCAGTCGAAACCACAAGCACATCTGCGCCTTGCACATAGGCGGCACTATGTCCTTGATGTACAGTAATCCCTAACTGATTCAGGCGATGGGTGGCTGCATTTTGGTTTAAATCCGATCCGGTGACTTTAAAATCAAGGTTAAAAAGTACTTCGGCGATGCCACTCATACCAGAGCCGCCGATCCCTACAAAATGGATATGTTTGACTTTATGTCTCATAACAAATAAATTTCACGTTAAATAAAAATAGTTGGTATAATTTTATTAAAAATTTTTGTTTATAAATATCATTTTTATTAAAAATATTTAAATAAACGCTAAAAAGCCGCGCGCCAGTCCAGTCCTTGGTGGAAATTTTTTGTGTGATAGCACGTATTTAAGCAATGACGATGAAAAGCCTGCTTTATTCCTGACGATCAGATAAGAAATCCTTATTTGATTTTATTTTTTATGATAAAATTGAAATATCAAATAATAAATCTATCAATTTAAAGAAGTTGACTATGACATTCAGAGTAAAAAAGTTGAAAACAAAATTTTTTCTGGCGGTCTTGCTGTGGTTTATTTTATTGCTGTGTGTCTTTTTTATTTTTATTCAGCAGTTTGTCGCACAGGATCTTCAAAAACATTATTTAGAAGAAAAACTCACAACACTCAAGATTGTCGCTTCAATGTTGGAAAATGATTTTTCTTCTCTTGAAAATACCTCAGAAAAAATAAAATTTGACTATATAAAACTGAATAAAGTCCTATCAGAAATTAAAAAAAAGGATCAGTATATTCGTGCTATTTATGTATTAGTGCCTCATTCAGAAAAGCATCAGTTGATGCCGCTGTCAGAGGCAGATCTTAACACACAAGATCGCATTTTGATTGAAAATGATTTGTTTCAATTTCAAGTGACGAATCCGACAAAAGAGAAACTGAATGTGCATTACCAAGCGCATACGTATCAGCACGATTTTTTCATTCCTTTGAAAGGACAGTCTGCCCCTGCTATTTCTGTAGAAATTGATCAACCTTCGCAAAAAGTGTCAATTAATCATGTGCCAATATTGATGTGGCAGAATGATGTCATCAAAACTTTTTCACAATCCGGCACCCCTAAATTATTGGGAGATCTCCCCGATTTTTTAACGATTCAATCTGTGAAACCGCAAAAATTATTGACGATTCAATTAAAAAATGAACGGCGTACTTTATTACAGTCATTAACGGCAAAAGCAACAGAAGCAATTCTGCCCAGTACTCTTTTTTATTATGAAAGTGTTTTTAAACGGGGACTTCCTGAAATTAATTTTGATTCTTTTCAAGAAGGAAAAACCCCCTTCTTTTCCGTGGTTGTTCCTTTGTATCGGTTCCAAAAACAACCCATTGGGTTGCTCGTGTTAGAAACATCGAGAATGGACCACTTTTCTTTGTCGCATACGCCTTTTTTTCGGTATGTCGTTTATGGTGTGCTCTTTTTTGGAAGCATTTTATTTGCTTTTGCTTATTTCTTTATTAAACGTTTATTTAATCCCGTTCAAGAAATAGCGCTGGCCATTCGTGTAATGAATCATGAACATAATGAAAAAAAATTACAAAGCTTGTGTGCGATTCATGCGCAACGACGAGACGAAGTCGGAGAGTTATCTCGAAGCGTTTCATACTTATTGCAGACTTTATATGTTCAGGCACGGGAGTTTGAGAAATTAGCAGTGAAGCGAAATCGTGATTTAGATCAAGCATTACAACGATTTAAAAATATGTTTCAAAAACATGCGGCCATTATGTACTTAATTGATCCTTCTTCTCTCAAATTTATTGATGTCAATAATGCCGCTATTACGTTTTATGGTTACAATCGTGAACGGCTGTTGACCAAGTCCCTGGATGACATTAATTTACTGTCTAAAAATCAGTTGCAGGAGCATATGCATTATTTGATGAATTCTCGGACTTCGAAACCCTTTGAATTTAAGCATGCGCTCGCCACAGGTGAAATTCGGGATGTCATGATTTTTGCTAATATTATTGAAATTGAAGAAAATAAATTAGCTTACTTTGCGGTTGTATTTGACATCACAGAACGGGCTTTATTGCAAAAAAGAAATCATCAAATTCAGATTAAATTAAGAAATATTATTCATACTGCGGCCAATGGAATTATCACAGTTAATCGCTATGGTGTAATTCAATCTTGCAATCCAGCTGGCTTAAAAATGTTTGGCTATGAAAATGAAAATGAATTAATTATGCATAGTGCAAGTATCTTAATGCCCCCCGATTTTGCTAAAAGGCATGAGCATTTTTTCGAACATGATTTGAAAACAGGTTTGACGAATGAAGTCATTAATGTTCAACGTGAGATCCTTGCAAAACGACAAGATGATTCGATTTTCTCCGCTTATTTGACATTAAGTCAAATTGAGGATGAAGTCGGTTCACCTCTTTTTGTGGCTATTGTGACAGATTTAAGTAAACAAAAGCAATACGAACAAACGCTGATTGAATCTAAAGAAAAAGCGGAGCAGGCCAATCGCACAAAAGATAATTTTGTGGCTTATACCATTCATGAATTACGTTCTCCACTCAATACGATTTTAGGGAGTATTGAAATTCTCAAAGAAGATTTAGAAGAAGCCAATCATTCTATGAGTATGAGATATTTAGATATTATCAAGCATAGCAGCGACCGTTTGTTACGTTTTTCGAATGATCTTTTAGATATTTCTAAAATGGAAGCCGGACAAATGACGTTTCATTTTAAAAGAAATGCCTTGCGTCAGATTGTGAACGAAGCCATTTATGAAATTGATGTGCAAGCACAGCGATTAACTGTAAAAATTATGACCAATCTAATGCCGCAAGATGAAATTGAATGTGATGCCTTTCGGATTGGGCAAGTGATTCGAAATTTTTTAAGTAATGCTCTCAAATATGCTCCGACACATTCTTTAGTTGAAGTGCAGACATGTCTTTTAGATGCGGAGACCATTTTACTTTCTGTCAGAGATGAGGGCATGGGTATTCCTGAGGGGAAAGAGTCAGAAATTTTTGAACGTTATATTCAAGGATCGCAAGCACGAGCCGGGACAGGATTAGGATTGACGCTTTCAAAGCAAATTATTGAAGCCCATCAAGGCAAAATTGGTGCGAAGAATCATGAAGTCAAGGGAGCTATTTTTTGGTTTCAAATTCCAAAAAATCGTTTACCCAAAAATTAAAAAAATGAAGCTTTATTTTGTTGTAATTCACGTTTCAAATAGCCTGCATTCATTTAAAGATTATAGAATATAAACCTTTATTTTTAATAAATTTTTTTCCTAAATTTATCTATATTTTTTATTTTTTTCATTAAAGTGATGTCTTTTAAATTGATTTATTAGATAAACTAAAAAATAGAAATCTGACGCGATAAAAAATAAAAAAAAATTGCAAATCTTACTTGACTTGATTGAAAAAAACTCGTTATGCTTTAACAAAAGGATATAAAAAATAGCCTTAATCTTATCTTTTAGTATATAGAAAAAAACAAGACAAAATGGAAGAAAAATGTCTTAAATGGATCTGTGTAGGGAACAAAAAAAAAGATAAGAATCAAAAATGAGAGGATGGCAGTCGGTTGAAGTCTCAGAGCAGATGAAATAATTCAGGTTATTTTATCTGAAAACAAAAAATAATTAGGAGGTTGTGCAATGAATTTGTTTGATCAAAATCCCGAGAAGTTTATGGATTTGTTTTCCCAAGCAACACAAATGATGAAAGCGCCGAACGGGATGTTACCTATGCAAGGTTTAGGTAAATTAATGCAGCTTTATTCTACAACAACTATGGCGCATTTACAAAATAATTATAGTTGCTGGCAGTCCAGTGTGGCCAATCCCAATTTCAGTGATAATTTGACGCATCTTATGGGGTGGTATCAAAAACGCTTGGAAATTAATGAGAAATTTTTGCACGATTTGTTGGAGACAAGCACTGAAGTGCAAACAGAGACGTTAGAATTGTTACAAAAGTTGCCTACGACGTTTAAGAAAGACGGCACAGAATAATTTGCCGCGGGATGTAAAAAATCCCCACTTTTAAGTGGGGATTTTTTATTGCCTAGCCAAAGCGACCAGTAATGTAATCTTCAGTTTGTTTTTTCTGAGGCTTAATAAAAATTGAATCAGTTTTGCCGAATTCAATCAGTTCACCTTGATACATAAAGGCAGTAAAATCTGAAACCCGCGCCGCTTGTTGCATATTATGTGTCACAATTAAAATCGCAACCCGATTTTTCAATTCAGTGACGAGTTCTTCAATGCTGGCGGTTGCAATGGGATCTAACGCAGAAGTCGGTTCATCAAAGAGTAATAACTCTGGATCCGTTGCAAGGGCCCGTGCAATACATAAACGTTGTTGTTGTCCACCAGAAAGATTAGAAGCTAAATCATTCAGACGGTTTTTAACTTCATCCCACAAGGCCGCATCCCGTAAAGCTTGCTCCACTTTTTCATCTAAAACAGAACGGCGGTTTTCACCCCGCACGCGCTGTCCATAAGCCACGTTTTCATAAATGGATTTAGGAAATGGGTTGGGTTTTTGGAAAACCATACTAATGCGCATACGCACTTCAATTGGATCGACAGCGCGCTCTAAAATATTGACATTATCAGGGTGAATACGAATTTCACCCTCATAACGATTGCCTGGATACAGATCGTGCATCCGATTAAAACAACGTAAATAAGTCGACTTCCCGCAACCAGATGGGCCAATTAATGCAGTCACTTGCTTATCGGCTACACTCATTGTAATGCTTTTTAGTGCTTGGTGATTTCCATAATAAAAATTAAGACTTTTAGAAACCACTTTTGGATTAGAAATAACAACTTCACCCATAATTATATTCTCAACATTAATTTTATAAATTGCGTTACTAATAGTTCGTTTTGATTTGATTGAAAATAAAGGGGGCTAAATTGCCACCCTTTATTTTTATTTTTTTACCATTTAATTTTTTTACGAAGTGTGTAGCGTAAGTAAATTGCTAAGCCATTCATGGATAAAGTCATTAGAATTAAGACAAATCCTGCGGCCGCAGCATTGATTTGGAATTCTTCTTGTGGACGAGAAACCCAGTTAAACATTTGAATAGGCATAACAGTAAAACCGTCAAATAACCAATCAAAAGAAATAAAGGGAGGCGTCGTAGAAATGGGGGCATGTGGTAAAAAGGCAATAAATGTAATCGCACCAATAGTAATAATTGGAGCTGTTTCACCAATCGCACGGGCTAAACCAATAATCACGCCAGTTAAAATACCAGAAAGAGAATAAGGTAAAATATGATCCGCGACAGTTTGCCATTTTGTGGCGCCTAATGCATAGGCACCTTCACGAATACTGCCCGGAATCGCCCGAATGGCTTCCCGTGTGGCGACAATCACGACAGGTAAAATCAATAAAGCCAAAGCTAATCCAGCAGATAAAACACTTTGTCCAAAATTAAGTTGATGCACAAAAATACCTAAAGCAAGCAACCCATAAACAATAGAAGGAACCGCCGCTAAATTTGTGACATTAATTTCAATAATGTCTGTAATCGTATTTTTTGCTGCGTATTCTTCAAGGTAAACCCCTGCTGCAATGCCGATAGGGACGGCCGTACTTGCTGTTACAAGCATGACTAAAACTGTTCCCACCCATGCAGATAAAATCCCGGCTTCTTCTGCATTACGAGATGGAAAATTCATAAAAAAGTCTAAGTTAATACGGGGCAAACCGTTTGTAACCATATCGCCTAATAAGGCCACAAAAGTTAACAGACCTAGTGCCAATAAAAGTAAGCCCGTGGCTGCAAAAAGTGAATCTTTGCGTTTATGGCTGTTGATAATTTGGCGAATTTTATGCAGTTCTTGTTCGTGCTGTTGAATATCGGTTGATGACATATTAATATGCCTCTCTGAAACGTTTACGCAATACATGACCTAAAATATTAAAAACTAATGTAATTAACATTAAGGTTAAACCGGCCGCGAAAATAGATTGGTATTCAATTGTTCCGTTTTGTGCATCGCCCATCACCACTTGAACAATATAAGCAGTAATTGTTTCAGCAGGTTCAAGCGGATTAAGTGTGAAATTAGGTTCCATCCCCGCAGCCACTGCGACGACCATTGTCTCCCCAACTGCACGAGAAATCCCTAAAATATAAGCTGAAGCAATGCCAGAAAAAGCGGCGGGTAAGACAACCGTTTTTGCTGTTTGGAAGCGGGTTGCCCCCATTGCGTAGGCTCCTTCCCGCAAATACATAGGGACGGCGCGCATCGCATCTTCACTGACAGAACAGATATACGGAATAATCATAATACCCATGACAATCCCCGCACTTAACATATTAAAGCCGGGCAAAGAGGGAATGATTTTTTGTAAAATAGGGGTAATAAATAAGAGCGCAAAGTAACCATATACAATTGTCGGCACCCCACCGAGAACCTCTAGAAAGGGTTTGGCAATTTCGCGGGTACGATGCGATGCAAATTCACTCAAATAAATCGCGATAATCGTTCCAGCAGGAATAGCGACAAATAAGGCCACCCCTGTTGTAACCATAGTCCCCGCAACAAGTGGCATAATTCCGTAATGCGGATCAGCGAATAATGGCGTCCATTGTGTATCTGTTAAAAAATCAACTAATGAAACATTTTGGAAAAAGATAGATGATTCATAGAGTAAAATAATAACAATCGCAGTGGTGGTTGCCACAGAAGAAAAAGCGGCTAAAAACAGCAAACTTTCAATAATACGTTCTTTGATCACACGGGAACGCTTTTGAGCGAGCCGTGAGGATTCAAGATTTGCCACACTACTACTCCTTACAAGTTGAGCATTGGATAGATTACTCATGGCACCTCGGCTAATCTGAAAATACAGAAAAATCGTCTCATTTTAGTTAGGAATAAATTTTTAAGTAAAATGAGACAACACTGTCCCCTAAAGAAGGGGACAGTTTGGTTTGAGAACAGAATGTAATTTGTTCTTATTGTGGCGTCAGATTGTGACAAGAAAATTACATTTTTGCTTCACGAGAAAGAAGTTGTTCAATTTTTAAGCCGACAGCCGCATCGCCATTAAAGACGGTGCCCACTTTCTTTTTATTGAAATGGTCAAGGGCCATTGAGTACGCTTTTTGAGGTAAAGGAATATATTTTACTTCTTTAACCAATTTTGGTGCAGACTTTAAGTAAAATTCGACAAATTCTTTAACTGCAGGTTTTTCTGCTGCCTTTGCGTTGATATAAATGAAAATTGGGCGAGAGAAAGGAGAATATGTCCCGTTTTCTACAGTTTGCGCACTTGGAGAAATCGGCCCTTTTCCACCGTTAATAGGAACCGCTTTCAAACGGCGTTGATTTTCAACATAATAGGCATAACCAAAATAGCCCAAACCGCCTTTGTCACGGGCAACACCTTGTACTAAGACATTATCATCTTCACTGGCAGTATAATCGCCACGACTGGATTTAGCTTTGCCAACTGCGGCCTCAGTAAAGTAATCAAATGTTCCGGATGCAGAGCCTGGACCGTAAAGTTTTAAAGGCATATCTGGGAAAGCAGGATTCACTTGTTTCCAATTTGTAATGGTTTTTTGTGCACCAGGTTCCCACATTTTTTTCAAGTCAGCAACCGTTAAGCTGTGAACCCATGTATTGGCTGGGTTAACCACAACTGTAATGGCATCATAAGCAATCGGTAATTCGATAAAATTAATTCCAGCGGCTTTACATGTTTCAATTTCTTTCTTTTGAATAGGACGGGATGCATCAGAAATATCGGTTTCACCACGACAGAATTTTTTGAATCCGCCGCCTGTTCCAGACTCACCTACTGTGACACGCACTGCGCCGCGTTTTGCTTTTTGGAATTCTTCCGCCACCGCTTCTGTAATCGGGAAAACAGTACTAGAACCATCTACTTTGATGATTTCTGCTGCGTGAGCTTGTGGCATAATGCCTAAACCAAGAGTCATTCCAAGTGTTAAACTTGAGCAAGTGGCTGCAATAAGTTTTTTCTGAAAAGAGAACATGTTTTTGCCTCAATAGTTAATTAAATCAATGTGAAAATATAGATGATAAATGAAAGAAAACAGATATAAGAAAATCGTGAATTGAAGATGTAACAAATGTTAATCATTTAATGTTACGATTTCATGACAAAGAAAAAAATAAATGAAATCAATCATTTGGATTAGAAATGAGATGAAAAAGGCAGAATGACAAAAGGTAGGATTGGGGAAAAAAAAAGAAAAAAAGGCCCGCCCACTAGTAAAAACGTGCAGAAAATCAGTCACATTCAGGTAATTAAACTGAATTTTCAGGTTTTTTCAAAGTGTTCAACAATAAAACGAAGTTCTTGTGAAATACGTGAAAGTCTTTCAGTTGAGTGATCAATTTGTCCTATATTAGAAGTATTATCGCTTGCCAAACGCATGATATGTTCCATATGTTCTGCCATTCGACGCGTTTCACCCAATTGTTGATTTAAAAGCGCGGCAATTTCTTGAGACATATTTGTCGTATTTTGTGTTACTTTGCTGATATAAATCAGCTTTTGGTAGCTATCTTGAATAAAACTCATGCCAGAATTGACTTCTTGTGCAGTTTCTTGCATAGAATTGACCACAATTTCAGTAGCCTGCTGAATAGAATGCACAACCGCAATAATATCTGCTGTATTGACACGGGTACGATCTGCTAATTTACGCACTTCATCGGCAACAACAGCAAAGCCTCGGCCAGATTCCCCGGCGCGCGCGGCCTCAATCGCGGCATTTAATGCAAGAAGTGCTGTTTGATCGGCAACTTCTGTAATTACTTGTGTAATCATACCGATTTTTTCAATCGACTGACTTAAATTTTGGATATTTTGTAAAGCGGTATCCACCACACTGACGACTTGTTTTGTCGCTTCTAAGCTATTATGCATTTGGTTGTTGCTTTCTGCGACAATTTGCTCAGCAGATTCTGCGTCGCTGACAGCCGTTTGTGTTTGCGCAGTCACCATAGAAATCGCGCTTTCTAAATTGTTAATAGCAATTTGAATGCCACCTATGGATTGGGCTTCTTCGTCGTAATGCTGAATTAATTGATGAAGACGATGAGAGAGCTTTCCGACATTTCGTTCCACGGCATGCGTTGAATGGGTAATATCCATAATAATGGCATGCATATTAATTCGCGTTGATTCTAATGCGGTAAAAAGGGCTTTAAAATCAGAATGAATCGGATTTAATGGAGCCGTTGTATCAAAATTGGCTTCGGCAATATCTTTGGCGACTTGCGTGGCTTGTCTGAGCGGAGTAATAATTGAATGATATAAATATTGATATCCAAAAAGAGAGCCCACTAAACCAAGTGTTCCCAAACTAATGAATAAATAAGGATGCGTCTGTTGTTGACTTTCTGGTGCCCCAAAAGAAAGAATAATGATTGCACTAAATAAGAGCAAGAAAAACAAAAAGGTGAGCTGTAATCGATGAGAGAGTGCAAGACCTTGCCAAATAGGCAATTTGGTCCGATGCATTGCGCCACCTGATTTGACATAATTAAAATAAGATTCGACTCTGCGGATTTCTTCGTCAGAAGCGGCATTTCTGACGGACATATAGCCAATAATTTTGCCTTTTTCTTTAATTGGACTCACATAGGCATCCACCCAGTAATGATCCCCATTTTTACAACGATTTTTGAGAATTCCTCGCCACGGACGCCCTGCTTGCACGGTCTCCCATAAATCTGCAAAAAAAACAGAAGGAATATCAGGATGGCGCACGATATTGTGATTTTTACCAATCAATTCTTCGCGAGTGAATCCTGTAATTTCTACAAAATTATCATTCACATAGGTAATACAGCCCTTGAGGTCTGTTTTAGTCACAATAGGTTGATAAGGTTCAACTGGAATCGCCCGATTCGTGATGGGTTCATTGATCTTCAATGGAAGAGGCTCCCCTTTTTTATAATTTTTTTACTTAATTTTTGTATTTTATCATTTTTATTATAAATGCGCTGCTTTTAAAAGGTGATGAATAACGCCGCCAGCTAAGGTAAGGCCAAATAAACCCGGCATATAGCTGATTGTGCCGTTCACAGCACGGGGACGGCCTTCTCCGACGGGCTCTGGTGGAAGCGGAGCACGTCCTTCTTCGTCAGAATAAACTGTTAAAATACCTTTATGTATATTTAACCGCCGTAAACGTTGGCGGACCACGCGAGCCAAAGGACAAACTTCTGTTTTGCTAATGTCTGCGAGTTTAATACGTGTCGGATCAAGACGATTGCCTGCCCCCATACTTGAAGCGACTTTAAAACCACGTTGATAACTTTTTGCAATCAGTGCGACTTTGCTATTGAGTGAATCAATGGCATCAATAACATAATCACATGATTCAGGTAAAAATTGTTCGAGATTATCCACTGTTAAAAATTCGGTGATAATTTCGACTTCACAATGCGGATTAATTTCGAAAATCCGTTCTTTAATGAGTTCTGCTTTGAATTGTCCGAGTGTAGACAAAAGTGCAGGCAATTGGCGATTAATATTACTGACTGAAACGGTATCATGATCGACCAAAGTTAATTTGCCAATACCGGCGCGCGCGAGGGCTTCAGCACAAAAGCCGCCCACGCCTCCTAATCCGGCCAAGAAAACATGTTGATTGGCCAGAAAATGTACCCCTGTGGGTTGAATTAAAATGGCTGTGCGACTAAATTGGGGAGGAACGTTCATTTTTCTTTCACTTTCTTACGGTAAATAATTCAAATAATATGGATTAGCTAGGAGCTTGTTTAGAACAAACGAATTTGGTTTAAAATTTTGACAAGTTCATCGCTCGCTTTTTGAAAAACACTTTTCCAGTCGTTTATTTTTTCTTGTCGGAAAATATAAATCGAGGGATACCAAATACTATCATGGCGATCATACATCCAACGCCAATCATTGATGTAGGGAAGCAATAACCAAACAGGTTTGCCAAGCGCGCCTGCCAAATGCGCAACAGCTGTATCCACGGTAATAATTAAATCTAAATTAAGAATAACGGCCGCGGTTTCAGCAAAATCAGTAAGTTGATCAGCAAAGCAAATTAATCCTGTATGTCGTACAAAAGTTTGTCCTCGTGGTGTAAAAACCGCCCGGGCAACTTGTCCTTTTTGTAAACTAATCCAGTAAACTTCTTTAATTTGTAAAAGCGGCGTGAAATCTTCAAGTTGGCAAGAACGATAGGCATCTTGACTATGTGTGGGATTGCCTGCCCAAACAATACCAATGCGCATTTTTTTATTATTTAAATGATCAAGGCGCAATCCCCATGCGGTGGCAAGGCTCATGTTCGGTTTAAGATAGGGGACGGTTTTAATTAAAGTTTCTTCTTTGACATCTAATATGGCTGGAAGGCTTAATAGAGAAATCCAAGCACTGTATTGCGTCATGTCAACAGGGGCTTGTTGATACTCAATAATTTTATCAATTTCTAATTGGCCATTCAGGAGGCGTACTAAATCCGTTGGGCAATGAAAAATAATTTTTGCCTGAGAACGCGCTTTTGCCAATGGAATATAACGTACAAATTGGAGAATATCGCCGCGCCCTTGCTCAAAATGAATAAAAAGCGTTGGTTTTTCGCCTGTCTTATTTTCTAATGATGTGCCTTTCCATTTGGATTTTTCAGGATAACGATGGGGATAGCATAAAGTTTCATAATTATCGCGTTTAAAACGGTATTCGTATTCAGGCCAACCTTGGGTGTAATTCCCCATTTTTAGGAGCAATTGGCCATAATTCCAATGGACTTCTACGTTTTTGGGATCCAGTTTTAAAATCTGTTGATAAAGTTCATTTGATTCAGAATCGAGTCTTCTTTCATTTAATGATAAGGCTAAGTTATTTAATAATTTCAAATCATTGGGTTTGATACGCAACGCTTCTTTGTAATATTGACTTGCTTTTTCAAAATTACCTTGTTCTTGATAAAGATTACCTAAATTATTAAAGGCTTGGAAAAAATCAGGCTTTGCATGGATTGCAGATTCATAATGTTGAATGGCATAATTCCATTCTTTTCTGGCTTCATAAATTAATGCAAGTTGATAATGGACATCCGCATAATGAGGCCGTAAATGCAATGCATTATGATAATAATGAATCGCATTATCAATTTCCTGGATAGATTCAAAAAGATGCCCAACTTGATAATGTAAATCAGGTAAATTTGGTGCAAGTTTCAATGCTTCCAAATAGGTTTTGAGGGCATTGTGCGTTTCACCTGCTTGGAGATATTTTTGAGCATGCCGAATAAGGCTTTGAAATTCCTTATTTTGTTGTGCACCGCTTTCTTTTTCTTTTTTTTCTGCCATAATTTATAAAATAACCGCTAGATTTTTTATTTTTTCAATAAAAAAAGATGTTTTATGTATATTCCGATAAATTTAATTTGATTTAAGTTTGTATATTTTGGGTATTTTAACATAGCTTGTATTTTATAATAAATTTGTGTCAATGCATTAAAGACGCTTAGCACAAAATTAATAAAGCTAACAAAAATATAACATTTTTTTGAAAAGGCGGGGAAAAGAAATAATGCGCAGAGAAAGGGGTTCACTCTGTTTAAAAACAGAGCGAACGCATTTTGAAAATTAATAATTTAAATCAAATTGTTCCTCAGAATCAATTTCACCTTCCATCGGTACTGCTTCAGTTGGAAGAAATTGAACAATTTGACGGACTTCGTCGTCAGTTAGTTCTTGCCATTGTCCGCGTTTGAGGCGTGGGGGTAAATTGACATTACCAAAACGCACACGCATTAAACGGCTTACTGTGAAGCCGAGGGTTTCAAAAACCCGTCGAACGACTCGGTTTCGTCCTTCAGTCAGCGTGATCCGATACCAGCGGTTGACCCCTTCGCCTGCTAAAATCTGTAAGGTTTTAACTTTGACAAATCCATCCTCAAGCTCAAATCCCTCTTTAAGTTTTTGGATATGCGCTTCAGTCAATTCACCTAACAAACGCACAGCATATTCGCGCTCAATTTGATAACGCGGATGCATAAAGCGGTTGGCTAATTCACCAGAGGTTGTAAAGATTAACAAGCCTTCTGTATTATAATCTAAACGGCCAATTGAAATCCATTTCAGGCTTTTCAAGCGCGGAATTTGGTCAAAAACAGATTTACGCCCTTCAGGGTCAGAACGACTAACAATCTCCCCTTCTTGTTTGTGGTAAATTAAAACGCGTGGCAATGCATGTTGCATTTGACGGTGTAATAATTTTCCGCGCACCCGAATGCGATCAGAGCTAATGACTTTTGTTCCAAGTGTGGCAACTTCATTGTTGACAGAAACTTGTCCATCTGCAATCAGTGTTTCCATTTGGCGACGTGAACCTAAACCGTGTTCCGCCAAAACTTTTTGTAACCGAATCCCTTCTTCATGACGAACGGTTTCTAATTCCGCTTTTGTTTTTGGACGCGTTTGTTGGCGTGAACGTCGGTTCGTCAATGGCTTTTTTCGTGCAAAACCAGAAAATTCTGATTTAGTTTTATACATAATGTAATCCCATGGCTTCGCGTACGTCTCGGAGCGTATCGCTCGCTAATTTGCGGGCACGTTCGCTGCCATCTTCAAGAATATTATAAACGAGGCTCTTCTCTTCGAGATAATGTTCTGCCCGTTCTTTCATTGGTTTTTGTTCTTTTAGAATGCCTTCAATGACAGGCTGTTTGCATTCAATACAACCGATTGCTGCACAACGACAATTTTCTGCAAGCGTTTTTCGTGTTGATTCGTCTGTATAAATTTCGTGTAATTTCCAGACAGGACACTTTTCTGGATCACCCGGATCAGTCCGACGAACACGAGCAGGATCGGTTGGCATAGTACGTACTTTCTTTTGAATGCTTTCTTCTGATTCACGTAAAGAAATAGTATTGCCATAAGATTTAGACATTTTCGAACCGTCTAAACCAGGCATTTTTGACTCTTTAGTTAATAAAACTTGAGGTTCTGGCAAAATCATTTTGCGTGTTCCTTCAAGATAACCAAAGAGGCGTTCGCGATCGCCCAAAGATAAATTTTGGACTTCGTCTAATAAGGCTTTTGCGGATTCAAGGGCTTCAGTATCGCCTTGTTCTTGAAAACGATTGCGCAAATCTGTATAAAGTTTCCCTTTTTTGCCACCTAATTTTTTGATGGCACTTTTTGCTTTTTCTTCGAAATCAGGTTCGCGCCCATAAAAATGATTAAAGCGACGCGCCATTTCACGCATAAATTCAATATGAGGAATTTGATCTTCCCCAACAGGCACGGCGCTTGCGCGATAGATCAAGACGTCCGCCGCTTGTAAAAGAGGATAACCTAAAAAACCATAGGTCGTTAAATCGCGACCGACAATTTTTTGTTGTTGATCTTTATATGTTGGGACGCGTTCGAGCCAGCTTAAAGGAGTCAACATGGAAAGTAATAAGTGTAATTCAGCATGCTCTGGCACACGAGATTGAACAAAAATGGTCGCATGAGCCGGATCTAATCCTGCAGCAAGCCAATCAATAACCATTTCGTAAGTATGCTGACTAATATCACTGGGTGTTTCGTAATGTGTGGTTAAAGCATGCCAATCTGCTACGAAAAACAAGCATTCATATTCGTGTTGCAAGTTGACCCAGTTTTTTAATACACCATGATAGTGCCCTAAATGTAACGCCCCAGTAGGACGCATACCAGAAACGACGCGCTCCGCGTACATAAAATTTTAATCCTCAATCAAACAAAATAAAAACGTGATAAGTTTTTCAATTATAACAAATTTCGCTGAATCCTTGTGAACTTGTCAATGAAAATGCTGTTTTCAAAAATTGTGTTCTGGAACGGTTCACTTTGGATGTATAAAACGGTGATTTTTTTCAAAAAATTTCTAATAAAAGACAATGATAGAATTAAAAAATAATAATTTTTGCGCAAGAATTGTAATAGAATATGATTCACAAAATAAAAATAAAGTATGCAATTATTATTAACAAAAATAGGTAAAATCTATCAAAATAAAGTTTTTTATAATGAGTAGACGACTGTAATAAAGCATTAAGTTACAAATTTAATATTGAGAGTGTCATGGTTGATTGGTTGTTTAGAAAAAAAATCTCATTAAGGCTGCATATTTGGTTAGTTTTCATGCTGATTGTATGGTTGGCGATTGCTTCACTGACAGGATTAAATTACTTAAAGTATAGAGAGCACTTAACGAGTTTCGCAGAAAATTCATTACAAAGTATTTATGAAAAAACAGTCTTTCAGACGAATGCAGTCTTAAAACCTGCGATTGATTTAGTAGAAAATGCGATTGTAGATGATGATCAGATTTTATATGATGATAAAACTTCGATTGAAGAAAAAGCTTATTTGATTCAAGCTAAACTAGCGGTTAGTTTAAAAAATTATAAGGCCTATTCCAGTTTTTATGTGGGTTACGAAGATGGCTCTTATTTTACGATTCGCCCCCCTTCTGAAGAAGTCAAAACCAAATTGGGTATTTTTCCACAACACGAGAAAAATTTTACTCAAGGTTTACTCCTTATTGACCCCTCAAAAAATACTGATGAAAAATATCAATGGTGCTATCGTGCGGATAAAAAATGGCTGATTGCGCGCCATGATCCAGATGAAAAATTTAAGCATTTCAATGTAGTCACGCGGCCCTGGTATCTTGCTGCAAAAACGCAGAAGCAAGCCGTCTGGACAAAAGTTTATCGTTTTTCTGGTTTTTCGCAAGATCGCATCGGAATTACATATTCTAAACCGTTTTATAATCAAAATGGCAAGTTATTAGGTGTTGTGGGTATTAATATCGGATTAGAAAGCTTTCTTGAATTTTTCAAAAAAATTAAGTTTAGTCCGAGTTCGTTCATGTTTATTGTGGATAAAAATAAAAATATTTATGCTCATTCTGAACTAGATCTTGCCAAGATTAAAATTTTGCCCCCCACACTTGAAACAATAAAAACCCAACGTCCGTATGATCTTTTACTATTTCAAGGTTTGACAGAAAGAAATGCCGCGCAGCTTTTTCAAGTGAAAAGAAAAGATGGGCAAGAACAAACGATTATTGCGATTAAAGCGCCGTTGCGGAAAAAATTTGGTTTAGAAGCCGATCTTTATTTAGGCGCAGATATTCGTGATTTTACGCAATTGGCTGAGAGTATTGTGGTTTCTAATTTAGAAATGACCATTATTATTGCTTTAATTATGAGTGTGATTATTTTCTTGATTTCAAAGCAAATTTCTAAACCAATCAATCAGTTAACTAAAGATATTGAAGAAATTCGGTTGTTGCGCTTTCACCATCGTTTTAGTGATATAAAATCACGGATTGCTGAAATTCAAGAGCTCAACACTGCAACAAAATTAATGAATCATTCGTTACAATCTTTTTCGCGATTTATCCCCATTGAATTATTGCATTTATTGATGCAACAGGGAAAACCGCTTGAAAATGGCGGCGTAAAATCTGAAATTACTTTGTTATTTACAGATATTGCTAATTTTACGACTATTTCAGAACAAACTGAAGAAACGCAGTTATTCAATGATTTAACAGAATATTTTTCTATATTATCCAATATTATTTTAGAAAATAATGGGGTGGTAGATAAATTTATTGGTGATGCAGTGATGGCTTTTTGGGGGGCGCCTTATGCGAGTCAGACCCAATCATATGATACATGCTTGGCCGCTTTAGAATGTAAAAAAGCGATTGATGCATTAAATGCGCGTTGGATGGAATCAGGAAAATCTCCTTACGTCACGCGTTTTGGAATTCATAGAGGGGTGGCTTTTGTAGGGAACATTGGCTCGAAAAAACGGATTAATTATACCGCTTTGGGGAATACAGTCAATGTCGCTTCACGCTTAGAAGGCATGAATAAACAAGAACATACCAGTATTTTAATTAGTGAAGATGTTTTAATTAGCGAACCAGAGGTGCAATCTGATTTTGTGTTCCGAGAAATTGGGTATCGTGCAGTTCGGGGGAAAAATGAGCAAATTAAAGTCTACGAATTAATCGATTATCAACCTCATTTTAAAAAAGAGACGTGAATAAAAAATTTTATTAATTGATAATCATTATCACTTGCATTTATTTCCGAAATTGTTTAGAATAAAACCTAAATGATAATTATTCTTATTTAGGTTTTTAACTTAGTCAGTTTGTGGGAGAAAGCGCGATGTATATTTGTTTATGTTTTGGGGTAACAGATAAAACAATTAAGCAAACAGTGGCAGAATCTGAAACGTGTTCTATTCGCCAACTGACTAAAAAATTGGGATTTGGGACACAATGTGGCAAATGTTTATGTCATACAAAAACATTGATGGAAGAAACGCGCCAATGTTTGTCACAAGATCATCAGAGAGAAGCAGCCCCTGCTATTGCGTAAAGACTTTGTGAAAAAAAAGGGAAAAAGATGCAAGGAAATATTAATATTATTCAAGTACTGAATGCCGTTTTAAAAAATGAACTCACAGCGATTAATCAATATTTTTTACATGCACGTATGTACAAAAATTGGGGATTGGCGAAGTTAGGCGCGCACGAATATAAAGAATCTATTGAAGAAATGCAACACGCGGATGTCTTAATTGAGCGTATTTTCTTTTTAGAAGGCCTGCCGAATTTACAGGATTTAAATAAGCTATTCATCGGCGAAAATGTGCCAGAAGCACTGGCGTGTGATCTCAAATTAGAACATTTGGCACATGACACTTTGAAAAAAGCGATTGCCCTCACAGAACAAGAAGGGGATTATGTGACCCGCCAATTATTGAAAGAAATTTTCAAAGATACGGAAGGGCATATTGATTATTTGGAAACGCAATTGGGATTAATTGAACAAGTCGGGTTGCAAAATTATTTGCAATCTCAAATGGAACCCTAATTTTCAAATAGATTAAAAAATATTAAAAGATGAACGAAATGTTCATCTTTTTTTTTGTCTAAGGCAAAACGGGTTTAAAAAATCATGTAAAATTAAATAAAAATCCCGTGGTTTTCCGCAAAAGTATCGTCTACCGGAAATGTGATCAACAAGAATAAGAACGGAAAATAAATCATGAAAGGTCAAAAAGAAATTATTCAAGCATTGAATGCCGTTTTGCGCAATGAACTCACAGCGATTAATCAATATTTTTTACATGCCCGCATGTACAAAAATTGGGGATTGGCGAAATTGGGGGCGCACGAATATAAAGAATCTATCGAAGAAATGCAACACGCGGATGCCTTAATTGAACGTGTTTTGTTTTTAGAAGGCCTGCCGAATTTACAAGATTTAAATAAATTATTAATCGGCGAGAATGTGCCAGAAGCACTGGCATGTGATTTGAAATTAGAACATATTGCGCATGAAGAAGTCAAAAAAGCCTTGGCGTTGAGCGAACAACTCGGAGATTATGTCTCGCGTCAATTGTTTGATAAAATTTTAAGCGATACTGAAGAACATATTGATTATTTAGAAACACAATTAGGGTTAATTGACCAAGTTGGGTTGCAGAATTATTTACAATCCCAAATGGAACCCTAATTGTTCTTTTATTATCAGCAATAAAAATAATTTTTTAATGGGAAGAAATCATTTTTCCCATTTTTTTTTGCTTATTGTTGAGGTTGGGCTAATAAATCTGCAAGTTCTCGAGCCCGTGTAACCGCCGCCTGAGCGGCCTGCGCAATAGCAGTCTCAACACCGTGGGCTTGCATATGGTTGAGGGCTTTTTCGGTTGTGCCTCCTTTTGACGTGACTTGTTCTCGCAATGTGGAAAAATTCGTTTGATAATTTGTTCCTGCAAGATGTACCGCCCCTTTGAAGGTCGTAAAAACAAGATGTTTCGCCACTTCTGGACTAAATCCCATTTCTTGCGCGGCTTTTTCAAGCGCTTCCATAAAATAGAAAACATAGGCGGGGCCACTGCCTGAAATGCCAGTAATATCATCAATTTGCGCTTCGTTTTCCACCCAAATTAATTCGCCAACGGCTTCTAAAATTGTTTGGGCTTGTTCTTTTTGTTTGGCGTCTAAGTGAGGCATGGCATATAAACCACTCATGCCATATTGGACTAATGCCGGCGTATTGGGCATACAACGCACGATTTTTTGATAATGGCCTAACCATTGGCTCAGATCCGTCGTTCGTACGCCTGCGGCAATGGAAATAATTAATTGTGATTTTAAAAAAGGCTGTAATTGTTCTGCTACGTCATAAAGGTTTTGAGGTTTGACAGCAAGAACAATCACATCCAATGTATCAAATGGAATAGCCGATGTCATTTCTGCGTAAGTTTGAATACCCGCAAAACGTAATTCTAAGCGATTCGCTTGATCGAGCTGTTTTTCGACAACATACATGTTTTGTGGTAAAAAACCTTGTTCAGTCAGCCCGCCCAACAAAGCGGAGGCCATATTCCCGCCTCCAATAAATCCAATTTTCATAGCCTGTCACTCTTCAAAAAAATAATACAATAATAAAAAAAAAGAGAAGACGAAAAAATAATCAATCATCTCAAAATTTTGTTGATGATCTCATTTAGATATGATTGATTTAGCAAATTGCAATAGTCTTCCAAATGCACGGAGCGGGGCGGTGATTTTCCAACTGTGTGAACGCCGCATTTGTTCTAATTCTTGTTGTGCTTGTAAGAATGCGTTTTGCTGCGCTTGAAAGGTTTCAAGCCACGTGGTCTGAGTCTTTTTTTCTGGTTGAATAAATTGTTTGGGGGCGTCTTCGGGAATCGCTTGAACAATATATTGATAAACTTGGCCGTGTGGGTTTTGTGCTAAATAGTGTTGAAGTGAGAGAGGCAGCGCGTGCCAATAGGCATAAAATTCCGGATGTTCTGGAACAGGGATAATCATTTCTTGTGAAACAATAGAAAATAAAGCATGATTTAACGTTTTTTCTAAGGTTTTCCATGTAAAAAAATGAATATGTGTTCGATCAAGTAAACCGATTTCTGCATAGGGAAAATCATCTAATAATAAACTGGCAATAATGCCGTTATAAGCAATATTTGGCACTGAAATGAGTAAATATCCGGAAGGCTTTAAAAGCAAACGTAATTGTTTTAAACAGTCTTCAGGATTGCGTAAATGTTCTAAAACATCAGCAATCAAAATAACATCGAAAGTTTGAGAGGATAATAATGTCCAATCAAAATGATCTAAATTTCCGACAAATAATGTGTCACAATAAGGTTCTGCCCGAGCCGCACTAACTGGATCCAATTCCACTCCTGTGACGCGACAAGCTAATTTCTCTTTCAAAATACGGGTCATACTTCCGGTTGCACAACCTAATTCAAGAACGTGTTTATTGCGGCCAACAAGACGTAATAATTTGCTTGCGGTGCTTTCTTGGTTTAAATCTAAAACGTAATCATAACGATATGAATCGGACTCATTTTGGACAGAAGAGGGCATAATTTCAATCAAAAAGAAAATGAAAAAAAAGAAATTAACAAGAAGTTGGCCGTTGACCAAAAATGGCTGTGCCAACACGAACAAATGTTGCGCCTTCAAAAATAGCGGCTTTCAGATCGTGTGACATTCCCATAGAAAGCGTGTCTAATTTCAAATGATGGCGCGTATTAATTTCATCTAAAAGCGTTCGTAGTTGATGAAATCCTGCGCGTTGGGTCTCAAAATCCTCCCGCGGTTTAGGAATACACATCAAGCCGCGCAATTGTAAACGGGGTAACTGTAAAATCGCTTCAATCATTGTGTGTAATGCTGTGAGAGAAGTGATCCCGCTTTTTGTGGATTCATCATCAAGATTCAATTGCAGGCAAATATTGAGAGGAGGCAAAGTTTCGGGGCGACTATGAGCAAGCCTTTCTGCAATAATTAGTCTATCAATACTATGAACCCAATCAAAATGAGTTGCAATAGCCGTTGTTTTATTTCTTTGAATTGGTCCAATAAAATGCCAAATCAAAGATAATTTGTTATTTAGTTTTTTAATTTCGTTTTGCTTATCCAGTGCTTCTTGGAGATAATTTTCCCCAAAATGCACCTGTTGACCTGAAGCAACCTCTAAAATTGCTGAAGCGGGCATTGTTTTACTGACTGCAATTAATGTAATTTCTTGAGGGTTTCGTTGTGCTTGTTGGGCATAAGTAGCAATTTGTTGACGCAGGTCAAAAAGATTTTGTTGAAGAGGACTTATAGACATTTTGGTGCTTTCCCATTAGCTATTGTGAAGTATATTTTTTAACTGTGTCATAGGTAAATATTTTTCGTGAGAAAAATTTAATAATTTGTTATTGAAATGCCAAAAAAATAGTACAATTTAGATATTTTTTTGACTGAAGACTGGCTATTAAAATGGAAGAAAAGCAGCTAACCATCGTACTTGAAAGAATTGCAAACTCACTAGAAAAAATTGCTGAAAGATTAGAATATGCGACAAAAGAACAGTTATTGGGGGCAATTCTTTCCACATTAAATAACATTGAAATACCACAAAAATTAGTAAAAAATAATAATAATGATACTTCCCCACAAAGCAATCATACCGTACAAAACGGAGATAGTATAGCACCTGTCGAGCATCACAATAATGTAAATGTTTTGATTGATTTTCTTGCACAAAAGCATATTCATGTCAAAACTTTTAATAGCGAAGAAGAGGCCGATGTCGTTTTTAATCGCATTGCTTTTTTCATGGGAGAACGTTATTTATTAATAAGGAAATTTTACGAACGGATTAAATCCACAATGAATAGTGGGCATTCTTTTATGATGTCTTTAAAAGATGAAACCCAAGAAAGTATTTCTTCAATTTGTGCGTTGGCAAACGAATTATATCGCATTGCTTTTTTAGAAGAATATTCTTATCAAAAGTCTCCTCGTTTTTTGCTTTATGCGCGTCCCAATCGTATTCCTAAAGCCATTAATTTTTTTACGGGTCAGTGGTTAGAACGTTTTGTTAAAGAGAGCATTGTTCAGCTTTTAGATAAAGAATTTCCGATGCTGTCATATCATCATTTGTTAAATGCGCAAATTGTGTTACCTAATGGTAAAGATTTTGAATTAGATTTGTTATTTCAAGTTGAAAACCAAATTTATTGGTTTGAGGCTAAAACGGGAGAATATCAAAAATATGTTGATAAATATTCAAAAGTTTCTCAATATTTAGAATTAGATAAGTCTCATTCGTTTATGATTTTGATTGATCGAGATGATTGTTCTACAAAAGCCTTATCTGATATTTTTAGCTTAACGGTTGTCAGTAGTGATCGTTTTGCAGAGGAGTTTAAGAAAATTTTACTCATAAATTTTGAAAAAGAATTGGCTTCTGTAGGGACAATTGGACAAGAACAATAAGATGCTCAGTCTGCCCGTTGGCTTTAAGGCTTGTAACCTCAAGCCAGCGTGTGACTGAATAATGCAGTGATAACACATTCGGATAAAATCGGCATCACTGTTTATTTATGATCATGAATGAGCGGGCGTAAACTCACTTCGCCGCTAAAAACCGTTTCTACTTGATGCGTGTCTAAATAACGCACAATCAGTGCGCCTGTCTCACTAATATCTTCAATTTGAATCGGTCTTTCTTGTTGTATCGCAGTAATGAGGCGCGCGGGTTGCATTGTATAAGCATGATGACGCAACCATTCTGTTTTAAATGGGGTGAATCCGTGTTGTGCGAATTCTGGAAGAAGCATCCCTAATTGTTTGAGAATTTCAGCAACGAGTTGATTGCGAGAAGGCGGTGTTTTGGTTAATTTTTTGAGATCAATAATCGGTTGATCAATACTGTCGTAAAGAGAACGGGGTAAATCAATATTTAAGCCGATTCCGATCACTGCATCACAAGGACCGCTTAGATCCCCTTTCAATTCGATTAAAATGCCACCCAATTTGTGATAATCAATAATGAGATCATTCGGCCATTTAAGTTGAACTGGAATATCAAAAGCCGCGAGCGCACGAACTAGAGCGATGCCAATGACTAAACTCAGTCCTGCGAGACGTTGAGCGTCTTGTTCAAAGCGCCACAATAATGAAAAAGTAAGCGACCCTCCAATTTTGGCTTGCCATTGTTTGCCTCGTCGACCGCGTCCCTCTGTTTGCCATTCTGTCAAAACAACATCCCCAGAACATGCCTGATCATGTTGCATGAGATAACTATTGGTTGAAGACAATTGATTAAAAATATGGACATGAAACGGTATGGGATAAGTGGTGTGGAGAAGCAATTGACGAATGGTATTCGCATCAAGCCAATCAATTGGATAAGGTAATTGATATCCTCGACCACGGACGCGTAAAATTGGTGTATCAAATAAACCAAGCGTATCTAATTCATTAATGTAATGCCATACATTGGCTCGTGAAACCGCGATTTTTTTGGCGATATCCTCCCCAGAATGAAACTGTCCATTACCCAACAAGTGGAGCAAGGCAAAGTAATCTAATTTTTCTTTGGCCATGGAAATTTTTTTTTAGAATAGCAAATTGCTTAACTATAAAATGGCTAAATTATCACGATGAATAAGTTCTTCTTCAGCGATATAACCTAAAATGGATTCAATTTCGTGGCTGGGAACCCGTAAAATTTTGCGTGATTCAGAAGAATTATAATTTACAACACCATGCGCAATGACGTTACCGGATTGGTCAATACACGCGATAATTTCCCCTCGATCAAAATCACCAACAATGCCACATACCCCAACGGGCAACAAACTTTTCCCATCTTCACGAATTGCTCGCACAGCGCCTTGATCAATGACGACTTGTCCCCGAATTTGTAAATGATCAGCTAGCCATTGTTTTCTGGCCGCAAGTTTCATTTGTGGGGCGAGGAGTTGTGTTCCAATTTGTTCTCCCTTTGCCATACGCACTAAAATATTTTTTTCACGCCCACTGGCAATAATCGTATCGGCGCCACTCCGTGCTGCCCGTTTTGCTGCAATAATTTTTGAGAGCATGCCGCCTGTTCCAATCTTGCTACCGACTCCTCCTGCCATCTTGAGTAAATTTGGATCAGTGGCTTTGGCTTGATGAACAAATTTGGCTTCTAAATCAATACGCGGATCAGCTGTATATAATCCATCTTGATCAGTGAGAATTAATAAAGCGTCACCTTCAATAAGATTTGTTACTAATGCGGCTAAAGTGTCATTGTCACCAAAGCGAATCTCATCTGTAACAACAGTGTCATTTTCATTGATAATAGGGACGACACCCAGTGCTAAAAGTGTTTGTAGTGTGACCCGTGCATTTAAATAGCGTTTACGATCAGAAAGATCATCATGTGTCAAAAGAATTTGCGCGGTTTTCATGCCTAATTGCGCAAAGCATGATTCATAGGCTTCAATTAGTCCCATTTGTCCTACGGCGGCGGCGGCCTGTAAATCGTGTACCGCATGGGGGCGTTTTTCCCAGCCTAAACGTTGCATCCCTTCTGCAATCGCACCAGAAGAAACAAGTACCACTTCTTTACCTTCTTGTTTAAGATACGCAATTTGTTCCGCCCAAACAGAAAGGGCTTCGCGATCTAATCCCATTCCATCGTTTGTGACTAGGCTGCTCCCAACTTTAATCACTAAACGGGTGGCATTATGTAGTATTGCTTTCATAACAAAATAGTCTGTTTAAGTATTAAAAATAAAGATGCTTTTTTCGAAAAAAGCGGTTTCATTTTAGCAAGTTGAATCTGGATATGCAATAAGCTATCTATTTTCGTTTTGCATTGAGTAATCAAACGAGGCAGAAAGAAAAACTTCGCTAAAAATATGAAAACGTCGAAGATTTTCTTATTAATACTACGACTTTAGATCAAAAAATAGCCAGAAAGTTTTTTATAGAGCAAAAAAAACAGTTTAACTTGTCAAATCTGTACGCATAAAAAAAGGACGTGATAAACAACGTCCTTTTTGACAATCTATTTGAATCAATACAAATTTATTTAAGCGGCTGCTGCTTTTTCAACTTGGCTAGCAAGTTCTTTGCGGTAACGGTTTAATTCTTGTACTGTTGTGAATTGTTGGTCAAATAAACTGGAAAGATTCCGGAGAATTCCGCCAATCACACGGGATTCACAATCCCCATCAAAATGAATTTGCTGATCAAGCCAACGTTCCAACCATTCTGGATCAGGAAGACGGCTTTGAATCGTGTCTTGTGGGAATAAATCTTTATTGACATGTAAATTGGTAGGATGAAGCGGTTTTGCTGTCCGGCGACTACTGCACATTAAAACGCCCATTTTTGCAAAAGCAAGACGGGCGACATTGCCATAACGATCAATTGCTTTTTTCATATAACGAAGATACGCCCCACCATGACGGGCCTCATCTTTAGAAAGATGATCATAAATTTTTTGAATGACAGGTTCAGTATGCCATTCTTGTGCCCGACGATACCATTGGGTCAAACGCACTTCCCCACAAAAGTGTAACATTAATGTTTCTAATGCGGGTGCCGGATCAAATTTAAAACGGATCGCTTTCAGTTCTTCTTCAGTTGGAGCAAATTCTGGTTTGAAGCGTTCGAGATATTCCATCATAACGAGCGCATGTTTTTGTTCTTCATAGAACCAAACGGACATGAATGCACAAAAATCAGTGTCTTCATAATTGTCCCGTAAAAACATTTCAGTGGCTGGAAGTGCCGCCCATTCTGTAATGGCATTCATTTTGATGGTGTTGGCTTGTTCATCAGTGAGTTTAGATGCATCAAACTCATCCCATGGCACATCTGTCGCCATATTCCAACGCGCTTTTTCTAAAGATTTAAATAATTCAGGAAACAGCATCATCCACGTTCACGCAGTCGCGCTTTATTCAATAAAGCCTGCGTCCTCCTTTGCTCAAAATTAATCAACTTGACATTTAGCTGTAAAGTGTAGCACAACATTATTCGGATTTAAATATCCGAAATAGAAAGAATCAGATAAAAAGTCGATTTAAAAATTTTTTTGAGAGGAAAAAGAGACAAAAATGTCTGATTTTCGCTCTAAATTTTTTAAATAAAAAAATTATAGAAAATGACGAACTGTTAACATTTCTTTTTATCAACCGTTATTATAAATATAAAATACAAAAATTTGTACAAAGGGTGACATGATGAAAAAATATTTAGTTGGGCTATTAATGGTTGGCGTGGTTTTCTTACCAAATATTTCTCAGGCAGCAGGGTGGAATGATGACGGGTATGAGAATTATGGATACCAAAATGCGCCCGCACAGCAGCCTTATTATCCATCACAGCCGACTTATAATAATAATTATCCGCCGCAACAACCGGCACGTTATCCCAATCATTCTCCCCAGCCTGCTGCTTATCCAACGAATACTAGCCAGCCCTATTACAATGGCAATCAAGAGTGTTGGACAGAATATGTCACTGAATCTGTCCCCGTGCAAGGCGGCGCTGTGCAAGCGAGTAATCGTTCTAGTATTGGTGCAGTGATTGGCGGCATTGCAGGGGCGGTATTGGGCGCACAAGTTGGTCAAGGGAATGGCAGAACTGCTGCAACAGGGGTGGGGGCGGTCTTAGGTGCCGTTGTCGGCGATCGTGTAGATAATCGCGATCCCTATATGAATAATGCGCCTTCCGGTTATACACAACAAACACGCCCTGTCACACGTTGCCGTCCACGTTAATCGGTGAACGCATTAATTTAGGGGAGGATGACTTGAATTTTGAGGAGATTCCCCTAAATTAAGACAAAAAAGGCAATCAATTTATTTTACTAATCTCTTTTCTTGGAAAAAGAAATGCCAATTTACGAATATGTCTGTGATCATTGTGGTCATGAAGCGGAAGTGTTACAAAAAATGAGCGACGCGCCTTTAACAAAATGTCCAAAATGCGAATCTGAATCTTTTCATAAAATTATGTCTGCTGCCGGGTTTCAATTAAAAGGAAATGGTTATTATGAAACAGATTTCAAAAATAGCGGCAAACCCGCAGCTTGTCCTGTAGCAGAAGGAGGCGGGTGTCCTGCTTGTCATTAATAACGTTGCACTGAAAAGGCATTCTTTCTGAGTGGATGCCTTTTTTTTATGAATCAAATTAGGATAACAGCGTTGTATTAAAAAGACGATCAGGAAGCCCACAAAAAATAACTGTCTATTCTCTATAAAATGGACTTTATTTTCTACGTAAAATGTCCTATCATTTGCGCATCTTTTAGTTATTTTTCTTACTTTTCATACTTTCCTCATTTTTGTTCAATAATTCAATACAAATCAAGTAGGCTTGTGCTTATTTTAAGATCAAAGTGTTTTCTAATCAGAAATGGAAATCGTTTCTGTGCATTAGAAAGAGTGTATGATTCTTGCTTAAACAGTAAAAAATCAACAAATAAGCCAAGTAATACAGGCAAAAAAATGACAAATAAATTAAAAAATTATTTTATTACAGGGTTACTTATTTGGATACCCTTAGGTGTAACAATTTGGGTGTTACAAATTTTGATTTCTTCAATGGATCGGAGTATTTTGTTGTTGCCGCCTCAATATCGCCCTGCGGCGCTATTTGGCATGGATATTCCTGGAATGGGGGTGGTAGTTACGTTAGGTGTTGTTTTGTTTACGGGCTTATTTGGGGCTAATTTTTTAGGGCGAAAAGTCGTCTTGTTATGGGAAGGCATTTTGCAACGCATTCCCGTGGTCAAATCGATTTATTCTAGTGTAAAACAAGTGAGTGATACGTTATTTTCTTCTCAAGGGCAAGCTTTTCGAAAAGCCGTCTTGGTACGCTTTCCGCATAGTGAGGCGTTAACCGTCGCATTTTTGGTAGGAGAACCCAGTGGGGAATTGGCAGATCATCTACATGAATATTTGAGTGTTTTTGTGCCGACCACGCCTAATCCAACTTCTGGCTACTTGATAATTGTTCCGCGAGAGCAAGTGATTGAGTTAGAAATGTCTGTAGATGAAGCCTTAAAATATGTGATTTCGATGGGTGTTGTTCCCCCCAATCAAACAAAAAATCAGGCTAAAAAAGTCGAAAATTAGCGTTTGAGTGCTTCAATAATGAGTTTTTCGCCTTCTAAATAAACCTGAGTGGGGCGCGTTTGCCCCCGTTTGGGTAAATCTTCTTCAATTAATTTGTAATAGCCTGCGATTGCGACCAGTTCTGCTTCCATCCGATAACTGAAAATACGGGCGGTGCGATCGCCATTGACCCCTGCTAAAGCGCGGCCTCGTAAAGGGGCATAAACATGAATACTGCCCCCTGAAATGATTTCTGCGCCCGGACTCACCGCGGCAAGGATAATTAAATCTGCGTCCGGTACATAAATGCGCTGTCCACTCCGAATGGGGCGGTTAATAATTTTAAAACGCGTCGCAACACGCGGTGGCGGCGCGGCCATGCGGGAGTAAGCACTAGGATCAGAGACTTCAAATTCGGGTTCTTCTATGGGATGCGTTTCATCCAGGCTGTCCCCTTGTGTGTGGGTTTCTGGCGTTGTCTCTACAGGCGCGGGAGATTGGGCTTTGAGAGGAGGAGATGTATCACTCAGTAATCCTAATTGGCACATCAATGCAATATGTCTTTGAATTTCATTGACATTTCTGACACCAACCACGACCAGTTTATAAGAACGCAATATTTCTAGGATTGCGTTGAGCCACTCAATATTAAAATAGGGAGAATCTTGATCACGTACAAACTGAAAGTCTAAGATAATCGGATTATGGGCAAAAAAATCCGTGACTTTCGAAAAGTGTTGGATCAGCTGTGTTTTAACTTTTTCAAGATGTAAACTCTTAATTTTTAAAACTAAGAGTGAAAAAGAAGCGCCCTTTATTTCAATGGCTTGATTCGATGATGTAGAATGATTTCCTTGAACCATAGTCCAATTGCGTAGCGTACAGAATATGTACGCGTCCTCCTCACAGATTTATACAAATAAAATGGTATAAATAGGGCTCTCATTATTTTCTTCCGAATAAGAACCCCGTCACGCTTTTTCAGATCATAGCAAAATTTAGATCTATCAGGCGAAATTTCCTACAAAATCTGATTAAAACGTATAATTGATTGTGGTTTCAATTTCTTCGAGTTGATTAATTAATACATAGAGTGGATTTAATTCTAGGTAGCGTTTGGTTGTTTCGCGGAGATAATGTACGACAAGTGGCATATTTTGTAAGAATTGTGGCTTATTGTCACGATGATTTAAGCGGGCAAAAATACCTAGCACTTTCAAATGGCGTTGTACCCCCATCCATTCAAAGTCTCGATAAAATTCATCAATCATGGGATTAACAGGGAGCCCTGCTTTTTTTGCGCGTTCCCAATAACGTACCACCCAGTCTAAACGCGCTTCTTCTTCCCAACCAATATAGGCATCTTTCAAAAGAGAAACCAAATCATACGTGATTGGGCCGGTGACTGCATCTTGAAAATCCAAAATACCGGGGCTATTTTCGCGGGTGAGCATTAAATTCCGAGAATGATAGTCACGATGGACCCATACAGTCGGTTGGGCTAAATTATTGGCAAGAATCAATTCTGTCACTTGGTCAAATTGTTGTTGTGCTTCTGGAGAAAAATGCTTTTGTTTGTGAATTTTTACGTACCATTCTGGAAAGAGTTGAATTTCTTGACGCAATAATGTTTCGTTATAGGGAGGGAAGGCCGTTTGATTCGTTGCTTGGAGGCTTTCCACTTGAAAGCGAATGAGGGCATCGATCGCATCGAGGTACAAAGCATGTCCCGATTCGGGCGTTAATAAATGAACATAGAGTGCTTCAGTGAGCCCAAAATCTGTCAAAACTAGAAAACCATTTTGTAGATCAGTGGCTTCGATTTCAGGAACATTGACGCCTGCTTGTTTAAAAAGCCGCGCGGCTTCAATAAAATGATCACAACGTTCATGAGAGGGGGGCGCATCCATGGCAATTTTTGATCCGGTTGGTAAATCAAACCGCCAATAGCGTCGAAAACTCGCATCAGATGAGGCCGGCCGGAGCGCAAATTGTGCTGCCGCCTCTGGATAAAGAGAAGTCAACCATGTGAGTAATGCTTGCGCGCGATCATCGAGTTGCATGTTTTTCCCCTGTTAAAATCAAAGCATTGAAATGAAAAAAAGCCTTATTCTAGCACATGCCATTGGTGTAAAACAGTCATCACTTCTTCAACAACCGGAAAGCCCATTGCATTGCCAAGGGAACATGTTTTTTGCCGCTGATCTAATCCTGTCAGAGCAGGATAAGTTGTGCCATAGAGGCCAATTGTCGGGACATCTACAGCGACAGCCAAATGACTCAGACCGGTATCGACTCCAATCACTGCTTGGGCATTTTTCAAAAGGTGGGCAAGTTCGGTGAGACTAAGCGGTGCATCTGGGACAATAATGTGTGAATGAGCATAAGTGTTTTCGCTATTTTGTAAGATAGTTTGTTTCAGACGGTTGCTTCGGTCATGTTCTTCTACATTGCCCCAAGGTAATAATAAATTATACCCAGATAAACGTAGCATTTTTCCCAATTTGATCCATTCTGATTCAGGCCAACATTTGTCCGCGCGACTGGTTGCGTGTAAAAATACAAAGTATGGACTGTGTATCGAGAGCGTTCTTTGACAGGGGGGGAGTTCCAAGTGATAACTATTAGGAATATTTTCTATGGAATAGCAAAAAGTATTGGCCACTAGCGCGCGATTACGTTCTATGGCATGGGCGGCTTTAGGGACTGCATATTTTTTTGTATAAAAAAAGCTAGCAAGCGGTTCTCGAATACTGAACCAATCATATCCAATATAATGTATTGTCTGAGCATGTTTACCTAACCATGCGCTTTTTATGAGTCCTTGTGTATCAATGACATAATTATATTCTACGGATTGTAATTCTGTCAGAAAGCTTTTCCATTCAGAATGTGTTTGTGTAGAAAAAAGAGCTTTCCGCCATTGCCGAAATTTAATTGGAATAATTTTATGAACAAGCGGCTGAAGTGAAACAATTTCTTGAAAACTTTCTTCAACGACCCAATCAATTTCTATTTGTGGATTAAAAGTGTGTAAATCCCACACAACGGGAAGATTATGAATGACATCGCCCATTGAAGAAGTTTTAATAAGGAGAACGCGCATAATAGAAACTAAAAATTAAATGACCCATTCCGTGGAGACCATGCCAATAATTGACTTTCTCCCGGTGCAAGATTTTCTAAAGTAAAAGGACCAATTTGATAACGAATGAGTCTTAAAGTGGGGAATCCCACGTTAGCGGTCATACGCCGCACTTGGCGATTTTTTCCTTCACGAATTGTCAGCGCAATCCAACTAGTTGGGATATTTTTTCGCACGCGAATCGGGGGAACTCGCTCCCATAAATTAGGGGGGGGACTGATTTTTTTAACTGTTGCGGGCTGGGTAGTAAAATCAGAAAGCGTAACGCCCGTTGTCAGCTGATGCAAAGCTTCTTCTGTTATGTCCCCTTCGACTTGAACCCAATATGTTTTTAACCATTTGTGTTTGGGATGACTAATTTGATGTTGCAAACGTCCATCATTGGTTAAAATTAATAAGCCTTCGCTGTCTGTATCCAGTCGTCCGGCGGCATAAAATTCGGGAATTTTTATAAAATCTTTGAGCGTTGGATGACATCCATCTGGACTAAATTGACAAATAACGCCATAGGGTTTGTTTAATAAAATAAGATTTGATTGAGTTGACATAAGTATACAAAATTTACTCAGGGGATTCGTTTAAGGCATGGAGCGGCTCATCTACTGGATGATTATAATACATCACCGCTTTAACTTTATTGCCAGGAGAATAATACACCGTCTCGTCAAAGCTAAATTTGTTTGCCCAGGCAATGCCGCGGCCGTGCGTATCAAAAGCCCGTTCAGCAGAGAGTTCTAAATACGGTTCCCAATAAAACCCTTGTCCTTGGTCAGTGATCGTAATAGAAGCATATTCAGCGGTGCGGACAAATTCGACTGTGACATATTTGTTTTGATATTCTGGTAAAGTGAGGCGTCTCAAAATTTCTTCATACCATACGCCATCTTCATTCAGTTTGCTTTTAAGCAAATAGCCGATTTGTAAATTACCGTGTTCAATCGCGTTCATAAATAGTTCGGACAAACCACGAATGGCTTGATCAACACGAGGAAACATTTGTGCTAAAAAGACAGTCAAACTGTGACCTTCATCGGGGGTTCGAAAACGAAAAGTTCCTTCTTGTAACATAAAGCGTACTTCAAACATGCGGTTTAATTCACGTTGAAGTTGTAAATAATTTAACCGATCTTTTATAGCAGATTGTAAGAGTGGAATCAGTACTTTTTTATCAAAAGGCTTTGTTAAATAATAATAGACGCCGGCCTCTAGTCCGCGCACTAAATCGGCCTCACTGGCTGCGGCGGTTTGCATAATAACGGGAACATGTCGCAAGATCTGATGTTTTTTCAGATGTTCCATGAGCTCCAGTCCATTCATTTTAGGCAACATGAGATCGAGTAAAATCACGTCAAATTTTTCTGGCGCAGACATGAGGATATTCAGGGCTTCCTCTCCATCTTCAGCCGTGACTAGTTCATAATGTAAATCTTCTAGATATTCTTGGAGAATTTCTAAATTAATTGGGTCATCATCAACTAATAAAATATGAATTTGTTTGATCACGTATTGATTCCATCCATCATGTTTAATTAAATTAAATAGATTCGTTCCTGTTTTTTTGTCAATAGGCACTTTTTTTGCATATTTAATGCAACACGTTTTTACAAAAAGTTAATAATTCCATTTTTTTTCTAACGAATTCTAATAATAAAGAGGTTTATTTTTATCTTAATTGTAACACAAGAAGAATAAATTCGGTTTTATGCATTTATTCTTTCAAATAATATTGAAAATTTTAGAAAAATAAGGCATTATTTTATAAAAGAAAAGATAAAAAGACCTCGAAATCTTGTTTTTGTATAATCAACTTTCCCTCCAAATTTTGCAAGTGTTAGATTTTTATTTTAGGCGAGAATAAAAATGAATTTGACTGTCAATCATGAGTGGTTTGCCGTTGAGGCAACTCCTCCTTCAACAAAAAAGACCTTACGTGTAGGGTGCTTACATCCTTTATGTAATAATGAGCTCATTCCATTTTTGGAAACGCTTATTGACGAAACAAAAGCAGATATCGAGTGGTTTGTGGTCGAACCCGCCTTAGCTAAAAAAGCGCACTATATTATACCAGATCATCAACATTTTGCCCTGTGGTTGGCAGAACAACATTTGGATATTGCGATTTATCCGCTTTGCGAAGAAACGAATCCGTCAAATTTTAGTGAGCTTGTCCCGATTTTACAATATAGTGCTTTAGGTATTCCTGTTATTTGTACTGTATTAGAAAAGCATCATCATTTGAATTTGCCTGTGATTGCGTTGCCTAATCGACAAGAAGAATGGGTGAGTGTATTGCGTTCTGCGCTTGAACATCCTGATGAATTTAAAAACGTTGGGCAACATGCCAAAATTTTTGTGAAAGAAAATTTCGTGTAATATTAATGAAATAAGGAATTAAAAAAAGGGGAAATTTCCCCTTTTTTCTTTTTGTACGCCACAAAATGGCTTATTCAACAGTCACGGATTTGGCCAAATTACGCGGCTTATCGACGTCAGTGCCTTTCACTAAAGCTGCATGATAGGCCAATAATTGTAACGGAATAACATACAAAATAGGGCTAATAATGGATGCGCCGTCGAGGGGTAAACTTAAGATGTGACAATTATGCAATGGTTGTAAATCTAATTGATTTTGTTGATCTGTGATTAAATACAACGTGCCCCCCCGGGCATGCACTTCTTGTAAATTTGCACTCATTTTTTCGGCAAGATGATTATTTGGAACCAGTGCAATAACGGGCATTGTGTCATCAATGAGCGCCAATGGACCGTGTTTTAATTCTCCCGCAGGATACGCTTCTGCATGAATATAAGAAATTTCTTTGAGTTTAAGGGCGCCTTCGCAGGCGATCGGATAATGAATGCCTCGGCCTAAAAAAAGCGCATGATGTTTATCTGCGAAATGTGTTGCCCATGCTTTGATGGCCTCCTCATGTTTGAGAATCGCCATCAATTGTTGTGGCAGGCCTTCTAATGCATTTAAATAATTTTTTTCATCGTCAGGGGTTAAGCGATGATGAGCTTTTGCAAAAAGTAAGACGAGCAGTAATAAACTCACAAGCTGTGTTGAAAAAGCTTTGGTTGAAGCAACACCAATTTCAGGTCCCGCCTTGGTGAGATAACCATAACGTGACTGACGAATTAAAGTGCTTTCTGGAACATTACAAATTGCAAGGGTTTCGGTATAGCCTTGTGTTTGTGCGAATTTGAGCGCCGCAAGGGTATCTGCTGTTTCTCCAGATTGCGAAATTGTAATAAATAAACCATTGGGAAAAGCAAAACTTTCTCGATAACGATATTCGCTGGCAACTTCAACAACACAATGTATTTTAGCGATTTGTTCAAACCAATAACGGGCAGCAAGAGCGGCATGATAGCTTGTTCCGCAGGCAACAATTTGAATTGTTTCAATTTTTTCCAAATGGTCCCAATCGGGGAAACCAAAGTTTTGGGGAGCCAACGCTCCATTTGTTAACGCGGCCTCAATGGTCTGTTCGATTGCCCAAGGTTGTTCATAAATTTCTTTTTGCATGAAATGCTGATATGTTCCCAGTTCGATTTGCTCGGACATTAATGCGCTTATATGAGCGTGCCGTTCAATTTTTTGATTTTGCGCATTAAATAATTGGAACTGATTTGATTCAAGCCAAGCAGAATCCCCATCTTCCAAATAAATCACGCGATGAGTCACAGGAAGCAATGCTGCAATATCTGAAGCAATAAAATGACCTTGTTCACCGATTCCAATCAGCAAAGGGCTTCCTTTTTTCGCACAATAAAGGCGATGCGGTTCGCCTTGATAAATCACCCCTAACGCATAGGCTCCTTTGAGTGCCGCAAGAGTGTACTGAAAAGCCATCATAAAATTGCTATATTTGAGGCTATTTAAATGTAATAAATGTACGATGACTTCAGTATCAGTTTCAGATGTAAAGTGATAGCCTTTTTGAATAAGTTGCTGCCGAAGTATTTGATAATTTTCAATAATGCCATTATGAACGATGGCAAAATGATGACTCACATGAGGGTGTGCATTGGCTTCGCTCGGGACTCCATGTGTTGCCCAGCGTGTATGCGCAATCCCTAATTGACCTGAAAGAGGAGACTGATTCAGACGCGCGCTTAAATTTTTAACGCGCCCAACATCGCGTTGACGTTTTAACTGACCTTTTTCAATTACAGCGAGCCCTGCCGAGTCATACCCGCGATATTCAAGACGATGAAGGCCTTCTAATAAAATAGGCACAACATCTGAGTGTTGTGCAATTGCACCAATAATCCCACACATAATGATCACTGCCAAATAAAATATAAAAAGCGCGATGCTATTGAATGCACCGCGCTTGTTCTGTTTGAACACGTCGGGACAGCTAAAATTCACCAGTCAACGTGCATATTAATTAAATTAGGTTGCTTAAAGTTAAATCATAAAAATACAACAGGTTGGCCCACTGGATTGCCCAAGACAGTATCTTCTTGCATGACCACCTGTCCGTGGATAATGGTATGCGTCATCCAACCACGCACTGTCATGCCATCAAACGGGGTCCATCCACAACGGCTGGCAATCCAACTATTATTAATAGTTCGAGTGGCATTCAAATCAACTAAAGTAAAATCGGCATCATAACCAAGAGCAATTCGCCCTTTGTTGGCGATTTGATAAATCCGAGCAGGCCCTGCTGAAGTTAAATCAACAAACCGTTCCAATGTGAGACGCCCTTCATTAATGTGATTAAGCATTAAGGGGACGAGCGTTTGTACGCCCGGCATGCCAGAAGGAGATTTTGGATAGGGTTGACGTTTCTCTTCTAAAGTATGCGGCGCATGGTCAGAGCCAATGACATCAACTAAGCCATTATTGATCGCATGCCACAAGGCTTCTTGATGTTTTTTTTCCCGAATCGGGGGATTCATTTGCGCCAGTGAGCCAATGCGTTCATAGGCTTCATCAGTAAGCGTTAAATGTTGCGGCGTGACTTCAACGGTTGCAATGTCTTTATACTGAGCCAGTAATTCCATTTCTGCCGCAGTAGTTACATGCAAAACATGTACCCGATGGTTTGTTTGGCGAGCGAGTTTTAACAAGCGGGATGTGGCCAAATAGGCGGATTCTGCATCCCGCCAAATCGGATGAACACGTGGATGCCCCGCTTCTTGTGCGAGGTGGGCCCGTTCTTTCAGGCGTTTTTCGTCTTCACAATGCACGGCGACACGACGATGACTATGGCTCAAAATATTCAGCAACGCCTCTTCTTCAGAAACAAGTAGGCTGCCCGTTGAACTGCCCATGAAAATTTTAATGCCTGCACAACCGGGAAGCTTTTCTAATTCCGTCCAATTGCTATTCGGATCATCTGTTCCCCCCATAAAAAAGGCAAAATCACACCACGCGCGCCCAGAAGCGCGATGAATTTTATCTTGTAAAAGGGCTGCGGTCGTCGTGGAAGGGTTCGTATTGGGCATTTCAAAAACTGCCGTGACGCCCCCTAAAACAGCGGCTTTTGTGCCAGTATCTAAATCTTCTTTATGTTCATTACCAGGTTCACGTAAATGCACTTGGGTATCAATAACGCCGGGTAAGACATGTAAATTTTTCGCATCAAGACTGTTTTTTGCCTGCTGACTATTGAGAGTACCTAATGCAACGATTTTTCCATTAGAAATGCCGATATCACATTGCTCACGGCCATTGGGCGTGACGCAAGTCCCATTTTTAATGATGAGGTCAAACATAAATTTCGCCTTGATTAACAAAAAAACAAATAAATAGGGTCAAATATAAAATTACTTAAAAACAAGATTAAATTTGGGTCATTTGTGTTTCAATCCAATTTTCTACTTGTTGATTTAAGTCATTTGCTTTCATACCTTTCGGATCAATCGGTTTGCCTATGATGACTTTAATTGTTCCGGGATAACGTAAAAAACTGCCTTTTGCCCATAAATGGCCTGCATTGTGTGCGACAGGAATCACTGGTGTTTGTGTTTGTACAGCAAGAAAAGCCCCGCCGACTTGGTATTTTCCCCGCTCGCCAGGTTTAACACGGGTTCCTTCTGGAAAAACAACAATCCAACTTCCTATGGCAAGTCGTTCCTTGCCTTGTTCCACAACTTGACGTAACGCTTCGCGAATATTGCCGCGATCAATCCCAATAGATTTGAGTAAGTATAATCCCCACCCAAAAAAAGGAATTTTGAATAATTCACGTTTTAACACCCAGACTTGGGGCGGGAAAAAGACTTGAAAAGCCATGGTTTCCCAAGCGGATTGATGTTTAGATAAAATAATATGGGGTTGTGCGTTTTGCGGGATATTTTCGAGTCCTGTGACTTCATAACGTACCCCACACAATACACGGGCCAGCCACACCATGGATTGTGCCCATTTCGAGGTTACCGCATAAGTATAGTGCCATCCCAGGGGGCGAACGCAAAAAGCAAGTGAAGAGATCAGAATGGCAAAAACAACTTGGCAAATAAAAAAGAGTGTTGAACGAATGACAGTGAAAATTAATTTCATAGACAAATTATTTCAAGACGAATTCAATAAAAAATTGATGATTCATTTCGTTTTTGGATTGAAAGAAAAACATTACGCGTCAAAGATTATAATGTTCTTTATGATGATTTACTACTAATTAAATAACGAGATACTTCGACGACGCTGGGGAAAACAAGCGTATCGTCAGGAATACAGCCACTGTCATATGTTTTTTGTCCATTTCCTGTTAAGACCAAAATTGGCTGCATACCAGCGGTGTAAGCGGCTTCAATATCCCGAATACTGTCACCTACACTGGGCACCCCTTTTAAATCAATATGAAAGCGTTCTGCAATAGAAAGATACATACCAATTTGGGGTTTGCGGCAATTACATTTCATTTCCGGAGTATGTGGGCAGAAAAAAATCGCATCGATATGTCCCCCTACTGCGCTCAGCATTTTGAGCATTTTCTCATGAATAGCATTTAGTGTGGCCATATCATAAAGTCCGCGGCCGACCCCTGATTGGTTGGTTGCGATCACCACCCGAAAACCGGCTTGATTTAAACGGGCAATTGCTTCCAAACTCCCTTTGATAGGATTCCATTCAGCGGGGCTTTTAATATAATTCTCGCTGTCATAGTTGATAACGCCGTCACGATCTAAAATAATCAAGTTATTTTTGGTGTGTGCCATGAGTATAATCGCATTAATATGATTGATTAGTTTTGGGAGAAAATAAGAAAAGGGAACAAGACTCCATTTGTCCAATTATATAACAGAACCTGTTCATGTTTTGAACATTTTGGAGTCAATCAGCCCTTCATGATTAACGCATCAATATTACCATCTCAAGAGAGTGCGTCCAAAAAATTTGTACGAAGAGAAAGACAAGAAACGATGCAGAAAATTTATATATGAAAGGAAATCATGCCTTTCCTAACTCACGTTTGTTGAGGGATGCCGAATGTGCCTGACCTCCTTTGTCGTAAACACTAAGTTGTGTTGCCGCAGATTGGAGGATATTGAGCGCTTGTTGATTGTACATTAATTTTAATTCAATCAACGCTCCATTTTTTTGATTGAGGTCGTGTGCTTGGCGAGCAAGTTCGACAATGGTCAGCCAATAATTTGTCAAGGTTTTATCAGGAAAATCATAATAGTACAGCCAATGTGACATTCCTTGTGCATTGGGTGGAAAACCTTGATTTTTTAACAAACGACTCCGTTCCAGTGCAAGTTGACCCAAATGAGAGACTTGTTCTGATTTCAATTGCGTTAATTCTGGCAGGGCATCAACAGAACGGGATTGAAGCGTTTCGGCTTCAATCTGCAAAATACCTAGAAACTCTTCAAATGCTTCTAGTTCTGCTTCAAAAATCGCCATTAATTCAGCTTGATAAGCGTTCACAAGACCATTAATTTTTGAAATAGGTTGAAAAATGAATATTCATATGATTACAAATGCTTTACAGAAAAGATATCAAAATTGGTCCATAAAGCATTTGTGATTGAATATTGAAGAGAGTAGCACATTTTTGTTTTTCTTGCTATTTTAAAAATAAAAATTAAGGACGGGTCGTTAAAACATAATCTTTTACAGTGTCAATAAGACGATCTGCAATAACATCTTCATGAATTTGAAAACGTCCTTGAGCAATCGCGTCTTTAATTTCTTTAACGCGATTTTGATTAACAACATCCACACGTTGTAATTGGCTTTCCATGGCTCTCATTTGAGAAGAGGTATCGGAAAGAACCACCTTCCCTGAAATATTATCAGAGGTGTTTGCGGTCTGGGTATAGGCCTGAATTCGACCTCTCAGTCCTACACTGCTGCTGGCTTCTGTCTGCCCGACAAGTTGAGTAGGTTTAATATACATGATGAGTGCCTGCTAAAATAAACAAATTCAATTAATAACTAAAAATATGATAAAACCTTCAAAAAGATCGGCTCTAATTAGTCCCAATAACGACAAAACTTAATAAAACTTTAGTGATTCAAACCAAGGAATTTTTAATGCCACAAATATGAAAAATCGGATTTATTTATAGTAAATATATTAATACGCAACTGAAACAACTGTATCAGAAACAACAATCCCTTCGACGACTTGTCCAGAGGGGACTTTGACTTTAATTTTTTGGTTAATTGCAGCATCCTGCATGGCTTGTCCTTCATGACTAATCATAAAATCTCCTGTTTTAATCATGAGTTGAATTTTCTGTCCTGTTTTAATAATAGGAGGCGCAATGAGCCAATTTGATTGAAGAATTTGCCCTTCGCGAATACCTACTTTGGCTTTTTGATGGAGCGCATCTTGAGGGTTAAGCAAAATATCTAATGTGGGTAAGCGTGTTAATTCGACTTTTTCCATTTTAAGATCATTTGCTTGAATAATTGTCCCAGGGGGAAGACTATGGCTGGCCATTACCACAGGGGCAAAGACTTTGACTTCGGTCGATGCGCTAATATTCCATGCAGGATAATGGCAACGTATATAAACAGAACTTCGGCCCCATGGTCGAGATTGATTCGCTGTAGACACCTCAGGACTCGCACAAGCTCCTAATTTAATATTTGGGATATTGACAGGTCCAACTTGAATATCCGCCTTAATATCTCGCGTTTGACTGCGAATATATTGTTCGACGAGCTTTTTGAGTTGGTTAATATCTTGCCATTTTTTCTCTTCAGCGGCCTGCGTCAAAGTGGAAAAAATTAAACAAAATAACGTAAATGTTAGGCTGATTACGCGAACTTGCTTATAATACATCTATTTATCACCTTAATCGAAAGTTTCTCAATTTGGAGTTGGGATTTTTCTCAACCTCTTTTTTGTCAGTTATTATTTTATCTCATATGAAGACGACTTTTCTTG
>CAZDFJ010000021.1:9476-46377 GCA_964504875.1 uncultured Burkholderiales bacterium | reverse complement strand
TTGCGCCAAGAAAGTCGATAAGGCCAAGGTGATGGCCGCATCATTCAGCGCGAGCTCATAGCGGCAAAGGCCATACAAGCGGGCATAATAAGCATCGAGTTCGGCACGGCATTGAATATTGCATTTCAAATCTTGTCCTGAAGATTTGACAGCGAGAGGGATTGAGAGAGCGCGATGAATCGTTGAAACACTACTTTTCTAGTAAAAATCGATTTGCCATTTCATCCAATTGCTTTTTGATTCTTTCCCAATCTGGCATAACTTGCGTCATCAGTTGATAAAAACGGGCACTGTGATTGTGTTCAGCCAAATGGCATAACTCATGCAAAATGACATAGTCAATACATCGCACTGGTGCTTTCACCAAAGCGGGATTTAGAGTAAGGAGTCCTTTTGGCGAACAACTGCCCCATTGCGTCTGCATGGTCAAAATGCGAAATGTTGGACGATCTGTAACCCACAATGTATGTTCAAGAACATGATCCAAACGCTTTGCAAAGACCTCTTTGGCTCTGGTTTTATACCAATCTTTTAGTAATAATTGAATCTTATTTGTACTTTTCTGACGAACTGTGACTTCCAGTTGTCCTCGCAACAATTTGACACTTTGAGGAGATTTTAGATCTTCTAGTACTTTGATCTGATACTGTTTGCCCAGGTAATAGTGACTTTCTCCACTAATATAGTGACGGGGCGTAATAAATTTCAGTTGCTGACGGAATGCTCGCAGTTGCTGGTAAATCCAGCGACTCCGTTTTTGTGCCGCTTTGAGGACAGCATCATTCTCAGCCCATTCAGGGGCTGAAATCACAACTCGACAGTCTGGATATACTTTAATTAATATTTTATCAGATACATGAGGACGTCCGACCCGCTCACATGTAATGATTTCATCCCCATACTGTATTTTTATACTAGATCCCATTTAGCCCTACTCGAATAATCTGCACGATCATTTCAACTATTTTCTTTGCCTGATCGAAACTACCCCCAACTATTTTTGCCTTATTAAACATGATATGCAACAAACTTCTTCGAATGGCTGCGTCAATATTTTGCGGATTAATTGAATATTCTGCAACTGAACATTTGACTAATTCATCTACCTCGAAGGCTAATTTTACCCATTGTTCTTGCTCCTGCGAATGTGTAAGCACAAATGCGTCAGGTAGCATTTTTTTAAAGACACCAAAGTAAGCCTGAGCCTGACGATTGCCCATAAAAACATCAGGAATGTCATCTAAACGTCGTTTTTGCACTTGCTCTTCAAACGCCCGAAAAAGCATATACTGTTTGAGCGGATGTTGAAACTGTTTTTCTGCGTCTTCAATCGCTTGACGCAACAGTTTAGAAAAAGCTTCCTGCGCATAAGGATCATCTCGTAGTTCTTGCTCAATCATCTTAGTCACACGTGTTTTAATAATATCAGTTTCATTTCGGGTTTTTTCGTCAGTCCAATCTTCAGGTTGTAAAATATTCCCCATTTTGCCAACTTCATAAATACCTTTGGATTCTTTGATCTCAACACCAACAACATGTTTATCTAAGAGTTTTTTGATTTGTTCAGCATACTGATCATAATCAACGATTTCTCCAGCATCCTGTTTTGCTAACTGGCGTAAACTAGAAAACTGCTTGAGGGTTTCTTTATAACGCTGACGATCCAGATCACTAAAACTCTTGTCCTCAAAAAAGGTAACAGATTGCAATGCCACTTTTAAACAACTCGCAAATTCAGTTAATGCTTCATAAAAATCATCCCGCACTTTTAGATGGACATCGACTAACTCGCCATTGCGCACCTCAATATGTGGTACAAGTACCTGCCGTAATTGCTCAATATCATTTTTATTTTTCACATTATCGAAAATCGCCCACAAATTTTTATAGAGCAAAGGCAAGCGCTTATATTCTGTGCTCATTTGGTTATATAGACCAGCGATATCATGAATGTCATAACCGCTTTGAGTCTGTGCTGCCAAATCCTGATATTTCTGAATGGTGGTATCTAATTCTTTTAAGATGCCACGATAATCAATTAATAAACCAAATTTCTTTTTTGGATGAAGACGGTTAACCCGTGCAATAGCCTGAATCAGATTATGTTCTTTTAATGGTTTGTCAAGATACAAGACAGCATTTTTCGGTTCATCAAAGCCTGTTAGTAACTTATCGACAACAATCAGCATTTTCAGCGAATCATCTTGATCAAAGCGTTCAATCACATGCTTGGTATAGGTTTGTTCATCTTCCGTCCCGATATTGTCTTTCCACCACTGGATAACTTCCGATGTTGCTGTTTCATCTAAGGCCGTATTGCTTTCACGGGTATCTGGGGGACTCATCACTACCGCAGACTCGAATAAGCCTGCTTCATCCAAATATTTTTTATATTTAATTGCGGCCGCTTTACTCTCACAAGCGAGTTGTCCTTTGAGACCATCATCAATATTTTTAACAAAATGATTGGCAATATCTAATGCAATCAAGCGAATCCGATCCTCTGTACTATAAATCTGTCCTTTCTTGGCAAATTTACGTTTTAAGTCGGTACGTTGTTCTTCGGTTAAACATTCTGTTATGCGTTCAAACCAACTATCAATGGCCCGTTCATTGATATCTAAATCAGGAATACGTTCCTCATAAAGTAAAGGCGTGACCGCTTGATCTTCTACGGCTCGCTGCATGGTATAAGCATGTACAATTGGACCAAACTTGTTGACCGTTTTTTCATCCTTAAGCAAAGGCGTTCCCGTGAAAGCAACAAATGCCGCATTGGGTAATGCCTGCTTCATGCGGATATGGTTTTCACCGCCTTGACTACGGTGTCCTTCATCAATCAAGACAATAATATCTGCGCTATTATTGACACATTCAGGTAGTTTTGTTGCTGTGTTAAATTTCTGAATGAGTGAGAAAATAATGCGTTCGGTGCCTTTGCCAATTTGTTCAGCAAGGCGTTTTCCCGATGTTGCCATTGCTGCTTCTTTATCTCTTTTCCCTGCTAGTTCTCCTCCAGAAACAAAGATTTTACTCAGTTGTCTTTCCAAGTCCACTCGGTCGGTGATGATCATGATGCGACATTTTTTTAAGGATTCATGTAAGATCATGACTTTACTCAAAAATACCATAGTCAATGACTTGCCTGAACCTGTAGTATGCCAGATCACGCCCCCTTCACGTCCCCCATCAGAACGCTGCGTGTTAATACGTTGAATCAAGCGTTTAATACCAAAGAACTGTTGATAACGTGCCACGATTTTGCCAAATTTTTTGTCAAATAATACAAAAAAACGCGTCATTTCCAGTAAGCGCGCAGGATTCAAGAGGCTGATCAGTAATTGATCTTGCCCAGTCACCGCTAATTCACCTGCAGCAATCAGGTTTTGATACCATGCCAAATCTTCTGCAGGACGATGGTTAAACAAACTTGTAAGTTGTTTACTTTTGAGTTTTTTGTTCTTAATGGCATTCATCTCAGCATCTGAAATGTCTTCCTCTCGCCAAGTTGCCCAAAACTTAGCAGGTGTACCACACGTCCCATAACGTCCGTCATAGCCATTAATAGAAAGCAGCAATTGACTATAGGCAAATAATAGCGGGATTTCATCATGACGCTGATTACGTAGACTTTGCGAGATGCCTTCTTCAATTGTTTGTCCTTTTTTGGCATGTCCATCAGGGCGCTTGGCTTCAATGATCACTAATGGTATGCCATTGACAAAACAGACAATGTCAGGGCGACGACTTTCAATACCTCCTGAGCGGGTCACACTAAATTCTTCAGTCAATATAAAGCTATTATTTTCAATATTTTGCCAGTCAATTAAGGCGATAGTCGGGTTGACCTTTTTACCATTTACAAACTCTGTGACCGCGATACCATAAAGCAAATGGTTATAAATTTTTTCATTGGCGGTCAGTAGTCCTTCATTCAATGCAGGACTACACATTTCAGTAATCAGTTTATCAATGGCTTTTTCAGACAGAGGATAATTTTTGCCCTCAAACGTAAAAGTCCGTTTTTGTAGTTCAGTACGCAAAATTTGCCGTAAAACCACTTGATCCTGCTTCCCATCACGGGCCGCGAGTGCCTGTGATGGAGAAAGAAATGACCACCCCAAATTAGTTAAAAGTGTTAATGCTGGAAACTTGGCGCTGTATTCTTCTTGGAATTTGGGTGTGTAGTGTGTCATTTGTTATTTCTCTTTGATTATAAGCTAGGCTTTAAAAAGTTCTTAGTAGTGAACATACATTTGGCAATCTATTGGGTAGTTTTCCCAAGCCAATAAGCCTGGTCTTGCTCTCGCCAGTTCTCAGTAAATCCATAATACTGCAACAATGACGGTGAACATCTGTTTATCACTGTTTCAATGCGATCTAACCAATCATACTTATGGTTAAACTCTTTCAAAAAGAAAAAAATAATGCAAATAAAATCAAAAAGCTGATGGTTAGCTTTGATTGGCAAATTTTTAGCTTTCTTTGGAGAAAAAACCAAATTTCGATAAAAAAGCCGCCCTTGATGGGCGCATACATTACGCAAATAGGTTAAGGTGTGTAGCCATGATTCGAGTACATCTGGGGCAAGATCGAACTGTTTGGCAATTTGCTTGCGATCTTTACTGTACGTTAGGTGTTCATACAGCTTCGACCATGAGCCAAGGGGTAGGACTTCTGCAATCATCCAGCACGGAGGGTATTCTGGCTGATTATACTGTTGATAATAGTGATTAATGAAGGTTTCCCGCAGCTTTTCCTGTTTGCTACCTGCTTTTGCATTTTTTGCGGTATATTGTTTGATTTGACTAAGAAATTTGTCATGATTGAATTCGTCTGATTTTTTGAACAATCCTGCTTGCGCAAACCAGTGCGAGTCGTTGTATTTGATAGCTAATTCATGAGTGATCACATTGCGCACTTTGACCTCGATATGGTCAATTGCACTAAGAATCAAGCCGCGTAGTTCGCAATCAATCAAGCTTATTTCAATTAAATCTGAAAAATCAACATTGTCTTGAAAGGCGCGAAGTCGTTGGCCAGTATGATCATGTTGTCGAAACGCTAGTGCATAGCCTTTGAGCCTGTAGTAGCTGATTTGTCTGAGGTGTTGGGTTGCGGCAACGGGGTCGGTGATCTGTAGTCCGTCAGATTGGAGTTTTAACAACAGCTCTGAGTAAGGTTTTGGGGGTTTTGAGAAGATTTTAGGCATAAAAAAACCCACACTGGTACGCTTGCATCAGAGGCGTTGTGGGTGTTGTTAAACCCATTATAAGCCCCAAGTCGATAAAATGCAAGTAAATCATGTACTGCTCTCCACTTTCACTCTTCGTTTACCCGTCAGCAATTGCTGCATCAGGGCTTTTTTCTCTTGTTTTAGCGCGTCGAGTTGGGATTGAAGCGAGGTGATTTCTTGGTCGGCTCTGGAAAGAATTTCAGCGATTTTTTGTTGTTCTTCAAGATTTATAGGAATTTTAAACTCTTTTTCTTTCAATTCACGCATATGACGGCTATAGCCTAGATTTGGAATGTCAGTAAAGCAAAGTAAGTAGTATCCAAATTTTTTATTGATATATCCATTAGTATCTAGGACTTGTGTTCCATCAGCTCCAGGGCAAAATTCAAAGTCTACCCATTTTAAGCAGCGAGTATGATCTCCAAAAATAATCACAGGAATACTGGTGTAGCGTTCTTTATTATTGCAATACCCTGCGATTAGCTGTTTTCCTTGATCAACGATAGGTACAGAGCCTGTTTCAAGATAATCGGATGATTTAATTTGTGCAGATTTTTTATTATTTACATGAAATATTTTGTCAAACCCGATAAAAGTCCACTCATCACTAAACCTAACCTTATTTTTATCCAATAGGCGTTTTTTCCCGGTGAGCAATTGTTGCATAAGGGCTTTTTTCTGCTGGCGGGCAAGGTCAAGCAAGCGCTCAGTGGTGGTAATGGCCTGATCCCACGTTGAAAGGATTTGGGCGATTTTTTTTTGTTCGGGGAGGGGGGGCGTTAGTATTAACAAAGGTTTAAGGACTTGGAGATTGATATTTTTCTGTGCATTTTGTGTTGCTTGTGTATCAAGCTCCGTTTTTCTTGTTTCAAGATAGTTTTTAAGCCAGTAAACATCTGCTCGATCTTTGTAGGACTGAATTGCAACAACACTATCCGGACAGGCAACCTCGAATGAAGTTATTGCTGTGTCGCCAATGTTGGCGGCAATAGTTATTAAGATAGTATTTTTTGGAAATACCTTGCTGACTCTAATTCCATCTTCATTTAATGTTTGTGAAAAACTTTTGATATAGGTATCTGATAAAGCTACGTCACCTGTTTGGACAAAAGGCATATTTCCACCATAGTAGCGAGGATCATTTCTTGGTCGAGCAGAAAATTTCCCTCTTTCAACTAAAGCTAATTCATCTAGCGTATGTTCTAACCACCCCTTAGGCACCATAACCCATCTCCTGTTTTATTGTATTGACCCCCTCCCGTCCTCCCCCTTGGCAGGGGGAGGAGTTAGAGGTTCTGTTTCTGATATTTGATAATGTCTCTACGCCCTCCCCTGAGAAGGGGAGGGTTGGGGTGGGGTCGCTGGCGTGTCTATTGACCCCCTCCCTTTCTCCCCCTTGGCAGGGGGAGGAGTTAGAGGTTCTGTTTCCGATATTTGATAATGTCTCTACGCCCTCCCCTGAGAAGGGGAGGGTTGGGGTGGGGTCGCTGGCGTATTCTATATTTCCCCCTTGGCAGGGGGTGGGGTTATTCAACGAATTTATAACGCTTTGCAATACTCCCTTAAGGTTCTGCATCACATCGCGATTACTAAACCGCAAGACTCGAATCCCCAACCCTTGAATATAAGCGTCTCGCACGGCATCATATTCCTGCGCGTCTTCTAAGTAATGAGAATCCCCATCCAGCTCAACCACCAATTTGCATTGAGGACAATAAAAATCCACAATGTAATGACCGATTCCATGTTGTCGGCGGAACTTGATACCCAGTTGCTGACCCCTCACAGCTTGCCAAAAACGCTGCTCGGGTTCGGGTGCATACTGACGAAGTGCTGATCGACGTTTTTTGTATTGTGCTTGATTAAAAATCTGTTCCTTATCGTGCATTACCTATTCCCGCTAAATACTGATTCACTTCCACCTCAACATCCAACGCCCACCAGTAAGGGGCAAAGCTTTTTTCCACAGCGTTTGCCAATAGCTTAATAAAATCGCTATAGTCATTAGTACAGTGGGCTTTGTCTAATGCTTGGTAATAATCCAAACGTTGCGCTACCTCAATTACCGTAGCAGGAAAACCCGCTTTCATCAGTTCAAGATTCATCAACAAACGTGCCATGCATCCATTGCCATCCACAAAGGGGTGAATTTTGACAAACTCACCATGCACACGGGCAGCGCGTTCGATAGGGTGCAATGTCTGTGCTTTCTGCTGGTACCAGTCAATGAAAGCGGTCATTTGTTCTGGCACCTGCAATGCTTGAGGAGGGCGATGCTCTGCACCAGAGATCAGCACGTTCACGCGGCGGTAACACCCAGCATGGTCGCTATCAATATTTTTTAAGACCAGCTGATGGAGGGTTTTAATTGTCCACTCGTTTAGTGGTTGCTGTTGGCTGACCAGCTCCTCTACAAATAGGATGGCATCACGGTGGTTAATCGCTTCAAAGTGTTCACGTAAGGTTTTCCCGATAGTAATGCCTTCCAGTGCCACTTTGGTTTCCTTGAGTGTCAGGGTATTGCCCTCAATCGCATTGCTGTGATATGTCCATTGCAGCACCAAGTTATCATGCAAGTTGTTCACCACTTGATTATCTAGCGGACGATAGGTGTCTAGCTTTGCTTTCAGCAGCTCGGCTTTAGCAAAATCATTCATAACCCAATTCCTTTAAATAGCCTGCCATTTGTCCTTCCAAGTCGGCTAATTGGGCTTGCAGTTGGATGCGTTCAGCACGCACAGCCATCAGGTCGATCGCTTCCTCTTCCTCAAAGGTATCGACATAGCGCGGAATATTCAAGTTAAAATCATTTTCTTTGATTTCTTCAAAAGTAGCGGCATAGGCATATTTTTCAACAGACACACCATTACGATATGTAGCGACAATTTTCTGGATGTGTTCTGTATCTAGTTGATTCTGATTTTTGCCTGATTTGAATTCACGGCTGGCATCAATAAATAGCACAGAACGATCAGCTTTCTGCTTTTTAAAGATCAAAATCGCGGCTGGAATACCTGTCCCATAAAACAGTTTTTCAGGTAAACCAATTACGGCATCAAGTAAATTTTCTTCGATTAATTTTTGGCGAATCTTGCCTTCTGAAGAACCACGAAAGAGCACACCATGCGGAACAACCACGCCCATGCGTCCCGTGCGGGGTTTCATGGTTTCAATCATATGCAAGATAAAAGCGTAGTCTCCCTTGGTTTTGGGTGGAATACCACGACGGAAACGACTAAACTTATCGTTTTCGGCTTCATCGTGCCCCCATTTGTCCAAACTAAATGGCGGATTGGCTGTGACAATATCAAATAGCATCAAATCGCCATTTTTATCTAATAGTTTGGGATTGCGAATGGTATCTCCCCATTCAATTTGGTGGTTGTCTTCACCATGTAGGAACATATTCATTTTAGCGAGCGACCAAGTGGAGCCAATCGCCTCTTGGCCATACAGTTCATAGTATTTACTGTTGTGATTGGCTAAGATTTTGCGGCCACATTTCATAAGCAAAGAGCCAGAACCACAAGCAGGATCGCAAATTTTGTCATGCGGTTGTGGATCGAGCAACTCAGCAATCAAGTCGGAGACTTCTGGTGGCGTATAAAATTCTCCTGCTTTTTGTCCCCCACTCGCAGCAAAATTTTTAATCAAATATTCATACGCATTGCCAATGACATCTAGTGTCCCTACACAACTTGGTTTCAGATCTAAATCAGCTACTGCAAAGACTTCGAGTAAGTCTTTGAGAATGGTATTTTTCTGTTTTTCTTCACCTAACTTATCAGTATTAAAAGAAATATCTTGGAATACACTTTTTCCGGCATCTTTGAGTTTAGTGCCGTTGGCCTCTTCAAGCGCATGTAAGGCCTGATCAATACGCTCCCCGTTACCTGCTTCATAACGACGCTCATAGAGTGTATAAAAATTAGATTGCGGCGGTAGAACAAAACGCTCGTTTTTCATCATTTCTTCAATCAATTCAGGCTCTTCACCATAATCTTTTTTATAATTATTGTAATGGTCTTGCCAGACATCAGAAACGTATTTTAAGAACAACATGGTGAGAATAAAATCTTTATACGTGTCCGCACTAATCGTGCCACGAAACACATCACAAGCAGACCAGAGTGCTTTATTGATAGCATCTTGATTGATTTGAGAATGCACAGTTTTTCCTTTTTAAATATTGAATAGATTTGATTGAATTAATTTCTGATAATAGTTGTCACGAACTGTACGTTGTTACAGCCCAGTTGTGATTAAATGGCATATTGATTCATTATCTTTGATAGAAAAATATAAAATAATATGAACGCTCTGTCAAATGAAATAATACATCATTTTTGTTGAGATAAAAAAGAGAAGATTGCTTTTCTATTATTATTTTGCTTCTGACAAAGAAAATGCATGATTAATAAAGAAGATACGTTATTTTAAGCGAAATAAGCTGCAAATTTATTATGCTAAAAATAATAAATAAAATCATTCTTTAATAATAAGAATGTTAATTTTTTAAAACAGTTTGCTCAATTATATTAATTATTTGTATTTATTTTGAAAAATTAGGTTATAAAAGCTTGTTTACTCAAAAAAAACGTCAAATAAAATTTGAACTTGATTAAAAATAGATATTTAATAATATAATCGATTATTTTATTGTCCATATTATCAAAACTTTGAATGATCCAATTTTGTAACTTTAAGCTACATTGACGATTTATTTTTTTAACACCTTTATTTTAGCTTTGACAATATTTAAAAATGCAAGAAAAAACCAGCATGATGAGCGCATCACTCTCCATACAAAAAAGAAAAATCCCTCAGGGGGAGGGATTCATATTGAAACTAGTTCGCTAAATTTCGTCTTGTTGAGCCAGAAGAGGCAGTTTGTAAAATATCTTGTAAGATTTTTGTTTTTTGGTTGAAAATTAAAATTGTTGTCGTTTGAGAATTAGTATCTTTGGAAGCGCTTTGAGTGGCCGCCTGAGTCGCAATACTTGCAATGCCACCTATACCGATCATACTTGACACAAATGACCCAATTATAGGAACTGAAGAATCATATTTCTGCTCATAAACATTATAATGCGTTGTAAGCATGCCATCTGAAATAAACGCATATTGAGGTGGGCCTAATTTTTCAACAACTTCATTATAAGTGGTCACACCCTTTTTGAATTTAGCCACTTCAGATTGAATCGTTTCTGCACTTTTTTGACTGCCGCGTGTTGTTGTTGCACAGCCAGTCAATCCCGTTGAAAACACACTCACAGTCATCAGGGCGGCGAAGAAGAACGAGATGGATCGTTTCATAGTGATTTCATCTAACAAGTCATAAAAAAAGGACGGCGAAGGGTAAGGCGTGACGCCGTAATAGAATAGAAAAAAGAAATCGGTGAACCCAATACGATGCCATCAGCTCACCGAAATGGAAACAAAAAAACGCTGAAACAGAGGCAAAGCACGATGTGCGGAAACAAGGGAAGAACCAGAAAAAGTAGGGAACTGAAACGAAAAACGAAACCGGAAGAATATTGAACTGAAACGAGAAACCACCTAGAAAAAACGCTGGTGGCGGAGAAAGAGGGATTCGAACCCTCGATAGGATTTTGTCCTATGCTCCCTTAGCAGGGGAGTGCCTTCGACCTCTCGGCCATCTCTCCGTCATTCAAAACGTTAGGATTCGAATTATAGAGAAGATCCCTGAAGCTGTCAAGCGTTATATTGAAAAAACTTTCAAAAAAGTTTTAATTGGCAATAAATTCTCTTTTTAAATAAAAAAGACTATTTTTTATTTAGGTAAAATCAATTTTATTTTTAGTTAAATTATTTTATGTTAAAATTTAATTTTTTAACCAAATTGACTAGCAAAAATGATGATAAATAAACTGCTAACGGAATGTTTTTTAATTAAAACAAATTTGTGGGAAAGGCCCTTGTTTGCTTATATTTTCGAAACAAATCAAGGGTATGGACATGCTAAAATCGGTAGGCAGCTTGTTTTTCAATTACGCAGGTATCATCCTGATTCACAATGGGCGTATTGTCAAAAAACCAAGCGACTGATTTCAAATCAAGACTTTTCAAATGCAGTCTTGCATCAAGATTGTCTTGCCCTATGGCAGCAAGAAAATAATGCGTTTGAAAGTTTATATACGATACAACAAGATGCGGGCCAAGTTTTGACTGAAGCAGAAAAAGGCGAATTTATTGTGACGCAAATTGCACAAGACAACCGCCTGATAAACGAAATTCAACAAAAAATCTTGAACCCGCCCCCGCAAAAAAATCAAAAGGCCGTCTTGCAAATCAAAAGAAAAGTACAATTTAAATCTCAACTGATTGATTATCAAGATAAAATTTTTGCATTGTTACAAATTAGTATTCATTCTGAAATGAATTATCTCGAAAAACCTTCTGTCTTTGCAGCACATCATGGCTTAGAAGCACTCAAAGGACTCTATGTAGAAAATCGTTTTCAACCATCGAGTACAAAAAGTGTTATCCAAAATATTTTGCCGCAGACGCTCCAGACAGGACGCGTGTCATTGATCGCAAAAACCAAAAATGACAAAATGAAAACCTATTTAGCAACGGCTTCTGATACTGAGCCGTTGGTTCAAGTGGCGTATAAAAGCCATCCGCACGCCTTGTATGATTATGCATTGGATGCCTTACAGTTAAAGCCACAATTTAAAGATTTAGAACGTTATAGCAATCAAGCCGCCAGTGTCCGTCAAAAATTCTTTATGAATCCTCACGAACGGATGTGTTTTATTTTAGCGATTGCTGCGCATATTCATACGCGTTACGCCTGCGTACATTTTGAACCGGTCACTGAAAAACCGGCCCATCCTCTTTTTTTTCGAGCGCCTCAACCCGTTCTGGGCACAATCGGTCAGAATCAAGTTGTTGATTTAAATAAAAATTATTTTGAATTACTTTCACAATATGGTTGCTACGCCCGTCTTCCGGACGCAAAAATTGGCGAAGTTCGCACAGTAGTACTGGCTTCGGGGCCATTTAATAAAAATCTCTTGAGCAAAATGGCAACGGGCTTACAACCTTTTGGGATTCAATTAGTCAGCCTTGATAATTTTAAACTCACATATTTTGACGAAAAAAATGCTTCTCAATTAGAAGAAATTTTACAGCGTTGTATTTCAGAAAAAGTTGATTTGATTTTAGCTTTTATTCAACCTAAGCAAAATCAGGGCGACTTAGCGGAAGAAGAAAATAACGATGCGGATTTATTCTTATCCGAAGATTGTTACACGCATTTAAAACGTTTATCTATTCAAAATGGTATCGCGAGCCAAGTCATTAATTTAGCCAGCAGCCATAATCAATATATTTTGCATAATACGCTTTTGGGTATTTTAGCAAAATTAGGCCATATTCCTTATGTTTTGAACCAACCGCTTGATTTTGTCGATTGTATTGTTGGACTAGACATTGGGCGAGAAGAAAAAATACGAACAACAGGCAGTCTAAGCACAGTAGTCGCTACACGCCTTTTCAATAATCATGGCTTATTTTTAGATTATACAATTGAAAATATTGCCATTGAAGGTGAAACTATCTCAGAATCAGTCTTAAATCAGTTTTTTAATATAAAATTTTTTCACAATAAAAGAGTGCTCATTCATCGTGATGGCCGCTTTCGGGGAAATGAAAAAAAGCATTTAAACAAAATAGCAATGCAGCTCAATGCGCAATTTGACTTTGTTGAAGTGGTGAAAGCCAATCTAACAGGCATGACCCATCCGCGCTTGTATGAATTCAATACAGCGCAGCAACGCTATAGTAATCCACCCCGCGGCACAGGTTTTTATCTGGATAAAAATCGGGCCATTTTAGTCACCACTCCACCAATGAATACGCATGCGACCGCCCGTTCCTTGCTCATTGAGAAAGATGGATCTTGTTCTATTGAAGAAGCCGTCCGTTCTGTCATAATGATGACTTATTTACATTATGGTTCAATAAGAGCCCCGCGCCTGCCTGTTACTCTTTTTGCCAGTGATAAAATTGCTGAGATGGCTCTAAAAAGAATGATGCCCCGTACACAACAGGGGCACATTCAATATTGGCTATAAACAAAAAAAGCCCTGTAATAGGGCTTTTTTAATTTGAGATTGAGAGAATTATTTTTTAAAATTTTTCAAAATCGGACTCGCTGAAATCATGGCCTTCAACAGGTTTATTATAGTACGGACTCGAAATACTTCGTACAGTCGTGCTATGTGGCACGGATTTCGTATTTTTTGCTGTTTTCTTCGGTTCTGAATCACGCACAGGCAGTGTACTTGATGATGCGTCTTTATTCAGAACGAAAGGCAGCTTTTTTGCGGAGGGGTTTCCTGTTTTAGCAGAATGACTTGTGTTATACATGGTTCTTTTATCCTGATCAACTTTGAAATATTCAATCAACGCCAATAATTGCTCCGCTTGACTCGACATTTCTTCTGCTGTCGCAGAAAGTTCTTCAGCGGCAGAAGCATTATGTTGCGTGATTTGATTGAGTTGACTCATTGCAGTATTAATCTGTCCCACCCCATCGGCTTGCTCTTCAGAAGCCCGTGTGATTTCTTGAACCAGCACAGAAGTTTTCTTAATATTTGGGACCATTTCATCAAAAAGATGCCCGGCGCGTTCGGCTAAATCCACACTATGTTTTGCTAAACCGCTAATTTCCTGTGCCGCAATTTGGCTTCGTTCGGCCAATTTCCGCACTTCTGTCGCAACCACCGCAAAACCTTTACCATGATCTCCCGCACGAGCCGCCTCAATGGCCGCATTCAGGGCCAGTAAATTTGTTTGATACGCAATATCATCAATAATGCCTATTTTATCTGCAATTTGTTTCATTGCGTTGACAGTTTCTTGAACTGCACTGCCGCCTTCTTCTGCTTGAGAAGCGGAACGGCTAGCCATCGAATCTGTTACTTTTGCATTTTCGCTATTCTGGCTAATAGATGCAGTAATTTGTTCAACAGAAGCACTGGTTTCTTCTACACTCGCCGCTTGTTCATTCGAGGATTGACTTAAAGATTGGGACGTTTCATTGACTTGATCAGAGGCATTACTAATCAAACCGGACGCTTCTCGAATTTCTTTCATCACTTTTGCAAGATTTTCCATAGAATCGCGCATTGTGAGCTTTAATACGGCCATTTCATCTTGCGAATCTGTATGAATATCTAAATTTAATTCCCCTTTTGCGATACGTCTTGCAATCTCAATCGTTTCATTTAAAGGGACGGTTACTTGACGCATTAACCAATACGCCGCAAAACCAGAAAGGATAATACTACCCAAACCAATGCCAATAACGACATTTCGCATTAAATTGTAAGATTCTGTTGTTTTTTCGTCCGCTTGACGGGCTTGATTTTCTTCATATTCAACAAGTTTCTCACCCAATTGGATATAATCTTGACGGGCATTGCGTAAATCACTTATTAATATATGTTCTGCTTCTTCCAATTTTTTTTCTTTAAGCAAGCCCATGACAGCCGTTTGTCCATTGACATAACGTGTTCGCTGTTTTTGCAAATCGGCCAAAATATTTTTTTCTGTTTCAGACACCGCATTTTGCGTTAAACGCTGCATAAGACTGCTGCCTTTTTGGAGCTCTTCCTGCAACTCATTATATAAAGTATCGATGCTTTCACCACGTCTAGCAGCCGTCAGCATTTCGTACAAATAAATTGTCTGGTAACGCGCCAACATCCCAATTGATTTCGTTTCATTCATCATGGGCATCCGCTTTTTAACCACATTTGCGATTTCATCATTTAATGTATTCGATTCATTAATGGAAAGAAAACTCACAAATGCAAGTAATACTGTCAGTAATGTAAATACTGCAATGAGTTTACTTTTTATTGTTTTAAGTAACATAGCTTACCTTGTTTTAAAATAAGAGATGAGTTGCAAAAGCTGTTCAACTTGTTCCCGCATTTCTTCAGAAGTCGCAGAAAGTTCTTCAGATGCAGAAGCATTTTGTTGTGTAACTTGGTTAATATGTGTCATTGCAGTATTAATTTGTCCCACCCCATCAGATTGTTCTTCACTTGCCGCGGTGATTTCTTGTACAAGATCAGAAGTATGTTGAATATTTGGAACCATTTCAACCAAAAATCGACCCGCATTTTCTGCCAACGTGACGCTATTTATTGCCAATTTACCAATTTCTTGGGCGGCAATTTGACTCCGCTCTGCGAGTTTTCGCACTTCTGTGGCAACAACAGCAAAACCCTTTCCATGATCTCCCGCCCGCGCCGCTTCAATGGCGGCATTCAACGCAAGTAAATTTGTCTGATAGGCAATATCATCAATGATACTCACTCGATTGGCAATTTCTTTCATGGCATCCACTGTTTTTGAAACAGCAGTCCCACTTTCTTTGGCTTGTTGTGCCGATTGCTCTGCAATTTTATCTGTTGATTTGGCATTATCAACCGTATTCATTAATGATGCACTCATTTGCTCAACAGAAGCACTGGTTTGTTCAACACTCGCCGCTTGCTCACTCGTTGCACTACTTAATGCATTAGATGTAATATTAATTTGGTCAGCGGCATTGGCCAGTAATATTGCTGAATCTTGTACTTGTGTCACGACTTCAATTAAATGAGATTGTGTTTGATGAATAGCCTCTAACACTAACCCCGTTTCATCCCGAAATTGTTTTGTATCAATTTGAATAGCTAAATTACCTTTTCCAATTTGAGAAGCGACTTCAACAACTAAATTTAGAGGATTTGTTACACTTTTAGTAATAAAAAATCCGACAATCCCTGCAATTAAAATAGCGAATCCCGTAAGGCCCAACATGAGTAATTTTGCATGATGCGCAGACGCATCAATTTCATGTTCAAAGTTATTCAGTTGCGTATCTAGCATATCAATCATATCGCGCAAGGCTTCGAGAAGGGCGCCCTGCGATTTTCGGATCTCATTATTGAGTAAACCCTGTGCGGATTCAAAATGATGCTGGTCTACTTCATTCGCAAAAACATCTAGATAATGCTGATATTGCGAATGATGCTCTAAAATACGCGCTAGAATAATTTTTCCATTTGGTGTGTAAATATTCTCTTTAAGATATTGTATATTTTTTTGCATCGCCTCACGGGATGTGGCGACGCGGTTTTTTTCACGGGCAAAACTATCTGTGTTTTGCTCTAAGATAAAATTGCGATTATATGTTGAAACAGAACGAATTTGTCCCCAAATTTCGTAACTTGCGCGGGCTTTAGGCCAGCGATCTGAAATACTTAATTGACTGACATCTTTGATTTTATTCAATTGTATAATACTGATAAAAACGCCGACTATCAGAAATAACAACATTATAAAATAACTAATGGCAAGACGTTTTCCAATTTTAATTTGATTTAAATTCATATTAATTTCCAATGATCAGCATACCATTGTCAAACAGAACCGTTATGCGGATTCGTTATTATTCAACCGATAATGTGTGGTAACACAACGTTGTACTAATGCTTGTACATCGAGAATTAATGCCACTTCTCCTGTTCCTAAAATTGTTGATCCACTAATTCCCCGTAAATGTTTAAATAATTTCCCCAAGGGTTTGATGACTGTTTGATATTCACCCATTAGTTCATCGACGACTAAACCAATTTTTTGGCCTGAGTAATGTACCACAACAATATTTTCTCGACGAGGAGGGGTTCCCTTAACCTGAAAAACATCGCGTAAACGTAAATAAGGCAAAATTTCGCCCCGTAAATTAATATATTCCCCTTGCTCTGTATGACGATACATTTCTTTTAGTTCAATACATTCCAAAACCAAATCTAAGGGAATCACAATGACCGTTTGACCCACACTTACTAAAAAACCATCAATAATAGCTAATGTTAAGGGCAGCCGAATGCGAACAGTTGTGCCTATGCCTTCCTTGCTGTCTAATTCAACAGTTCCGCGCAATTTTTCAATATTGCTGCGAACCACGTCCATTCCGACGCCTCGTCCTGACAAATTAGACACTTTTTCTGCTGTCGAAAAACCGGGTTCAAAAATAAGATGCAAGATATCCTGATCGCTTAATTCTTCATTCGCTTTAATAATATTTTGGGAGCGCGCTTTTTTAAGGATTTTTTCGCGATTGAGCCCCCCGCCATCATCTTTGACTTCAATCACGATATTGCCCGAATCATGATACGCATTGAGAGAAACTTTTCCTTTTGGGGGCTTATTTCGTTTTTGGCGGATCTCTATCGGTTCAATCCCATGATCAATTGCATTTCGGACTAAATGCATCAAAGGGTCGCCGATTTTTTCAATCACAGATTTATCAAGTTCGGTTTCGCCCCCTGCAATATCTAGCTCTATTTCTTTTTGTAATTCATGGCTGACATCGCGTACAACACGATGAAAACGATGAAAAGTTTCACCAATTTGCACCATACGTAATTGCAAAGCGCGATCGCGAATTTCTTCAACTAAGCGAGAAATACCACTTGTGGCTTCAATCATATTGACATTTGCAGTGCGATGCGCAATCAAACTGGCACTGGCTCCCGCAATGACTAACTCGCCCACAAGATTAATTAACTGATCCAGTTTATCTGCTTGTACCCGAATTAAACGAGCTTCAGTCGCCCGAATATTATTTTCACGATGGCTTTTTTGTTTTTCTAAAGCTGCATCAATGACTTCTTGTTGCACAATATTTTCTTGTACAAGAATTTCCCCAATTTTAAGGATGTCTGGAGAAGACGCTATATCCTGCTGATTGACGGCATTTTGTGGACCATATTGATGCGCTAAACCTAGCTCAAGTTCATGTTGCGTGAGCGCACCGCTCTGAACAAGAATTTCCCCTAATTTGATATCGTTGCCATCTTGATCAGACGTTTCCAAGTCTTGAATGAGTTGAATATAATCAATAACTTTACTATGTGGCGGTAAAATCTTAATTTCACAATCATCGCGCACAAAATCAAAGGCGCTGTCAATCGTGGCTTTGTCTTTTTCAGTATTGAAATCAATTTCAAAACCAAAATAACAACTTTCTGGATCAAATTCTCCTGATGTTTTAGGTAGCCTATCCAAAATCGTTGTGACTTGAATGAGCGTACCAAAGGTCTGCAAATACCGCAAAAATGATGCAGGATCCATTCCATCCCGAAAAATATTTTTACCAAAACGAAGCGATAAATGCCACGCCGCATTTTGTGAAGTTTCTTCTAAAATAGGCGAAGCCTCACAAATTTCTTTTTGATCCTCAATGAAAACAACTGGCGTAATAGGAACAAGTGCAACAGGAGGAGAAGGCGTTTTTTTCTTCTCCTCAAGAAAAAGCAATAAACGGGCACTTAAATTTTGCCCCTTGGCTTCAAGCACATGTTCTTCTTGAGAAACATTAGATAAAGTGACATGTTCCGGATCGGTAAAAATATCCAGTAAATGATGAATATTTGCAGGATCTTGCTGATATGCAATTTGATCAATTAAGGTGCGAATATAATCTGTACACTCTAACAAAAGTGAAATTAATTCTGGCGTAAAATTCAGGGTTTTTGATCGAATACGATCGAGAATATTTTCAACAAGATGGGCGAATTTGACAATATGATCAAAACCAAATAATCCTGCCGAACCTTTGATTGTGTGGGCAGCTCGAAACATGGCATTAATATCATCCGTTTCAAGTGCCTCACTTTCCAATTTGAGTAAAAAATCTTCCAGTTGTTGAAGTAAGTCGACACTTTCTTCAATAAAAATTTGTTGCGCTTGATTTAAGTCAATCGGTTCAACCATAATAGAGAATTCGTTTAGAAAACGACCCGTTCATGTTTAAGGATATGAAAATCAATAATGAATCATAAAATAGAGAAGTGAGACGCGATGATATAACATGATTACTGTTTTTTTGTATTGAATTTTTCTGTTAAATTATAGAGTTGAAGTAAACTAGTCATTTCTTCAGGCAAATGGCTATAAATGACTGATTTTTGCTGACGCGTGGCTTCTGTCTGTATAAAAAATAACACCTGTAAACCCGCACTATCGACTTCTTGTACTTGGCTCAAGTCAATTTCCAACTGATCATGTTGCTTGATCACATCACCGAGTAAACCATTTAGCTCTGTTGCTGCATAAATAGTCAAATCACCCTGTATCAGCACATGTGTAAACGCTTCTTTTTGTTGGATTTGTAACGTAATCAAAGACGGATGCATAACACTTCTCTATTTTTATTTTAATATAATCAATGCATTATGGCAAAATCAGTTTAGAAACCGCTTGCAACATTTGTTCAGGTTGAAAGGGTTTCACTATCCATGCTTTTGCGCCAGCAAGTTGTCCTTCGCGTTTTTTCTCTTCTTGATCTTCAGTAGTGAGCATAATAATCGGGGTAAATTTGTAAGATGGCATTTTTTTTACTTCTTTGACAAAACTAATTCCATCCATCACAGGCATGTTCACATCACTTACAATCAGATGTATTTTTTGCCCATTCAAATGATCCAATGCTTTTTTACCATCTTCTGCCTCAAGAACGTGATATCCAGCGCGCGTTAAAACAATATTTACCACTTGTCGTAATGAGGCCGAATCATCTACGATTAAAATAGTCTTTGACATAAAATACCCAGCAATCAATATGTGTTTATATTATAAATAAGAAATAATGATTTAAAATAAAAAAATCGCATATCTTTTTATTTTTGTTTATCTTCTTGTTTAAAAATTTCACATTCAAGAAATAAATTAAAAATATCTTATCAACTGTGTTTAAGAATTGTTAAGTCTCAAAAAAAAGAAATATAAATCTTAAAGTTTCCTTAAAAGATATGCTTTTTTATTGTATTGCAGATTAGTTAAAAATAAAAATTTCACGAGAACATTTTTGAATCAACGACAAAAAAAACTGACTCATTCATGTTCTCTATGCTTTATGTTGCACTGCAACAATCAATTTGTTTAAAATGCATTCCGGCTTGCGCAGCGAGCTCCCAAAAAGTAGGAAAGGAAGTCGCAATATTTTGACATTCATGAATAAAAATCGGTTCTTTCGCGCGTAAAGCCGCAATCGCAAAGGACATCGCAATACGATGGTCATGATGCGTTAAAATTTCCCCACCACGATATCCTCCTTGCGGTTGCCCTATAATTTTAATGCCGTCTGCAAGCACTTCATTTTCAATACCCAATACATTGAGCCCCTCTGCCATGACTTGGATACGGTCTGATTCTTTCACACGCAATTCTTCTGCGCCTGTCAAAACGGTTTCGCCTTGAGCATTCGCTGCGGCAATAAATAAAGCAGGAAATTCATCAATGGCTAATGGAACCAATTCTTCTGGAATATGAATACCACGCAAAGGCGCGTAACGAATCCGAATATCACCGACCGGTTCACCACCAACAAGACGTTGATTTTCAATGGTTAAATCCGCTCCCATTAATTTTAAAATATCAATGACACCCGTCCGTGTTGGATTCAAACCGACATGTGTTAAAGTAACATCCGCTTTGGGCGTGATCGCGGCCGCCACCATAAAAAAGGCGGCGGAAGAAATATCCGCAGGCACTTCAATATTCGTTGCGGTTAAAGTTCCCCCAGAGCGCACACTGATAATTTCTCTTTGCGCGCCAGAAACAACAACAGGATAGCCAAACGCAGTTAACATTCGTTCAGTATGATCTCGAGTGGGGGCAGGTTCAATAACGGTTGTTTCGCCTTCTGCATATAATCCGGCTAATAATAATGCTGATTTTACTTGCGCACTTGCAACAGGCATCACGTAATGAATGCCTTTCAAAGGCTGTTTTCCTGTAATTTCTAAAGGAGGCCGACCCGTTTCTGTCGTTTTAACTTGTGCTTGCATTTGGGTAAGCGGATCGGCTACCCGCCGCATTGGCCGTTTTTGTAACGAAACATCCCCCGTCAAAATAGTATCAAATTGTTGCGCAGAAAGAAGCCCGCTTAATAAACGCATCGTCGTGCCAGAGTTGCCGCAATCAATAATATGTTCAGGTTTTTTCAAGCCGTGTAATCCCACGCCTTCGATAGTAACCCGCCCCTTTTCAGGACCTTGAATCTTTACGCCCATCGCCCGAAAAGCATTCATTGTCGCGAGGGCATCTTCTCCTTCTAAAAAACCGGTGACCTCCGTTTTTCCCAACGCGATCGATCCAAAAATAATTGAACGATGCGAAATAGATTTATCTCCCGGAACACGAAGACGTCCACACATCTTGCCGCCTGCTTCTACTAAATAATTTACTTTATTTGTCATAGTTTTAGATTACTTCTTGGAAAAAAAAGGCTATTCCAGCCAAAATTACACGGTGCCTAAAGTGATTCAGAAAAAAAATTAGACAATATTTTGATTTTTTAAAAAAAATTTAAAAATTTTTTGTAAAAATGTATTGACACCAAAAATAGTTTAGGTACAATAACACTTAATGAATGTTGCACTGCAACATACGAATTTTCAAATATCTTAGCTACGCTAAAAAAGGAATCTGACCATGTTAAACAATATCACCAGCCAATTAGTGGCATTAAACCAAGCCAATATTAACACATTTGCCCGTGTCACTGCACCTCTCTTAAGTGGTACAGAACGTTTGGTTAACCTCCAATTAGCCGCTGCAAAAAGCTTAATCGAAGAAAACATCAAATTAGCGCAATCTTTAAGTGAAATCAAAAACCCACAAGATTTCGGCAAAACTGTAACTACATTGCAACAACCTGGGTTTGATAAAGCATTAAACTACTTAAACAGCGTTTATGATGTTGTGAGCCAAACACAATCAGAATTAAACAGCGTCATTGAAAACAGCTTAAAAGAATTCAACAGCACAGTTAGCGAAAATGTTGAAAAAGCGGTTCAATCTGCTCCAGCTGGTTCTGAAGTGGCAGTCGCTTCTGTTAAATCCATGGTTGCAGCAGCAAACAGTGCATTTGACCAATTCTCTAAAGCGACAAAACAAGTTATCGATTTAGCACAAACAGTAAGCACTTCTGGCAAAAAGAAAGTTGCTTAATCCGTGCATCAAACTGATGGGTTATTCCGCAGTTTGACTGATTCAAAAAAAGAAAGGCTCTCACATTGGAGAGCCTTTTTTTATGTGATTATGATCGCAAATAAGACTTAAGATATTGTCCAGTATAGCTTTTTTGCACCTGCACAATTTCTTCTGGTGTCCCAGCCGCAATAATCTTTCCGCCTCCACTCCCGCCTTCTGGTCCTAAGTCAATAATCCAATCTGCCGTTTTGATGACATCTAGATTATGTTCAATAATCACAACTGTATTACCATGATCCGCCAGCCGATGGAGCACTTTTAAAAGCAAATCGATATCGGCAAAATGTAATCCTGTTGTCGGCTCATCTAAAATATACAATGTGCGTCCCGTATCTCTTTTGGATAATTCCAGCGCCAATTTAACACGTTGCGCCTCGCCACCAGACAGGGTTGTGGCCGCCTGCCCGAGTTGAATATATCCTAAACCCACATCCAGTAATGTTTGTAATTTACGAAAAACGGGCGGAATGGCTTCAAAAAAAACAGTTGCTTCTTCGACAGTCATACTGAGAATATCATGGATATTTTTGTTTTTATAAGTAATTTCGAGCGTTTCTCGATTATAACGTTTTCCATGACAAATTTCACAAGGAACATAGACATCTGGCATAAAATGCATTTCAACTTTGACGACGCCATCTCCTTCGCACGCTTCACAACGCCCCCCTTTGACATTAAATGAAAATCGTCCCGGGGCATAACCGCGCAGGCGAGCTTCAGGAACATTCGCAAAAAGCTCCCGAATTGGAGTGAATAATCCCGTATAGGTTGCGGGGTTTGAGCGCGGCGTCCGACCAATTGGACTTTGATCAACATTAATGATTTTATCAAAATGTTCTAAGCCTTTTATAGTCTGATAGGGCGCTGTTTGGTGATGTGTTTTATGTAAATAATTGGCGACACCAAAATAAAGTGTGTCATTAATGAGTGTCGATTTCCCTGAACCAGAGACGCCTGTCACACAGGTTAATAATCCCACTGGCAAAGTCAAATTAACATTTTTTAGATTATGACCTGTTGCGCCTTCAATCGTCAAACATTGATCAGTGGGATAAACTCTGCGTTTAGTTGGCCTCTCTATTTTTTTGGCGCCGCTTAGATATTGTCCCGTTAATGATTCTGGCACACGCATAATTTCTTCCGGCCGCCCTTGTGCGATAATATGTCCCCCATGAACGCCCGCACCCGGCCCAATATCAATCACATGATCCGCATGTAAAATCGCGTCTTGATCATGCTCAACAACAATGACCGTATTCCCTAAATCTCGCAAGCGGGTGAGCGTTTTAAGCAGTCGATCATTGTCCCGCTGATGCAAACCAATGGACGGCTCATCTAAGACATATAAGACCCCTGTTAAACCGGAGCCAATTTGACTCGCCAAGCGAATACGCTGGGCTTCTCCCCCAGAAAGTGTTTCTGCCGATCGCGATAAAGTTAAATAAGTGAGCCCCACATCATTGAGAAAGCGCAAACGTTCTTGGATTTCCAAAACAATTTTTTGCGCAATGTGCTGTTTTTGTTGACTCTGAAAATGCAGGTTTTCAAACCAAGAAAGCGCTTCTGACAAGGACATTTGATTAATCGCTTGAATATTTTTATCTTCAATAAAAACATGTAAGGCTTCTTTTTTAAGACGCGCTCCCGCACAAGTTGGGCACGGCTGATCTGTAAAAAGCTTCGATAATTCTTCACGCACAAATGTCGCTTCTGTCGTTCGGTAGCGGGCTTCTGTCAATGGAATAATGCCTGCAAATTCATACGAATTTTCTGTTTGTGGCGTCTGTCCATATAAAATAACTTTTTGAATCGCTTCAGAAAGTTGTTCAAAAGGTTGTGCCAAATCAAAATGATAGACATCCGCAAGGGCGGTGAGTTGCGCAAAATGATTTTGATTTTTTTTATCCCAGTATTTAATGGCCCCTTCTGCTAAACTCAAATGCGGCGCGTGAACCAAACGTTTCGGATCAATAAAACGAATCATACCCAATCCATCACATTGTGGACACATTCCACTTGGACTATTAAAAGAAAATAAACGCGGTTCAAGTTCGGGTAACGCATAATCACAAAGGGGGCAACTTAAGCGGGCAGAAAGGAGCGTTTCTTGTTCTGTGTCCAAGTTAATAATAAGCGCTCGCCCTTTTCCTAATTCAAGCGTTTTCTCAAAAGATTCGGCCAGCCGTTGTTGATGCTCCGACCGGACTTTGAGCCGATCAATCATCACTTCAATCGTATGCTTCTGATTTTTTTGCAAAGACGGCAAACCGTCTAAATCTAGATCATATAATGTTTTATCAATTCTAAATTTGACAAAACCTTGACTTTGGAGCGTTGTAAAGAGCTCAAGATGTTCGCCTTTGCGGTCCTGAACTAACGGGGCAACAAGCATGATTTTAGTATCTTGAGGCAAGGCTAAAACATGATCGACCATTTGCGAAATCGTCTGCGCTTCAAGGGATAAATGATGCGTTGGACAACGCGCCGTGCCCACGCGAGCAAAGAGCAAACGTAAATAATCATGAATTTCCGTCACAGTTCCAACAGTTGAACGGGGATTATGTGATGTCGCTTTTTGTTCAATTGAGATAGAGGGAGAAAGCCCTTCTATGCTATCGACATCCGGTTTTTCCATTAATTGAAGAAACTGACGGGCATAAGCAGAAAGAGATTCTACATAGCGACGCTGACCTTCTGCATAAAGCGTATCAAAAGCCAGTGAAGATTTTCCTGAACCAGAAAGTCCTGTAATAATGACAATTTGATTTTTAGGAAGGGTGACATCAATATTTTTTAAATTATGTAACCGTGCGCCACGAACACGAATAAAATGATCCATTCATGTACTCTATAAATATAAAAAAACAAATTATTCAGGTTTTTCTGCCATTTCTTCCACAGGACATTGCATAAATGGATATAAATATTCCACTAATTTTGTTTGAATTGGCATGATTTCTTGCGTGCTATCAATGATTTTAATGCGTTCAGGATCATAGTGTGCGCGCGCTAAAAAACCTTTGCGGACTGCGTCAAAAAAGGCGGTTTTTTCCCGTTCAAATCGATCCAACAAGGTGCGACTATTAAAAACGCGTTTGGTCGCAACTTCTGCTGGAATATCAAACAGAAAAGTTAAATCAGGCTTAAAATTTCCGATCGTCATTTTTTCGAGGAGCTCAATTTCTGCGATAGGCATATTACGGCCATAGCCTTGATAGGCATAAGTCGAATCGACAAAACGATCGCAGAGTACCCAAATTCCCTGAGCCAAAGCCGGTTGAATTGTGCGCTGAAAATGATCTGCCCGGGCCGCAAACATGAGTAATAATTCTGTTTGAATATTCATGCTTTCGTTCAGAAGTAATTCCCGAATTTTTTCTGCGAGGGGAGTTCCCCCCGGCTCTCGAGATACCAAAACCTTAAAATGATTTCGGGTTAAATAATCATACAAAAATTCAATTTGCGTCGATTTGCCAGAGCCATCAATGCCCTCGACTGTAATAAATTTTCCAAGTGGATACATAATGAATTTATCTAGGCTGTGATGGTTTGTAATGGAGAAAGTGTGGTTCCCGGAACTTGGAAAATTTGCCGATCTTCAAGACGTAATGCTGTTAAGGCATTTCCCCAAAAGCACCCTGAATCTAAGCCAATAATATTTTTCTTTTGGAACAAACCTAATGCGGCCCAATGTCCAAAAATAATCTCAACGGACTGACTTCGCCGTTTTGGAATATCAAACCATGCAACTAATCCTGCTGGAATTTGATCATAAGTACTCTTAAAATCAAAATCCATTTTTCCTTTTTCATCGCATGTCCGTAACCGTGTTAACGCGCTCATAATTAAACGCAAACGATCATAGCCTTCTAATTCTGGTTTCCAACGTTTTGGCTTATTCCCAAACATATTAGCCAGTAAGTCACGATAACGATTAGGATGACGTAATTCTTTTTCGACTTCTTTTGCCAGTTTACATGTTTTTTTCGCACTCCATTGGGGCAAAATTCCCGCGTGAACAAGCAAAATTTGTCTCTTCTTATCAAAATGACACAGCGGTTGTTGACGCAACCAGGTGAGTAATTCTTCCCGATCAGGCGCCTCTAATACATCTTGAATCGTATCACTTGCATGAGTTTTCCCAAAACCTTCGGCACGAGCTAGAAGACTGAGATCGTGATTTCCCAGTACTGTAAGCGCGCGATCCCCTAAATTTTTGACAAAACGCAAAACGCCCAATGAATTTTCTCCACGATTGACTAAATCCCCCGTGAACCACAATGTATCTTGATTAGGATCAAATTCAATTTTTTCTAATAGAGCTTGCAAGGCTTGAAAACATCCTTGTACATCTCCAATGACATAAGTCGCCATAAATCCCTCGTTTTCATGTAAAATACAGATAATTAATGCTTACACTCTGCTGCAATTGTCAATTGCACTGATTATTTTTAGGAAAACCATTTGTTTAGACTTTCCTATTGACTATCTTAGTCGTGATTTTTTAATTTTACCATTGTCATGAATCAAAAAATGAATAATCCAACACTTGTTCGTACACGTTTTGCACCAAGCCCTACCGGCTATCTTCATATTGGGGGCGCACGGACGGCCCTTTTTTCATGGGCTTATGCAAAACATTTCGGGGGCAAATGCGTATTACGTATTGAAGACACAGATTTAGAGCGTTCCACTCCCGAATCTGTTCAAGCAATTTTTGATGGCTTAAACTGGCTGGGATTACGCTTTGATGAAGGTCCTTTTTATCAAATGCAACGGATGGATCGCTATCGTCAAGTATTACAACAATTGTTAGATGAAGGCAAGGCTTATTATTGCTATGCAACAAAAGAAGAACTTGATCAGCTTCGGGAGCAACAACGGGCGCAAGGCTTAAAACCGCGCTATGATGGCCGGTGGCGGGATAGTACCGCAACGCCCCCAGAAGGTGTTCCTCCTGTGATCCGCTTCAAAAATCCTTTGGATGGCGAAGTGGTGATTAAAGATTTAATTAAGGGAGATATTGTTTTCAAAAATGCAGAACTGGATGATTTGATTATTGCCCGTTCAGATGGAACCCCAACATACAATTTTTGTGTCGTCATCGATGACATGGATATGCAAATTACGCACGTAATTCGTGGGGACGATCATGTCAATAATACGCCTCGCCAAATTAATATTTTACAAGCACTGAATGCGCCGATTCCATTTTATGGTCACGTCCCGATGATTTTAGGGCAAGATGGAGAACGTTTGTCAAAACGACATGGTGCAGTGAGTGTTATGCAATATTCTGATGAAGGCTTTTTACCAGAGGCATTACTCAACTTTTTAGCGCGTTTAAGTTGGGGACATGGTGACGATGAAATTTTTGACATTACTCAATTTATTGAATGGTTTGATCTCAAAAATGTCAATCACGCGCCCGCTAAATTCAATAATGAAAAATTAGCATGGGTGAATCAACAATATATTAAATCTATCAGTATTGGATCGTTAATTGAACGGCTCAAGCCATTCTTGGAAAGTGAATTGGGCATTATTACAGAAGATGTCGATATTGTAAGCGATCCCCGCATGATTGATATGGTTGAATTATTCCGTGACCGCGTCTCAACTATCAAAGAAATGGCGAAACAAATGCATTATTTCTTTGAATATACCCCACCCAGTGATGAACTCAAAAATCATCATGTGACGGATGAAAACCGGGCAGCATTAATCCATTTATTAAAAGCATTCGAGACAACAACAGAATGGAATAAGGAAAATGTACACCATTTGTTGCAACACACAGCCAAACAATTTGGTTTAAAAATGGGCAAAATTGGGATGCCTTTACGCGTGCTTGCGACGGGGACAACTCAAACCCCTTCTATTGATGCTGTTTTGACATTAATTGGGCAAAATGAAGTGTGTCACCGTTTAGCTTCTCAATTACAATAATAGACGTAAAAAAAGCCCCCAATTGGGGGCTTTTGACTAACTATTTTGAATCACAATCGTGGGAAATTTACTACTATAATTTTGTGCTTGCTCCGCCACTTTAACAGCGACGCGTCTTGAAATCGTTTTGTAAATTTCTGTAATGCGGCTCTCTGGTTCTGCAATAACAGTTGGATGACCCGCGTCTGCATTTTCTCGAATAGATTTGTCAAGCGGAAGCGTTCCTAAAAATTCCACTTGATAATCTGCACACATTTTTTCACCCCCGCCTGTGCCGAAAATACGTTCTTCATGTCCGCATTGCGGACAAATATACAAGCTCATATTTTCAACAATTCCCAAAATCGGAATCCCGACTTTTTCGAACATTTTCAAACCTTTACGGGCATCAATGAGCGCAATATCTTGTGGTGTCGTCACAATAACGGCTCCTGTTACAGGGACGCGTTGCGCTAAGGTCAATTGAATATCTCCCGTGCCAGGGGGCATATCTACAATAAGATAATCTAAATCTTTCCATTTTGTATCAGAAAGCAATTGATCCAATGCACGTGTGACCATCGGCCCGCGCCAAACCATAGGGGTGTCTGTATCAATCAGAAAACCAATGGACATGGCTTGAATACCATGTGCTTCCAGCGGTTCAAGACTTTGTCCGTCTTCACTCACCGGTTTCGCGTCATGTAACCCTAACATGGTTGGCTGGGAAGGCCCGTAAATATCCGCATCTAAAATACCAACTTTTGCGCCTTCTGCCGATAATGCTAAGGCCAAATTTACAGCAACAGTTGATTTCCCCACTCCCCCTTTTCCAGAGAAAACGGCAATCAAGTTTTTGACACCTGGGATGAGTTTAACATTCCGTTGCACCGCATGAGATGCAATTTTGCTGAATAAATTAATTGTTACATTTCCTAATGTAGGAAACTGTGTTTTTAAACCAGTTAAGATTAAATCACGTAATGTTAATAAAATGCTATTCGCTGGATAACCCAGTGTCACCTCAATCACCGCATCTGTCAGACTCGGATTGTCTGTATTTGGACTGACTTTGATATTTTTAATCGATTTTGTCGAAACAAAATCTTTTTGGGTATTGGGATCAATAATTTGTTTTAAAGCATTTTGAATGTCATTTATCGTCAAAGACATGCATGGTTCGGGAAAGCCCCGCCTCCTGAAACAAAAAGACAACGTCTATTAATTCTTTACGCGGTGTGTCAATTACCGCAGATTGTTTAATTCTTTAGCAGTTTAAAATATTTGACTAAATTAGTAAACTAATTTGTGTGTTCCATCGGCATTTGTTAGCAATAATTTTGCAAGATTCACGCTTTAGAATAGAAGGATAAAAGTTTTATTTTATTTTTCACTCTAATACGAGAAAATCATCGATGGACAAACCAAAAATTTTGATTACCCACCCTATTTTTAAAGATATTGTGGCTTATTTAGGAGAACATTTTGATGTTGAAGTGAATGAATCCGGTATTTTAACTCCAGAAGCGTTCAAAAATCGGGCGCAAGATAAAATCGGGCTCATTACCTCGCCCATGGATGAAATTGATAGTCAATTTTTGCGCGCTTGTCCACAATTGCGGGCTATTTGTCATATTGGGCCGAATTATCCGAATATTGATTTAGTAGCCTGTACTGCCCATGGCGTGGTTGTGACAAATACGCCCGCTATCTTAGAGGAAAGCGTTGCAGATTTGACATGGGCCCTTTTGCTTGATTCTGCCCGGCGGGTTTCTGAATCAACAATGTGGCTTAAAGAAAATGATTCATGGCAAGGTTGGGGTGAGCCACAATTTCTTGGCACAGACATTAGCGGAGCCACTTTAGGAATTATTGGCATGGGACAAATTGGTCAAGCGGTTGCAAAACGGGCGGCGGGATTCAATATGAAGATTCTTTATCATAGTCGCAAGCGCTTACCTACGATGACGGAAGATCATTATAAAGCGAAATATGCTTCGTTACAATCTGTGCTGAACCAAGCAGATTTTGTGACGATTCATTTACCTTATTCACATAAAACCCATCATTTGATTAATCACGCTAATTTGAGTTTGATGCAACCGCATGCGATTTTGATTAATACTGCGGCGGCAAACATTGTAGATGAAACCGCATTAACACAGGCTATTCAAGAAAGAAAATTAGCCGGCGCGGCGCTGGATGTGCTTGATTGGAATGCGCCTTATTATGATGTTTTAAAAAATTGTCCGAATGTAATTATTACACCTAATATTGCAAGTGCTACACACAAAACACGCCATAAAATTGCAAAAATGGCCGCACAAAGCATGGTGATTACGCTTTCTATTTCAGGACAACCTCCCTATTGGTTAAACCCATTTTAGGAAAGAATTTATTGTTTTCTAGAAAATTTTATTAAAAAACTGGATTATTTTTATTCATAAAAACTATGAAAAAATTATTTATTAAATTATAAGAAATTATCACTTTTTTTTAATAAAATTAAAAATAATTTGGATAAAATCGCGCGTAATATACGGAGGCCTATGATGAAAACCATCCGGAAAGTATTGAGAAGTTTACTGAATGTGATCGAATTTATTGCAACAAAAAGAAGCCATATGTTATTTTTTGTTATAAAATGCAAGTTTTGATAGAAAATAACTGGCTAGGGTCATGAATATTGTTTTTTTTAAAAATGCACGACAGGTAAGTTTGTTTTTTTTAGGAGGTTTTTTATTGTTCTTGGGAATTTTCTTTTGGTCTCCTTATTGGGCAATACACCAAATTCAAAATGCTATTGAAAGAAATGATGCTAAATCACTTGTGCAATATGTTGATTTTTATACATTACAAAATAACACTAAAAATACATTAAAAAAGCTAATTAATACAGAAACAGAAAAAAATAAAAATAGCAACGAAGCACAACGCTTCGGACAGTTAATGTTTATGGCTTTTATTGGACAAATTATTGAAAAAATGGTGACGCCGGAAGGATTAGTTTTAATTTTGAAGGGGAAAGTACTGAATGACACACTGAATCCCAATAATAATATTGAAACAGAAAACAGTACTCATGGTAACGAATCGAAACCAAATAATGTCACGACAATTACGCATTACGAAAGTGTCAATCGTTTTATCTTAATGGTTTACACGGATAAACAAACTACATCAATGGGATTTGTTTTTTATCGAGAGGGTTTCTTTTCTTGGAAACTCGCGGATATTCGTTTTGATATGGCCAACTTCAGTACAAAATAGTCTGAATATTATATTCTATACAAAAAAAAAGGAAGCGAAAAAGCTTCCTCTTTTTTTATTAAAAATAGAGGGTTATCCCGCCTGCGTCATGATATTTTGTGCTAAACATGCAAAAAATTCAATTTGATCACGCTGACTAAACCAACATTTTTGTTCTGCCTGATATTGAAAATGATATCCGCCTGATTTCGCAGCTAACCACATTTCGCGCATGGGGGCTTGTTTATTGATCACGATTTTTGTTTTATTTTCAAAAAAAATCGTTAAGACCCCGCCTGTCGTTTCAAACTCAAAGTCATATTTATCTTCCTGGCTTTCAAGATAAGTTTCAATAGTATTTAAAGTTTGATCAGCGAGCAATTGATATTCACTTTCAGTCATGTTCTTTTCCCTTTTTTAACAAAGTGGTGCATTAGTGACGGACAAGGACCGCACCAAAAAACCCATCCGTCCCGTGGCGATGTGGCGAAAGTCGGCAATATTCGCCCATTTCAAGCTCAATTTTAGCTTGCGCAAAAAGATCACGTGCCGGCATTAAACTAAATTCTGAATGAGTTGCTAAAAACTGTTGCACAATTTCTTCATTTTCTTCAGGCAATAAACTACACGTCGCATAAATCAAGCGGCCTCCTTTTTTGACTAATTTAGCGGCACTTTCTAAGATTTTTGCTTGTAGCGCTGTTAATTCTTGTAAGGTCTGTTCGTTTTGACGGAATTTCAAATCTGGATTACGACGTAATGTGCCCAAACCTGTACACGGCGCATCAACCAAAACCTTATCAATTTTGCCATGCAAACGCTTTATTTTGACATCATTTTCGTTTGAAATCCAATGCGGCGTGACATTACTTAATCCAGAGCGTTTTAAGCGGGGTTTTAATTTTTCTAAACGTTTTTGATTTGTATCGAAAGCATAAAGACGCCCTTGTGAACGCATCATTGCCCCTAATAATAGGGTTTTTCCGCCCGCGCCTGCACAAAAATCAACAACCATATCTTGCCGACTGGGGGCGACTAAATACCCTAAAAGTTGGCTTCCTTCGTCTTGAACTTCCACTTCGCCATTTAAAAATAATGGATGTTGATACAATGCCGTGCGCATTGGAATCCGAATTCCAACAGGAGAATAAGGCGTGATTTCTGCTTCAATACCTGATTCAGCTAAAACTTTCAAGACATTTTCACGGTTAGATTTAATGGCATTCACCCGTAAATCTAATCGCGCAGGCTGTTTAAAACTTTCTGAAACAGCTTTGATTTCCTCTTCTGTAAAGATTTTTTCCAAACGCGTTAAAATCCATTCAGGCAATTCATATTGTGCGCTTTTTGGCAATAATGCACTTTCAACTTTACAGGCTTTTAAGGCTTTAAATTGTTCCCGTTCGGTGTCATTCATGCGGGCTTTCAGATCAGGATGATTAATCGAATAGCCTTGAATTTTAATAAAATTGGCAAAATATAATAACCGTGCTGTTGGCACTAAATCAGCTTGCTGAAACCAAAAAGAAAGCCATTGATAGCGGCGCAGTAAAAAATAAACTGTTTCCGCTAAAGCGCCGCGATCTTGCCCGCCAAGCTTGCGATTTTCTTTGAAATAATGTTTTAAAATGGCATCAGCCGGACGTTCAAAACGGAGGACTTGGCTTAAAACTGCATCAAGGTGTTGAAGTAAAGCGTGAGAAAAAACGTTCATAAAGATTTTATTTCGTAATTAGTTGAATGAAGTGTCATTAATGCGTGTAAAATGTCAAACAAAGCGCAATATATTTGCATACTTGACAGACACAGAGAAAAGCGTTGAGGAGGGTTATTCCTAGCGCAAACGTGACAAGCCCGCTAAAAAATCCAAAGAATGATGAGATAAGCAGGGCATCATGGTGCTTTTTCTTGCGAAAAAGCAAAATTATTATAATAGAAAATAGTAGGTTTATGTTATGGTTCGATCTGATTTTCCCCTTATCGCCAATTGGATTACCCCAAAAGCACGGGTACTTGATTTAGGGTGTGGAGATGGGAGTTTACTGGCATATTTAATTCAAGAACAAGACGTTCACGGCTACGGCGTCGATATTAAAGACGAAAATATTTTGAGTTGCATTACCCGTAATCTCAATGTGATTCAAACAGATCTTGAATCAGGTCTTTCTGATTTTGAATCACGATCTTTTGATTATGTCATTCTTTCGCAAACTTTGCAAACAGTAAAAAACACAGAACATATCTTGATGGAAATGCTCCGCGTTGGACGGGAAGGCGTCATCAGCTTTCCTAATTTTGGTTATTGGAAACATCGGCGCGCTATTTTGAATGGCCAAATGCCCGTTTCTGAAGATTTGCCTTATGCATGGTATAATACACCTAATGTTCATTTGTGTACGCTCGATGATTTTGAGTCTTTTTGTGCGCAAAACGGCATTATTATTTTAGATAGGCTGGCGATGTGCGATGGAAAAATTGTCACAGATAATCCTAATTTATATAGTTCTTTAGCTTTTTATCGTTTTCAATTGCCGACAAAAAATTAAGTTAATTATCAAAAAAGCCATTAAAAAAATTCAAATAAATTGAACGTCACTCAATGGAATGGAGCATTATGTCGCGAAAAAGCACGCAAAATAAGAAAAAATACTTTGGAACCGATGGAGTACGCGGCTTTGTTGGCCAAGATCCAATTACGCCAGAACAAGTCATGCATTTAGGATTTGCAGCGGGGAGTGTGCTCACGCAGGCACATACTGGTACAGATCGTCCTCGTGTTTTGATTGGAAAAGATACACGGATTTCAGGTTATTTACTGGAATCCGCTCTTGAAGCGGGATTGATTGCGGCAGGCGTGGATGTGCATTTAGTGGGGCCGATTCCTACACCAGGCGTAGCATATCTTACGCGCGCACTGAGATTAAATGCAGGGATTGTCATCAGCGCATCTCATAATCCCTATTATGATAATGGGATTAAATTTTTCTCTGGGGCCGGAAAAAAATTACCGGATCAGATTGAGTGTGAAATTGAAGAGGCGATGACATTGCCTATTAAAACGCAACACGCTGCCAAGCTGGGTAAAGCCCAGCGCGTTAAAGATGCAGCGGGACGTTACATTGAATTTTGCAAAAGTACTTTTAGTAATGAACTCGATTTACGGGGTTTAAAAATCGTCATTGATTGTGCCAATGGGGCAACGTATAATATTGCTCCGCATGTTTTTCATGAACTTGGTGCCGAAGTTATTAAGATTCACGACCAACCGAATGGTTTAAATATTAATCATGCGTGTGGTTCGACACATTTAGAAAGTGTGACTCAAACTGTTTTAGCCCGTCAAGCTCATTTGGGTATTGCTTTCGATGGCGACGGCGATCGGCTTCTGATGGTTGATCAAGCGGGCAAAATTTATGATGGCGATCTCTTGCTCTACATTATTGCGACACATCGACAAAGACAAAATAAATTAGCCGGCGGTGTGGTCGGGACTGTGATGACAAATTTGGGCATTGAACACGCTTTTGCTGAGCATAATATTCCATTTAAACGGGCTGCTGTGGGCGATCGTTATGTTTTTGCCTTATTGGAAGAAAATCATTGGCAATTAGGTGGAGAAGCTTCAGGACACTTACTTTGTTTAGATAAACATACCACAGGGGATGGGATTATCAGCGCGTTACAAGTCTTAGAAGTTTTGCAAGAAACCAAACAATCATTATGGCAATTGACGCAACATGTAGAAATTTTTCCTCAGAAACTCATTAATGTTCGATTGACCCAAAAAGTGAATATTTTTGAATTTTCGAGCGTCCAAGATATTATTGAACGGGCCGAACAAGCATTACATGGTAAAGGACGCATTTTGCTCAGACCCTCTGGGACAGAACCAGTGATTCGTGTCATGGTAGAAGGTCATGAAAAATTTCAAGTGGACTATTGGGCAGAACAAATTGCAGAAAGTGTGCGCAATATTATTTAATGGCTATTTCCCCTGTTTTGAGCAGGGGTTATGGCGTTGTTTGAATTTCAGTCATTTGATTTGTTAATTCTTTTTGAGGTAAAATAAAAACAAAACACGCTCCATGCTCTCGGTTTTCCGCCCAAATTCTTCCCGCATGCGCTTTAATAATTTCCCGACAGATTGCCAAACCCAACCCTGTGCCATGCATTTTAGTATTGTTGCTGCCTTGAACAAATTTATCAAAAATCATGTCTAATTCGACTTCTGGAATGCCCATCCCACTATCAATCACTTCACATTTTAGATAAGTCTGTGTTGCTTCATGATATGAAGAAATTGTGACATTAATCATTCCATTGGCTGGGGTAAATTTCACCGCATTCGAAAACAAGTTTTTTAAGACTTGTACCATTTTGGGAGGATCAAAATAAAGCGTATTAATTTCACTGCGATACGAATCCGTCACTTTAATTTCTAGATCAATTCTTTTTTCATTCAATAATGCCGAATATTCATTTTGCAAACTCTGCAAAAGCAATTGAAAATCCATTTTTTGAAATTTAAATTGCATTTTTCCTGATTCAATCCGCGATAAATCTAATAGATCATTTAAGAGATCGAGCAAACGCTCACCACTTTGCACAATTCGTCCAAAATAAGAAAAGAGTTTTTCACGTGAAATAGGCGCCGGGTTTGAGGGATCTGTTTTTTCTATACCCAATTTGGCAAAACTTAAAATAGCATGCATGGGAGTCCGCAATTCGTGCGATACTTTCATAAGAAATTGCGATTTTGCTTGACTGGCGACTTCTGCTTGTTCTTTGGCCTCTTTAAGTTTAATCGTCCGTTCTTCTACTAAAAATTGAAGACGATTGCGCTCTTTTTCAATAATTTGGGTTTCGGCTAATTTTTGCCGCATTTCCAAATGTGCATAGAATGTTAACGCGTAGGCCATCATCAGCTCTGAAAAAGGCTGATTAATGATTTGAATGACTTCTTTTAATTTGAGTTCGGGCTGCGATTGTACCAGTTCATTGAGCGCAGATTCATGTAATATCAATAAGTTTTCAAGAGGAAAATTACGTGTCACTAATTCTCTTCCGAAATCAGCGGCTTGTAATAAAGCCTCTTCATTCTGCGTGTCAATGTAGTCATTAAAAATCTCTAAATAGCGTCCTAATGCGTCATTCATGAGATGCAGATTTTCTCCTTCTTGTTCTTTTCTGAGTCGTTTATTACACATGATATATTAAAATCCTATCATAGTAATATTCCGCCCCCTAGCCATAATTACTCAGATTTAATCTTCGTTTTTCCTGATTTTCGGGGGGGGGGGGGGGGGGGGGTCAAATTTTTTTTTTTTTTTCTTTTTCTTTGTGGGGGAAAAACACCCCCCTCTTCTTTTCTTTTTTTTTTTTTTGTTTGTCCGACCAACA
>CAZDFJ010000021.1:0-9466 GCA_964504875.1 uncultured Burkholderiales bacterium | reverse complement strand
GTTGGGGGAGGGTCTGGTGCTTGGGCGTTTGGGGGTGTGTTTGTTTGTGTGGTGGTGGTGGTGGTGGGGGGGGGGGGGGGGGGGGGGGGGGGGGGGGGAATGTTACAATTATCTGTACTTATCCATTTAGGTGCAAGAAACACCCCACGTTCTTCGTCTCTATTTATTCTCAAGTTGACACGCCAAAATTAAAGCGTCGTCTGTATTAAGCATGTGGGTTTCTAACCAATGTTGTGTCAATTGATCCAACTCATCAAAAGAAAGTAAAGTATTAACGGGAGGAAAGCGCAATAATTCAGGCAGCCCGTCCGTATAGACTAAAAGCATTTGCTGTTGTCCAGTTAATTGGATTTTTGTCACAGTCAGCTTTTGAGGAAATTGGCCACTCCCTAATACACCATACACACTGGGAAAATGTTGCGATTTTTGTGTTGCGGCATCAATTAAAAAAGCGCGAATATTGCCGACTCCAACATATTTCAATGTTTGACTAATAAAGTCAATTTCAATCAGTCCACAACTTGCTCCCCGTGTATGATAAGTGGCTTCGTGGACATCGCGTAAAAGCAAAACAAGATCATCATAGTAATAATGAAGAATTTCTATATTTTTCTTGATTTGTATCGCCGCTTCGGCGGCATATTTTCCATGACCGAGCCCATCCAAGACACAAATAATGAGTCTTTGTTTTTTTTCATCATACCAAAAGCAAGCCACGTCGCCACAAAAAGTATCACTATTCATGGCGCAAAAAGAATAAGCTATAGTTGTGTTTTCGAAAGAGAATCGTGCCATTTTATAGCGACAATTTTTGTCCCATATTGATTGGATTCAATGTGAAATTCGTCCATAAGACGTTTCACGCCTGGTAAACCACATCCTAAACTGCCTTCAATTGTACTGAACCCTTCCTGCATTGCAAGATCAATATTTTTAATTCCCGGCCCTGTATCAGAAGAACGAACTTCTATACCCAGAACGTTATGGCGTTCCACAATAGAAAGCATCAGCTCTCCACCTTTGGTTGTATGTAACACAAGATTATTTGCTAACTCACTGACCGCCGTTGCTAAGTAATAGGCCTTAGCACGAGAAAACCCAGCTTGTTTCGCAAAATCAAGTGTCATTAATCGTGCTCGGCTAATATCATGTTCAACTTGAATAGGAATCGTATAATATTTTGCCATATAAATAATATGATCGTGTAACATCAAGATAGTTTTTATAATTTTAATGAATGGCCACGTCATGTTTTTTAGGCATTTTGTAGCGGTTATAAGACCACAAGTATTGTGCAGGTGCAAGACGAATCAATGTTTCAATTTGTTGATTCAAAAACTGAGTATCTTGGGTTAAATCCGCTTGATCCGTAGGAAAATTCACGGATTGAAAATAGACTTCAAAGCCTCTTCCCCAAGAAAGACGTTTTGCAAAAGCAAAAATCACAGCTGTGTTAGGTTGACGGGCTAATCGTGCCGCCAGCGTCATGGTGTACGCTGGTTTGTTAAAAAAATTAACAGTCACCCCTTCGCCTTGTGCAGGAACCTGATCAGGTAAAATGCCAATATCTTCTTGATTTTTCAAGGCGCGAAGTAAAATTCGTACACCTTTTAAATCAGCAGGAGCCAAGGTCACTTGTCCCCTTTTTCGTCCTTGCTCCATGATGGGAATCAACCACTTTAATTTAGGCGGTCGATATAAAATACTTAATTTTGCTTTTTGCGCATAATACAAACTGGCGATTTCAAAACACCCTAAGTGCGGGGTTAAAAACACAATACTTTTCTGTTGTGCTTTGACTTGCTCAATACAAGCAAAATTATGTACTTTTTTGATTAATTTTAAAACATCTGCTTCTTTTCGTACCCAAACGGGCAAAAGCTCTATAGAAGCTTTACCTGCTTCTCCAATGGTTTGATATAAAACAGACGTGTCATACTGTGCAATTTCACACAGATTTTGTTTTAATCTTTTTCGATACGTTGGCGAAAAACAATACGTAAGCCAACCCAATATTATCCCTATTGTATGTAACAACCAAAGTGGACAATAAGCGAAGAGTCGTAAAAAAAACATCATGACCGCATCACGCCTCCCCCTTACCTTATTGGCTAATGAGCTCGTCATCATGTGTAAAAGACCACGTTCGCGTAATACTTAACACGTCGATTTCTTTACGCATTTCATCTGAAAAAGCTGAAAAAGGCGCCGCTTGTTTTAAAATACGGATGGCCGCTTTATCGAGCAACTCACTTCCAGAAGATCGATTAATTTCAATGTTTTCAATGGCCCCATTGGCACGGATTGAAACCGTCATTTGAAGGCTGCCATATACCTTATTCCGGCGCGCTTCTTCCGGATAATTTAAATTCCCAATTCGCTCGACTTTGATTCGCCAATCCTCAATATAACGCGCATATGCAAATTCTTGGGTTCGCGATCCCACAAACTTGCGCCGGGGGCGTTTTTGATAAATATCAATATCTTTTTCAATTTGGGCTTGTAACCGTGCGGCTTCCAGACTTTGATCAAGTAAATCGGCGGTGCTGGTGGTTTCTTTATTTTGGTGATCCTGTGGATCAGGATGCCGCGTGGTTTCTAAACTGGCTTTTGGACGAATTTGACTCATCAAATTGTCTGCTTTTTTTTCTAACTCATTGACTTTTTTTTGGGCGCTTTCAACCGGATCCAAGGTATTGGGATTGGGTTCTAAAACAGGCAAAGGCGTGGTTGCCTGTCGATCTTCATCGACGTTCCCGCCCCCATCTAAGCTAGCTTGTGCAAGTTTGGGCGCATCTTTGACTGTAGTGCGACTATGGCTGTTCACGAGCACAACATCCAAACTCGGGGCGGCTTTTCGCCATGTGTCAGATGAAATTTGTGAAAAAGTCACACCGAACAACACTGTTACATGTAATACAGTGGAAGCAATGAGACTCACACGCATATTTTTATTCGAGATAAAGTATTGCGTCGTATCCATGTTTTTTGCGTTTGGCATTAGATCAATGCAGCTATTGATGCCAAAACATCCCCCATAATTAAGCAAAAACAAAAAAGAGAAGTCAAAAAGAGCAAAATGCAATCACCACCAAATAGACCATTGCACACGCAAAATGATATTTCACGATACTTTATAAAAATTAGTAGAAAGATTGAATCTGTGTATCGCATTATGATTCTTTCAAAATGGTTCTATTCTAATCGGATTGGACAAATTTTTGTACAAAATATTGTCATTACGTGCTTTTATTTTAAAAGAAACATTATGACTGATAATGATCGTAGTTGGTTTGATTCGTGTCGAAACGGAAGACAAAGAACAGCTCGGCAAAAATACCCCGTCCCCTGCGGAACACGCTTTCTATTTTAATTTGCAATTTTGGTGTTCACATTAGGTCGATTATACAATGCTTTCTTATTTTTGTACAAAATGGATTTTCTCACAAAAAAAAAGCCTCTTAGCAAAGGGGAAAGAAGCTAAGAGACTCAAAAGAAAGTGGATTGATCCACTCTTGCCTTATTTAGGGAGGACTCAAATAAGGCATTTAAGATGACATCCACTTGGATAGAAAAGCAATTTTCTAAAAAGTTTCACGAAAAAAATAAAAAGACGTATTAGGGACGTGGATAGGTCGCAATTTCTTGTCCAAATTCATTATAGAAATTTTTATTATAAATTTTTCCAACATAATGACGGATTTGACCCGCTTGTTGATCTTGAATATAAAACCGTAATGCATGATAAACTGTCGAAAAAGCTAAATCTTTCCAAGGAATGTCTTCAGGATGAAACAATTTAACTTCAAGACTTTCTTCACCTGCCGCAAAAGTTGGTTCAACTAATTGGGCCTGAAAAAATAAATGAACTTCATCATAATCGGGTAAGCTCATTAAGCTAAACAACTGTTTAACCATCACGCTTGCCCCCGACTCTTCGAGCGTTTCACGCATGGCTGCTTCGGCAGTACTTTCGCCATTTTCCATAAAGCCCGCCGGAATAGTCCAATATCCCATACGTGGCTCAATCGCGCGTTTACATAATAAAATTCTCCCCTCCCATTCTGGAATAGTGCCTACAATAATTTTAGGATTTTCATAATGAATTGCGCCACAATGGCTACACACTGAACGCACGCGGTTATCGCCTTCAGGAATCACTTGTGTCACACGGTGTCCACATACACTGCAAAAATTCATAACTTGACCTTTTTTATTGATTTATTGTTTATCGTTATAAAAAATAATTGTTTTTTAGACAAATTGAAATGCCGCTTCGCGAGCGGCCTGATCAACCTGTTCATTTTCGGGGTGCCCCGCATGCCCTTTGACCCAATGCCATTCAATTTGATGATTTTGCGCTAACTGATCTAGCTGTTGCCACAAGTCTGGATTTTTGACATCTTTCCAGTTTTTGCGTTTCCAATTGGCGATCCACTCTGTCATGCCACGTAGGACGTATTGCGAATCTGTAAAAATATGGAGCAAACAAGGTCTTTTTAACGCTTGCAATGCCACAATTACGGCCATCAATTCCATTCGATTATTGGTCGAATGCGCCTCGCCTCCTGACAAGATTTTTTCATGGACTCCATAACGTAACAAAGCGGCCCAACCGCCGGCCCCGGGGTTACCTAGGCAGGCCCCATCTGTAAAAATTTCGACTATTTGTAAATTCATAAATAAGCTTGCTAATTAACGGGTTTCTACGGACAATAATAACATTTTTAATTCATCCCGAATTTTTGCTGCGGCTTCAAATTCAAGATTTTTTGCATGTGTTTGCATTTGTTTTTGAAGCTTTTCAATTTTTTGATGTAATTCTTTTTGACTCAATGTTCCATTCAGGTTTTGCTGCGGATTTATTTTACTAACCATCTCGCTTTCTGCAAGATGACTTTGCAGATCATCAATTTTTTTCATCACATTTCGAGGTTGAATGCCGTATTTTTGATTAAAAATCAACTGTTTTTGCCGTCGGCGTTCCGTCTCATCGATGGCCCGTTTCATCGAAGGCGTCATTCGATCCGCATACAAAATCACCGTCCCATTTACATTCCGGGCCGCCCGCCCAATCGTTTGGATTAAGGATCGATCTGAACGCAAAAAACCTTCTTTATCCGCATCGAGGACCGCAACGAGTGCCACTTCTGGCAAATCTAAACCTTCGCGTAATAAATTAATACCCACCAAGACGTCAAAAAGTCCTAAACGCAAATCCCGCAAAATGTTGACGCGTTCGACAGTATCAATTTCCGAGTGCAAATAACGGGCTTTGACACCCTGTTCATTCAAATAATCTGTTAGCTCTTCGGCCATTTTTTTTGTCAAAGTTGTGACTAAAATGCGTTCATGAACAGCGATACGGTCTTGTATTTGAGTAAATAAATGGTCAATCTGATGTTGTGTCGGCACCACAAAAACGGTGGGATCCAGTAAATTTGTGGGGCGCACAATTTGTTCCACGACACGGGTTGCGTGCGTTAATTCATATTCACTGGGTGTTGCGGACACGAAAATAGCTTGTCGGATTAACTGCTCAAATTCATCAAAACGCAAAGGGCGATTATCCAAAGCAGAAGGCAGACGAAATCCATAATGAACTAAATTTTCTTTCCGCGCCCGATCGCCTTTATACATCCCCCCAATTTGGGGCAAAGTCACATGACTTTCATCAATTAAAACCAATGTTTGTGGCGGTAAATAATGCATTAAAGTAGGAGGCGGCTCCCCTGCAACGTGTCCTGAAAGATGCCGTGAATAATGTTCGATTCCTTTACAAAAGCCGGTCTCGTTGAGCATTTCTAGATCAAAACGAGTGCGTTGTTCAAGCCGTTGAGCCTCCACAAGCCGATCCGCTGCGATCAAGGTCGCGAGCCGTTCGCGTAATTCTTCCTTAATTTTTTCAAGCGCATTCACGATGACCGCTCGTGAAGTGACATAATGACTTGACGGATAAATTGTAAATTTTCTTACTTTTTCGAGTGTTTTACCAGAGAGCGGATCAAAAAAACTTAAATTTTCAATTTCATCATCAAAAAGTTGAACCCGTAGCGCGCGATCGGCGTGTTCCGCAGGAAAAATATCAACTTGATCGCCCCGCACCCGAAAGCAGCCCCGTTGAAAATCCAATTCATTTCGTGTGTATTGCAACTCTGTCAAACGCATTAAGAGTGCCCGTTGAGAAAAAGCGCCTCCAATTTTAAGTGGCAAAATCATGCCCTGATAATCTTGTGGATCGCCCATTCCATAAATTGCAGAAACACTGGCAATAATAATCACATCTTCCCGTTCTAGTAGACTTTTTGTCGCAGATAATCGTAATTGTTCAATTTGTTCATTAATGACCGCATCTTTGTCAATAAATAAATCTTTTGAGGGAACATAAGCCTCAGGTTGATAATAATCATAATAAGAAACAAAATATTCGACAGCATTATTCGGAAAATAACTTTTCATTTCACTGTATAATTGCGCGGCGAGGGTTTTGTTGGGCGCCATGAGCAAAGCGGGGCGACCCGATTGCGCAACAACCTGCGCTAATGTATAAGTTTTGCCCGAACCTGTCACACCTAAAAGCGTTTGCATTCGCTCCCCATTGGCCAAACCGGTTAACAGAGATTCAATCGCAGCAGGTTGATCGCCCGCGGGTTCAAACGGCGCATGTAACTGATAGGGACTATTTGGATAAGTAAAAATAGGCATTGTTCAGTAAAAAAATTTTATTCAGCAATTAAAAAAAAAAGAGAAAAACTTTCAGTTTTAAAGTGTTTCTTAATTCAGAAGAAAATATACTATAATCGATTTTATCGAACGTGACGTCAAACACTTTATTCAAAAAAACCTTTTTTTTGAAAGGGTTTTTGCCAGCGTTCTTGTTTCTCTCTTGTTTGACTTATTGAGGTTTTTTCTTTATGTCTGCCGAATTATCACGTGCCTCTTCACAAAATGACACGTCTTTTTATGTCCCCCCTCCAGTCAAAGCGCATCCATTGGATCTCAAATCCAAAAATTGGAAGGATTGGTTTTTTGCTTGTGGCGTGGGTGCGGGAGCGGGTTTTGCTTTTTCCCAATATAGCCATTTCATGGACGGCTATGAACAAGGTATTCTCATTGCGAGTGCGCTAGGTTTAATTGCGTTTGGCTGGTCATGGCGTAAAATTCAGGGATTGCTTATTGCGATTGCTGGACTGAGTTTGCTGGGTGTTAATTTATATCATGGCGATTTAGCGCGGGCTGAACAGGCTTTTTTCTTAAAGTATTTTCTTTCTAGCCAATCGAGCATCATGTGGATGAGTGCGTTATTTTTCATGAGTACGGCGGCGTATTGGTTTGGATTGCTTGCGCGTTCTCCGTTCACAATGCGGGTGGCTAGCGTGCTGACATGGATTGCGACCATGATGGGCTTTGTTGGCCTCATGGTTCGTTGGTACGAATCTTATTTAATCAGTCCTGATGTCGGACACATTCCTATTAGTAACTTATATGAAGTATTTGTTTTATTTTGTTTAATTACAGCATTACTGTATTTATTTTATGAAGAACGCTTTGCCAATAAACAATTAGGCGCCTTTGTTTTGTTAGTCATTAGTGGCGCAGTAGGTTTTATCTTATGGTACACCTTTTCACGGGAGGCCTACACGATTCAACCGCTTGTCCCCGCACTCCAATCTTATTGGATGAAAGTGCATGTGCCCGCGAACTTTGTTGGATACGGCGCTTTTGCCTTAGCCGCCATGATTGCGCCCGCCTATTTACTTAAATCAAAAGGCAAAATGGATAGTTACTTACCTGATTTGGCCATTCTTGATGAAATTATGTACCGTGCGATTGCCATTGGTTTTGCCTTTTTTACGATTGCGACGGTTCTCGGGGCAATGTGGGCCGCAGAAGCATGGGGCGGTTATTGGTCGTGGGATCCCAAAGAAACATGGGCATTAATTGTCTGGCTCAATTATGCCGCTTGGTTACATTTACGGTTGATGAAAGGTTGGCGCGGGACAATTTTAGCGTGGTGGGCACTGATTGGGTTGATTGTGACCACATTTGCTTTTTTAGGCGTCAATATGTTCCTATCTGGGTTACATTCTTACGGAACACTTTAGATTCTCAATAATTTTAATAAAACAAATATAATTTAATATCCATATTGGGAATCTCCTTATTGGGCATTCCCATTTTTTTTATGAGTTTCTTTTCAGATGGATGACTTATTTGCTGCCGAACCTGTTGCGCCTTTAGCCGAAAGCCTTCGTCCCCAAAAACTCACAGACGTGGTTGGACAAACGCATTTACTAGGGGCGGGACAACCTTTGGCTTTGGCCGTGCAGGCGCGAAAACTCCCTTCGCTTATTTTTTGGGGGCCGCCTGGCGTCGGCAAAACTACGCTGGCTCGAATTTTGGTTTCAACACTGGATTATGCATGGATTGCGCTTTCGGCTGTGTTTGCAGGCGTGAAAGACATTCGGGCGGCGATGGAACACGCGACCCAATCGCTGCAAACAGGCAAAAAAACGATTTTATTTATCGATGAAATTCATCGGTTTAACAAAGCACAGCAAGATGCGCTTTTGCCTTATGTTGAAAAAGGACTCGTCACGTTTATTGGCGCAACCACCGAAAATCCGTCTTTTGAAGTCAATGCGGCGTTACTTTCTCGGGCGCAAGTCTATGTGCTCACGCCGCTTTCTACAGAAGAACTCACCCAATTATTTGAACGGGCGCAACGCTTGGTTTTTCCACAGATCACCTTTACGGCCGAAGCCTTGACGCATTTAATGGATCAAGCCGATGGCGATGCCCGCCGTTTTTTAAATACGCTAGAACATTGTCTAAATGCGGCGGCCGTCACGACCCTGCAAAAAATAGATAGCGATTTTGTTCAAAAAATAAGTGCTGTTAAACAGCGGCGTTTTGATAAAAATGGGGAAGCTTTTTATGATCAAATTTCGGCTTTGCATAAATCAGTGCGGGGATCGCATCCCGATGCGGCGCTTTATTGGTTCTGTCGGATGTTGGATGGGGGGGCGGATCCGCATTATTTGGCTCGGCGAATGATTCGAATGGCATGGGAAGATATCGGTCTCGCGGATCCGCGTGCTTTACAAATCGTGAACGCCGCCGCTGAAACATATGAACGTTTAGGCAGTCCAGAAGGGGAATTGGCTTTAGCAGAAGCTGTGTTATATTTAGCGGTGGCGCCCAAAAGTAATGCGGCTTATGTCGCGTATCAAAAAGCGCGCGCCTTTGTACAGCAAGATGAAAGTCGGGCGGTGCCACTGCATTTGCGTAATGCGCCTACCAAACTCATGGCCGATTTAGGTTATGGCAAAGCGTATCGTTATGCACATGATGAACCCAATGCCTATGCCGCTGGCGAACAATATTTGCCAGAAGGCATGACAGAACCCAATTGGTATCAACCCGTGCCAAGAGGGTTGGAAATTAAAATTGGGGAGAAGTTGGA
>CAZDFJ010000020.1:0-46440 GCA_964504875.1 uncultured Burkholderiales bacterium | reverse complement strand
ATGCTCTCATCAAAACATTAGATGAAATTGAAGCAGATGATCAAATTTTAGATATCGGGCCAGAAACCGCAAAAAATTTGGCCGCATTATTACAAGAAGCAGGCACGATTGTATGGAACGGTCCTGTTGGTGTATTTGAATGGGATCAATTTGGAGAAGGAACACGGGTTTTATCTGAAGCCATCGCCGACTCCGCTGCCTTTTCAATCGCGGGAGGGGGCGATACTTTGGCCGCCGTTTCTAAATACCATATTACTGAAAAAGTTTCTTATATTTCCACAGGCGGCGGGGCCTTTTTAGAATTCCTCGAAGGGAAAAAATTGCCTGCTGTCGCCGCCCTCGAAGCCGCATATAAAGCATAATTCACTTTTGTTAAATTACGCCCCTTCTGGGGCGCGCCTCACCTGATCATGTCTTCACTCTAGAAAATAAACAAATAAAAAATCATCACAGGAGAATACAATACATGTTAGTCTCAATGCGACAATTATTAGATCATGCTGCTGAATTTGGTTATGGTGTTCCTGCTTTTAATGTAAATAACTTAGAACAAGTGCAAGCCATTATGCAAGCAGCAGATGAATGTGATAGCCCTGTCATTATGCAAGCCTCCGCAGGCGCCCGCCAATATGCAGGGGAAGCTTTTTTACGCCATTTGATTTTAGCGGCGATCGAAGAATATCCACATATTCCTGTGGTCATGCATCAAGATCATGGGGCCTCCCCTGCTGTTTGCATGAGTGCGATTCGCAGCGGTTTTTCTAGTGTAATGATGGACGGCTCTTTATTAGCAGATGGAAAAACCCCTTCTGATTATGAATATAATGTTGCCGTGACCCGTCAAGTAGTTGAGTTTTCTCATGCAATTGGTGTTTCTGTAGAAGGCGAATTAGGCTGCTTAGGTTCTTTAGAAACAGGAGAAGGCGAAAAAGAAGATGGACATGGAGCGGAAGGACAACTTTCTCGCGAGCAGTTATTAACTGACCCTGATCAAGCCGCTGATTTTGTTGCCAAGACCGGCGTCGATGCGTTGGCAATTGCGATTGGCACCTCTCATGGGGCGTATAAATTTTCACGCAAACCCACTGGCGATATTCTGGCAATGGAGCATTTAAAGAAAATTCATGCAAAAATTCCAAATACCCATTTAGTCATGCATGGTTCTAGTTCTGTTCCCCAAGAATGGTTAGAAATTATTCGCCAATATGGGGGCGACATGAAGGAAACTTACGGCGTTCCAGTTGAAGAATTGCAAGAAGGGATTAAACATGGTGTTCGTAAAATCAATATTGATACAGATATTCGTTTAGCGATGACAGGGACGATTCGTCGTTATTTTTCACAAAAAGCAGCGGAATTTGATCCCCGCAAATATTTAACAGAAGCCCGTCATTCTGCAAAAGAAATTTGTAAAGCGCGCTTTGAAGCTTTTGGCACAGCCGGCAATGCCAGCAAAATTAAACCCATTACATTAGAAGTCATGGCAAAAAACTATATGCGCTAGTTTTTCCAAAATAATCAGTTATCAAGAAAGAGACGCTTCATGCGTCTCTTTTTTTTGGAGGGAAATCGATCACTCACGAGTGGAAGGGAATGAAACAGAATGAGAGTGCGGCTGACGTACCCAGCCATTAATGGTAAAACGACTACAACTAAAATCTGGATCAACACACTGAACTGGCAAGACCTCGTGAAGTGACCGACTTAAGAAGAAGACAATACTATTGTTCATAGGTTCCAATTCAGCATAATTTTCTGCAGCTTGCCACATCCCGGCTTCTATTTTTCCATCAAATAGGCGTAAATTCCCGCCCGTAAATGCCTTAGGTTCGCGATGAAAATAATAAACATATGTAAAAAAACGCGCGGCAGTATCTGGCGAACCATTGTCATTATGTAATTTAAAAAAATCACCATTTTGACTAGCCGTGACTTGACTCTCCAAAGTGTAATCATTTTGCCATGTCAAATTAAACAGGGGCATAATTTTCGGCAAATAGATTTCCCGTAATTTTTTTTCAAATACATCTTGTAATGGCTGAAAGTGATAGAGAACTTGTGAGCGCCGATAATCTTGATCCCGTGTTGAAACGCTTGATCCTGTAAAAAGATGTTTATTTTCAATAACATAATTTTTTAATTGTTCATTCAGTTCACGCGGAAGAAAATCTTTAATTTGTAAAAAACGCGCTTTTTCTATTCCTAAATGAATTTGATCTTGTACAACTTGCGTTGTATTTTTAAGAATTTGGGTCGTACTTAAAGATGGATCCAATGAATCAGACTGTAATAAGACAGGCGGTTCTGTTTCAATGGCGACAAGCGCCGACCGCAAGAAAGTTAAAGCTTTTTGAGGCTGACCGTCTACCAAAAATTGGATCAGATCTTCTTGTTTTCCTTGGTTCGAAATAGATTCTGTATTAAGAATCAAAAGCTTGCGCAATTCTTTTAAGATGGCCGCATTGGGCGCACAATAAAAACTATACGTCGCATTTTGTTTAAGAATCAGTGTCACTTTAACCATAAAATTTGACCTTATTTACTGCAATTACACTGAAAATTTCTCAACTTGAGTGCGTGTTTGATCAGCGAGACGTGATAAATCTACAATCGTCGCGGTGATTTCTTCAGCTGCGGAGGCATTGGCTTGAGCAATAGAACGCAATGTATTCGCGTTACGATCCAATTCACGCATCGAAACACTTTGCTCTTCCATTGCAACAGAAATTCTTTGCAACATCGTGTCACTTTCACTGGCTGCCCGCACAATATGTTCCATTTCTTGATTAACCGATTGGGCGGTTTGTACGCCGCGTTCAGAATGATGTACGGCTTCACTCACCAAACTCATGATTTCTTCTACTTGAGCAGCGGAACTTTCCGCAAGTTTTCGGACTTCTTCTGCTACGACAGCAAAGCCTTTCCCATGCTCGCCCGCGCGTGCCGCTTCAATGGCCGCATTTAATGACAGTAAATTTGTTTGATTGGCAATTTTACCAATGACATCTGTAATTTTATTAATTTTTTCACTATTGGTTGAAATCGCATTGACGACTTGAATCATATCCTGCATCTTTTGTTGCCCATTATAAACCGCTTGCGCAACGATTTTAGCGTTTTGTTCAGCCGCCTCAACACTTCGTGTCACTTCAGTGACGGCTTGACTCGTTTGAGAAACAGCCCCCGCAACTTGAGAAATAGTTTGTAATTGCGATTGAGAACCATCTGAAACTTGCGCAATGGCCTGACTAGTTTGACTAGAAGCCGTTGCAACTTGGCGCGCATTTTGTGTGAGCGCTAACATCGTTTGTGCCAGGGTTTCGACTGAACGATTGATATGATTTTTTAAATTATCCAAATCTCCATTAACGACTAATGTCACGCGCTTGGACAAATCACCAGTTGCCAAACCACTGGAGACCTCACTGATTGCAGTAATTGAATTATCAATGACTTGCATGGCTTGTCCCAGATTAGAAATCGTCACGCGAAGATCCCCTGCTAAATTTTTTAAATCAATAGTATTGTTAAATTTACCAGCAATAATATTTTTACCAATCGTGTCTAATACAATCATTGTTGTACGTAATGAATCGACAGAATAGTTAATATTTTTCTTAAGATCATTCAGGTCGCCTCGGACATCTGCATCAATTTGATAAGAAAAATCACCACTTGCAATACTAGACATGACACTATTAATTTCACGGATGGACATTTCAATCGTGGCCATCAAACGATTAAATGTTTCTATTGTTTGGCCAATTTCGTCTTTAGAAGTCACTTCGATTCGTGTTTTAAAATGACAGTTGCGTTCGATTTCTGTCATTGCGGTTTGCAAACGACGAATGGGCGTTAAGACAGAGCGTAAAATGGCCAACCCAACTATGAGCGTACTGATCAAAATAATAGGCGAAATGAGAAAAATCAATTGTTTTTGCATGCTTTCAATATCAGCTGCAAAATTACTCATTTGTTTAGATAATAAATCTTCTTGATATTGTTGAAATCCTGTTAATGTTTGAATATAAACCCGTTCGTGTTTTGTGACTTCATCAAATAAATGTTGTATTGTTTTGGCATCATTATCTTTTACATAATAAGAGCTAATATCTTGTGTAAGAAAATTAAAAAAAGCTTGACGCTCTTGAGAGACGTTTGCTAAATAACTTTTTCCTTGATCAGTACGAATTACGCCAGTTAGCGCATTAATATTTGTTGTTGTTTTTTTCTTAAGATCTTCAATAGCCTCTACATTTCGCTTAATATCATCTTGATTATTTGTAACGATCGTATCACGCACAAGCGTATTCACACGTAACACATTTTGAATGACTTCGTTAATATTTTTAATTTTCATGTAACGATCTTCAAATGTGAAATAAGCTTCTACCTTAAGATTTTGAAGGGAGATGGCTGTATAAATTAAGCTTGCCAACAATATTCCCAAAAGTATTGTCAAAGCGAAAATAAGCTTTGTACGAAGTGTAAGCTGTCCCATATATTATCCGTAATATAATTTGTCTATCAAAGAGAAAAGAAAATCAAAATAATATTGACATCCTTCATTATTTGAGCTCTTAAAATAACATGTTCAGTTTTCATTTGTAAAATATTTTTTCAAACTTTCTCAAAAATGTAAAAAAAAGTTCCCGAATTGGATATTTTTTCCAATTATGATAGCATTTTGTCACATAAAAACCGCGCACTCCTGCAATTTTTGCCGCCAAAATGCCCGTAAGGAGGCGATCATCCACCATTAATGCGTGTTGTGGCGGAATTTGTGTTTTTTCAAGAATAGAAAGCAATCCGTCTGGATAAGGTTTTTTTTTCACATTTTTCACAAATTGAATACTAGGAAAATACAACTGAAAATAAGCTTCTCTTTGTTGATTGGGCTTGTTACTGAGAATAAAAATAGACATTTCAGGAAGCGTCGAAATGCAATGTTTTAACCAAAGCGCAATTTCTGGTAAGACGTGCATTTCTCCATGTGGAGCCAAAACACCATCAAAATCAAGAATTAAAACCTGAATCTGATGGACTTCCAAATAAGCAGGCGTCAAATCCAATGTAGCTTGGACAGAAGAAGCGTTGACAATGGCACGTAATTGTTTGCGCCATTGCCAAGCATGTTGAAGTGTATAAATCCAACGCGTCATTTTATTTCAATTTTATTGAGGATCGGCGCTTTGGTTTTCATTTTTTTCAAGGTTAGGCAAGTATAACCGTGCTTGTGCTTTTTTGGAAGACCAAACAGATAAACCAATTAACACAATACCAATACATCCTGTAATGACCTCTGGAATTTCGATCCCATTTGTGCTTAACATCATGATGCCTGCCAAAGCCCCAATCGCATAATGAGCGCCATGTTCTAAGAAACAATATTGTTCTAAAGTCCCTTGTTTAACCAAAAACACGGTTAAAGACCGAACAAATAGTGCGCCAATCCCTAAGCCTAACATAATAATGACAACATCATTGGTAATCGCAAACGCACCAATCACACCATCAAATGAGAAAGAAGCATCCAAAACCTCTAAATAAATAAATAATGCAATTCCGCCTTGTTTAATCCCTTGGGCGGCCATTTCTTGCTCGCGTTCTTCCATAAAGGCCGCAAAGCTATCTACTAAAACATAGACCATTAAACCAGCTAAACCGCTTAAAATCACACTCACTTTGTGTTGTAAGTAATGTGGATCTTGTGGATTTCCACTTCCCATTGAAGCAAAGCCAATTAAAATCAAAATAGCTGTCGCCAATTGAATTGCATTCAATTTACCCAAGACAACTAATTTTTCTTCAATAACATGTAACCAATGGACGTCTTTTTCTTTATCTAAGAAATAATGCAAAAAGACCATTAACAAGAACATACCACCAAAAGCGGAAATAACATGATGTTCTGCAGACAGATGGTGCGCATATTCATCAGGACGATGTAATGCCATATCCATAACAGCAACTGGATTAAACCCAGTCACGACGGAAACAATAATAATTGGGAAAACTAAACGCATCCCAAAAACGGCAACCAAAATCCCCCATGTCAAAAAGCGATGTTGCCAGACGGGATCCATCTTTTTAAGCACACCGGCATTGACCACCGCATTATCAAACGACAAACTGACTTCTAAAACAGCTAAAACAGCTGTCAAGAAGAGTGCATGTAATGCTGCTGTCAAAGGGTACGCATTGCCTGGGTTATGCCAGCCTTCAATGAAGGCAAAGGCCACCCCTAAAAGGGAAATCAAAAGGGATCCCTTAAACTCTTTTACAATGTTCATCATAGCGAAGAATTACGCTCCATAATAAGAAACAACTATCAGGACATCAATTTATATTTTCTGATAAAAATACAAATTCTTGACATTTGAAATTATAAAAGATTAATTATAATACAGTCCTACAGTCGCATTCAAAACTTTTTTTTTTACAAAAATACAAAAAGACTGATTTCACAGGCGAGAGGCCCGTGCTTGTCGCCATAAAAAAAGGGGGAAGGAACAAAATACTGTTCCCTTCCCCACCTTTTTTTTTGAATATGACTAAACGTTTACGCCATATGTTAATGCCATTGCACGCAATCCGCCACTATAACCTTGACCAATCGCGCGGAATTTCCATTCGCCATTATGACGATAAATTTCGCCAAAAACCATTGCCGTTTCAATACTGCAATCTTCTGTTAAATCATAACGAGCAATTTCATTGTTATCTGCTAAATTTAACACACGGATATACGCATTATTAACCATTCCAAAATTTTGGGAACGAGTTTCTGCTTCATAAATTGTCACGCACACCACGACTTTCTCAATATGAGCGGGCACATTAACTAAATCAACAGAAACAGTTTCGTCATCACCAGCCCCATCTCCTGTACGGTTATCACCACCATAAGTGACAGAACCACATGCAGAATTTGGGTTGTTAAAAAAGACGAAATCTTGATCTGATGAAACTTGTCCTTGCGCCGTCACCATAAATGCAGAAGCATCTAAGTCGAAATCTTGTCCATCTGTTAAACGTTTGTCCCAACCCAAACCGATTTTAATATTTGTCAATCCTGGTGCTAATTTGGTTAAACTGACATTACCGCCTTTCGTTAAAGAAACAGCCATATTGTAGGCTCCTTATTGATTAGTCATTAGTAAAAAATATGTATGAAACCCTTTGATCTATACCATACATTTATGAAATTTTGCAAGATCTTCTCGTTAGGTACTGTTCTTGCTTAATTCATCAAATTTTTGTCTAGTCGGCTTAATTTTAATTTATACGTATATTTTAAATAAAAATTCATTTTTTCATAAAAAAATAGCATTTTATTTATAAAACAAGAAATAAAGATTAAAACACACATGATGAAAAAACAAGATGCATTTCTTTAGAAAACAGATTTTTTATTTAGTTCATTGTAAAAAACCATTTGTAAAAAACAGTAAGATTTTTTTATTTTTATAAAATATTTTATCAACTACTATTTATTTAATATTCATCTTTTTTATCCAGAAAAATAGAAAAGAAGCGTATAATCCATTTTTCTAATAGTTCTTTTGCTATACACAAGCAATTTAAATCTAGCTAAGTATAGTAAGTTTTTATTTTTTAATGGACTATTTATCCTTTTTTATTTTCTTTTAGGAGGAAAAAAATGTTTCACCGACTTTCTATTAAAACAATTATTTATTACATAATTATTTCAACATTTTTGTTGGGATTTTTAACAGCATTTTCTTTATTTATGTTGAGATTAGCCACAAATGAAAAAACAGAAATGCAAGAAAAACGGTATATTTCATATCTGCTCGCAGATGAATTACGTCAAAGTTCAGATGATCTCACTAGGTTGGCGCGGACTTATGTTGTCACAGCAGAGCCCAAATATGAACAAGAATATTGGACTGTTTTAGATATTCGCAACGGCAAAAAACCGCGTCCTGAAAAGTACCATCAAATTTATTGGGATTTTATGGCCGTGTCAGACACTAAGCCCCGTCCTGATGGAGAAAGTATTCCTTTACAAGAGCTGATGAAAAAAAATGGATTTACTGATGAAGAATTTGCTTTATTGAAAAAAGCAGAAGCCAATTCAAATGGATTAGTTAAATTAGAGACCATTGCAATGAATGCTGTTAAGGGGCTTTTTGACGATGGAACAGGTAATTTTACTAAAAAAGGAGAGCCCGACTTAGTCTTAGCGCGTACCTTGATGCATTCACCGCAATATCATCAATATAAAGCACAAATTATGCAGCCGGTTAATGATTTTTTTGAAATGATGGAAAAAAGAACAGCGCTTGCGGTAGAGAGTGCTGTCGAAAAAACAACACTGTATTTAAATATTACCATGCTGAGTATTGTATTGTTAATCCTAAACTTTCTGTTTTCAATTCATGTACTGTCCAAAAAAATTAGTAATCCATTGAAACAACTTCTAGAAATTAGTCAACAAATTATTGCAGGAAAGTTTAATTTTGATGTCAAAGTTTCTGAAGAAAATGATGAAATCACGCTTGTAATGCTTTCTATGCAGAAAATGCAAACTATTCTAAAAGAAAGTATTTTAGAAATTAGTCGTGTCATGGCGGCTGTTGCAAAAGGAGATATGTCTCAACGGGTTAATATTCACATGATTGGTGAGTTTGATACGCTTAAAAATAATATTAATTTCTCTGTCAATCGCGTGGAAGAAACGCTCAATGAAATCAGTGATGTGATGACCGCCCTAAGCAAAGGCGATTTTTCAAAACGTGTCTCATCCAAAATTGAAGGGCGTTTTAAACAAGCTGTTGATGACAGTATGATTGTGATTGAAAAAGTCTTACATGATATTAATTTAGCCATGTTTGCCTTGGCAAATGGGGATTTATCAAAACGCGTTAATGTGGAAGCGCAAGGCGATTTAAATAAACTCAAAAATAGTGTGAATAATTCGATGGGAATGATTGAAGCCGTGACGAATGATCTCAATCACACAATTGGCGATCTTGCGAAAGGAAATCTCAAACAGATTAATCATAATCAACATTATCATGGTGTCTTTAATCAATTAGTACATAATGCGGGGACAGCGATTGTTTCTTTAAGAACATTAATTCAACGTGTTTTTGATACTTCTGCCGCGATTTCTACAGTCAGTTCAGAAATCAATCAAGGAAATAATGATTTAGCCGCCCGTACTTCTAGACAAGTGGCAGATATTGAAGAAACCGCAAATAATGTTCAAAATGTCTCACAAATTGCGCAAGAAAATGCAATCCAAGCGCGTAAGGCAAATGAACAAGTTACCCTCTCAAAATCCGTGGCGGTTCGCGGTGATCATGTGATTCAAGAAGTCATGTCCATGATGGGAGGCATTCATTTGAGTGCCCAGAAAATTAGTGAAATTATTAGTATCCTAGATAATATTACTTTTCAAACGAATATTTTAGCCCTCAATGCCGCTGTGGAAGCCGCGCGCGCCGGGGAACAAGGTAAAAGTTTTGCCGTGGTCGCAAATGAAGTCCGGATGCTTGCCAATCATTCCACTTCTGCGTCAAAAGACATTCGGGTACTCATTGAAAATACAGTTGAACAAGTCCAAGAGGGCAGTCAACTGGTTTCTAAAGCAGGGAATACTATGCAAGAAATTATGCACGCAGTCCAAGAAATTACAGATGTCATGCAATTTATTCGTGTCTCTTCAGACGATCAAGCTCAGAAAATTGAAGAAGTCAAACGCGTTCTAGAACAACTGAATCAAATGACTCAACAAAATGCGGCGCTCGTTGAAGAAATCGCGGCTTCTTCTGATGCATTAAATGGGCAAACAACACAGCTGAATACAGCGATTCAAATTTTTGCTTTGTAATTTTATAAAATAAATTATCTTTATAGAAAGCCCCCTTTTGGGGGCTTTTTTTCTGGCGATTATTTTTTAGTTTGTTCCCATTTTACGTTTTTGAGGGAACGATTTTTTTGCAGCGGACTGTAACGCTGGCGAAAGTTGTTTAGGTTGCGTGCGGGGGACTAAATGTTGTTTGCCATTACCAATTAGATCTGCCCGCCCCATTCGGCGAAGCGTCTCCCGTAATAAAGGCCAATTTTCTGGATCATGATAACGTAAAAAAGCTTTGTGTAATTTTCGCGTTCTAGCATTTTTGGCCGTCCATACAAATTCACTTGTTCGTGAAACTTTTTTGAGCGGATTTCTTTCACTATGATACATCGCAGTAGCTAATGCCATCGGAGAAGGCAAAAAAGTCTGCACTTGATCCGGCCGAAACCCATTTTGTTTGAGCCAAATAGCTAGATTGAGCATATCTTCGTCAGAAGTTCCAGGATGCGCAGCAATAAAATAAGGAATTAAATATTGCTCTTTCCCAGCTTTTCTTGAGTATTTTTCAAATAATGTTTTAAATCGATAATATGTCTCAATGCCGGGTTTCATCATTTTGCTTAACGGACCAGATTCAGTATGCTCTGGCGCAATTTTTAAATAACCTCCCACATGATACGTCGCTAATTCTTGAATATATTCTTCAGATTGTACTGCCAAATCATAACGTACTCCTGAACCAATCGTAACGCGTTTTATTCCCGGAATTGCGCGGACCTTCCGATAGAGTTGCACAAGCGGATTATGATCTGTTTTTAAATTTTGACAAATTTTAGGGTACACGCATGAAAGTTTTCGACACGCAGATTCAATCTCAGGACTTTTACATCCTAAGCGATACATATTAGCTGTCGGACCACCAATATCTGTAATGTGGCCCGCAAAACCGGGGGTAACATCACGAATTCTTTCAATTTCTTGCAAAATAGAAGGCTCAGAGCGACTTTGAATAATACGCCCTTCATGCTCGGTAATCGAACAAAATGTACACCCCCCAAAACATCCCCGCATAATATTAACAGAAAATTTAATCATTTCATAAGCAGGAATGTGCGCTGTTCCATAAGAAGGATGCGGAATCCGCGCATAATAACGTTCAAATACCCAATCTAGTTCTTCTGTTTCTAATGGAATAGGCGGCGGATTGAGCCAAACTTCACGACCATCATGCTGTTGAATCAGGGGGCGGGCATTATGTGGATTTGTTTCATAATGTAAAATTCGGGCCGCATGCGCATATAAAACAGGATCATTTTCAACTTGTTCATAAGCGGGCATCCGGATTACTTGTTGTTGGCGGCGTTTTTTCTTATCTTGTCCAAATTGAATAGGATGAACAATTTCCCCTTCCGCATCTAATTTTTGTGCAGGAGGAATGGTTTCAGGTTCCATACTATATGGATTACTCGGTGGCAAAACCCGACTGACATGAGGTGTATCAATCTGTGATGAATCTACTTCTACAAATTCTGAAAAATAATCCTTATTTTTTTTATTTAAAACAAAGGCGGTGCCTCGTAAATCGATGATATGGGCAATCGGCTCATTTTTGGACAAACGATGCGTGAGATCAATAATAGCGCGCTCAGCATTTCCATAGAGCAAAATGTCTGCTTTAGAATCGATCAGAATCGATCGTCTGACTTTATCAGACCAATAATCATAATGTGCAATGCGCCGCAAACTGGCTTCAATTCCGCCCAAAATGATAGGGACGTCTGGAAAAGCTTCTCGACACCGTTGGCTATAAACAATCGCCGCGCGATCTGGTCGCTTATTTGCTTCTCCATTTGGTGTATAAGCATCATCTGAACGAATTTTACGATCAGCCGTGTAACGATTAACCATAGAATCCATATTGCCTGCGGTGATACCAAAATAAAGATTGGGTTTTCCTAACGCTTTAAAGGCATTAGTATTATGCCAATCTGGCTGAGCAATAATACCGACCCGAAAGCCCTGCGCTTCCAGTACACGGCCAATTAATGCCATACTAAAACTGGGATGATCAATATAGGCATCCCCTGTGACTAAAATGACATCACAACTATCCCATCCCAGTGCATCCATCTCTTGACGAGAGGTAGGGAGAAAAGGGGCAAGCCCGAAACGTTTGGCCCAATAAGGACGATACGCAAAAATTTTCTTAGGCGTAATATTAAAATCGATCATAAATATTGATATAAAAAAGAAAAATTATGTTAATTAGAAAAGACTGAGCGCGTTTATTTTTGGATAGATGAATTTATATGCTAGATGAGGGAGAACACTTTTTTGTTTCAGATCCAAATTGAAAAATGAAATTTCGTCACTATTATAAATAAAAAATGTTATTCATTTATGATAAGCATTCCCTAATAAAAAGAGTTGCATTATATTCTATCGTCAAGTTTGATATTATTTTATTGACGATTTCGGTATGAATACAGAAAACCATATTTCTATAAGGGTCATAAGTCACTTGATTATTTTTCATAAATCATCTATAACTTTAAGTTTAATTTAGGATCATATCAGTTTAATTGTAATATGAAAATATTCATATCCGTAGATTAGTTCGTTTCATCTATGTCACATAAAATGTTTTTTGCTTTCTTCTTTCCATAGATAAATTATATTATTTTTTGTATGATGTATAAAAATAAGGTAAGAGGTAACCATAAAATGAGATTGAGTGCATCTTCATATAATACGACCTTCATATTTTCTTTACGCCTCTTAACGATAACAACCCAAATGTCTTAATCTCTTCTTAAGATTAACTAACTAAAAAGGTTCCTTTTCAAACAGAACCTATTTTGATAGAAAAAACGATGAGCATCTACAATCAAACACAGCATCATGAACAAACCGTTCTGGAAGAACAAGAAACGCGTTTGACGCCCCCTCCATTTTATAAAGTTTTAATGCTGAACGATGATTATACCCCAATGGAATTTGTAGTCAGCGTTCTAAAAATGTTTTTTGGGATGAGTGAGGGCCAAGCTAATCAAATTATGCTGAATATTCATAATAATGGTTTTGGCATCTGTGGTGTATACACCAAAGATATTGCAGAAACGAAAGTGATGCAAGTTTTCAATTTAGCACAAGCGCAAGGTCATCCGTTACAATGTCGAATTGAAAAAGTAGAATAGTAGAGTAATTGATAGGAACAAACTAATCTTCGCAAAAACACTATACTTTTTTTACAAAACTTCTACAATAGAAGAAGGTCTTACTCTTTTTTGGCAAATATTGAATATTTGTTTATCAGGTGAGCAGTAAGGGAAAATTTAATAAAATAGAAAAAAAGATAGATAAAAATAAGAAAAATTGATTTATCTATTTAGCACAATCATAAGATGGGATGTAATATACAGAAAAATAATCCCTAAAAAAACATTAATCTATTCGTAATGGATCATATTCAATAAGGATAAACTAGAAATGATGGCACATGAACTCGAAATCAGCCTACATATGGCGTTCATGGATGCGCGGCGAAAACGTCACGAGTTCGTTACTGTTGAGCATCTGTTACTCGCTTTATTAGACAATCCTTCTGCTTCTGATGTCCTGCGTGCATGTGGCGCTAATTTCGAGCAGTTGCGTAAAGTTATATCAGAATTTGTTGAAGAGCACACGCCAACATTTTCAGAAGATGAAGAATGCGAAACACAACCTTCGTTAGGTTTTCAGCGTGTGATTCAACGTGCCATTTTGAACGTGCAATCTTCAGGCAAAAAAGAAGTCAACGGAACAAATGTGTTGGTTGCATTATTTAATGAACGCGATTCACATGCCGTCTACTTTTTGCAACAACAAAATATTACCCGTTTGGATGTTGTAAATTATATTTCTCATGGGATTGCAAAAAATCCAACGCATTCTGAGTCACAGACAAGCCAATCTTCTAGAAGTAGCGATGCTTCCCATGAAGAAAATAATAACGAAAATAGTCAAACAAAAATTTTAGAACAATTTACGCAGAACTTAAATGATGTCGCCCGCAGCGGAAAAATTGATCCGCTCATTGGCCGTGAAAGTGAAATTGAACGCGTGATTCAAGTCCTCTGTCGTCGTCGTAAAAATAATCCGCTTTTAGTGGGAGAGGCAGGGGTCGGCAAAACTGCAATTGCTGAGGGGCTCGCGCGCCGCATTGTTGAAGGAAATGTCCCTGAAATTCTTAAAGAAAATATCGTGTATGCTCTTGATATGGGAGCGTTATTAGCAGGGACCAAATATCGTGGGGATTTCGAGCAACGCCTTAAAGCCGTTTTAAAACAACTGAAAGAACAACCACAATCTATTTTATTTATCGATGAAATTCACACCCTGATTGGAGCCGGTTCCACAACAGGGGGGACATTAGATGCCTCTAATTTGTTAAAACCAGCTCTCAGCAATGGGCAAATTCGTTGTATTGGCGCAACGACCTATAATGAACATCGAACCATCTTCGAAAAAGATCATGCCCTTTCTCGACGTTTTCAGAAGATTGATGTCGTTGAGCCCAGTGTTGAGCAAACCATTTCTATTTTGAAAGGCTTGAAAAGCCATTTTGAATCCTATCATGGTGTCCGTTATACGCTGCCGGCTCTGATTAGTGCAGCCGAGTTGTCTGCGCGTTATTTAAATGACCGGCATTTGCCCGATAAAGCAATTGATGTCATTGATGAGGCTGGCGCCGCACAACGTGTTTTACCCAAATCTCGCCAACGTAAAGTCATTGGCAAGACTGAAATTGAAGAAATTATCGCGAAAATGGCGCGGATTCCAACCAAAAATGTTTCCTCTGACGATCGTCAAGCCTTAAAAACATTAGAGCGGGATTTAAAAGCAGTGGTATTTGGACAAGATAAATCAATTGAGGCGTTGGCGGCGGCTATCAAAATGTCTCGCAGCGGACTAGGCCAACCACAAAAACCAATTGGATCATTTTTGTTTAGCGGACCGACAGGGGTTGGGAAAACGGAAGTCGCTCGTCAGTTGTCTTATGTAATGGGTATTGAACTGATTCGTTTTGACATGTCTGAATACATGGAAAGCCATGCGGTTTCTCGTTTAATTGGTTCTCCTCCTGGTTATGTTGGATACGAAAAAGGAGGTTTATTGACAGAAGCGGTCAATAAACACCCGTATAGCGTTCTTTTACTTGATGAAATTGAAAAAGCCCATCCTGATATTTTTAATATTTTATTACAAGTTATGGACCATGGCACCCTTACGGACAATAACGGCAGAAAAGCAGATTTCAGAAATGTGATTGTCATTATGACAACCAATGCGGGCGCGGAAACCCTGTCTAAAAATGTCTTAGGCTTTACCTCGAGTAAAGATGTCGGGGATGAAATGAAAGAAATTAAACGCTTATTTTCACCAGAATTTAGAAACCGATTAGATGCGATTATTTCTTTTGCGCCGCTTACAGAAAATATTATTTTACAAGTTGTGGATAAATTCTTGATGCAACTTGAGTCACAATTGCAAGAGAAAAAAGTCGATCCTATTTTTACACCGAAACTCAAAGCCTTTTTGGCAAAAAATGGGTTCGATCCAGCAATGGGGGCGCGTCCAATGGCACGGCTTATTCAAGACACTATCCGGCGCGCTTTGGCAGATGAATTGCTCTTTGGTAAACTGGAAGATGGCGGGAAAGTGACCATCGATTTGGATGAAAATAACAAGGTGATTCTTGTCTTTGATGATGCCCAATCGACACAATCATCACACAATAAGAAAGATTCGCCTGCTCCTGTTATTTAATTTCTCATATTTGAATAAAACCCTTGTTTTACAAGGGTTTTTATTTGTCGTATTATTTTGATCTCGTTATTCAGCATATTGTTCTCTACACATTTATCATGAAAATTTCTATTTTTTTAATCACTGGCTTTTTGTGTTCAGGCAAAACAACACTATTACGAACGCTCGTACAATCACCACAATTCAAAAAATCCGCAATTATTATCAATGAATTTGGCGAAATTGGCCTTGATCATGATTTGATTCGTGAGATAGAAGGAGAACAAACAACATTATTGAATGCGGGCTGTGTGTGTTGTACGATTCGGAGTGACCTTGTTGACATCTTACACGATCTTTTTCTGAAACGTGTTCGCATGCAAATCCCTGAATTTCAATCTGTTTTTATCGAAGCAACAGGCATTGCTGATCCGGTAAGTCTTGTTCAGACACTGATGCATGATTCTGTTGTGACAAGCTATTATCAATTAGAAGGCATTTTAAATTTAATTGATGCCCAAAATGTTTTGGCGCAGCTTCCTGCTCATCCGACTGTAAAAAAACAAATTTTATTAGCCGATGATATTTTATTAACAAAAACAGATTTAATTGATGAGATTCAGCACCAAGAAGTTAGACGAACTCTTCGCGCTTTTAATCCAAATGCGCGGATTCATTGCGTGACACAAGGACAACTTGATCCACAAATCTTACATGATTTTCATCGAATTCATTTAGAACATTTTTTGACACGCGTGCCCGCCCATCCTCATGTACATACGCCAACTTTATTGACATTTAATTGGGAACGCGGGGGAAAAATGGCTTGTTCATTGACTGCGCTTCATACCTATTTGAAAACATTTCTGAAACAAAATGGTTTGGCTATTTTAAGATTAAAGGGCATTTTTCATTGTGATGGTGAGAAGACCCCCTTTATTTTTCAAGGGATGCAACATATTTTATATCCTCATGAGGCTTTCAAAATCAGTCCCACTTCAGTTTATCATAACAAATTAGTGATTCTATATGATACTGCCTTGCTTGCATCTTCACACATAGAACAACTTTCTGATTTTTTATATAAGCATTAATCAATCTCTCATAGGTCTTTGATTCTCTGTATAAATTATCTCGCAACTCAAATCATCACAATGAAAACTTTTTTTATTTTTATTTTATCAATTGGATTGTTAATTAGCATCCACGAAATGGGGCATTATTTGGCCGCCCGTTTTTTTAACGTCAAAATCTTGCGCTTTTCTATTGGATTTGGTGGGAAGATTTTTTCGATTCGCTTTGGAAAAGATCAAACAGAATGGGTTCTTTCATGGATTCCTTTAGGCGGCTACGTCAAGATGTTAGATGATCCCATTGAAACAATTCACCCGACTGAAAGACATCGCGCTTTTCAAGCGATTGCCCCTTTTAAGCGGATGATCATTGCTTTTGCAGGGCCTTTTACTAATTTAGCCTTTGCGGTTTTAGTCTATTTTGTTGCTTTTGTGCAAGGCGTTCCTGATATCCGTCCTATTTTGGGCGATATTGAACCCAATAGTCCTGCCGCGCAGGCAGGACTGGCTTATGGTCAAGAAATTTTAAAAATAGAACAACAAGAAGTTGAAGGCTGGAATGATGTCCATCGGCTACTTTTTCAGAATATGTTTAATCACAAGATTGTTTCTCTTGAAGTGGCTGATCATAATAAAATTTTATCAAAATCGCTGAATTTAGAAGCATTAGCCCAAAATGAACAAGAAAAAAGCTTGTTTTCTGTTTTAGGACTTTCCGTACTGCAACCCATTCGCACTTTTGAAATCGAAAAAGTTTTACCGAATCAAGCCGCCGAAAAAGCAGGGCTAAAACCGCATGACCGTCTGATTCAGATTAATGATACAGTTATCACACGTTGGGAACAAGTAACTCGCGCAATTCAAAATCATCCTAATCAATCCGTTGCCCTTAAAATTGTACGGAATGGCATGCCACTCACTTTAACACTCATTCCTGAGGCAGTAAAACAAGAAGACGGTTCAATTGTAGGTAAAGTGGGCATTGCCCCAAAAGTTGACCCCGAATTGGTCAAAAAAATGATGATTACAATTAGTTATCCCATTCCAGAGGCTTTCCTCATGGCTTGTGAAAAAACATGGGATATTTCCGTTTTGACATTAAAGACGTTAGGAAAAATCTTAACGGGAGAATTTTCTGCAAAACATATTAGCGGCCCATTAAGTATGGCCAATTATGCAGAAAAATCCACACATGGCGGAATGAATAGTTATTTTTCTTTTCTTGCTTTAGTTAGTTTGAGTCTTTTTGTTTTTAATTTGTTACCCATTCCCGTATTAGATGGAGGACATATTTTATTATATAGTATTGAAATTATTCAGGGAAAACCTGTTTCAGAACGTCTTGTTGCAATTAGTTATTATATTGGCGTCAGCTTTGTGCTGTTTTTTACTGCCTTTGCTTTTTACAACGATATTATGCGTTTCTTTTCTCATTAAGCGAAACGCTTTTCAGCAATAAATATTTATTTTTATGTTATTTTATTATGCTATTTTCTCTTAATCAAACTATTTTTGGCGGCGTTTTATTCATTATTGCGGCCTATCATACTTTGAGATTTCTCAAAGTTTCCCATTATTGGTGTGGTGTTATTAGCACAACACTTGCATTAATTGGTTATGGCATTTATGCATTTTTACATACCCCGAGTTTTGATGTTGTTTCGATTCACGTGGCGATTTATGCTGCCACCGCAGTGGTCGCCGCGATGATTGATGCGCGCAAAGTGCCACAAAATCCACAAACGGGCAAAATGCATTGGGTTCCAAAAGCAGTTGCCTTATTTTTCATTGTCATTTTTGCAGTCAATGCTTTTTTTGTTACAGCCGCAACCAATGGTATTTCTGATAAAATGGTTGGTTGGTTTTTGCCGACGCCTTCCAATCAAAGTGAGCATGGTAAAATCCACACAGGATTTTCTGGTGTGGTGAATCATAATGAAGACGCCGCTGATACGATTAATCAGCATTTATCGCATCAAGATAAACAGGCGCGCTTAGGATGGAATGTTCGTTATACAGGACTGGAGCATGTCGTCGCACAACATCCAGAAGAAATTATCTTAATGGTCGAAAATAAAACAAATTTACCGTTAGAAAAAGCACAGGTTCAATTTAGTTATAAACGTCCTGGACAAACACAGCCTCATCAAGTTATTTCGTTAAAACCGTTTGCTCCTGGCCAATATCGTGAAACGATTACTTTCCCTGAAAAAGGCTTATGGCTCACGCATATTGATGTGAAATGGGGAACAGATTTATACAATCTTGACGGAGAAATCACTGCACAATAACCCCCTTACGGGGGCAATATTAATTTGTATTTAAACGCGTTAACCAATAGTGAATCCGCTCGTGATCATGCGTCTTTAAGATCTTTTGAATAATTTCAGTAATTTTTGACAAATTTGATTTGAGAATTTGCTGTTTTACTGTCAATAACTGTGCAGGATGCATTGAAAACGAGCGCAATCCCAACCCTAATAAAATCCGTGATAAATTGACATCTCCTGCCATTTCCCCACAAACGCTTACATGTACTTTAGCATTCGTCGCGGCGGTAATGACCTGATGTAACACCCGAATAACGGAAGGATGTAAAGGATCATATAAATATGCGACCGCATCATCTGTCCGATCGATTGCTAACATATATTGAATTAAATCATTTGTTCCAATAGAAATAAAATCAATTTCTGTTAAAAAAGCATCCACCACAAAAGCCGCCGCAGGAATTTCGATCATGATCCCAATTTCAATTTGACGATCATATGCAGTACATTCTTGATCTAATTCTTCTTTGACTTCCTCAATAAAATTCATGGCTTGCTTCATTTCAAAATAGGAGCTAATCATCGGCAATAATAGACGAATCTTGCCATAATATGACGCCCGCAAAATGGCCCGTAATTGCGTTTTAAATAGATTAGGTTCTGCGAAACATAAACGAATCGCCCGCAAGCCTAACGCAGGATTAGGCGATTTGCGATGCATTCCAACAATTTGTTTATCTGCCCCCACATCTAAAGTACGAATTGTCACGGGTAAGCCTTGCATTCGTTCAACGACTTCTCGATATGCCCGAAATTGTTCTTCTTCATCAGGCAATGCCAGCCGATTTAAAAACAAAAACTCGCTTCGAAACAACCCCACACCTAATGCGCCATGATCAATTAAATTTTTCGCCTCTTCAGGGAGTTCAATATTGGCCAATAATTCAACTTTGACGCCATCAATTGTACAAGTCGGCGTATTAATAAGACGTTTTAGTTTTTGTTGTTCTAAGGCAAGCTGAGTTTGACGTAAACGATATTCTTCTAATATGACAGGATCCGGATTAACTATTAAGACTCCCGCCAGCCCATCTACAATTACTAAATCATCGTCTTCCAACAAAGGTTCTGCGTCATGCAAGGCTACAATCGCAGGAATATTCATACTCCGCGCAATAATTGCAGTATGTGATGTCGCCCCGCCTAAATCTGTCGCAAACGCCACATAACTTTGTTGTTTGAACAGAATCACATCTGCCGGATTCAGATCATGGACAATTAAAACACGGGCTTCGTCTTTAGGAAAAAGCGTTGTGTTATTTAAAGCAAGGTGATTATTTTGTCCTGTTAGAACTGTTAAAATACGCTCGCAAACATATGTAAGATCATTACGCCGCTCCCGTAAATAGGCATCATCAATGTCATCAAATTTTTCGAGCAAGGTTTCTAATTGTTGCTCTAATGCCCATTCTGCATTGTAATGTTTTTCACGGATAATTTGTTGTGGCTTGCGTGAAATGGAAGAATCATTGACAATAAGCAAATAAGTATACAAAATTGAAGCGAGTTCGGAACTTTCTTCTTCTGGTAAACCATCTTCTAGCGCTTCTATTTGTGTTCGTGTTTCTTGAATTGCTTTTTCAAACCGAATAATTTCTGCATCAATTTCATCAGGTTGTAATAAATAATGTCTGACTTCCAAGGGTTTATTACTAATGACATGTGCTTTGCCAATCGCAATGCCCCTCGTTACACCGATGCCATGTAGTGTAAAACAAGAGATCATTTAGGATCCCTCGCCAAATTTATCTGCAATGAGAATGGTTAATGCATTCATGGCTTCTTGCTCATCTTCTCCGTCAATACTCAGACGAATTTCGGTGCCTTTACTTGCAGCGAGCATCATTAAGCCCATAATACTTTTTGCATTCACGACACGGGTGCCCCGCGCAACTGTGATTTCTGATTTAAAATGATTAGCCAGTTGTACGAGCTTAGAAGAAGCCCGCGCATGTAATCCTAATTTGTTGACAATTGTAACTGTTTTTTCTTGCATAATTTACCTAACTAAAAGTGTAAAAATTAAGAAAAGCGTTCCCAAAAAAAGGGCAGGAATAATCAAGAAAACGGTTACTTTTTTGTTCGAGTTGACAATATTATGTAGATTTTGATGAATCTTTCAGATTTTAAGCCATTTTGCTTTATTTTTGACTGAAGAAAAGAGATAAACAAGAAAGAAATAAACTTGTTTATTTTAGGAATAAATGCATTAATAATGCGTAATTAATAAACCAACTTCAATAAGACCATGGTGAAAGATGAATAATCCCATCTCTTCCCCCCGAAATCACTTTTTTTAATAAAACTTCCAGGGGTTCATGACGGTAATTTAAAGCCCGTAATAACATAGGTAAATTGACGCCTGAAATGGCTTCAATTTTACCCGGCTGTAATAAACGCGTCACAATATTACAAGGGGTTGCACCGTAAATATCACTAAAAATTAGCACGCCATTACCTTGATCTAATTGTTTAATAAACCGCTGCGCTTGCTCTGCAAGCATACTTGGCTCATCATAAACGGTCACACCCAGTTGTAACAAACATTCAGGTCGTCTTCCCATGACGTGACTTGCACAATGAATTAGGCTTTCACCTAATGTGCCATGTGCGATAATCATAATGCCAATCATATATATTTTTTATTTACTTGAAAACAGGATATTGAATAGAAAAGGACTTATACTTTTTCGTATGAAAAAGAATATAATTTTCATTTTTACATAAAAAACCGAGTTTTTATTTGCACAACGTGCTTAATCAATAAAGTATGTTCTTTTGTATTTTCTGCTCAATTAGCATAAACTGTCAAGCTTATTCTCAGTCTTTGAAAAGAAATTTTTCTTTAATGTGAAAGATTTAGGAAAGATTCAGAAAAAATTAATGATATCAATAAAATAAAAAATGGGGTCGGGCGCCCCATTTTTTATGAATCAATTAATTATAGCCCAATACGTTTGAGGGGATCCAATGCAGAAGTCGGTTGTATGACTGGAATATTTGCAATTTTTGCCAATTTAATCAAGGCGGTACTTAATGGCTGTAAATATTTTACTTGATACCCCAGGCTAGAAATCGCTTCCTTAACGGGTGTCATTTTATTCGCTAAATTGAAAGCAATCGTCGGATCGGAAGGCGCGTTTGTCACAATTTTTTGACCTTGTTGCAAGAGCTGATTATCTTTATATGTTAATAATAATAAATTAAAAATAGCCGAAGAAAGATCTGTTTTTTTCTGTGCATCCAATGTCGTGACAATTTTTTTTGCTTCTTCAGAACGGACTGCATTTAAAACGACAGTTTGTTTATCACGTTCAATTTGCTTGAGCTTGGCTTCTTTTGCTTTCGCATCGCTCATTGTTTCAGCTGTTTTTGTTGCGTTTTCTAATTCCGTCCATTTGTCATGAGAAACAAAAACTTTTCCTAATAAGTCCACCATATTTTTCATTAATGTTTCAGATTCTTTAACATTAGTTAAAAAACTGTCAACAGTATTTGCAGGCTGGGCAGACGTCGTGCTGGTGCCTGTAATAATTGCGCCGAGCGATCCTAAATCAAATGCGGAAGCAGAGGACGCTATTGTTAGATTACCTCCAAAAAAAGCGGCAGCACAAAATATCCATGTTGTTGTTTTCATTTATTTTTCCTAAAAAGAAAATTAAAAATTTATTTGTGATTTAAATCAATTGCAAAGTGATTAATGGTCATTTCTGGTGTTAATTTTATTTTTTCAATTTCAACTTTTCCAGTGACTGGCAATGTTTTTAATTGCTGTTGAATTTGATTCAAATCAAGTGGAGTGGCAGCAGTAGTTTGCGGAGTCGGGAGAAAAAGTGTATTGATTTGACTCAAATCAAGTACTTTCATTGCAACATTCAAGCGATTTTTTTCTAAACGCAATTTAATATTAAATGGGGTAATGGGCTGAATCGCACCCGATCCAATCATGATTAACTGGTCATTTCGCATATTGAGATGAATATCACCAGATAAAATAATTTTTTTGCGAAAACGTTCAGGCGCGTCATAGATGATATTTAATTGATGTAAATTTATATTATTTAAGGCAACTTGCCAGGAACTGGGCTGCGAATCAGATTTAAGCAAATCATTAAAATTATTGGCTTTTCCTTTTTGCCATAATGAAATAAATGGGTGGATTATATGAGCCTCTTCTACATCAATATGTGAGCGAAATAAGTCTATTTTTAGTGTTAAATTGAGGTGTTGGATACGTGCAAATAATGCGGGCGATTGGACCTCACTCAGTGTGAGATCTTGTGTTTCTAATGTAAACGTACTGGGTGATAAAAAGCGTAAATCTAATGCTTTTATCTGCAATGTCCGTTCATATTTTTGTAAAATAAATTGTTCAGCAATCCAGACAAGCAACCCATTTCTGATTAAAACAATTCCGCATACCAATAAAAATAAACTGGATAAAACTACATGTTTTTTCAAAAAATGAAAGATCTTGTTCATAATTTCGAAGATGATTGTTTTATTTTTACGCTATATTTTGCGTAAAAAATAACACTCAAAAAATAAAGTAAACTTAAAAATAATTCAATTCCGGCCATCATACGTGATAACGCTGTTGTGTCTGAAATAATGCGAACACTCCCTTCTGCCACGTATAATAAAATAAACATGGAAGACCATTGATATGTATAACGTTTTTCTCGCAAAATCCCAAAAAGCGGTAAGAATAACGGAATTGATTTAAAAATCAAAAATGATCCTCCCGGACGAATCGGCGCAAACCATTTTTCCCACATAAAACAAAAAAAGATTAATGTAATTAAACTAAAAATACTGAGATAATGCAAAATCCGAATGGATTTCTCGGTTTGAAACATAAACCATTTCACCTTACATAAAAGAACAATAAAACTAACTTGATGACAAAAAGAGAATGAAACAAATATGTTAGAATAACATAAGTTATTTCGTTTTCTCTAAGATTGATCCGTCAATTTTTATTTTCAATACTCAATGGTGGTGCAAATTATGAAACTATGCGATTTTGAGGCAGATTTGTCTCAACCAATTTTTTTAATTGCCGGTCCCTGCGTGATCGAGTCTGAATCTTTAGCACTTGACACGGCGGGTTTTTTGAAAGAAACATGTGAACGCCTTAATATTCACTTTATTTATAAATCTTCTTATGATAAGGCAAATCGGAGTTCTCATCGTTCCTTTCGAGGCTTAGGCATTGATGCGGGATTAAAAATCCTAGAAAAAGTAAAAAAAGAAATTCACGTTCCTGTTTTGACGGATGTGCACGCCATTGAAGAAATCGAACCGGCCGCATCCGTGGTCGATGTGTTACAAACGCCTGCATTTTTATGTCGCCAAACAAATTTTATTCAAGCAGTTGCTTGTTCTGGAAAACCGGTCAATATTAAGAAAGGACAATTTCTTGCCCCGTATGATATGGTTCACGTTGTGGACAAGGCCCGGCAGGCTGCTAAAGCAGCGGGACAGACTCCACAAATTATGGTTTGCGAACGGGGGGCCAGTTTTGGCTATAATAATTTGGTTTCAGATATGCGCGCCCTAGCTATTTTAAGAGAAACCCATTGTCCTGTTGTTTTTGATGCGACTCATTCTGTGCAACTCCCAGGTGGATTAGGTGGATCCAGTGGTGGGCAACGTCAATTTGTATCCGTCTTGGCGCGCGCCGCAGTAGCAAGTGGCATTGCGGGGCTTTTTATGGAAACTCATCCTAATCCAGAACAAGCTCTTTCTGATGGGCCAAACGCAGTTCCCATTCACGAAATGCCTCAGTTACTGGAACACTTGATTGAATTAGATCAGTTAATTAAAAACAAAAAAATGTACGAATAAAATGTTTGATTATAGTTGAGATAATAGTGACTCCGCAACTTTTCTCTGTTTCAGATAGACAAGCCGTGCTTTATGTCAATGTTTCAAAACAACGCCTTTATTTTAAACAGTTTGAATTTATGATTTCAACTGCTAAAAATGGATGTGGCGAGCAAGAAAATAGTTTTTGTACACCGCGGGGGTGGCATTTTGTTCGCGAAAAAATCGGAGCAGAGTGTGCCCCTTATAGTGTTTTTGTAGCAAGACGTCCAACTGGCGAAATTTATACCCCGACTTTAGGACAAATTCAACCAGATCGTGACTGGATTTTAAGTCGTATTCTATGGTTAAGTGGACTTGAATTAGGTAAAAATCAGGGCGGGCTTGTGGATACATTTCGACGTTATATTTACATTCATGGCACACCCGATGAAACTCCATTAGGCGTCCCACTTTCAAAAGGGTGCATTCGGATGCATACGCAAGATTTACTCACTTTATTTAAACATATTTCTCTTAAAACACTTGTTTATATTGATGATAATCCAACATTTTAGATAGTAATTATGCCAAAAATACTGATTATTGCACCATCATGGGTAGGAGATGCTGTAATGGTGCAACCACTGATTGCGCTCCTCAAACAAAAATATCCCTCCAGTTTGGAATTAGATATTTTTGCACCATCATGGGTTGCTCCCGTCTTTAAACGTATGGCTCACGTGAATGAAGTCATTTTAAATCCGTTTCCACATGGGGTCTTGGCATTACATGAGCGACGTCAATTTGGAAAAAAATTACGGGATAAACATTATCACCAAGCAATTGTTTTACCAAATTCATTGAAATCTGCCTTGCTCCCTTTTTGGGCAAAAATTCCAAAAAGAACAGGATTTGTGGGAGAAATGCGTTATTTTTTGCTGAATGACCTCCGTAAACTCGATCAAGAAGCAATGCCCTTGTTAATTGAACGTTTTTCTAGTTTAGGCTGCCATGCAAAAGAATTTTTACCGCGACCTGTCCCGTATCCGCGTTTAATTGTTGATTATGCCAGTCAAATAACTACTTTGAAAAAACTCAATCTAACTGTTATTGAGAAAAATCATGGGAAAGTGGTTGCTTTTTGTCCAGGCGCAGAGTATGGCGAAGCCAAACGCTGGCCCGTTGAACATTTTGCTCAGCTCGCTACAAAACTTATTCAGGACAATCGGGAAGTTTGGATCTTAGGATCTGCAAAAGACGATGGGATTGGACAAGCAATTATTAAATATTTGCCTCCAGATATTAAAAGACAACAAAAATGTATTAATCTTTGTGGTAAAACAGATCTCGTACAAGCCATTGATCTTTTAGCCAGTGCAAATATTGTGGTTACCAATGATTCGGGTTTAATGCATATTGCGGCCGCAGTCGGCACGCCTTTAGTGGCTCTCTTTGGGTCGTCTAGTCCGTTATATACGCCCCCTTTGGCCGCACGGGCGCAAATTGCCTCTTTACATTTAAGTTGTAGTCCTTGTTTTAAAAGAACCTGCCCTTTGAAACATTTTGACTGCATGATGAAACTAACACCTGAGAATGTTTTTGCCAAGATTAAACAACTTGAAAAAATTTAATATTTTTATTGAGAGGAAAATTGAATTATGCGTGCAAAATTCTGGCATCATCGCTGGGAACGAAATGAAATTGGTTTTCATCAAAGTAATATTAATACGCACTTAGAAAAATATTGGACTCAATGTCATGTGCCCCGATCTTCACAAATCTTTGTGCCACTTTGTGGTAAAACACTAGATATGCTCTGGCTGGCGGGAGAAGATCATCAAGTGCTAGGTGTCGAGCTAAGCCAAATCGCTGTAGAAGCCTTTTTTGAAGAAAATAAATTAGCCCCTTTCACAAAAACAATACAAGAGGCTTTTACATGTTGGAAAAAAGATGAAATTCAAATTTTAGAAGGCGATTTTTTCAAGACGACAAAAGATCATCTTGCTGACATCAAAGCTGTGTATGATCGTGCATCACTTGTTGCTTTTCCGCGAGATATGCGTTTAGATTATATAGGGCATTTATTTTCGATCTTGCCCAAAGATACAAAGATTTTGCTTGTGGCATTTGAGTATCCTGAAACACCTGAAATGCCGGGGCCGCCTTTTTCTGTATCAGAGGCGGAAGTTTCTGAATTATACGGTCAACGTTGTAACATTCAGTTGTTAGATACAATTGATATTTTAAAAGACACACCACGATTTCAAGGAAAAGTTTCTTATTTTCTTGAAAAAGTTTATCTGATTCACTTTTTAGGATAAAAAAAACAAAAATGTTTGATTACTTCAATTCGATGTTAAGCGCGCTTGATCCCAGAAATTATATGCGGACGGCCTCTCTCAATATGACGCAACCAACGTTAGAGGTGCATACTTATTTGCCCAAGCACAATCAACATCAGAAAACACCACTTGTTTTTGTACACGGGGCGTTTGCAGGTGCGTGGTGTTGGGCGTCTTACTTTGTCCCTTATTTCGTTAGTCAAGGTTATCCTTGCTATACTTTTAGTTTACGGGGACATGGTGAAAGTGAAGGGAAAGAAACCCTGAATTGGACGCCTTTAGAAGACTATGTTACTGATTTAAATACAGTTCTTTCTTCCTTAGATATCGAGCCTGTCATTATTGGGCATTCTATGGGTGGGATGATTGTTCAGAAATACTTAGAAACTAAAAATGCAAAAGCAGCAATATTGCTTTCTAGTGTGCCTTCCAAAGGCTTAGCTGATTCGTGCCTCAGTACTGCAATTAAAACGCCTTTATTATTTGGGCAAATTAATTTAATGCAAACCTTTGGCCCTAGTTTTGCCACACTTGACACGATGAAACAAGCACTTTTCGCGACAAATGTAGACGAAGCTGAATTAAAAGGTTATTTTGATGCCTTCGCACATTCACCTTACGAATCAACCCGTGCAATTTTGGACATGATTTGGATGGATTTGCCAAAAATTGATAAAGTGAATCGTGCAGATCGCTGTCCAATTCTTGTTGCTGCTGGAGAAGAAGACGCATTTTTTTCACCTGAAGCCAACCAAGAGACAGCAAAGGCATATGATGCTGATTTAAAATTATATCCGCATTTAGGGCATGCGATTATGTTGGAAAAAGGTTGGGAAAAAGTAGCAACTGATTTGGATCAATGGATTCAAACAACATTAAGTGCTATCAAACCAGTTCGCCGCGTCGCTTAAACATAAAAATAGCCTCGCTGTTTTTGAGCGGGGCTGATCAGACTGTCTTGACTTTTCTTGTAAAAAAGGACAGAAATGTTTTGGAGAGGGCAAGAATCAGAAATCAGGTTGCCATGCACTAATCAAATCAAGAATTTGTTCAGGAGCCGTACTGGCTAGAAGTTGGTCCCGAATTAATTTATCACTAAAAAATTGAGCCAGCTCGCTCAGTAAATTCAAGTGTTCATCATCTGCATTTTCTGGTACCAGTAAAGCACAAATTAAATAAACAGGTCGTCCATCCGGTGCATCAAAATCAATTGGATTTTTCAGACGAATAAAGAGTCCCATAGGCGCCGTAAGTTTTTTAAGACGACCATGTGGGATCGCCACACCTTGTCCTAATCCGGTTGATCCTAATTTTTCACGGGAAAATAAACTGTCAAAAACAGGCTTCTTTCCGAGTGGATAAGTTTGTCCAATATGCTCACTAATGCACTCAAAAAGGCGTTTTTTACTGGAAATATCCATATCTAAATGGATATGATGCAGAGGTAATAAGGTAGAGATTAAATTCATGTGGGTCAGTAATAAAGAAATTCCCCCACTTTCTTGACAGAATGACAAGAAGAAAGAGGGGGAAGTGTTAAACTGAGAGAACACAAAGATCACTCACCGTGATGTTTGCCACCGCTATGGTCTTGATTTTTTTCTTTGTGTTTGACAACTTGACGATCCAATTTGTCCATCAAAGCATCAATTGCAGCATAAAGATTTGAATCATCAGCTTCAACAAAGAGTGCTTTACCACGAACATGAACAGTTGCTTCAGCACGTTGAACAAGTTTTTCAACACTTAAAATCACACTCACGTTGATAACTTGATCAAAATGACGTTTAATTCGTTCGAGTTTGCTTGTCACATAATCGCGAATTGCAGGTGTCACCTCGAGATGATGACCAGTAATAGTGAGGTTCATGATTTTTCCTTTCGTATTTTATTGTATTTTTATTTTATCAAACATCTTGAGTCAGGACTCAAGCTTTCAAAACGCATGTTTTTTTCGTGATGACATCACATAATTAAAAAAATGCGTCCATTCACGACAAAAACAGATGACCAATTTAAGATGTCCAGAACGAACAAAAATGCTTCTATTTGCCAGTCCCCACGCATCATTGCTAATAAGACAGATTATCAATACGTCACCTTTTTAGGTTTTTCATACTGATCTTATTCAGCCTTTAGTGCTACAATAAAATTTAAGATTTTCCAATCCAATTATAGTGTTTTTTAGGTCTTCATTTTTACTTTATTGCATTTCGTTCAATTCGTCAAGAAAAAGCCTTATTGCAATGCAATGCTTTTTTTATTTTTTTTGAAAAAATAAACCGAAATCAAAGAGTTATTTCAAGCACTTAGTCTTTCAGCGCGGGCAGTACAAATCGCTGTACTGCACCATTCTCAAAAATGATATTATCATCAAAAATGATTGATATTTTATTCTGATGAAAGCTCGCTTTCTTCCTGCTGTTGTAATGCATATTGTACGACATCGTCATAATCAATCTTCAATGCAATCCCACTTTCAAACGATTCGTTTAGTGTTTCAAGTAAGAACTTCATCCAGTGAAGCGGGTTTTCCGTATCCGTTTCTAAATCTAATTCGCTGACCTGATAATTGAAAAATTCCCAGCTCCCTACTAAAATTAACATTGATTTCGCACGAGAAAGTAAAACATTTAGACGGTCAGGTTGGCTTAAAAAGCCTAATCCCGCTAAAGTAGGGTTAGTATTATTTCGAACCAAAGAAACAATCACAATATCCGCTTCATTCCCTTGAGAAGAATCCACCGTATGGGCAGGCCGCACAATTTCACGTCGCACCCGCTCTTCGCCGCGTTGATCGTTTTTAGCATTTAATGTTTTCCGATAAACAAAACCTTCCGGAATCGCATGACGGCGGAGCTCATTATTAAGCAAGGCCACTTGGCGCGTATACGGCGATAATACCATTAATTCTACAGGACGATTTGAAGGCTTTTCTAACTTAAGTTGTTGAATAAAGGTCTTAATAATCGCCACTTCTTGTGGATTAGTGTAGCGTGACATATTGACTTTTGGGCCCAACTCTTCAAAGGCAGGATCATATTGACACCAAGGCGTATTAATCCAAATCACTGCTTTATTTTGTATCCATGTTGGCTCTTGCAAATTATAGAAAGAACAAAGCGGCGCATTTTTGACCAAGCCTTTATAAAACACTTTAGAAATAATATGACTAATCGTCGGATGCATTCGATATTGTAAAGACAAAATCCCGGCGGCCGCCCCTACACTATCCGTTGATGTCAAATAAATTTGATTAGGTTCAGCTTCTTGATGACGATTTGGACGAGAAGAAAGTAATGTAAATAATTCCGCAAACGTCTTAATCCAACGACGGGCGTAAGATTTAAAACGATTTTTACTAAATTCATCATGTTTTTCTTCCCATGTATAAATCCAATTTTGATCAATTAAACGGGTATCACTTCGACCGGGCAATAAATTCAAGGCCTCAATCGCACTGTCTAATTCCTCAATCCCTTGTGTATAATGTTGATAACGATAAGGGGGTAATTGTTTATGGTCGCCGAGTAATAACCAACGATGCCCTGTTTGCATCGGCAAGGCCAAATCAAAGCCATGCGCTTTCCCTGCCTCTTCCACAATGGACCAATCAAAAGACTGACTCGTCTCAGCTAATAGTTCTAATTCTTTATGACTTGTTGTGCAATATGTAATATTTGAACCGCGCTTCACTAATTCTTCTAAATCGAATTTAATTTGATACGCATGTCCGAATTCAGGCGGGAGATTTTGGGAGAGCAAACCTTGTACAAGGGATAACCATTCTTGTTGAAGGGGTTCTATTTGTGTTTGAGATTGGATTTGTTTTTGAATGGCATTCAATAATTGATAACCTACTTCACGAATATCACTCCCCGAATGACTCCGGGCGTTTTGATCTACAGTCAGCCGTACAGAAAGCGGCATATTGACATCAGCAACGTCTTTAAAAACCTCACTCCGCACTTTGTCTTTTAAGACATCGACTGCCCCATGCGCTTGGGCAGTGATTAAAATCTGCGCCATAGGATCATCTTGTAAGATTTCACGCAATAAATGGGCTACTAAAGTTGTTTTTCCTGTGCCAGGCGGGCCTTGCAAAGCATAAATAGGTCGTCCTCGCAATACGTCTTGAATAATGGCAATTTTGGATTCGTCCACTTTTTCTGGGGAAAGCGGATAAGGCAATGCTTGATGTCCCGTATCAATCATGACCTGATGGGGTTCAGCCAATGCCCGTAACAAATAGGGATATTGTCTTAAATTATCAATCGCTTTTTTACGGCGTTCAATCAGCTTAATTTGTCCGTAATGCCCCCATGTCCGAATATACAAATGTTGATCTTGTTTAAATTTTTGTTTATCTTCAGGGAGTTGCGTAAATACTTGGGCGCTGTCATCTTCGAGCTCACCCATCACTTCCATTGGACAACGTTTTAATGTAACAAGAGAATCGTCCCGATTGAGATCAACAATTTCCCAAATGGATTGTTTATGCAATGAAATTTTCAGACTATCTGTATCGGTCAACAAGACAATATTACAATAAAGTTTATTCGATTCTAATTCACGCTGCAAAAACTCAATTAACCCGCCTTCTATGCGACAAAAATAAGCGACCGGACGCGTTCGATCGACCTCTCTTAAAATAATAATTTCTTCTGGTTCTTGTTCTGTTTTAGGATGATATTCAAATACTACGCATTCAAAAATTTCGGAATCCCGAATCAGAATTTCCAATTGATTCGTACATTGTAAAAACTGATGGAATAATTCTGTTTCTTGACTTAAAACGGGCTTGAGATAGGTTTTTTGTGGAATAAAACTAGACCATGATTGATATTGAGAGAGTGTATAGAGATGATTTTGATTGAGTTCTCTCAAAGTAGTCAGTTCAATATGAACATGACTCAAATCAACAATGTGCTCACTTCCCAAATTTGTGGGCAAAATGCCGGCTTTTTCAATATATGCTAAATCCCAACTCGTTGGGTGACCTTGCCGATCTTTGTAAGGCGATAATTTGAAAATTAAGCGATTACCAATAAGTAAAATGGCTTTTTCGTTTACATACAAACGCGCACACGTAAAATCTTTTTGAATAAATTCTTTTAGTGCAACAATATGATGAATATCATCTGGATTATATGCTTCTGTTGGTTTTTTTAGATCTGCAATAAAACCATGATAACGTAATGATTCTCTTAGCGAATAATTTAAATGACGATTTACTAATAAGAGTAATTTATGGTGATGTTTTTCTTTTGGAAAAGTAGCCTGAAGACTGGCAATAATGTAATTTAAGCTCGCGAGAATATCATGTTCTGTAGTCAAACGTTTTTTTGAATCCGTATCAATCAGACGCAAAATAAAACGTCTTTCAAAAGGAGAAAGAACATGATCTCGTTGAATATGTTCATAAATCAAACGATTCAAATCGGCGGGAGAGCGGGAGCGCCATCCTTCAATTTCAAAAAAAGTACGGGCAATCAGAATACCAAATGCATACCAATCATGTGCAAAAAGCACATATTGTACTTGATAAGGCACACTTTGATTAGAAATGGCTTCTGGAGGCAAACACCATGTATTAAGATTTTTCGCCGTTAAACCATTAATACGCGCATTGCCTAAACGAAATGCCCATTCAAATCCACCTAATTTAAAACTTTCTGCGCCCGCCTTTTTATCAAAATAGATCGATTCTGCACTAATATTACGATGAATCATCGATTGTTGGTGCAAGAGCTGGATCGCTAACGCAATATTTTTTAATCCTTTCCAAATGCGTTTACGAGCCGAATAATGCGCTAATTGATCATGATGATGCCACCGCTCATGGACTTCATTAGCGGGGCGATAACTTTCACTCAAAAAATAAACTAAGCGATGATAGCCATGTCCTTTGCAAATCATGACAAAAAGATTATTTTCTTCATCAATAACTGCATCATGTAATGTCATAATACAATCATATGCATTTGCTGAGCTCGATAATCGATATAAAATCCGAATTTCATTTTGCCATAATGCATGATATTTTTGATAATTCTCTTTTTTATATTTCCAAAGTTTAACGAGGTATTCGCCTTGGTGATTTTTTCCGAGCCATGTTTCCGTGACCTCATCATTTGTCACCATTTTGACCAATTCATATTGTTGATTTAAAATAAATTTATTTTTATGCATTGTTGTAATTTATCTCTTTCACAGTCAAGTAAATCGCAAATTATAACAGAGAAAACAGCAACATGCACAAAATGCCCGCGCTAAATTTAAACCCGTTTGCACAGTTTCTACGCAAAAATTACTGTTTTCTTGTCTTGTTAAGAAAATATTTTTTAGCAATAAAAATCCAAGATTTATTGGATTAATTGATTAATTTGTTTGGAATTTTTCAACTTCTAACCGTGTTTGATCTGCTAAACGGGAAAGATCTACAATTGTAGCAGTAATTTCTTCCGCCGCCGAGGCGTTGGCTTGGGCAATACTCCGTAATGTATTCGCGTTATTATCTAGTTCCCGGATTGATGCAGATTGTTCTTCCATTGCAGCTGCAATTCGCGCCATTGTTTGCTCTGTTCCTGCGACTGCATTGGAAATTTGCGTCATTTCGTCATTCACAGTTTGGGCAGTTTGCACGGCCTGTTCAGAATGCGAAACGGCTTCAGAAACTAAAGTAATAATTTCTTCAGCTTGAGCAGCAGAACTTTCAGCCAATTTACGGACTTCTTCCGCGACGACGGCAAAACCTTTACCATGTTCGCCGGCGCGGGCGGCTTCAATGGCGGCATTCAATGACAATAAATTTGTTTGATTCGCAATTTTACCGATAATATCAGTAATTTTATTAATTTTTTCGCTATTTGTTGAAATTTGTCGAACAATTTGCACCATTTCTCTCATTTTTTCCTGGCCATGCCGAGAAATTTGAGCAGTCACCTTTGCATTTTCATTCGCATTTTCTAAGCTCGTGGAAACTTCAGTAATTGCATCTTTTGTTTGATTTAATGCGCTTGAAATTTGATAAACAGTATTGAGTTGCGTTTGAGAACTATCTGAGACTTGAGAAATCGCCAAACTCGTTTGCTGAGAAGCAGAAGCAACTTGTCGCGCATCTTCAACAAGATGCTTCATTGTACTTGCCAATATATCCAGAGAATCATTAATATTTTCTTTTAAGGTCAACAGCTCGCCGGAGGCATTTTGATTCACACGAAAGATTAAATTGCCTTTTGCCATTTCATGCATCACATGATTAATATCCGTCAGAATCGCCTGAATGCTTGTCAGCGCTTGATTAACCGCGTTTCTAAATTCGCCTTGGACAGTCTGATCAATTCTGATTTCAAAATTACCTTGGGTCATTGCGTGCATGACATTCGTTAAGGCCGTCATAGTATGAGACAATTTACTAACAGCATGATTGATATTATCGCCTAATATTTTCATCTCGCCATAAGTATGTGTTGTATCAACTTGTTGAGAAAAATCCCCCTGCGCAATGGCCGTCGTGACCGCATTTACAGATTGTAAATTGGATTCCAAAATAGAATACAACTGATTCATATCACGCATTAAATGTCCGAATTCATCTTGAGAATGAATGACAAAACGATCGTTAAACATGCCACTTTTTGCGGTTTTATTAATCAAATGTGTAATAATATCAAGAGGTTGATGCACGATTTTTTTAAGTACAAACAAGAAACTTAATACTAAAATAATGATAGAAATCATGCCTATAAAAATAGCGACATAGATAATATGATTAATTTCGCTCGTGATATTTTCCAATGGAATAGTCACACCTAATGACCACGGTGTCTCAGAACGTCCGATCGGAATCGGAACAAAAGCACGTTGTACATCAGCTTGATCATCAATTTGAACAAAACTTTCGCCCCGTCGAATATGTTCTTCAAATTCTTGGGCAAAGGGTTTTGACTTTGGATTTTCATATAAGGTTTTTCCAACATAATTTGGGTCATTATAGGTAGTAAATGTTCCATTATTGGATAACAGAAAAACATAACCAGAACCATATGGCTTAATTGCATTGAGCCGATTTTGTATTTCTGTAACAGCAATTTCAATCCCAACTATCCCAGCCAATTTTCCTTCAACATGAATTGGAACCGCCAAACTTGTGACCAAAACGGGTTTTCCATTAACCAGAGTTGTATAAGGATTAATAATTTGTTCAATCCCTGTTTGTTTTGGTAAGAGATAAAGGGGTTTTTGCTGAAAATTGGGCAGGGTTGACTGTAAAATTGTCCCATTTTGATTTTGAAAATACATCGTTTTTTCTTTGATGGACTCTTCATCATGAGGATCAGCTTCCCAAATCACCCACGTAGAAAGAAACATTTTATTTTCCAATAATACTGTCTTAAGAATATCTTCATACAATATTTTTTCAGTCGTTTTATTTTTTTTTATGCCTTCAAATGTATGCGCCAAGGTCCGTGCTGAATCCATTCCAACCTCAATATAGGCTTTGACCTCATTCCCATAACGGTAAGCCATTTGTGTTCCCGTTTCAATGCCATTTTGTTTGATAAAACGAATGTCTTTTAAAGCAATAACACCAATTGTGAGTCCTAGGCTAAAAATAGATAATAAAACTACAAAAAGTGTTAGTTTTGTCTTAATACTCATCTTTTTTCTCAATTTAAATAAAAAATACCGTATTAATTTTCGATTAATACGGTACTTATCACGTATTATTTTAATAATAATTATTATCTATTAAAGATAACAATTATTTTATGATAAAAGTTCCAATAGATTGATCTAAACTCTTTGCTTGATCTTCCAGTGCTTCAGCGGCCGCGGCCATTTCTTCAACTAACGCAACATTCTGTTGAGTCATTTGATCCATTTGGCTAATAGTATATTTAACATCTTGAATGCTATTATTTTGTTCTTGAGAAGCATCGACTATTTCATGCATATTTTGAGCAATATTTTTGACGGACAACACTAATTCATCCATCGTATGGCCTGCCTGCATCGTGAGTTGGCCGCCTTCATTGATCCGTAAAACAGATTGATGAATTAGATTTTTAATATCTTTTGCCGCATGCGCAGAACGTTGCGCTAAAATTTGCACTTCACTTGCGACAACGGCAAACCCCCGTCCTTGTTCCCCCGCGCGCGCCGCTTCGACCGCCGCATTTAAAGCCAAAATATTCGTCTGAAAAGCGATACTATCAATCACATTAGTAATATCCGCAATATGTTGTGAACTATCAGAAATTTGTCGCATCATATTGACAACATCATTGACGACACGCCCCCCTTTTTCAGCCACTTCTTGTGCGCCAGTCACGACTTTGTTTGTAGATTGGGCTTTATCGACATTAGAACGCACAATTTCCGCTAAGGTATCCATGCTCGCTGTCGTTTCTTCCAAACTGGTAGCCTGTTCAGTTGTACGTTGCGACAAATCTGTGTTCCCATCTCGAATTTCACTAGAAGCTTGTACAATCATTTCAGAAGTATCAATAATACGTTGTATCAATTGTTGTAAGGCTTGTAAGGCAATATTAACGTTTTGAGCCAATGTCCCAAATTCACCCTCATATGCTTTTTCCATGCGATGGCGTAAATCGCCTTTCGCAATACTGGCTAAAACACGACTTAAACTTAAAATCGTTTCTTGGACAATATTAATCGTTTGATTAATATTTTTCGTTAAAAGCAATAAATTTCCTTTTGCATGACCATGAATTCGGATATCTAATCGACCATGAGCAAGTGCTGACATTGTCGTATTAATTTCGTTAAAAATATCTTCCATGGCAGACATAGCTTCATCTACATCGCGTTTAAATTGGCCTTCGATATTCCCTTGAATTCGTTGCGTAAAATCGCCTTCTTTTAAGGCATGCATCACTTGGCCAACGGCTTGGGTTGTCTCTTGTAATTTATTAATTGAAAAATTAATATTACGTTTTACAATGTCTAGATCGCCTTTCATTTCAATTTGCATGGTTTGGCTAAAATCACCGCGTGCAACCGCCCCCATCACGCGATTGATTTCTTTTGTATTATTATCAAAAGTTTGCATTAATTGATTAATATATTCAGCCAAACGACCGAACTCGTCATTTGAACGAATTTCTACACGCTCGTTAAAACGCCCTGTAGTATGAATGCGATTGACTAAATCATAGATTTGCTCAAGGGGACGATTGACAAAGAGATTTAATGCATAACTCACAACAAATGCCAATACAACAATAGAAATAATTCCAATCACACTGGCAATAAGTGCCATGTTATAAACGTTCTTGAGAATTTCATTGACAGGAACAATGGTGGCAACATTCCAAGGTGTTTTAGAGGCTCCCACTGAAATAGGTACCCCGATAAATTCTTTTTCAAACCCAGGCAAAGTGTAGCGAACAGGTTGTCCTTCTTTAATCGCTGTGAGGGTTCTTTCCATATCTTCCTTAGAAAGACGCGACCCTTCACGCATATGCTTTCCAATTTGGGAAGGTTTATTTGGATAAGTCACACGGACACCATTATTGGCAATCACATTGATATAACCCGTTTTATATGGTTTTATTGGATCAGTAATTTTTGCAATGGAATCTAAACCCACATCCACCCCGGCCACTCCCACAAACTTTCCTTCAATCAAAATTGGGACAATAAGCGATGTCATTAAAGTTGGTTTGCCATTCACTGGATATAAAACAGGATTTAATAACGTTTCTTCATGTTTTTGTTTAGGTAATTGATAATAAACCCCTTTGATGGGATCTTCATAATCCAAGTTTGGCTCAACCGTGATCATTCCATTTCCACGGTTAAAATAAGGTACATAACGTCCTGTATTATCATGTCCGGGTTGATTTTTATGCAATTCATCTTGGCCATCAAGCGCATTCGGTTCCCAAACTGTCCATACACCCAATATATCAGAATGCCGCTCTAAAACTTGATGCAAAATGGCATCATAAATTGCCCGATCTGTGACATTCTTCTTTTTGAGACCTTCAAAAGTTGCCGCCAATGAACGCGCCAAATCCATGCTGTAATCTAACTTATTTTTGACAACACTTGCATAACGATAGGCGGTTTCCTGACTACTTTCAAAAGCTTCTTTTTTTGCAACTTGACTACCAGTCCATGTAATCACACCGATTGTGACTAAAAAACTAAAAATAATCACACCTAAAATAACTAATAGTAATTTTGTCCGTAATTGTTTCGGATGACGTTTCGCTATTGTATGCATAATTTCATGATAAAAAAAGAATATATAAATGAAAATTAACAAAGAATATCTTTAATTTCCGCTTTTATAGCATAACACAAGATAACTTATTCGACGCAGTGCAAAAAAATATTTCAATACACCAAAAAGCAAACAACACGTGTTACAATTTTTGAAGAATAAAAAAAAAGTTTGCGTTTCAGACATTTTCTTATTGTAGTTCTCTCTTTATTTTATGTATTTCCTGACCAAAGGTTGAAAATATGCAGAATTCTCTGATCCATGAAACAAGCCCCTATCTCTTGCAACATGCGCATCATCCTGTAGCGTGGTATCCTTGGGGAGAAGACGCCCTGACTCGTGCAAAACAAGAAGACAAACCTATTTTATTATCAATTGGTTATTCTGCATGTCATTGGTGTCATGTGATGTCCCATGAATGTTTTGAAGACGAAAAGATCGCAGCAATTATGAACGAATCTTTTATTAATATTAAGGTCGATCGTGAAGAACGCCCTGATATTGATCAAATTTATCAAACCGTCCATTATATGATGACAGAACGGAGTGGCGGGTGGCCGTTAACCGTTTTTCTCTCGCCAGATCAAATTCCTTTTTTTGCAGGGACTTATTTTCCAAAAGAAGCCAAATATGGTTTACCGAGCTTTGCCGATATTTTGAAAAATCTTGCTGATTTTTACCATACTAAAAAAGATGAAATTATTGATCAAAAACAGCAAATTTTAGATACCTTCCAAAAATTAATGCCTGAAAAACCGGTCTTACAATTAAATTTCAAAGACGAGGCATTGCGTAATGCCTATCGGAGTTTAAGCAGTCAATTTGATAGAAAATTTGGGGGATTTGGGAGCGCTCCTAAATTTCCTCACCCAAATGAACTGGATTTTGCCTTACGTTATATGGCATATAGCAAAGATCGAACCGCACAACACGTTGTTAATTTTTCCTTACGAAAAATGGCGGAAGGCGGTATTTACGATCAAGTGGGGGGCGGCTTTTTCCGATATAGCGTTGACGAATATTGGATGATTCCCCATTTCGAAAAAATGCTCTATGACAATGCGCAATTAATCAGTTTATATACCGATATGTGGCGCGTAATGCAAGATATGCGTCAAGCCGCCCTTGTGGGGGATACAGCACAATGGGTTACAAAAGAAATGCAGGCCCCTGAAGGCGGCTATTATTCTACTTTAGATGCTGATAGCGAAGGAGTTGAAGGCAAATATTATGTTTGGGATAAACAAGAAGTCGAATCTTTGTTAGCCCCAGAAGAATATGCTATGTTTGCTCCTGTATTTGGTTTAGACAAACCCGCTAATTTTGAGGAATTATGGCATTTACATGTTGTCCGCGAAATAGACGAAGTGGCAACAGAACAAAATCTAGCGATTATGAAAGCTGAGGCGATTATTAATAATGCTCGGCGGAAGCTTTATGATAAGCGCGGAGAACGTGTCCGTCCGCATCGTGACGAAAAAATTCTGACGGCATGGAATGCCTTAATGATTAAAGCCATGGCCCGGGCTGGACGGGTTTTCAACCGTCCCGAATGGATTGCCTCAGCAAATCAGGCATTGAATTTTATTCGTAATACATTGTGGGATGAAACGAAAGAACGTCTCTATGCGGCTCACGCACAGGGCAAGAGTTATATCTTAGCTTATTTAGATGATTATGCCTTTTTGCTTGATGCTTTAATCGAAATTATGCAAACTGAATTTAAAGCAGAAGATTTAAATTTTGCGAAAAAAATCGCTGATGTGTTGTTAGAACAATTTGAAGATCAAGAAAATGGCGGTTTTTTCTTCACCAGTCATGAGCATGAAAAATTGATTCATCGGGATAAGCCCAGTCACGACAATGCCCTTCCTTCTGGCAATGGGGTCGCTATTTTAGCATTGCGTCGTTTAGGTGTCATTCTGGGAAGTGAGCGGTATATTGATGCCAGTGAACGCGCCTTACATTTATTCCATCAACGGCTGCTAGAAAATCCAATGGGACATAGTGCGATGTTAAATGCACTAGAAGAATTACTGGTTTCTGCGCGTGTGGTGATTATTCGTGGTGGAGAATATGTACAAGCCCTGAAGTGGCGACAACAATTAGTCACCAGCTATCATCCGAGTTCGCTTGTGTTTGTGATTCCTACAGAATCCCCTGACACGTCCTTACCCGAAATCTTCAAAAAACCAGCGGGTGAAAAAACACAAGCATGGGTATGTCGCCGAGGACGTTGTTCTCAACCATATGAAAATATTGATGTTTTACAAGAAAAATTACATTTTATTGAACCAGATTAGCATTTTTTCAAATATTAAATAAATGTTCCTTCTCTATGTGATTTCAGTATAGAGAAGGTTTTTCTTTTTTACGACCGCAGTTTTTCTTTATTATTTTTCTTTTGCTTGATTGTGTCAAAAACTTTTTGCATCAACACATTCATCCATCTAAGGAAATCATAATGTCTTCTACAAAAAAATTATTAGATCACAATGTAAAAACAATTCAGGGACAAGAAATTAATTTATCTTGTTTTACAAATAAAGTCATTTTAGTTGTTAATACAGCAAGTTACTGTGGTTATACTCAACAATATGCTAAATTAGAATTACTTTATCAACGTTATCAAGAAAAAGGGTTAGTCATTTTGGGATTTCCTTGTAATGATTTCGGAGAACAAGAAACTGGTTCTAATGAAGAAATCGCGGCCTTTTGTGAAAAAAAATATAATGTGACCTTTCCTTTAATGGAAAAAGTGTCTATTGTAAAAAATAATGGACATCCTTTTTTTAATATGTTGGCATTAATATCAGAAGAAATGCCAGAATGGAATTTTCATAAATATTTAATTGATCGAACAGCAAACAATGTATTAAGTTATGACTCTAGTATTGAACCAGACGATATTATATTCACACATCAAATAGAATTATTACTTTAAATTAATTTAAGTTTCATTTTATTTATATTTAGCTAGAGCCTTACTCAAAATATAATTTTTTATTCTTGCAATATCGTAAATAAAAATTAAAAAAATATTTATTTTATTTTTTTATTTTCTTAAAAATGAAATTTATATGTAAATAAATCACATTAAAATTCCATAAAAGTAAAATTTTAAGTTAGAATAAACAAAATTGTTTAATCAATAAATCTTTTTGTGATTAAATTTACATAATTTTTTAAGAGATAACAGAAAATGCCTATTCATTTAACAATCAAGCAAAAACTGACAACACTTACATTATTGATTTTAATAGGCTCAATTATCATTAATACGTTTTTTTTATTTCAATATAAAGAAGTCTTAATGAATGCGCGCCAAGAACAAATTGAAAACTTGATTGAAGCAGCAAGTGGGATCGTTCAAAAACAATATACGCTTGCCCAAGAAGGACGACTTTCCACGGAAAAAGCGCAGGAAAATGCCAAAGAAACATTACGCGCCATGCGTTATGGAAATGAATATTTTTGGATTCATAGTCTAGATTTGAAAATGATTATGCATCCTTTTCGGACTGATTTAGAAAATAAAGATATCCGCGATTATCGCACTACAAATGGTATTCAACTTTTTGTAGAAATGGAAAAAGCCATTGCAAATAAAGGAAGTGGTTTTTATAGTTATGACTGGCAAAAACCGGGGCAAGTTGTGGCTTTACCTAAAATTTCCTATTTAAAACGCTTTGAACCATGGGGATGGGTCATCGGGACAGGTATTTATGTCGATGATGTTGAAGAACTTTTCTGGAAAAATACAAAAACCGCTATTATAATTAATGCGGTTTTATTAACATTTTTAGTATTTTTAGTCTGGGGAATTGTCAGAAATATTTTATATAAAATCCGCCAAACTCAACATTATTTAACCACTATGAGTGAAGGGCACTTTGACGAAAATATCAATGCAGAAACTGGAGACGAATTTGGCAAAATGTTAAGCAGTATGAAAACAATGCAAAAACGTCTCAATGAGTCAGTAGCTGCGTTAAAATCGACCGCGCGCGCCGCCCGCCTTTCCCAAACTGCATTAGAACATGCTAAAACGCCAGTCATGATTAGTAATGCAGAACATGAAATTATTTATCTTAATCAAGCCGCGCGGGAATTATTTTCTCAACGCGAACCGATTATTTCTCAACATATTCCCAAATTTAGTGTAGAGAATATGATAGGAACAAAATTGGATTTTTTCCATCAATCCTCTGGATTTGATCATAAATTAGATAATAGTGTAAAACAAGCTGTGCGAACTCAAGTCAAAATGGGTTATCTACATTTATCTGCTAGTTTAACAACTATTTCTGACGAAGTGACTGGCGAAGAATTAGGGATTGCCGCAGAATGGAAAGATCTGACAGAACAAACTGCGATCCAAGAAGAAATGAATCAAATTATTAGCGCAGCGTTATCTGGCAATTTTACACAACGAATTGATCTCTCTAACAAACAAGGTCTCACCCGCCAAATTAGTGAAGGTATTAATCATCTCCTTAAAAATACAGAAGCTTCAATTTCACAAGTGGCTGCCGTATTACACGCGATTACACAAGGAAATTTAACACAACGGGTCAATGCAAAAGAGTATCAAGGTCTATTTTCAGAAATCATGTCAGATGCAAACCTCATGGCACAATGGCTTGCGGAATTGATTAATCAAATTCAAAGCACGGCACATATTTTAAATCATATTTCTGAAGATTTGCTGCGGGATAATCAAGCTTTGGCTGTTCGTACAGAAGAAGAATCTAGTAGTATTGAACAAACAAAAAATAATATGCAACGCATTACAAAATTAATGGAACAAAATACTGAAAATATTCGGATATCCAATCAGTTTATTAATTCTACAATGGAAACGGCAAATACAGGCGGGCATATTGTTCATACAGTGGTCAATAGTATGGATCAAATTCGAAATAGTGCGCATAAAATTGCCGAAATCATTGGGATCATTGATGCTATTTCTTTCCAAACAAATATTTTAGCGTTAAATGCTTCCATTGAAGCGGCCCGGGCTGGCGAACATGGCCGCGGGTTTTCAGTCGTCGCAAGCGAAGTGCGTCACTTAGCTGAACGGACTGCAAAAGCAGCCAAAGAAATTAATAAATTAATTACTGATTCTGTAAAATATGTTGAATCAGGATCAGTCTTTGTTAATCAAGCAGGGGACAATATGCATGAAATTGTTAAACAAGTCACTCAAGTCAACGCGCTCATGAATACGACGACAAATATGATCGAAATGCAGGGAAATGACATTAATTTGATTTATAATATGATTCATCAGTTAAATGATATTACGCAACAAAATAATCAGTTTGTATTAAATTTAACTGAAAATAGCGCAAAAATGCAGCAAAAAACTGAAGAACTCGTAAAAACAACTCATATTTTTATGGTCAAAAAATAAAATGAATTTAAAATCATTTTTTATCACAGGAACAGATACAGAAGTTGGGAAAACATTTGTAAGTGCATTATTACTCAAAGCATGGGGGAAAAAATATCGCGTCATTGGGATGAAACCCGTTGCAGCAGGTTGTCTTCCAACTTTAGATGATGCAGTCTGGCAAAACGAAGATGTAGAAAACCTGTGTGCAGCCAGCAATGTTCACGCGCCCCGCGAATGCGTCAACCCTTATCTTTTTTATCCTGCCATTGCGCCTCATATTGCAGCGGCACAAGAAAACGTGAATATTCAATTAGATAAAATCGATCAGGCTTTTCAACAACTCAAAGAATGTGCCGAAATAATCCTAGTAGAAGGTGCAGGAGGTTTACTTGTTCCAATTAACCCCCGTGAAACGATGGCAGATATTCCTGCACGTTTGAATATTCCGATTATTTTAGTTGTGGGCATTTGTTTAGGATGTATTAACCACGCTTTATTGACTTCAGAAGTGATTAAAAATCGAGGTCTGAAATTAGCTGGATGGATTGCAAATCAGGTCGATCCTGAACTCATTGAATATCCTGAAATTGTGGCAACACTCAAAGCTCAACTTAATGATATTCCTTGTATCGCTGAAATTCCTTTTGTGTCAGAACCAAATACAGAAAAAGAAGAAGAAATTATTCTTACACTCGAAAAAAGTCTTGCATTCTTTTAAGCTCAAAATTCGCGTTTCAACATAAAAAAAGAGGAATCATCATGATTCCTCTTTTTAATAAGTCGAAGTTTAAATCAATTATTCTGCTTTGATTTCAACTAATGCTTCATCAGGTGTGACTGTATCGCCTTTTGCAACATGAACTGCAATGACAGTCCCTGTTACTGTTGCTTTGACTTCATTTTCCATCTTCATTGCTTCAATCACTAATACTGCTTGACCTGCTTCAACTTTTTGACCAGGTTCAACTTTGACTTCAACAATGGTTCCTGGCATTGCAGTCGCAACATGGCCAGGATGGGTTGGACGAGGACGTTTGCCACCAGAAGCCACTTTTTTACCTGCTTTGGCGACGCCAGGTGTCACTTCAATTTCATTTAATGCTTCGACCAAGACTTCTTCAGATTGTCCATCAATTGTAATATAGAATGGACGTTCTGATTCTGTTGCATGGCCTGTACCATTAATCTGAATATTATATGTTTCACCATGTAAAGTGATATTAAATTCAGTTGCAGCTGGACCCACAGCAGAAGAAACATTTTTCTCAGCAAGAGATTTTAATTCTTCTGGCTTCAATGTTCCAGCATTACGCTCTTGTAAGAAGATGCGTGCCATATCTGGGAACATTGCAAAAGTTAAAATATCTTCGTCAGATTGTGCAATCGTATCGATTTCACCACGCAAACGATCCATCTCTGGCTTAAGTAAATCAGCTGGACGAACACTAATGACTTCTGCATCACCAATTGCTAACTTGCGAATACTTTCGCTCACAACCCCAGGCGCCGCACCATAACGACCTTGAAGGTAGTTTTTCACTTCGTTAGTAATAGATTTATAACGCTCACCTGTTAAAACGTTTAATACCGCTTGTGTGCCAACGATTTGGGATGTTGGAGTCACTAAGGGAGGGTAACCTAAATCTTCACGAACCCGTGGAATTTCCGCCAGAACTTCATCCATACGATCAATTGAATTTTGTTCTTTTAATTGATTTGCCAAATTGGAAATCATACCACCTGGTACTTGGTTGACTAACACACGGGTATCAACACCAGTGAAGTCACTTTCAAATTGCCAGTATTTTTTACGGGCTTCACGGAAGTACGCATTGATTTCTTCTAATTTGCCAATCTCGATACCAGTATCAAATTCTGTACCTTGCAACGCAGCAACAATACTTTCTGTAGAAGGATGGCTTGCCCCTTCACCAAAAGAAGAAGTACATGTATCTAAAATTGCGGCACCAGATTCAGCAGCTTTCAATAAAACCATTGAAGCTAAACCAGCCGTTGCATGACTGTGAATATGTACAGGTAAACCAACTTGTTCTTTTAAAGATTGAACTAATTCAGAAACAGAATAAGGTGTCAACAACCCTGCCATATCTTTAATTGCAATGGTATCACAACCTAATTCCGCCATTTTTTGAGCTAATTTAACAAAATGTGGAATATCATGTACTGGGCTAGTTGTATAGGAAATCGCCCCTTCTGCGTGTTTTCCTACTTGTTTCACAGCTTTGATTGCTGTTTCAAGGTTACGAATGTCATTCATCGCATCAAAAATACGGAAAACATCCACCCCATTATTTGCCGCTTTACGAACAAAGGCTTCAACTACATCATCAGAATAATGACGGTAACCTAACAAGTTTTGACCACGAAGTAACATTTGAATTTTTGTGTTTGGCAAAGCCGCACGTAATTTTTTCAAACGATCCCATGGATCTTCACGTAAGTAACGGACGCAAGAATCAAAAGTTGCCCCGCCCCATGCTTCTAAAGACCAAAAACCAACATTGTCTAAAAGGCTACACACTGGCAACATATCTTCGGTGCGCATGCGGGTAGCAATTAAAGATTGATGTCCATCACGTAATACTAATTCGG
>CAZDFJ010000019.1:0-47385 GCA_964504875.1 uncultured Burkholderiales bacterium | reverse complement strand
TATAATTTACGAATTATCATTTTCTTTATGAATTATCAAACTCACGTTAAAATAACGTTATTTTTAATAAGGTAAATTTTTTTATGGCTGGTTTATCTGCACAAAGTCCTTACCCAACTGAAATTAAATATCATCAAAATTCTCGTTTGCTTGAAATCAAATTCAGTACAGAAAAAAGTTATATTTTGACGTGCGAATTTCTTCGCGTCTATTCGCCTTCTGCCGAAGTTCGGGGGCATGGAACACCTGTTTTACAGACGGGGAAAAAAAATGTTGCTATTCTTAATATCGAACCTGTAGGCAATTATGCGGTCCGTTTAATTTTTTCAGACAAACATGATACAGGCATTTATTCTTGGGATTATCTGTATGACTTGGGAGAAAAGCAAGCTTTTTATTGGGAAGAGTATTTAAAACGCCTCGAAATTGCTGGAGGAAGTAGAGATGCCTGAAAAAACCACACACTTTGGGTTTAAAACAGTTGAAGTCGAAGAGAAACAGGGATTAGTGCGCGGGGTTTTTGATTCAGTTGCCAGTAATTATGACATTATGAATGATGTTATGTCTTTAGGATTACATCGGCTTTGGAAAAGAGCAGCAATTGATCTGAGTGGCGCCAGAGAAGGACAGCGTATCTTAGATATTGCAGGGGGAACAGGCGATCTTTCTAGAAGATTTGCAAAAAAAGTAGGCACGGCCGGAGAGGTTTGGTTAACAGATATTAATTATAATATGCTTTCTGTTGGGCGTGATAAACTCTGTGATCAAGGTATGATTTTGCCAGTTACATTATGTAACGCTGAATTTCTCCCTTTTCCAGATAATTATTTCGACTGTGTGAGTGTCGCATTTGGTTTGCGTAATATGACACATAAAGAAAATGCGCTTGCTGAAATGTTACGCGTGATTCGCCCGGGAGGAAGAGTTTTAGTATTAGAATTTTCACAAGTCTACACACCGCTTCGTCCCATTTACGATGCCTATTCTTTTAATTTGTTACCCATCATGGGCAAATTCATTGCAAAAGATGAAGAAAGTTATCGTTACCTTGCCGAATCTATTCGGATGCATCCTGATCAAGAAACATTAGCCGCATTAATGCGCAATGTCGGTTTTGAAAAAGTTGAATATCATAATTTATCTGCTGGTATTGTTGCGATCCACCGTGGTTTTAAGTTTTAATTTCTCTCTTATTTCCTCATATTAATATAAAATTACCTACTTCTTTAAATTAAGATATAAAATTATCAAAAATAAAGCTGAGAGAAAAAATCTCAGCTTTTGACGACAAGCGACACTAATTTAGTCGTAACCTGCTGTTTTGATTTATGTATTATTTTTTTATTTTAATTCTCTAATTTTTTAAAATGACGTTTTTATTAAACATGTTGCTTGCGCCACTTAACCACATTCTTCGTAGTCAGCCGTGGGTTCAAGAGCGTCTTAAACGATTGCAAGGCAAAGTCATTACTCTTTTTGTTACGCCAATGAAAATTACACTTGAAATTACAGAAAAAGGTGAATTTCAAGCAATTGATGAACCGCAAAAAGTTGATGCAGAATTGACAATTTCTCCTGCATTATTGCCCCGACTCTGGTTAGGCGATCAAGACGCCCTCAGACAAATTCAAATTAATGGCGAAATGCAAATTAGTTTTGAATTAGGCTATATTTATCGTCATCTTCGTTGGGATGCGACTGCCGATTTGAGTCAGATTTTTGGTAGTGTTTTAGCAGTTCGTATTGTAGAAACCGCTAAAAAACTTGCGAAAATTCAAGAACTATCCGTTCGTCATTTGTTAAAAACGACGACACATTCTCCAACTTTTCAAGAATTTATTATTGCGCCATCAGAAACAATGAATCAATGGTTACATCAAGTTGATTATTTGCGAGATGATGTCGAACGTTTGGATAAACGCTTGTTTTATATTGAAAGACGCCTCAAACAAATTAAACAAAAACGTAATAAAGAAAACAAATAATTATCATATCAAATAAATAGAATATGAAATCAGCAAGTAAAAACTCAATATCATTAGGATTTTTAATATTAGAAAATTATGATATGATTAATTACAAAATTTGACGGTTTAGGTGATACTTTTGGTTTCCTAAAAATCGTCGAAGAAGACTGAGCAATGAAGTAATTTGTCTAAACTCTAAACAAAGATCAATCTCATTATTATTTTGGAAAAATTATGTCTTACTTTGAAAAACATGTTTTTATTTGCACTAATAAACGCGATGATGGTTCAGCTTGTTGTGATCAATCACAGTTAGGTACTGAAATGTTTCAATATGCGAAAGCGCGCATTAAAGAAACTAACCTAGATGGTCAAGGCAAAATTAGAATCAATAAAGCAGGGTGTTTAGGACGTTGTGCCGAAGGACCAGTGATGGTCGTTTACCCGGAAGAAACATGGTATACTTTTATTGATAAAGAAGACGTAGACGAAATTATTGATCAACATTTGATCCATAATCAACCTGTAGCGCGTCTTAAAATTTAAGTTTATTTATTATTATTGCTCAGACGAATCAACATGAACCTGCTTACACAAATTGAAACAGAATGTATTCACGGCCCCGCTGGGCAACTTGAGATCGCAATAGAACTGCCAAAAAATAATGCGCCTATTGGTATTGCCCTTGTCGCCCATCCCCATCCTCTCTTTCATGGCACAATGCATAATAAAATTGTGACCCGACTTTGTAAAACACTTACAAAATTAGGTTATGTGGCAGGCCGTTTGAATTTTCGGGGCGTTGGAAAAAGCGAGGGGACGTTTGATCATGGTCAAGGAGAAACGCAAGACGTTTTAGCATTACATACACACATGCAACAATGTTATGGCGCCCTGCCCGTTGTGCTGGCTGGTTTTTCTTTTGGAAGTTTCGTACAAACAGAAGTGCAAAAACACATTCAGGCAAAGCGATTAGTCTTAGTTGGCCCCGCGGTTTCTCGTTTTAATGTAGGGGAAGTGCCGAAAGACACGATTATTATTCATGGCGAATTAGATGAAACCGTGCCATTAAGTGATGTTTTTAATTGGTTACGTCCTCAAGATATCCCAGTACACGTTGTTGTTGGTGCCGATCATTTTTTCCATCGAAAATTACATCACATTGATCGAATTGTTACGGAAGCTTTTCTCGCAGAAACGTATTCACATCTTGTATAAAATCAGTCAAAAACGCAGCCTGGGCTGCGTTCTTTTTTGAAAATTATTGTATTAGTGAAACATTTTTTAACCCTTCTATTTGGGTTTCCACATGGCTTAAACCATGATCTTTAGGTAAGACCACCCCAAAAAAGATTTCCTCTTGCTTATCATAATTTTCAAAATTCAGCCATAACACAGAAACTGGCTCCCCATTTTGGGTATGAATTGCACTGACGAAAGATTTAATATCGCCATGTTTCAGGGCATTATGTTTTAATTGCATAGCGTCTCGGATTTCTTGATCAGGATACATTAGATAATAAAATATTTTAGTATTATATAATTGGTCCTTGCGAAAACCCGTAAGACGCGAAAACGTTTCGTTAATGGCACCAATTTGCTGTGCTTTATCAAATGTCAAAAGGAAAAGGGGCGCATTATCTAACACATAATTACAAAATTGATGATCTTCTAATAGTTTACGTTCTATATATTGATGCTCACCTAATTCTGCAATCAATTTAGAATTAACGACACTTAATGCATAGGTTCGATCTTGTACAGCGCGCTCAAGCTCACGTTGTCCTTGCTCAAGTCGTTCTTCTTCAATTTTCTGATCAGTGATATCCACAATAACACCGTTATAAAATAATAAATTATTTGTCTCATCAAATAGAGGGGTGGTACTTAATTTGATATAAATCCAACGCCGTTTAATTTGATGATACCACCGAAATGAACATTCTATCGCCTGTTGACTTTGCATTGCACTAAATAAAATTTGACTAATTCTTTCAAGTTCATTCGGGTGAACGCGCGTTTTCCATTGTTGAATATCATACATTTCGTCATCACTCAAACCAAGAATATTGATTGCAGAGGGACTAATTAAATCTAAAACAAACTCATACTGATTTTTCTCATTAGGGACGCAATAAACACGATGAATGACATAATCATTTGCGCTTGAGAACAATACGTTTAAATAATTTTCAGTTTTCTTAAGTTTTTGTTCCAAGAACTTTTGTTCTTCCAATTCAAATAAAGACGAAACAAAAGCGACTTGATTATTCAATATAATTTTCCGAATAGATAAATTAATCCAAAATACTTTATGATTATCAAAACGTTTGGCTTGTAATTGATAATTAGAAATGCGTCCTTCAGTTTGCAATAATTCCAAAATATGAAAACGTTCTAGTGGGTTAGCATACAAATTAGTCACGTTGAAAATGCATTTTTCTTCAGAACCTAATCCAAAAACGTGCATAAATTCTTGATTGACAAATTCAATGGCCCCATCTTCTCGCGTAATTAAAATAGGAACAGATAAAATATTTGTAACCAATTTGATTTTATCTTCTTCATTTTTAAGTTTTTCTTTCAACTCAATATATTGATTAAAAGCAAGAACTCCATTTTTTGTCAAAAAGAATGTAATTAATCCGAAAAATAACATCGCAAGTGTCACAAGAAAATAAGCCACACGCATATCGGGGACTACTTTTATTTTAGGAGTTAAAAATACTTCAATGGGTTGACTTTTTAACACTTGACTATAATAACCTTGTGTCACATTTTTTGTTTGATAATTACTCCAGATAAATTCATTGGAGATTTGCTTTAAAATAATTGTCACATCTTCAAGTGTGTCATCTTTTTTGATAGTCTGAAAAAAAGCATTTTTATTGATTTCAAATTGTATAAAATACGAAAGTTGTGTTTGTTTATTGGTATAAGGGTAGCGCAAAATCAACCGCTCATCCGTAATATAAAATTGATGACTTCGTGGTAATAAAATCAATTTCGCCCCAAGTGGCGTACTCTCTGTTTCTGGATAACCAAACTTGACTTCTTCATGATCAAAAAAGAGAATTTTACTAATTGCTGGTTGTATTTCTATTATTTTCTTGCTAATTTTATTAAAATTTTCTACTTTAATTTGATTATTTTGCAAGCCAATCTCATAGAGAGGCACAAAGTTTTGTGAAATTTGTTCGAAATTTTTTTCTAAAGATTGACTTATGCGATCAAGTTGATGTAAATAGTACGAATGTTTTTGTGTAAGCACGTGATTCTCTTCCTGATCAATCAGAAAAGAACCACTTTTCCAAATAATCACCATTACAAAACAAGCATGGAGAAATGCAATAAAACGAGGGTGAAAAAAACGTTGAAACATGAAAAACTCCACTTAAAAAATATACAAAATATTTTTTATAAAAACCAACTTATTATGCTAATAAATAATAATTAAACTGAACATTATTTTAAACTATTTTTATTAAATTGTGAGTAAAAATTTATAATCATGCAAGAAATTAATGAAAAAAATAACCCATCATATAAAAAAATCCGCAGTTTTGTGCTCAGACAAGGTAGAATGACAGAAGGGCAGCACCGCGCATATGAACTATTTTTTCCGCAATACGGTATAGAAATACCACAAAAGGACAAAAATAAACTAGAATTAAATCAGATTTTTGGGAGAGAAAATCCCAAAATTTTAGAAATTGGATTTGGAATGGGACAAGCTACTGCGGAAATTGCTAAAAATTGTCCCGAGCAAGATTTTTTAGCAATAGAAGTTCATCGTCCGGGTGTGGGGAATTTATTAAAATTAATTGCCGAAAATAATTTGTCAAATCTTCGCATTATTCAGCATGATGCAGTAGAAGTTTTGACAGAATGGATTCAAAAAGAAAGTTTGGATGGCGTTCACATTTTTTTTCCTGACCCATGGCATAAAAAGAAACACAATAAACGCCGTTTAGTACAAGTGCCTTTTTTGGAATTATTACACACTGTTATTAAACCAGCAGGTTATATTCATTTAGCCACAGATTGGGAACCCTATGCCTTATGGATGCAAGAACATTTTGCACAAATTCCAACCCAATTTGTCAATCAATATGAAGGATTTGCGCCACGTCCAGATTATCGTCCATTAACAAAATTTGAACAACGGGGTATTAATTTAGGCCATAGCGTTTTTGATCTCATTTATATAAAAAAATAAAAAAACGCCGTTCTCCTAAATGAAAATCGATGCCAGTGATGTTCTGCGTCTTGAGGAGAAGACAACATGTTTCGTGCTACAAACGATGCAAACTTAGGAGAATGGCTGATTCAACAAGGTTCGCTCACGCGGGATCAGCTCAAAATCGCACAAATTGAACAATATAAAAATCATTCCGCACTGAAAGAAGAACTCTTACATCTTGGTTTTTTGACAGAAAAAATCTTATCTGAACTTACAACGGCTCATTTTGGACACCGTTCTATTCAGTTAACACAGACTATTTTTTCTCCTGATGCGCTTTCCTTAATTCCCCAAGAAATTGCAACTAAATATTTACTCATTCCTTTCAGTTTAGAAAAAAATCGCCTAAAAATTGCAATGGCTGATCCCAATCATTTACTTGCGATTGATAATCTCAATATGTCATTAAAACGTCAAACAGGCATTGATTTTGAGATAGAACGTTATCAAGCCGATCGGACCGAAATTCTAGAAGCGATTGAAAAACAATATGGTTTAACTCTTTCAATTGAAAAAATTCTAAGTGATTTAGATCAAATTGATGACACAGATCAACAACGTCAAATGAAAAAATTGAGTACGCTTGTCGATGCAATTTTTCATGAAGCCGTACAAAAACGCGCGTCAGATATTCATTTAGAACCCGAAGAACATTTTATACGGATTCGTTATCGTATTGATGGCGTTTTACACCAGATTCGTTGTTTACATTTGTCATATTGGCCCCCCATTTTAGGCCGAATTAAAGTGCTTGCTAAAATGGATATCACAGAGATGCGCCTACCACAAGATGGGCATTTTGACTTGATTCTCATTGGCAGAAAAATTGATTTTCGCGTCTCGACACATCCCACACAATATGGTGAAAATATTGTGCTCCGCCTACTGGATCGGAGTCAAGGCTTACGTCCGCTCGAAAAGCTTGGTTTAGATCAAACTCGCTATAACCAAATTCAAAATATCTTATCTATGCCTGAAGGACTCGTCCTCGTCACAGGTCCAACGGGCAGCGGAAAAACCACAACGCTTTATTCTATGCTTCAAATATTAAACACAGAAAATGTCAATATTATGACATTAGAAGATCCAATAGAATATACTTTGCCTCTGATTCGTCAAACATCTATCACTGAAAACAGTAAAATTGATTTTGCGACGGGAGTGCGTGCATTGCTTCGCCAAGATCCAGATATTATTCTGATTGGTGAAATTCGTGATGTAGAAACCGCTAAAATGGCTATGAAAGCCGCTGTCACCGGCCATAAAGTTTTTTCAACATTACATACTAGTTCTGCTTTAGATACGATTCTTCGCTTAGTTGACATCGGTATTTCTCCGAAACTCATCGCAAAAAATCTGGTGGGCATTATTACGCAGCGTCTTGTGCGCGGGCTCTGCCCGCATTGTAAAACCAAATATAAACCAACCCGGCAAGATTTATCTTTATTAAAATTAAATTCAGAAATGACACCACAACTTTATCAAGCAGAAGGATGTCATTTTTGCCAATATACTGGCTATTATGGACGGATTTTACTTCTTGAAATTATTCAATTAAATCTAGAAATTGCAGAATTAATCGCAGATAATGCCCCTCACTATGTATTACATCATGCATTGACACGTCATGGTTTCATTTCACTAGCTGATCATGGGCGTCAACTCATTCTTGCAGGTGAAACAAGCATAGCTGAAATAAAACGTATTATTAATTTAGTCATTTAATTAAAATATTGAAGCCCCGCTCACGGGGCTTTTTTTTAATTAATTTGATTAATCAACGATTTTATTAAGATGATTTGGATCAAATTTTTTGACTTCAGGGGTAATTTCTGGAGGTAATTCTATCCCTAATTTTTCAAGAGACTGTAACACAAAAGCAAGACGTTCGTCTGTTTGTGCAGTATGATTAATCACTTCATGGAGTGCTTTGACTAAAGGATCGTTCATATCACGGCTAATGCCATACGCACTAAATCCTTCTTTATTCTCTTCTAAAATTCGCGCTGGAATTCCCACGGCTGTTGCATTCTCTGGAACATCTTTGACAACAACAGCATTAGAACCAATTTTTGCCCCTTCTCCAATTTGAATTGGCCCTAAAATTTTTGCGCCCGCTCCAACAACGACGCCTTTTCCTAAAGTCGGATGACGTTTTCCTTTTTGCCAAGTGGTCCCGCCAAGGGTAACCCCATGGTACAAAGTACAATCATCACCAATTTCGGCCGTTTCCCCGATCACAATGCCCATGCCATGATCAATAAACACCCGATGCCCAATTTTTGCGCCTGGATGAATTTCAATCCCAGTAATCCAGCGAGAAACGTGAGAAACAGCACGGGCAAACCATTTCCATTCACGTTGCCACAAGGCATGTGCCAGTGTATGAAGGGTTAAGGCATGGAATCCCGGATATAAAGTAATCACTTCTAAACGAGAACGTGCTGCTGGATCTCGATCAAAAACCACTTCAATATTTTCTTTTAAACGCGCCCACATAGTGTCTTCTTACGAGTTATGTTATTATGATTGCTGATTTGTATACTATAATTAGTATGTAATGATTGATAAAAAATAGTCAAGTTTTAATTCTATAAAAAAAGTGTATACTCATATGACAAATTTACTTGATTTAAATAAAAAAGTCGTATTAGTGACGGGCGCGAGCCGAGGAATCGGGCAAGCCATTGCGCACGTTTTAGGACAACACCAAGCTATTATAATCGGGACCGCAACAAGTGATGAAGGCGCCGAACAAATTACTGCGGCACTTCGTGATGCTGGCCTTCAGGGGAAGGGCGTCAAATTACAACTTGGGCAGGCTCATCCTGCGACCGAAATTGAAGCAACGCTTAAAGCCATTGAAGCAGAATTTGGCGACATTCAAATTGTTGTCAATAATGCTGGCATTACCCGAGATAATCTTTTCATGCGAATGAAAGATGACGAATGGGAAACTGTAATTAATACCAATTTAAGTAGTATTTTTTACTTATGCCGCGCGGTTATCCGTAAAATGATTAAAGCGCGGGCAGGACGCATTATTAATGTCACATCGATTGTAGGGGTCACTGGTAATGCTGGACAAACAAATTATTCTGCCGCCAAAGCAGGGTTAATTGGTTTTTCCAAATCATTAGCGCAAGAAGTCGCAGGACGTCATGTGACGGTGAATTGTGTTGCCCCCGGCTTTATTGACACGGATATGACACGTGCTTTAAATGACACACAACGGGCTGAATTATTAAAACGCGTTCCAGCAGGGCGTTTAGGTTCTACAGACGATATTGCCAATGCGGTCTTATTTCTTGCTTCTGATGCCGCAAGTTATATTAATGGGACAACATTACACGTCAATGGTGGCATGTTTATGAATTAAGAAATCAAAAAAGCATATAATTTTCATTGCTTTTTTGTAGATTTTAATTAAGATAGAAATGTCTCAATTGAAAATTGAAGAGGAAAAGCGTATTTTTCGGAGATGAAAATCCCCTGCTGTCTTCTGCAAAAGACTTGACGATTAAAACCGTCACGTATAAGCTAGGACGAAATTTCCTTTCCTCACAATAAAAAACAGAAAAAATGCGATGAACGAAGCATATCTCCTTCGTTTTGTTTCTCTTCTGAGAGAAGCGGGTTTCATGACAACAAAATAGAGAATTATGCTATGATTAGCAAAACATTCAAACAGGTAGGATGGGTTTGTCTGTTGATTTCTGTTGATGAGAAAGTAGAATAAAATTGTCTAACTCCGTTTTTTTTTGTTAGAATATATCCATCTTTTTTTGTGTCTCGTTTTAAGGTAACGTAATGAACAACATCGAACAACGTGTTAAGAAAGTAATTTCACAACAATTAGACGTCGAAGAATCTCAAGTCAAAAACGAATCTTCTTTTGTTGAAGATTTAGGTGCAGATTCTTTAGATACAGTTGAATTAGTGATGGCATTAGAAGAAGCATTTAAAGAAGATATTGCAGACTTCACCATTCCTGATGACGAAGCAGAAAAAATTACAAAAGTGCAAGACGCAATTGATTATATCACTAAAGCACTTGAAAAATAATTTTCAGTTGTAATTTTGAAAAAACAGACTCCTCATGGTTTTGTTCTACCTGCTGTGAGGAGATGTTTTTGGTGTTTTTCCCAAATAAATCATCAATATAGCAAAAAAAATAATGTGGTGTATTTTGGAAGAATACAAAGCCTTGAAAGTAAATTTTTAGGCCTATCACGCAAAATCATTCATAAATAGGTCGTTATCTGAAAATCTATTTTCAGTCTATTGAGCTTGTTTAAAAAACAGACTGAATAGATTTGATTAAGTTGATAATAAAATTATATATTATCATCCAGTGGCAAAATGATCCGCACCTTAAAAAGCGCTGAGAATTTGCCCGAGGTACGTGGTACACCTGTTATACAACTTTGAATGATCCTATACCCAATCATATTGTGTAATAAGAGACCACATGTAATTATGCCCGTTTTGCGATAATAAATCTGAAAAAAGCAAAAAATCGCGGGACATCTACTTTGTTATCTATCTTCTGTTAATTTGCGAGCAAACATTCTCAGGGGTTACCTTTGGCTAAACGTAGAGTTGTTATCACTGGATTAGGGATCATTTCTCCCGTCGGCAATAATGTAAAAACAGCATGGGAAAATATCCTTGCTGGACAATCTGGCATTGGACATGTCACACGTTTTGACGCATCTGCTTTTCCTTCCAACGTTGTTGGTGAAGTTAAAGACTTTAACGTCGCAGATTATCTGTCTCCGAAAGAAGCTCGCCGTATGGATACATTTATTCATTATGGTATGGCAGCGGCAATTCAAGCAGTTCGTGACGCGGGGTTGGAAGCGTCCCCCGCAGCAGAGGCAGCAAAATATACTTATACACCTATTGCAGGACTTGATTTAGAAAGAATCGGTGTCAATATTGGGTCGGGTATTGGTGGTTTGCCGATGATTGAAGAAACGCATAATACGTATCTTAAACAAGGTCACCGTCGAATTTCTCCGTTCTTCATTCCTAGTACAATTTGTAACATGGCTTCTGGGAATTTATCTATATTATATGGATTTCAAGGACCCAATTTAGCTTTTGCAACAGCCTGCACAACTGCAACTCATTGTATTGGGGATTCAGCCCGTTTGATTGAGTACGGGGATGCAGATATCATGATCGCGGGAGGCGCTGAATCAACCATCACGCCTTTAGCCTTAGGTGGTTTTGGATCTGCTCGTGCATTGAGCACCCGAAATGACGATCCTCTTCGCGCCAGTCGTCCATGGGACCAAGGACGAGATGGTTTTGTCTTGGGAGAAGGGGCAGGGGTGGTTGTTTTAGAAGAATATGAACATGCCAAAGCCCGTGGCGCGCGCATCTATGCTGAATTAGCAGGTTTTGGCATGACGGCTGATGCCAATCATATGACCGCTCCGTGCGAAGACGGTGCAGGCGCAGCCCGTTGTATGCAAATTGCCTTGAAAAATGCAGGGGTAGCGACGACTGAGGTTGATTATATCAATGCGCATGGTACCTCCACTCCCTTAGGTGATATTGCCGAAACTGTCGCAGTCAAACGCTGTTTTGGAGAACATGCCAAAACATTAGCAGTCAGCTCCACAAAGTCCATGACTGGACATTTATTGGGAGCCGCAGGCGGCGTAGAAGCCGTTTTCACAGCATTGGCTATTGCAGAGCAAATTGCGCCTCCTACGATTAATTTAATCGATGTCGATCCAGCTTGCGATTTGGACTACGTACCTAATCAAGCCCGCTCCATGAAAATAGATGTTGCGCTCTCTAATTCATTCGGTTTTGGTGGCACAAATGGAACCATTGTTTTTCGCAAAGTCTAATTTCAGCTGAGAGCCGGTTTTTCTGCTATTTACCCGAAAGCGTTTTGTTCTCTTACAAGACGCTTTTTTTATGCCCTGAAATTAAAAAACGTGAAAATACTGAGAAATTCCAAATGTGTATACGGTATAGATCAGAACAATTAATCCCAGACTCGTTAAAGACACTTTAGCCCACATTTTTTCTTCCTCCACATTTTTAACTGGGATATATATTTGATTTTTGAAAAGATCATTGTCTAAAAAACAAAAAATACATACAGTTAATTTATACTTATATAATGGCTTTTTTATATTGCACCGTGTTTAACCTGCTCTTATTTTTCTTGACATTTTGAGAGAAGTTAAAAAATGTTGCACTGCAATATAATGCGATAATTCTATTTTATATCAAAACGAAAAAGAGTCCAATATACTTTTTGACTCAAAGAACAAGTCATTTTTAATAAAACAATATTCAAAACAAAAATAAAATTTGAAAAAAATAAAAAATATCGGCGAAATTTTGTTTCAACCTGTGCAATATTTTTAATAATTTAATCAAATTTTTTATCAAGAAAAAATAAATATTAATTCGATAATACAGAGATTTTTTTCAATGAATCTCTCACCCATCCCTTTTCAAATCCTCTTCAGTATTTTTTGAATCATTTCAAGATGTTCCTTTTTGTTTTTTTGGGAAAGATAAAAAAAAGCATTTAAAAAAACTTGTAATTTTTTAAATCATCCCCAATTAGCTTTTATTCTAAAATAAAACTTTTTTTATGACATTTTTTGATTACACGACTATAGGTTAAAATATGAGCAAACAAACATTAGGGTTTCAAGCCGAAGTCCGTCAATTACTCAATTTGATGATTCACTCTTTATATAGTAATAAAGAAATTTTCCTGCGTGAATTAATTTCAAATGCGTCTGATGCTGCCGATAAACTCCGTTTTGAGGCTTTAAGTAATAGCTCATTGTACGAAAGTGATCCTGAATTAAAAATTAATGTGAGTTTTGATAAAACAGAACGCACCATCACTATCCGTGATAATGGGATTGGGATGTCTCGTGAAGAAGTTGTTGATAATATCGGCACCATTGCGCGCTCTGGGACAAAAGCCTTTTTAGCCAACTTATCAGGAGATCAAGCAAAAGATGCTAATTTGATTGGTCAATTTGGGGTCGGTTTTTATTCTGCTTTTATTATTGCAGATAAAGTGACTTTACGGACTCGTCGAGCCGGATCACCCGTTAATCAAGGGATTGAATGGCAATCTGCTGGGGAAGGCGATTTTACTATTGAGGAAATTTCTCGCCCTGAACGTGGTACAGAAGTGGTGTTACATTTACGGGAAGGCGAAGATGAATTCTTAAGTAGTTGGCGCTTAGAATCAGTTATTAAACATTATTCTGATCATATTAATTTACCGATTATTTTACAAAAAGAAGTGCATAAAACTGAAAAAGATGCCGAAGGTAAAGATCAAGATATTACTGAAATTTCTGATGAAACAGTCAATCAAGCCTCTGCCTTATGGACGCGGGCCAAAAGCGAAATTACCTCTGAACAATATGAAGAGTTTTACAAACATGTAGGTCATGATTTCCAAGGGCCATTAACATATGTTCATAGCAAAGTAGAAGGTAAACAAGAATACACAATTTTGTTGTATATCCCACAACACGCGCCATTTGATTTATACGATCGCGAAAGCCGCCAAGGGGTTAAATTATACATCAAACGTGTCTTTATTATGGAAGACAATGATAAGAAATTATTGCCATTCTATTTACGCTTTGTTCGTGGTGTAATTGATAGTAATGATTTACCCTTGAATGTTTCTCGTGAAATTTTACAAGATAGTAAAGACGTCAGCGCAATTCGTGCAGGAAGTGTGAAAAAAGTTTTAGGATCTTTAGAAGATTTAGCCAAAAATGATCCAGAAAAATATAAAACATTCTGGAAAGAATTTGGACGGGTTTTCAAAGAAGGGATTGGCGAAGATTTTGCTAACAAAGAACGTATTGCAAAACTGTGCCGTTTTGCTTCAACCCAATTAGATACAGATGAACCGGCCGTTTCTTTAGAAGAATATATTGGTCGGATGCAAGAAGGCCAAGAAAAAATTTATTACATTACCGCTGAGAGTTTTGCCTCCGCGAAGAATAGTCCACATTTAGAAATCTTCCGGAAAAAAGGCATCGAAGTTTTATTATTGGCTGACCGTGTGGATGAATGGGTTGTTTCCAGTCTGACAGAATTCCAAGGCAAATTATTACAATCCGTCAGTAAAGGCGAATTAGACTTAGGCCAATTGGAAGACGAAGAAGACAAAAAAGTTCAAGAAAAAGAACAAGAAGATCACAAAACACTGTTAGAAAAAATGAAAACCTCTTTAGGCGACAAAGTCAAAGAAGTGCGAGTGACACATCGTTTAACTTCTTCTCCAGCATGTTTAGTGACCGATACACACGACATGGGAATGAATTTAGAACGCTTACTCAAAGCGGCAGGACAAGAAGTCAACGGCACAAAACCGATTTTAGAAATTAATTTGCAACATTCTTTAATTCAAAAATTAGAAGCCGCCGCCGATCATTTTGATGATTGGACACAAATTGTCTTTGATCAGGCCGTGTTGAGTGAGGGCGGCCAATTAGACGATCCTGCTGGTTTTGTCCATAAATTAAATAAATTAATTTTAAGTCAATAAGCATTTTGATAGTGTTATAGATGAAAAAAAGCCCGCTATTAGCGGGCTTTTTTGTCTTATCTTACTACGTGGCTGTCTCTAATTGTATAATATTTTTTCTTAAAAAATAAAGAAAAAATAAACCGGGAAGAGAAATCAAAAAGGAAAAAATAAAAAACGGCGCCCATCCCCATAACTCTACTAAATAACCAGAAGTGGGCCCAACCCAGACACGTCCTACCGCCGCCAGCGCAGAAAGTAAAGCAAATTGCGTGGCAGTCGATTCTTTGTGACATAATCCCATAATTAATGCCACAAATGCAGTGCTACCTAACCCGCCTGCAAAATTTTCAAAACCAATCGCAAAAATCATTAAGGCATAGATTTTCCCACTGAATGCTAATGCCCAGAAACTCAAATTAGAAATAGCTTGCAAACAGCCAAAAAGCAACAATGCAGGAAAAAGGCGTAATTTGAGCATAATCATTCCGCCAAATAAACTGCCAAAAATTGTTGCCAGCATCCCCATTCCTTTATTAATTGCCCCGACTTCAACTAAAGAAAAGCCCACGCCGCGAATTAAAAAAGCAGTGGAGAGAGAGCCTGCAAAAGCATCACCTAATTTGTATAAAATAATTAAAATAAGTAAAAAAACAGCCTGATCACGCTTGAAAAAATCTCTAAACGGAATCACAACCGCATCAAAAAGTGTTTTAGGCGCACGCTGCCCATTTTGGACTTCGTCTGCTAAAAATGTCACAATCGCATGGATAGCAATCAGGCCGCCCATGATTCGATAAGTCCATTGCCAGCCCACATAATGCCCTAACATGAGCGATCCGGCGCCTGAAATCAACATCGCAATTCGGTAACCTAATGTTGAAAGGGAAGCCCCCAATCCCCGTTTTTCGGGCATCGTATTGAGCAATTCAGTTCGATATGCATCAATAACAATATCGTGAGAAGCCGATAAAAAAGCTAAAATAACAGCACAGAATGCTAATAAAGACACTTGTTGTGCAGATTGTTCAGGATGGAAATTTCCCATGACGACTAGTATAATGGCCAAACAAAATTGCATCAGTAAAATCCAGCCGCGTCGTCTTCCTAAAAACGGTGGCGTAAACCGATCCATTAAGGGGGCCCACAAAAATTTTAATGTATAAGGCAACCCGACCAAACTCAAAAAACCAATCGTATGTAACGGAACATTTGCAACAGTGAGCCATGCTTGAAGGGAACCACTAGTTAATGCAAGAGGTAAACCGGAAGCCAAGCCTAAAAACAAAACCACTGTCATTGATTTGAAAACTCGAGAAGGCGTATTCACGTTTGTTGTCCACAGAAAAAAAGACAAAAATAATATCCACTCAATAAAAAAAGGGTACACATTTTGTGTACCCTTTTGATTTCGTACGCGCTAACAAGCTTATCTTAATTGATAGAATGCGCCACGACCTGGATAGCCTACCGCATCACCTAATGCTTCTTCAATGCGTAATAATTGGTTATATTTTGCTAAACGATCAGAACGACTTAATGAACCTGTTTTAATTTGTAAAGCATTGCTGGCTACTGCGATATCTGCAATAGTTGTATCTTCGGTTTCACCAGAACGATGTGAAATCACTGCGGTATAACCCGCCCGTTTTGCAGTTTCGATCGCTTCAAAAGTTTCGCTGAGCGTTCCAATTTGGTTAATTTTAATCAAAATAGAATTGGCGACGCCTTGTTTAATCCCTTCCTGTAAAATAGCAGGATTGGTTACAAAAACATCATCCCCAACTAACTGAACATTTTTACCCAGTTGGTCTGTTAATAATTTCCAGCCCGCCCAATCATGTTCGCTCATTCCATCTTCAATACTGATGATTGGATACTTGCGGGCCAAAGTGGCTAAATAATCAGCAAATTGACTAGAAGTTAATTTTAAACCTTCGGATTCTAAATGATACAAACCATCTTTATAAAATTCAGAACTGGCACAATCTAAACCGATCGCAATTTGTGAACCGGCTTGATACCCCGCTGCATCAATCGCATCCATTAAAAAGGCAAGGGCCTCTTCATTTGAACCCAGATTAGGGGCGAAACCTCCTTCGTCACCTACTGTTGTAGATAACCCTTTTTTGTCTAACAATTTTTTCAAAGTATGAAAAATTTCTGTGCCCGCCCGTAAGGCTTCACTAAAGCTTTCAAAGCCAAAAGGCAAGACCATAAATTCTTGAATATCTAAGTTATTATTAGCGTGGGCGCCACCATTGATCACGTTCATCATGGGCACAGGCATTTGCATGCGGGCACTTCCACCCAAATAACGATATAAAGGCAAACGACTATGTTCTGCGGCGGCTTTGGCCGCGGCTAAAGAAACCGCTAAAATCGCATTGGCTCCCAAACGGCCTTTATTTTCTGTGCCATCTAAATCAATCATAGTGTAATCGATTAAAGCTTGCTCACGCACATCTAAACCAATTAAGGCTTCGCAAATTTCAGTATTGACGTTGCGCACTGCATTTAAAACCCCTTTACCAAAGTAACGGTTTTTATTTTCTGTATCGCGCAATTCAAGGGCTTCTTTTGTACCAGTAGAAGCACCAGAAGGAACTGCTGCCCGTCCAACTACACCAGATTCTAAAATCACATCGGCTTCAACGGTTGGATTCCCGCGAGAATCCAAAATTTCACGTGCCACAACATCAACAATAATACTCATTTTAGTCCTAAACTCATTTCTATTTAGTTAAAATTAAAAGAAGAAAAAGAAAATACTATATTTATTTAGTTTTTCTTTTTTCTCAACTGAATTGCGATTTGAATTGACGTAAGCTCTGTCATAATATATTGCTATCGTACAACAGATACGCTTGTTACAATATTTTGACGCCACACGAATAATCAGACACAATAAATGAAAGCTTTGTCTCTTTCTTTTAATTTTATCTGTTTATTATCATTTAATCTATTTTTTAGAAGAAAAATAGATTATTTGGAGCGTGATTTTTTAGATCAAACCACCTTAGTTACGAAGGCATTATGCCATAATAAACAAAGGAATACAATGTGTGTGTATGGCTTTTCATGTGTCTCTTCACACATTTTACAAAAAAAAAAGACAGAAAAAAACACAGGGAATTTCAATAATTTTAGATTGATAGCTTAATCCGATAGGAGTAAAAGATGCAAAATTTCTGGCACAGTTACGCCGCATTAAAATATCCATATGCTGTTAAATATGGTCAAGGGACAGATGGACAAGGAGTCGAGTGGGAAATTGGCTATATGGATGAATACACGGGAACAGAAGAAAATCCCCCAGTGTTAGTCCTTATTCATGGGAAAGGCGCGCATGCTGGCTGCTTTGGCCATTTAATGCAGCGGGCCGTTGCAGCAGGTTTTCGTGTCATTGCGCCGGATCTCCCGCACTATGGTTTTTCGATTCCATGGAATTTAGAAAAACCTCTCACACGGACTTTACAAGATGCCCGAGAAGCCCTTTACGACTTATTAGTACAGCAATTAGGTATTGAAAGAGCTATTTATTTAGGTCACTCAATGGGGGGGCAATGGGCAATGGGCTTTGCACTTCAACATCCAGACTGTGTTGAAAAACTTATTTTACAAAGTCCTGCTGGTTTAGAAGAATTTCCCAAAAATGTTCTTTGGCGTAATCAAGCAGGGGCCATCATCGAGTTGCCTTTATTTGATCCAAGTTATGAGCGTGATTTGGACAAATGGCATGAAGTCTGGGATCAGACTGGTTTTCTTGAACTTGAATTAAGCAAAAATGCGGAGCAAATTGAGCATTTTTATTTTTACAAGCGCAAAAATCGTGAAACGGGAGCATTAGAACCCACCCAATTTGGTTACTTTAAAAAAGAAACCGAATGGGCGCGAATTTATACCGAAATTCGTCAAAATATGATCGATCTGGATTCGATTGAGTATTTAAATTATGTGAAAACATATGTTCGAGATATGTATTCTATTGGGATTGAGCTCAATCGCGATGATCCAAATAGCTTAACAAAACAAATTCCGCAATTAAAAATGCCCGTCATGCTGATGTATGGCCTAGAAGAATGTATGATTCCTGCTCCCATTTTCAGTGGGAAGACCCATTTATTACATGATGTCATTTATCCTGCATGTGATTTATTTGCTCAAACAGGACAACCATTTACATTGAAACTTTATCCTCAAGTCGGACATTTTATTCAAACAGATGCGCCTGATTTATTTGCAGATGATGTGCTTAAATTCGCTTTTGACGCCGTCGAATAATGTATAAAAAAAGGCATATTTTTGTCTGAAAATATACAAGAATATGCCTTTATTTTTTTAATCGTCTATCAGACTATACAAAATATTAAGTCAGTGGATGAATTAATACATTTGCTTCTTCACAAGGAGCACGTTGCCCATACGGCATTTCTAATTTCACCACTGGAATTAATTTAGGTTCAACATCAATCATTTGTAAAGATTTACGATAACGTGGCAATGTAAAATAATTTAAAAAAGCATTTTTAATCAAACCTGCATAGGGAGAATAAAAAGTCCAATATTTTTTATCAAAAAAACATTCACCAAGCGGTTGATATTGTTGAATAAATTGATTTGTTTGCACAAAAATAGTTAATATAATTAAATTATTATAATTGGGCAAATTAAGGGTAATATATCGATGTTTATTTTTTTCTTCGATTTCTTTGAGTTCTTCTAATTGCGCAATATGTTGTTCATGTTTACTTGTGATTAATAAATAACGCGCTTTTTCTTCGTCTAAAGAAACACCACAGACTTGCGCAATCCGAACCAACGTCTGGACTGCATTAAAATTCAATAATTTTTCCTTATCGAGTTGTAATAATCCATCAACCTCCCTTAATAAATTACGAGACTCAAACCAATAGTGCAATCTTCGATCTTGGAAATATTCTAAAATTTCTTCATTAAAATATTCTCGAAGTTGCTCAATAGTATAAATTGCCACATTTTGTAAGATAATATAGTATTGTGGTTGTCTCGATTGTTTAACGTTTTTTTGTGCCATTCACAAATCAATCAATGAATAAAAAGAAAAGAATGTCATTATCATACACTGTATGATCTGAAAAACCAACACTTCCCCACTGTGGGTACTCTCTTTCAGTGGATGTTTTGTTCGCTTCCTATTCATTCCGTTTGACTCAGATAAATCAAAATTTTTCCATTTAGTGTTGCTGTTTTTTACAGACAGAAAAAATTGTTATTTTTTATGAGGAATTATTCATGCAAAACCCTTTTGATGTGACCCAATTTCGTTCAACAGCGCCTTATATTTTTTCTTTCAAAAATAAAATTTTTGTCATTGCCTTTGGAGGAGAAATTTTAATGAATGGAGAATTCCAAGAACTTGCCGAAGATTTAAATTTATTAACGAGTTTAGGAATTCAAATTGTTTTAGTCTATGGCGCGCGCCCCCAAATCGAAGCCCGCCTCAATACAGAAAATATTGCCTCTCATTATGTAGAGGGAACGCGGGTTACAGATGAACGAGCATTAAGTTGTGTCAAAGAAGTTGTCGGAGGATTACGTTTTGAAATTGAGGCAAGATTATCTCTTGGCTTGCCTAACTCTCCAATGGCTGGCGGAAAAATGCGGATTGCGAGCGGCAATTATGTTCTTGCGCGCCCGCTCGGTGTGCGTAATGGAATTGATTTGCAATACAGTGGCTCGATTCGGCGGATTGATGCAGAGTCCATTAAACGAAATTTAGCAGAAGGAGAAATTGTTTTACTTTCTCCACTAGGGTATTCCATTACAGGGGAAATTTTTAATCTGACATTAGAAGAAGTGGCGACAGAAGCCGCTATTGCACTTCATGCCGAAAAACTAATTTTTCTTATTGATCAAGAAGCAGACGAATATATTCAAGAACATGCGCATGAAATGACTGTTTCTCAGATTAGAGAGCTCGTTTATACTTGTAAAAATCGTTTACCAGACGACTTACAATATTACTTACCGCGGGCAATTCATGCTATTGAACACAATATTCAACGAGTCCATTTAATTTATAATCATCAACAACAAGGCGGACTGCTTGCTGAATTATTTACACATAAAGGTATTGGAATGTTAGTGACGAAAAATACCTTGAAAAATCTCAGAAATGCAACCGTGGACGATATTCAAGAAATTCTCCGCGTCCTGGCTCCGCTAGAAGCAGCGGGCATTTTAGTGCGGCGTTCCCGAGAGCGTCTTGAAATTGAGATTGATCATTTTTGTGTCCAAGAACATGATGGTAAAGTCGTGGGGTGCGCGGCCTTGTATCCATTTTTTGAAGAGGACATGGGCGAATTGGCTTGCCTTGCGGTTGATCAGTCTTTTCGTCAAGCGCGATATGGAGATGCCTTACTTCATTTTATTGAAACAAAAGCAAAATCACTCAATTTGTCCCAATTATTTGTGTTGACAACACAAACGGCGCATTGGTTTATAGAACGAGGTTTTGTAGAACAAAAAATAGAATCTTTACCCGCAACTAAAAAGGCCCTTTATAATTATCAAAGAATGTCAAAAGTTTTTTTCAAAAAAATGATATAAATCTTATACAAAAAATGTTATATTGACTTTTCATACAAAAAATGATTTGTCTTTGATGTTTGGAATTTATTTATGATAACAAGACCTTTAAGTCTGGATGATATTCCTGCGCTTCTTCAAATTGAGCAAGGTTGTCACTTTGAACCATGGGGGCAGGCGAGTTTTGAACAAAGTCTCATTGCCCCACAATATCAACATTGGGGCGCTTTTTCACAGGAATCTTCTGTATTCACTTTACGTGGTTATGCTATTTTTATGGTGATTCCCCCAGAAATTGAATTACTCAACATCACTGTTGATCCTGCTTATCAAAATCATGGTATTGCACAAAAATTGCTTGATACTGCCTTCCTTTTTTTTCATGAGAACCAAATAGAACGTTGTTTTCTAGAAGTCCGTCAATCGAATCTCATTGCTCAAAAGTTGTATTTAAAAAACAACTTTCATTTGATAGGTACGCGGCCACGCTACTATCCAACAATAACGGGCAAAGAAGATGCATTATTGATGGAAAAACCCTTTCCCTTTTTAAAATAGAAAAAATAATATTTTTTCCTAGAAAAACAATATTTTTATTCAGTTATATATTCACTTTAAATAAAATTTCATTTTTGCTTCTTTTAAAACAAATTTTTGCTAAAAATATAAAAATATTATACTCTATACAGACATTTAAAAAATATAATAGAGAATTGATAAGAAGATAGTATGTTTTTTTATCTAAAAAAGATTTGTATTAATTTTGATTCCTATCAAAAATGGCGCACTTTATTGTGAAATTAAAATAATATTGATTCATAAAGATAATCTTGCAAAATAGATAAAGGTACCAACGTTGCCCCCAAAGACGCAAGATGTTTCGTATACATTTGACAATCAATAATTTGTATTTGCCATTGGGGCGCGAGTTTTTGGATTAAGAATGCGAAGGCGAGTTTGGACGCATCTGTCTCATGTGAAAACATAGATTCCCCAAAAAAAACAGAACCTAAACGGATGCCATATAATCCACCGATTAATTGATCATTTTGCCATGTTTCAACAGAATAAGCATAACCTAATTGATGTAATTGATAGTATGCTTGAATCATTTCGTGATGAATCCATGTCCCATTTTGTCCGGCTCGGGGCGTGGTGGCGCAGGCTTGCATGACTGCCTGAAATTGAGTATTAACCCGAATTTCATAATTTGATTTTTTAATCTTTTTTTTCAGTGAATGTGAACATTTAAAATCCTGGGGAAATAAGACCATTCGTGGGTCAGGCGCAAACCATAAAATAGGCTGATCTTCGTTAAACCACGGAAAAATACCTTGACAGTACGCACTTAACAAGCGTTTTGGAGATAAATCGCCCCCGGCCGCGAGCAGGCCATTATGTTCTTGCAACGCATTTTTAACAGGAGGAAAATCGTCTTTTATAGAAAGATAAGGAATCATTATGTAATCGACTGTTGCTCATCAAAAATAAAACAAAAAATTGAAATAACACCACTAAATAATCAGTTAAAATAAAACTTTTTTCGAAATTAAATTAAATCGAATAAAATCTAAAGTACATGATAATCAAATATATTATAATAAAACAAAGCGCACAACACGTAATATAGCATTATAAAAACAGCAAAATAATTTGTTATTTTAATAAAAATTAATACTCGTGTGAATATATCAATGATACTCGTATTGTGTTTTTTTTAAGAGATATAATAAATCACTATGTTTAAAATTCATAATTTAAAAATCTGGGTCAGATTAGTTGCAACCATATGGATAATGCTCGCGGTCGCATGGACAGGTTTAATTTATTGGGTACAAATAGAAGAACGAAAAAGTGCAGAATCTCAAGCCTATGACTTCGCACAAAGTACCTATCAAATGACAATGGCTAGTTTGACGGGCATGATGATTACAGGAACGGTTGCACAACGAGCGGTTTATTTGGATCAAGTACGAAACACAAATGATATTCGAGAGTTACGGGTCGTTCGAGGTATGCATGTTATTAAACAATTTGGGCCCGGATTAGCAGATGAAGTCCATGCGAACGAACATGAACAACATGTGTTGGATCGTGGTAAACCTTTTTCACAAGTCGTCTCAAAAGGCAATGAAACACAATTACAAGTGATTATGCCTGTTATTGCTTCTAAACAATATTTGGGAAAAAATTGCTTAATGTGTCATTTAGTACCAGATGGCACCGTATTAGGTGCAGTGAGTATGCATATTTCACTGGATAAAATGGAAAAACGCGTTAATAAATTTAGTTTACATATTATGTTAACTGCATTAATTATTAGCCTCCCCTTATTGTTTATTATTTACTGGTTAATTCAACGTTTGGTGACTTCGCCAATGCGCGAGTTTACCCAAAGTTTAACGGATATTGCACACGGCGAAGGCGATCTCACACAACGCTTGCCTGTCCGTGGAAAAGATGAAATTAGCGAGGCGGCCGCTGTTTTTAATCAAGTCATTGCCAAAATTCAAAAACTCGTCAAGCAAGTCAGTCAATCCGCCGTTGAAGTCTCTCATGCATGTAAAAAAGTGTCCTCTAGCGCGCATCAAGTTGCAGGCAGTTCCTATTCTCAAAGCGAACAATCTGTTCGGGCGGCGCGGGTTGTGGAAGAACTTGTAAGTGATATTACAGCAATCGCAGAAAGCACTCGTGAAGCAAAAGAAGTCTCAGTTGAAAGTGTCAAACGCTCTCATGAAGGAACCGCTTGTTTAGAAAGCTTACAAATAGAACTGAATCAAGTTGAAAACGCCGTCACAGATATCGCCAACACAGCCAATGAATTTGTGACCGATGCCCAACAAATTACCACAATGACACAACAAGTGAAAGATATTGCGGAACAAACTAATTTATTAGCGCTCAATGCGGCCATTGAAGCCGCGCGCGCCGGGGAGCAAGGTCGGGGTTTTGCTGTTGTAGCAGATGAAGTCCGCAAATTGGCTGAAAAATCCGCTACCGCCGCCCGCCAAATTGACGAGGTCACAACGAATTTGATTAATCAATCTTCTACTGTAGACGAATCTGTTCGCGTTGGGATGTCTCATTTAAATTCGAGTAGCCAATCTATGGCAACGGTTGCAACCGTTTTAAATGAAAGCAATGAAACCGTCCATGCGGTTGAATCTAAATTAGAATCGATTGCAAATGCCACAGAACGACAAGGACAAGCTACCAACGAAGTCGTACAAAGTGTCGAGGAAATTGCCGCACTCGCGCAACAAAATACAACCGCGGTCGAAGCCACTGCTCAATCAGCCGAACAATTAGAAGATTTAGCAAATAAATTATTAACAACAGTTGGTCAATTTAAAGTCTAAAAATACGAAATATTTTTAATAAAAATCTATTTTTTTGAGAAAGAATACAAAACTTTTTGGAGTCCGTGTATTCTATTCTCAAAGCTGATGATCTTTATAGATAATTAGCTTGCTATCTTTTTTGTTAAGGTGGATTTTTATGATGTGGCACCGTTGTTTTCATGCTCGACTTTCAATTGCAACGTGTTTTCTTTTGTCCTTTGGACACACCGCATTAGCTGGAGAAAAAATAGATCCGTTTCAAGTCATGCAAACGGTTCATCAACCTGCTTCTCTTTTGCCGACTCCACAAAAGACTTGTGAGAATCACTTAGAAAACAAAGCATTAACGTTATTAGATACAATTCATTTAGTCTTATGCCAACACCCCCAAACGCGAGAAATTTATGCGAACGCACAATATCAAGCGGCCCAACTTGGTTTAGCGCAAACAGCATTATTACCAACGGTTTCTGCATCTGTGGGGGCCAATCAGAATTGGACCAAAAATAGCCTGTATGGCTCAAGTTATCATCAAGAGGCCGCCAGCATTGGACTTTCTTATTTGATTTATGACTTTGGAGGCAGAGCAGCCAATATTGAAAGTGCGAAACAATTAATTTATGCGGCGAACGCTTCTCAAGACGATACAATTCAACAACTTTTCTTAGCTACAGTTCAAGCGTTTTATCAAATTCAAGGCTTCTATGCTTCTTTGGAAGCCGCCAAACAATCAGAACAATCAGCGCTGACCAGTTTGAAAGCGGCAGAAACCCGCTATCAAGTCGGAACCGCCACCCCTGCCGATCGTTTACAAGCCAAAACCGCGTATTCACAAACAGTGCTTAATCGCATTCAAATTGAAGGAAATTTACGCAATATGGAAGGCACTTTGGCCAATCTTATTGGGCGAGATGCCAATCATCCGCTTCACTTACAATTTGTTTCGCTTAATGCCCTCCCGGATAATTATTTTACCGAAAAAAGCAAAATGACGCGGCATCTTGAAAAAGAAATTTCAACATTAATTCAAGAAGCGCGGCAAAAACGCCCCGATTTAATGGCCAGTGAAGCGCAAATTCGGTCCGCAAAAGCCGCACTCAATGCGGCAAAAGTAGCGGATAAACCAACTGTGACCCTCAATACAAACATCGGTTTGCAACATATTGAAGGCAATAATTCATTTGGTAATACTAGCACAATTGGTGTGAATTTAAATATTCCAATTTTTGATGGTTATAATCGTTTTTATCGTGTAAAAGCGGCGGAAGCACAGATTGCAACTAAGACAGCCCAACGCGATCGGGTTTATAACCAAGTTTCACTAGATGTCTGGAAAGCTTACCAAAATTTGGTTACAGCGACACAAAGTATTGAGACCAGTACAGATTTAGTCAATAGTGCAATGCGTTCTGAAGAAGTCAATCTAGGACGATACAAAGCAGGAATTGGTAATATTTTAGATGTATTAAATGCCCAAACTGCCCTGGCCAATGCAAAACAACAGCGTATCCAAGCTATTTTAAACTGGAATATTGCCCGCGCAACATTGGCCCAATCTATTGGACAACTTGATTATCAACTTCTCGTTAATTTAAATCGACCTGATGAGAAACCCGCATTATGAAAAATGCTTTTAAAAATCCCCTTGTTTTTATTATTGTGGTCTTAAGTCTGATTGCTGGCGGATTTTATTTTTATCGCACCAATAATGATAAAAGTAAAGTGCAACTTTATAAAACACAATCTTTAACACGAGGCGCATTGGATCAAAGCGTCTCTGCTAACGGAACACTCAATCCTGTGATTCTTGTGAACGTTGGGACCCAAGTTTCTGGAACGGTCAGAAAATTGTATGTTGATTTTAATGATCATGTTAAAGAAGGCCAAGTTCTACTAGAGTTAGATAACGCTTTACTTTCTGCAAATATTCGCCAAACTGAAGCGAATATTCAAAATGCGCAGGCTTCTTTAGAGCTTGCTCAAGCGAATGCACGCCGAATGCAATTGCTTTATAATCAAGAATATGTTTCTCGTCAAGAATTAGATCAAGCGACGCAGGCCTTAAAATCAGCCCGAGCCCAAGTCGCAGTTTATCAAGCGCAACTTTCAAAAGACAAAGTCAATTTAAGTTATTCTGTTATTCGCTCTCCGGTCTCAGGAACAGTCGTGGATCGTGTGGTGGATATCGGCCAAACGGTTGCGGCCAGCTTTCAAACACCTACTTTGATTAAAATTGCGCAAGATTTATCCAAAATGCAAATTGATTCTAATTTTGCAGAGGCTGATATTGGCAATATTCGTGTGGGGCAAGAAGTCAAATTTAACGTAGATGCTTTTCCAAATCGCAGTTTTAAAGGCGTTGTGAAACAAATTCGTCTGAATCCCACTTCTCAACAAAATGTGGTGACATATGATGTGGTTATTACGGTTGATAATCCTGAAAATATTCTGCTTCCCGGCATGACAGCTTATGTCAATATTGTAGTATCACGACGTAAGGATATTCTCTTGATTCCAAATGCGGCCTTGCGCTTTAAGCCAAGTTCACTTAATAAAGAAAAAGATAATAACGTGGATCAAAATCAGCAATCCGCCAATGGAGAAAAACCTAAGAAAAATCGCAAACGGGACGCTTCAACAGGGACACTTTATGTGTTAAATCCCTTAGGCGAAATCAAGCCGGTCACCGTGACATTGGGCATTACAAATAATCGCTTTACTGAGATGGTGAATGGCTCGCTCAATGAAGGAGATGCGATTGTTGTGGGTGAAAATCTTCCGAATGGTGGAGAAAAATCAACGGGAAATGGAAATAATACTGGCCCTCGGATGCGGATGTTCTAAATATGGCCACTGAAAAAAATGACATGATTAAAATTCAGGGGCTATATAAAGATTATATCACGCCGGCTGGCCCTTTTCCTGTTCTTAAAAATGTAAATTTAACTGTTAAACAGGGTGAATTTGTTGCGATTATGGGCCATTCTGGGTCAGGCAAATCGACTTTTATGAATATCTTAGGCTGTCTAGATACGCCCACAAAAGGCAATTATTTTCTTACCGAAAAAAACGTCTCAACTTTGAATAAAGATGCGCTTGCCCAAGTAAGAAATCAGACTATTGGCTTTGTTTTTCAAGGATTTAATTTATTACCCCGCATGACACTTGAGGAAAATATTGCTTTGCCGCTTGTTTATAGTGGTATTGAACGGGAGGTTCGTTTTGAAAAAGCCCGGACGCTATTAGAAAAAGTTGGGTTATTACAATATGCGCATTCCCTACCGAGCCAAATTTCTGGAGGGCAACAACAACGTATTGCCATTGCGCGCGCATTAGTCAACCGCCCGCCCCTGATTTTAGCGGATGAGCCCACAGGAAATTTAGATAGCCGGACGAGTGATGAAATTATGGATTTATTTACACTGCTCAATCAAGAAGGGATCACCATTGTTTTGGTCACGCATGAGCCGGATGTTGCTGCATATGCTTCTCGTCAAGTTTTATTTAAAGATGGCCAAATTATTCGGGATGAACAAACCTCTCGACCACAACAGGAGATAAAAGCATGTTTCTCGCCATGTTAGGGGAAGCGTGGCGTGCGATGAGCGCCAACCGTTTGCGGACGCTCTTAACCATGCTCGGAATGGTCATCGGAGTGGGGGCGGTTGTTCTCATGATGGCAGTGGGTGAAGGGGCGCGCGCCGCTGTAAGTGAATCAATTAATTCTATGGGAAGTAATTTATTTATTGTCCTTTCTGGCTCAAATAGTACTGGAGGCGTGCGTTCTGGGAGTGGAAATACGCCTACACTGACTGTTAATGATGCTGAGGCGATTGAAGAACTTTCTGATGTGCAAGGAGTGGCCCCAACCCATATTGGGACCGCGCAGGTTGTCTATGGGCCTAACAATTGGAGTACATCCATTATTGGGACGACGCCCAGTTATTTAGATGTGCGTTCATGGCCCCTTGCGGAGGGCGCCCCTTTTAGTGATTCGGACATTCGTTCTGCAACAAGAGTGGCGCTCATCGGGAAAACAGCGGCCGAAAATCTTTTTCATGATGAAGATCCCATCGGCAAAACGATTCGGATTCGTCAAAGTCCTTTTGTGATATTAGGCGTTTTAGCTTCAAAGGGACAAAGTTTAGATGGCCGTGACCAAGATGATACGATTATTATTCCCCTCACAACTGCGCAGCGCAAAGTATTCGGAACAGCCTTTGTTGGGGCCGTCCGCATGATCATGGTGCAAGCAACCACACAAAATGTCATGCCAAGTGTTGAAAAAGAAATGAACAGTTTATTGCGCCAACGTCATCGTTTACGGGACAATGCGGATGATGATTTTTTCATTCGCAATCTGACCGCGGTAGCCGATTCTGCGGCGGAAACAACCCGTGCGATGTCCTTATTATTAGGCGCTATTGCTTCAGTTTCCCTTTTGGTGGGGGGAATTGGCATTATGAATATCATGCTTGTTTCTGTGACAGAACGCACCCGTGAAATTGGTTTAAGATTGGCCATTGGAGCCCGAGAAAAAGATATCTTATTACAGTTTTTGTTAGAAGCGATGATTATTTCAGTGGTGGGATGCATCATTGGGCTTGGTTGTGGAGTTGGAGGAGCCTTGCTCGTGAATTTTTTAACAAAAACAATGGTTGTTATTTCTGGGCAATCCGTTCTGGTTGCCTTTGGTGTTGCGGCGAGTGTCGGAATCTTTTTTGGATACTATCCGGCCCTGAAAGCGGCGCGTTTAGATCCCATTGAAGCCTTACGTTATCAATAAATTAAAATTATCAAACAAAGAGTCTTTTTGCCCACAATCAACAAAGAGACTCTTTTTTTCCTGACAGGCATTCCTCATTTATTTGGTCACAATCGGAATCGCTAATAATTTACTGCGAAGACGTGTCCGAATTTGTTTTTCTAACTCATCAACTAGTTGATTTTCTTCAATTTTATGACTAGGTTTTCCATCAATAAATAATAAATTAGGACTCCCTCCAGTCACACCCAAATGCGCTTCTTTCGCTTCCCCTGGACCATTGACAACACATCCAATCACAGCCACATCTAAGTGCTCTGTAATATCTTCAATTCTGCTTTCTAATAAATTCACTGTCTTAATCACATCAAATTCTTGGCGTGAACAAGACGGACACGCAATAATATTAATGCCTTTATGACGTAAGTGAAGACTCTTCAGAATATCAAAACCAACTTTGATTTCTTCAACTGGATCAGCAGCCAATGAGATGCGAATTGTATCCCCAATGCCTTGGGATAATAATAAGCCTAAACCAATGGCAGACTTGACGGTCCCAGCACGGAGCCCTCCCGCTTCTGTAATTCCCAAATGTAATGGATTATCAATTTGATCAGCCAATAATTTATACGCTTCGACCGTCATAAAAATTTCAGAGGCTTTTAAACTAATTTTAAAATTATGAAAATTGAGCTTATCTAAAATATCGATTTGGCGTAAGGCCGATTCAACCATTGCCTGTGGCGTGGGCTCCCCATATTTTTTTAATAATTCTTTTTCAAGCGAACCCGCATTCACGCCAATTCGAATGGGAATATTATGTTCTTTGGCAGAAGCCACGACAGCCCGGACGCGATCTTCTTTCCCAATATTACCAGGATTAATGCGCAAACAGTCTGCCCCCAATTCTGCTACACGTAATGCAATGCGATAATCGAAGTGAATATCAGTCACAAGCGGAACGGAAACCCGTTTTCGGATCTGCCCGAAAGCCTCAGCTGCATCCATATCCGGCACAGAGACCCGCACAATATCAGCTCCCACTTTAACAACCCGCTCAATTTGAGCCACGGTAGCTTCGACATCACATGTATTAGTGTTAGTCATAGTTTGGACGGAAATAGGATGTTCACTGCCAATTGGCACTGATCCAACATAGACTGTCCGTGTTTTTCGACGAGGAATATTTACAGTAAACATGATTTTATTATTGAGTTAATGACCCGGAAAATCAAAGAGAGTGTACACTTCATAGCCTCGCTGACGGACTCGCGCACTCCCTTCTAAATCTGGCAAATCAATGACAGCACAACAACTGACAATATGTGCCCCAGTTTGTTCGACGAGCGAGACGCCCGCATCCAATGTCCCACCTGTTGCAATCAAATCATCCACCAGAATCACCCGATCTTCTGATGTCAATGCATCGACATGTAACTCTATTTGATCAGTACCATATTCTAATGCGTAAGTCTGAGAAAGCGTCTCCGCAGGCAATTTTCCTTTCTTACGAAGGGGCACAAAACCAACTTGTAAATGTGACGCTAACGCGGCCCCTAAAATAAAGCCTCTCGCCTCAATACCGACAATTTTTGTCACTTTTTGATCCCGATATTTTTCAACAAAAGCATCAATAATTTGACGGAATCCTTTTGGATCTTTCAATAAAGTCGTTACATCTCGAAATAAAATTCCCGGTTTAGGATAGTTTTCAATCGTCCGAATTAAATTTTTAATTTCTAACATAATTGTTTTTTTATTTATAAAATAATTGATTAAAAACGCTTTAAAATGGCATCGAGTTTTTTCACTAAGGCCGGATCTCGCATTTCTGGGGCGGTGACTAATGCATTTTCAAGCGCGCGATGACACCCTTCTGGGCACGAATCAACTGGTTTTGTCGCCAAACGAGGAACTAAATCTGTAATTAAGGCCCGGGCTTTATCTGCATTTTCGTGCAAGACTTTGATGATCATATCAGTTGTCACATGTTCATGATCCGTATGCCAACAATCATAATCTGTAACCATAGCGACAGAGGCATAACACATCTCTGCTTCCCGCGCGAGTTTGGCTTCAGGCATATTGGTCATGCCAATCACATCACAGCCCCAATTACGATATAAATAAGACTCTGCTAATGTCGAAAATTGAGGGCCTTCCATGGTGAGATATGTCCCGCCCTGAACAATATCAATGCCTGCCGACACGCCACTGGCTTCGACAACCTGACCTAAACGCGCACATACTGGATGCGCCATAGAAACATGTGCAACTAATCCAGTTGTAAAAAAGCTTTTTTGACGGGCAAAAGTTTGATCAATAAATTGATCGACAATCACAAACATGCCGGGATGTAAATTTTCGCGTAATGAACCTACTGCACTGACAGAAAGAATTTGGGTAATGCCAACCCGTTTCAACGCATCAATATTTGCCCGATAATTAATTTCACTGGGTGGAATAACATGTCCAGCACCATGACGCGGTAAAAATAAAACAGGCGCGCCCTCTAGTTCGCCAAATAAAAAAGCATGGGAGGGTTGTCCAAAAGGAGAATTCACTTCAATCAGGCGCGTCTTTTTCAGACCATTTAATTGACTTAATCCACTGCCACCAATAATTGCCAGTGTTCCTTTTGGAACTTGAAAAGTTTGAGACATGGTCATAATTATTCCATTTATTAAAATGATTGCCAGAGATGAAAATAAAAAAGCCCTTCTTTTAAAAAGGGCCTCTTACTATTCTTTTTGTTCTATACTTCGTCAATAACGAAATTTTTGTCAAAAAAACCAATCAAATCAAGTTCATTCACTAAAGCTTGATATTCTTTTGCCCCTTTTGTATCAGGCGCAAAACCAAAAACACTTTTACCATGGACAGGACTTTCTGCAATCCCTACCGATTCTGAAATTTTCGTTTCACACAAAGCATTGCCAAAACGCGTCAGTAAACGCTGGTAAATTTCATGAGAAAAACGTCGACGAGAATCAAAACGCGTAATGACCACTTTACGCACAATTTTGCGCTTTAGATGACTTTCTAAAACCTTAATTGCCCCTTCAAGACGTGCCACGCCCTGCATTGACAAATAGTCGGCCGAAACAGGAATCAGTACGCGATCCGCTGCAACCATCGCATTGAGTGACAAAACGCCCAACATCGGACAGCAATCAATCAAAATGGGGACATTTTCTTTCCCAAAAGATTCTTGAATACCATTCTTTAAATGCGTTGTAATATTTGGGTTTCTTCCAAAAAGGCTATCTACTTTTGACAGTTCAAAATGACCCGGTATTAATCTTAAGCCATCTGGCATTGTCATCACTAAGTCACCTAACTTTCTCTGTTGATTAAAAAAAGAAAAAGCACTTCGACGACCATCAGCGAGTTCCACACCACATGCTAATGAAAGATGCGATTGCGGATCTAAATCAATCGCAATGGGGCGGCGTTCTAACCGTGCTAATGCCGCACTGACATTATGGCAGGTCGTCGTTTTTCCAACCCCCCCTTTTTGGTTAAAAACAGCAATCACTGTCATTCACACATTACGGCATTACTTCCCAACAAGAAAGGTCTGCCGTCCTCCTCAAAATAAGATAATACAATACTTAAGATTATGATAAAGAATGCCAAATGTCACAAGAAAATCTTACATTTTGATTTGCATTCATGCCAAAATATTTGGAATAAAAAAACGCTTTTTAAGCCCACGCTTTTTTATTTTTACCTATAATTTTGGCTTTTGTTTTGACGCGTTGAGTCATTATATAATTCAATTCAATTTATCATAGTAATTTCTTCACAGGGCATTATGATTTGAATATTTTCTCGCACAGAGAATGGAAGACAAGCCCAGACTTCGTCTGGTGTCAGTTGGGTTCCCCCTGCCAAAAAGTATGTTTGTTTATTCTGTGTTTCTATTCCTTCTGTTGCAAATAAATAACCCATTATCAATCCCATTTGCGCTACGCTTTTAGGATGTAATTGAGCAATTTGCTGATTTTGCTCATTGACAAAAATCATTGCATCTTGCTGAATCGCATCGATATAAAATCCGAGCCGACCGTCTTGACGATTCATTTTTTTAATCGCATTGATTTTATCAACATAATGTTGAATAAATAAAACATAATGTTCTCTAGATAAAATACTCAAATCATGCGCAGAAAAAGCCATCACTAATTTAGACCATTGTTGTACAATTTGATGTTGTGCAGCAATTTGATTTTTCCATATATCAACTTGCTGTTGTACATGTTGCTGAGACGTTTGTTGCTGTGCCAACATACCGCATTCGTGCAAAATATGACTGATCGCTTGTTCTTCAGTCAAGACATTATTTTCGATTTCTTCAAATGGAATGGTCGGTTTGGTTTCAAAAAGAACGCGCAAGTGCGCCTCATCATTCGTACAATCTATTTGAAGTTGTTTTAATTGTCCATCAATTTGCATCAAACGCTGTACGAGAGCATGATGCATTTCTTGTTCCTGATGTACTAGTTTTTCGGCCATTTGAATTTGGCGCGCCATTTCAATTTCATATGCCTGAATCGGATGCCCTTCAAGTAGCGTTGTTCTTCTTTGGGTTAATTTCTCCAACACACTATTTTTTTCTTGCAAAGCCTGCTTACATGTATCTGATGCGTGTTTTAAATTCTCTAATTCATGTTGTAAAATAGACAAATCGACTTGCGAATGTGATAATTGTTTTTCCCAAATTTGTACTTCTTCTTGATGAATCTGATATAAATTGAGATCGCTTTCTAATAGTTGATAAAAATCATGACTATTTTGGGTTAACAATTCTTCCCAATCGGGTCTCCATAATGCAAAGGCTTTTTCTAACTGTTGGCCTAACATCTGTAGATCATATTTAAATTCATTTAAACGCTCAATCACTGTTGTCAACTGATATTCTTTTAACATCCGTTCTGTATGTAATTGATTACAACGCGCTGTTTGGTCTTCTAAATCCTGAAAAACTTTTTCATACTCTTTTTGAACATTTTGATAGGTCTGATCTAGCTGCGCAAAATTTTGTAATTGATCACCAATTTGTTGTATTTCTTGCATTAATGCATCAGTCAAAATGTTCAAACAATCAGCAGTACAGGCTTCTTCTTTTAAGCCTGCCAAATGAGCTAAATTTTGCGCCTCTTTTTGAAGTTGGCTTATATTTTGCGCCAGTGTTTCTATCCCTTGCGTACACTCATGTATCAGCGCATGCACATGAACTATATTTTGTTTAACAATAGTCAGCGCTGTTTGTTTTTCGGCCAGATTTTTTTGCACTTGATCACGATGTTGTACACTTTCTTGAATTAATTTAGAAGCATTTTGGACTTTACGATTTTCCCAAGGATGATCAACACTACCACAGATTGGACAAGCTTGATGAGACGCTAAAGAGGTGCGTAAATCGCCTAAATGTTTTAATCGATCCCAACGTTTTTGTTCTTTGCGTAAGTCATCATACTGCGCTGAAAGTAATCTAATTTCATCGGATAAAGCGCGTTCTTCATCTTGATAAGATTGCAATTGCGTTTCAAAGAATTGTTTTTGCTTTTGTGTTGTACGATATTTTTCCTCCCATTCTTTGTGTCGCATAGTGACTAATTCAAATTGGGAAATCGTACTTAATCGTTGATAATTTTCCTGTTGTTTTTCTATTAAACGATGCCGTTCTGGCTGATAACGGGCCGCCCGTAACTGCGCAATTTGGTGTTTTAATTGTTCTAATGCACATTGTTCTGATTGTTTTTTTTCTTGACTTACTGATAACGTTTTGGCTAAATTTTGAATTGTTTGTGAAAGATGTTCAGATTGCGCTTTGACATTTTCAATCTGATTTTTTTTATTTAAATAATGGGTCAGTTGATTATGTAATTCCGCCTCACGTTGGGAAAGCGTAGCTAAAACAGAATGATCATTTAACCACAAAGCTTGTTGTTTATATTTTTCTTCGGTTTGACGAATTTCTGTTTCTTTTTCTTGTACCTTTTCAATTAATAATTGATGTTTTTGATATTGCTCTCTCAATTCAATACGCACTTCGCCCAAATTATTTTTTACACTTTGAATATGCCAATCTAACTCTTTTGCCTTTTCAATTTCTTGTTTTTTCAAATCATAATTTGTTTTTAGCTGAATGTGTCGATTCCAGACGGATTGCAAAACCGTTTCTTTTTCCTGAACATGTTGGGCCTGTTGTGCTTTATCATCCCGTAATTGCGCTATTTTTTGATGCAAATCATAAATTTGATCTTGTAACATTTTTTCTTGGGTATACCAAGCACGGGCCCAATTTAACGCATTAATTTTTTCTTTCTTTTCTTGTAATTGACCCTTTAAAATTTCATGCCGAACATTGATTTGTGCTAATTCAGCAGGAGGTAACAAAGTAGTATGCTGAACTTTTGCTTCCAATAAAGATAAATTTTGGGTCGCTTGATGATATTTTTCGCTAATCCATGCCCCCGAACGATTTTGAAAATCTTCTGTAAATAACGCGATTAAAATTTCTTTTTGTGTGTCAAAATGATGTGATTCTAATAAAGCACAACTTTGTGAATACGGTAAAATAAATTGCTGCTCAAATTGAGAAAAAGACATTTTTATCCGCTTTTCAATTTCGTGCAATGTTTCACGGGAGTCTCGGCCAATCTTTGCGCCATTCTTAGCAGTAAAGAGTTCCAATTTAGAAGAAACAAGCCGGCCACTTCGCGTGGCGCTCACATGCCAACGAGATAAATATTCTTCTTGATTTTGATCCAAAAAACGCAAACTAATTGAAGCTTCACTTACCCCGGATGGAATCAAGGCGCGGCCATCTGTAGTAGATGGCACTGTTGTATGATGAGCGCGCGGCGTGGTTGTGATAGAATAAGCTAAACGATTGTATAACCCTAAACTGATCAAATGAATCAAGGCGTTAGGATCGTATTGTAAGCATTCTTTTGTAAAAATTAAGCAGACTTGATCTTTTAAATTACCTTTATCCAATTCAAGTTTTAAATCATGATCAAGCGCAAAAATATTTTTCGCGTGGAGCGATAATAACTTCATAAAAATCTCTCACTATTTTTTAAGAACTATAATTATTTATTATTTTCAAAAGAAGTAGGGGAATAAAAACCCTAATAGCATAACATAAAGTGCATCATTCAATTTAACAAGAATAACGAGACTTTATGAAAAAAGTTAGCTTGTTTTTTTAGATGAAATCATAAACAAAGTGTGACTGACTCAAAAAAAAGGAGCAAGTTATGATAGTTGCGCCTAAAACTAAACGTGTTTGTGTAATTGGCGGAACAGGCTTTGTAGGAACGGTCTTGTGCCGCCAATTATTAGAAAAAAATTATCAAGTGACAGTGCTTTCTAGACGTCATCTCGCGTCGTCTCTTGATAATATGTGCTATCAGGTTGTGCCTTCTTATAATGTGGAAAACCTCCAAAAAATCTTCCAACAAGGATATGATGCTGTTATTTTTCTCTCAGGTATTTTGCATGAGCAGAAAAAAGAAAGTTTTGAAGATGTACATGTTTCTCTGCCCGCTATGATTGTTGAAGCCTGTCAAACTGTTGGAATTTCCCGTTATCTCCATATGAGCGCGCTCTGTGCGCGATTTGACGCGCCCAGTGCTTACTTACGTTCCAAAGGGTGTGGTGAAGAAATAGTCCGTCATACTGAATTAGAGTACACAATTTTTCGTCCTTCTGTCATTTTTGGTGAAGGAGATAGTTTTTTAACACTTTTTGCTAAAGTTTTGAAATTTTTGCCCGTTGTGTTACTTGCTGCCCCTGACGCGCGATTTCAACCTGTTTATGTTGAAGATGTGGCGCAAGCATTTGTCACAAGTCTTGAGCGGCCCGAAACAATAAAACAAACCTATGATTTAGGCGGAAACAAAATTTATACTTTAAAAGAATTAGTGAAATATGTTGGAGATATCATACAGCGGCCTCGTTTTATTATTGGATTAAACCCGACTTTCTCTTATTTACAGGCGTGGTTAATGGAATTTTCCCCCATAAAATTAATGACGCGCGACAATTTTTACTCAATGCAAATAGAAAATACATGTGGTATTAATGGTCTAGAAAAACTGGGGATTCATATCACTGATTTAGAAAAAATTGCACCAAATTATTTAAAATAAAAAATTTGTATATCAAATAGTGAAAATAAATAATGTTATTGCTCTTTTTTGAATCAATAAAATGGCCAGTTGGTCGATATGATGTAACTTACTATTGGTTTTTCAAAAAATATTAGTTATCATATCTGGAGTGTGTTTTAATTATCGTAAGGAATATTAAGGAAAATTATTTCTATTTTGAATGTTTTCTTGAGTAAAAAAATATTGAGACCGCACGATGAAGAAACTAATAGATATTTTCTTATTTTTTATCAATATTTTTATTATTAAAACGCAAATAATAATTTTGTCCACATTAAAACCTAATAAACTTTAAATGAATAGTTTCTCATGATGAAAAAGCCTCGTATTATTCTTTCCACGTTGAGTTTGTTATTGCTATTAGGCACACAGACTATTTCGGTGGCGGCGGATGTAGAGTGGGCGGTCCAAGCCCTTGAAAATGGCGATTATACGTATGCCTACCGTGAGTTGCGCACTCTAGCCACACAGGGGAATAGTTCAGCGCAAAATAATCTTGGTTTCATGTATGCCAAGGGATTGGGCATTGGGAAAGATTATGATCAAGCATTATATTGGTTTAAAAAAGCAGCCCAACAAGGAAATCAAGAGGCAAAAAATAATATTCAATTTGTGCTCAAGAAAATCGCAAACGCAGAAAAAACAACAAAAGAAGGAATTCGTGTTCTTGTAGAAAATACTAAAACCGAAGCAAAAGCATCCCAAATTAATTTAGCAAGTATTTCTTCTACAGAAATTAAAAAAACACTCCCTAATGCATTGATTAATAATTTAACAATTCCTCCAACTCCAATTGTTCTGCCCCCAGAAAATAATAGTGCCAAAAAAGCTCCTGTTCCTGAAAAAACAGATTCTGCAAAAATGGCTTCTTTAAAAAATCAGGTGATTATTCCTCAAGAGATTCCAAAAGCAAAAAATGAATTAGAGAACGCCCTCAAGGCCGAGAAAGGCAATACTTATGCAGGAGATGTGTTTGATTATACTGTCTCAAAAGGAGATACGCTTTCTACATTAACGGCCCGATTTGCAATCGATCGTAAAGTGCTTCCTGCCACCCTTGTTTTTGGTCAACGGATTCGTATTAACAATCGGCATATTATTCCGAAAGAGAAAGGCAATGCGCGGGTTGTAGTAAATTTACCGCAACGGATGCTTTTTGTGAGAAAGAAAGAAAATAATACGATTGAGAGTTATCCCGTAGGTGTTGGCAAATTTACGACGCCCTCTCCTACTACAACAGTAAGCATTGTTAGTATCCGCAAAAATCCAACGTGGCATGTCCCGCCGAGCATTCAAGAGGAAATGCGCAGCCGCGGAAAAGATGTGGTCACCAGTGTGGCACCAGGCAAGGATAATCCTTTGGGCAAATATTGGATTGGCTTATCAGCTTCAGGATATGGTATTCATGGAACAAATCGCCCCTCAAGCATTTATGGCCGCGTCAGTCATGGCTGTATTCGCATGGATAATAATTCTATTGAAGAAGTACGTAGTCAAGTGACTGTTGGTGATACGGCTAAACTCATTTACGAACCTGTTTTATTGGCGGTCAGTAATGAAGGAGACATTTTGCTCGAAGTACATGAAGATGTCTACAAAAAGAAAGGGGATTTATTAAAATTAACAGAACAAATGGCAAAAGATCAAGGGATTGGGCAATACATTGATTGGTCGCAAGCCAAGAAAATTTTAAAAAGCCGAGAGGGCGTCGCAAAAGAAGTCGGCAGATTACCCAATGATTTAATTGGCAAGCACAATGAAATGGCCCGTAACAACTTCTTGAAAGAAAATGGTAAATATTAATTGATTCTTGACAAAAAGAATGGATTAAAAAAAGCACTATTGAGGGTCATTCTTGATCTTGACTATTAAGAATGCCCAAAGTAGTGATACCTACCGCTTAGACCAAAAATTTAGATAACCTCCTAAAAAAGACAATTTCAATCTTTTTCTTTTCATTTTTTCCTTACTATAAAAAATAGTGCATTAATTAATCTTTTTTCTCAAAAATAAACACTTCCCTGCTATACTCATACTATTCATTTCTTTTAGACATTTTTGTTTTTTTATTAGATAGTGATGACTCTTTAACTTATTTTTGTAAGATTTTATTGCTCAAAAAAGTATTTTTATATGTAATTGAGGCATTTATGGCTATTTTTCTAAAAATAGCTCAATTTAATAAATTTAAGAAAAAAAAAGAATAATCTAATAAATTTACACCAGCTAAATATTATTATAAAATAAAAATGTTTATAAACAATTTAATCCGATATAAATAAAAAAATAAGCGAATCTTAACTAGAAAAATTTTATATTAAAAAATAAAATCGAATAATTTTAATTGCAAATTCATTTTAATATTCACATAAAATAATATCAAAAATAATAACTATTTTGTTAAATTTAATTAATTTTGAATAAAAATAATTTTTTATATATACAAATTATTTTATAGTATAATAAAAGCTCTTAAGTATTTCGTTATTAGGGTATATAAGTCTATTATGTTGCAATTAGAACGTATCAAGCGTGAAGAGTTAAAAGTAGGAGTGGCGCTTCCTTTTAGCGTATACGACTCAGAAGGGGTGCTTTTACTAAAAAAAGGCTATAAAATCCGTGATGACGGTCAAGTTGATCGCCTGACCCAGGTCGGTTTTTTTGTACCGAAAGATGATGTGGTTGCAAAGGCGTTAGATAATTCAGCACAAGATTTATTGTGTCCCTTTGATATTGTGCAATATGTTTATCAACGTTTGGATATTTTATTTAACAGCATTTGTAGCAATACATTAAATCGTCCATTAGAAGAAGCGATTCTTGAATTTGTACACTTAATTGAAAGAAGTTGTTTGATTGATCCAGACGCAACATTAGCATGCGTGATCTTAGGTGATCAAGACCAACGGTATGCAGTCAAACATGCCATTGATACGGCTATTATGAGTTGTTTACTCGCAAATCAAGTACACCTTGACGCGGCAGAACGCCATGCAACATTGGCGGCTTCTTTGACAATGAATCTGTCTGTCTATGCACTTCAAGATGTTCTCCAACGCCAGCATGGTACGTTGACGCCTGATCAAAAAACTTTTATTTCTAATCATCCTATTGATACAGCAATTTTACTCAGAACCTTAGGGGTTCAAGATGAAAAATGGTTGGAAACGATTCGTCAACATCATGAAATGTACGATGGTTCAGGTTATCCCCACGGTCTGAAAGGCGATGAAATTATGCTGACTTCGCAACTGGTCAATGTCAGTGATATGTGCACGGCGATGTTGAGTATTCGAAGCTATCGTCCTAGTTTTTTACCTAATAATGCCCTGCGGGAACTTTTTCTGAGTCGCGGACAAGTCATTAATACCAAAATTGCCGCATTTTTGATTAAAGAACTTGGAGTTTATCCGCCCGGTACATTGTTTAAGCTTGAAAATAATCAAATTGCTATCGCCATTAAACGCGGGCAAAATGCGCACACACCTAGCATTGTTTCTATTACAGATAGTCATTGGATTCCACTTCATTCGCCCATTAAACGCGATGTGTCATTAGAAGGTTTTCGAATTAAAGAAGTCTTATCCCCGTATGGACCACAACTTCCTTCAATTAATCGATATATTATCTGGGGATATTATAAACATCAATTATATACATAATCATCATTAATTGATTATTCATCATCCTCTTCTTGATTAGACAAATTAAACGTAATAGGTACATTCACCCATGCTTTAATGGGATCTCCCCCTCGTTTTGCGGGCACAAATTGCCACTTTAAAACCGTTTCTTTCGCACTACTATCTAATTTATTAAATCCGCTTGATTTCTTCATGTGTATTTCTTGCGGAATTCCATTTTCACCTACAAAGACAGCCAAAATGACCGTTCCTGATTCACCTAATTGGCGAGAAATGGCTGGATAAGGTGGAAATGGATTGTGCAAATATTTTGCCTTAAATAATGGCAAAGTTACGATTTTCTCCTGTTTTTCTTGTAATGCTAATCCCTGTGATGATTTGACGCTTTTTTCCCCTGAATTTTGCTGAACCGAGACAAATTTTGATTGATCCTCTTTAGGAAAAGCAGGGACGATTTGATTAATTACAGGTTGTTCCATTGTGGCCGGTAAAGCCATAGATCGCGCGCCTTCTTTAAGAAGCGCCTGGGAAAAAGGTTTGGTTAAGAGGGGCGGCGTCTGTTGTGAGAAATCTTTTTCTTTTTTTCTTTGAAAATGAACAGGTTTGATCTGCGAAAGGGCTGTTTGCTTTCGTGCTATAGAAGGAAAAGTGATTGACTGATTTTCTCTCAAAGGGGATTCATGAAGAGACTGTACTTGAACGAGGCGAAGATTCTGCTGTGGAAAACTTACTGTTATTTTATGAGAATAAATTCCATTTCCCCATGGTAAAAATTGAAATGAGAACAAATGAACACTGATTGAAATCGATAGAAAAATAAGAAATTTATTCATAAAAAAACCCCGTTTCTTCAACGGGGCACATCGATTTATAACCTAAAGATTATGCACCACCTTGTTGTGCAGCAACACGGGCGGCTTGTTGTTGCGCAGCAAGTTGCTGTTGTGCGGCGGCTTGTTGTGCAGCGGCTTGTTGTTGATTTTGTTGTGTTAATGCGGCAATCACTTGATCACGTGGGCCATATAATTGTACGGCACCATCACGTAATAACAATAATTTATCAACAATACCGATAACGCTTGTTCGGTGTGTAATTAAGACAACCGTTTTGCCTCGGGCTTTTAAGTCACGAATCGCGGCAACTAATGCAGCCTCTCCTAAATCATCCAAATTCGAATTGGGTTCATCTAGAATAACTACAGAAGGATTGCCATAAATCGCACGGGCTAAACCAACACGTTGACGCTGACCTCCAGAAAGAAACGCCCCGGCTTCCCCTACTGGCGTATCATATCCTTTTGGAAAACGTAAAATCATATCATGGACGCCTGCTTTTTTGGCGGCCTCAATAATTTGTTCAGAATCAATTTCGGTAAAACGGGCGATATTTTCTGCAATCGTTCCATCGAATAATTCAACGTCTTGTGGCAGATAACCAATATATGGCCCTAATTCTGATTTGTTCCATTGATTAATATCCGCCCCATCTAAACGCACTTTTCCGGCTGCTGGCATCATCACACCTACTAATAACCGAGCCAAAGTTGATTTACCTGATGCGCTTGGGCCAATTACCCCCAATACTTCCCCTGCTGGTAAAACAAAACTCACCCCTTTTAAGATTTGATTGTTTGTACCTGGTGCAACTGTTACGACGCCTTCTACGCTAAATTGACCTTGTGGGGCCGGTAAAGACATTGCTTCTGGACGCGCAGGGAAAACACGTAATAATTCTTCTAACCGATAAAACGCAGTCCGTGCATTAATCAAACTTTTCCATGTACCAATCGCCATTTCAACAGGAGCCAAAGCACGACCCATTAAAATAGAAGCGGCAATCATAGAACCAGGAGAAATACTGCCTTCAATAGCTAATAAGGCCCCGGCCCCTAACACTAAGGATTGTAAAGAAATTCGGAAAAATTTTGTTAACGCAGAAATATAGCCAGCCCGATCACTTGCAACCGCTTGCATGACCAAAAATTGCTCTTGACGTTCAAACCAACGTTTTCGCACACTATCTAACATCCCCATTGCTTCGATCACTTCAGCATTGCGTAAGTTAGTTGTCGCATAATGCCCCGCACTATTGGCCATCATATTAGCATCGCTTAATGGTTTTTGCGTCATTTTTTCTGTCAAAAGAGCTAAACTAAAAAGAATGACAGATCCCCCTAACGATAAAAATCCTAATAAGGGATGGAATAAGAAAGCAACAATAATATAAATTGGCGCCCAAGGCGCATCAAAGAAAGCAAATAAACCATTGCCTGTTAAAAATTGACGCACATTGGTTAAATCAGCTAAAGCTTGTCCTGGGTTTCCCGGAACTTTACGCAAACTCCGTTCAAAGCTAGCATTAAAAATACGACTGTTTAATTGCATATCCATTTGACCGCCCAAACGGACCAGCACACGGGAACGGAAGAGTTCGAGTGCGCTCAGCAATAAATACATGCCCAATGTAATCAGTGTAATCATTAACAAAGTCGTTTCATTACGACTTGCTAAGACACGATCATAGACTTGTAACATGTATAGTGATGGAACAAGCATCAGCAAATTGATTACGAAACTGAAAACACCGATCACAATAAAAGTTTTCTTAAAGGACCGAATGACATTTCGTAATTCAGACTGAGGCGCTGCGTGTGGTTTCATAAGCAAATAAACCAAAAAAAATTAATTAAACGAAAAAACATTATAGCATAGTATGGTTGCTCTCCTGAAAATACAAGAGGTGATTGATATTTTTCATAATTTTTCGATTTACGTCGCCTGTAACCGTCTTAAAAAATAGACAGTTTACTTACTATCTTTTTTACTTTAAATTTTCTTATTAACTGTCCGATTGTTGTGTTCTCTCTTTATTCCAATCCAAAAATCAATTTTAAGTTTTATAACAGTTTAAAAATAAGCGTGCTTATTAAATAAATATAACTATTTAGAATATAAATTCGTTTCTATATATCTTTATACCTCAAAAATATATATTTATCCTCTAAAAATCGTCGAATTTTTCAAAAACTAGTGGTAAACTAGTTTTCATTCTGATTTATTTCATATCATTATTGTTATATAAATCAATATTATTTTTTTATTGTTCAAGCAAAAAATTAGACTTTCGGAGTAAAAAAATGGCTATTTTTAGTAATAATGCCCAATCAATTGGTAGAACGCCCCTCGTGCAATTGAACCATCTTACACAAGGTTTACCCGTTAGAATACTGGCAAAAATTGAATCCCGAAATCCGGCCCATTCTGTGAAGTGCCGGATTGGTGAAGCCATGATTGCAGATGCAGAAAAGCGCGGATTATTAGGCGAAGGCAAAGAACTTGTTGAGCCAACCAGTGGCAATACCGGCATTGCGCTCGCTTTTGTTGCAGCCGCACGCGGCATTCCACTGACATTAACTATGCCTGAAACCATGAGTTTAGAGCGGCGCAAGTTATTAATTGCATTTGGCGCAAAATTGGTTTTAACAGAAGGAGCAAAAGGCATGAGTGGAGCGGTTGCGAAGGCTAAAGAAATTGCGGATTCTGACCCCGATCGCTATGTTTTGCTTCAACAGTTTAAAAACCCGGCCAATCCGGCTATTCATGAAGCGACGACCGGCCCCGAAATTTGGAATGATACTGAAGGCACCATTGATATTTTTGTTTCTGGCGTCGGAACCGGTGGAACAATTACAGGGGTTTCTCGCTATATCAAAAAAACGCAAGGCAAAAATATTCTTTCTGTTGCCGTTGAACCTTCAGCAAGTCCTGTTTTAAGTCAAGTCCGTGCTGGAGAAGCTATTCAGCCCGGTCCTCACAAAATTCAAGGGATTGGCGCGGGATTTGTTCCTGATGTTTTAGATTTATCTCTGATTGACGAAATCGAACAAATTTCAAACGAAGAAGCCATTTTATATGCCCAACGACTGGCCCGCGAAGAAGGAATTTTATCTGGCATTTCATGCGGAGCGGCCGTCGCCGCCGCCGTTCGTTTAGGTAAAAATCCGGATCATGCTGGCAAAACAATCGTTGTCATTTTGCCAGACTCTGGCGAACGCTATCTCAGTTCTATTTTATTTGAAGGCGTTTTTGATGCAACAGGAGTCAGCGTATGATTGTGACGCCTCCAACGCCTAAAGTTCCTGACGGCACTATTCCTCATGTTCATACGCTTAACTTGGATATCAATCGTTTAGTGAGTGGATTACGTACTTTAAGAGCCCACGCGCTTCAGTATCAACAGCAATCTCCGCTAAAACTCCCGTCGCGGCAGGTCGTCACTGAAGTGATTGAAAGTTTATCTGTGGCCCTTTTCCCTAATCGTTTGGGCTTACCACATCTCAGTGAGGACGGGGTAGATTATTTTGTAGGACATACACTAGACGTTGCGCTCCGCGCGCTTTTTGATCAAGTTAAACGAGAACTTGTTTTTTCACATGAACTGGCTAATAGTCAAAATGATCATTTTTCGCCTGTTCAAAAAAAGACGTTGGACTATTTGACAGCTAGCTACTATGCCGCAGAACAACAAGAAAAAGAATATGAAAGCAAAGCCGCTTTTATTATTCAAGAGTTTTCGACACAACTGCTTAAAATTAGACGCCTTTTGGAAAGTGACATTCGCGCGGCTTACAAAGGCGATCCTGCGGCCCGCAGTGTGGATGAAGTATTAGTTTCTTATCCTGGGATCATTGCGATTACACATTATCGGCTCGCCCATGAATTATACCGATTAGGGGCCCCTTTATTAGCGCGGATGATTGCTGAAAATGCACATTCTGCTACAGGCATTGATATTCATCCGGGGGCAACCATTGGCGGCAGTTTCTTTATTGATCATGGGACAGGTGTTGTAATTGGCGAAACCGCTATTATTGGCGAGCGGGTTCGGATTTATCAAGCTGTGACGTTAGGCGCAAAACGTTTTCTCAAGGATGATAACGGCGAATTACTCAAAGGCGGTGCCCGTCATCCCATTATTGAGGATGACGTCGTGATTTATGCGGGGGCAACGATTTTAGGCCGAATTACAATTGGACATGGTTCAAGTATAGGCGGGAATGTGTGGCTCACACGGAGTGTTCCCCCTAATAGTCATATTACTCAAGCGCAAGCCCGCCATGAGACTTTTGAACAAGGCAGCGGGATCTAGCCCGCTTCTTATTTGTAGTTAATTTTATTTATTCAGGAATAAAAAATGACAGATGTAGATATTCACAATGCAAATTCAGCATTGGGCGATGTTGCCGCCCGCACACTCTCGAATGCCACTAAAACAGTGCCCATGCTTTCTGCCATTACCCCTAGATGGTTAGTTTATTTACTACAATGGGTGCCTGTTGAGGCGGGGATTTATCGTGTTAACCGTGTCAAAGATTCCTCTGCGATTACGGTCGATTGTTCTGTGCGTAACGAAGAACGTGTTTTACCTGAGACTTTTGTAGATTACGAAGAATGGGGACGAGAATATGTCCTCAGCGCAGTTAATACGGTTTTAGATGTACACACCCGCGTTTCTGATTTATATAGTAGTCCTCATAATCAAATTCAAGAGCAACTTCGCTTAACGATTGAAATTATTAAAGAGCGTCAAGAAAGCGAGTTACTCAACAATAAAGAATATGGTTTATTAAATAACGTTGCGCCAAATCAACGCGTGCAATCCCGTACAGGCGCCCCGACACCAGATGATTTAGATGAACTCATTGCTAAAGTCTGGAAAGAGCCAGGCTTTTTCTTAGCCCATCCTCAAGCGATTGCGGCTTTTGGACGAGAATGTACACGTCGTGGGGTCCCGCCTCCAACCGTTTCTTTATTTGGATCGCAATTTTTGACATGGCGCGGTCTGCCGCTCATCCCAACGGATAAACTCAAAATTGACGAAAACGGCAAAACAAATATTCTCTTATTACGGACGGGGGAAAGCCGTCAAGGGGTAGTCGGTTTATATCAACCTAATCTCCCCGGAGAGCAAAGCAAAGGCTTATCCGTACGCTTCATGGGGATTAATCATCGTGCGATTGCCTCTTATCTGATTTCGCTTTATTGCTCTTTAGCTGTATTAACAGATGATGCGATTGCGGTTCTCGAAAACGTCGAGGTAGGACGTTATCATGTCTATTCATAA
>CAZDFJ010000018.1:0-47851 GCA_964504875.1 uncultured Burkholderiales bacterium | reverse complement strand
TCAGTAATAGTAATTTTTGTTGTATTTTTTTCGGGTGGATTGTTTGGTGGGGTGGAAGTTGGGGGAAAATATTCTTTTAAAGCTTTCCACAATTCTGTGCGTTTTCCTTTATATGAAAGAGAATTAATCGTTTTTTTTGGGGGGAAAAACAAATTAGGATTATCAGAAGTTTGTTTTGAAAAACTCTCTATTTTTAACATTTTCCTTCTCCCTTGCATTTCACTTTTAAAATCGTTAAACTTACTTTTTCAATGATAATATTAATTATATTCTAAATAAAAAAAGGATAATAGTCAGATGATTCCGATACAAAAAATAATTTTTGGACCACCAGGGACAGGAAAAAGCTATTCTATTGATCAAATAGCAAAAGAATATCAAATTCAAGATGAGAATAAAATTAAAACTGTTTTTCATCCTGATTATATTTATGGTGACTTTATAGGTAAACTCATGCCACTTAGTGATGAAAATGGCAAGCCAAGCTATAAATATTACCCAGGATATTTTTTACGGGCTTTAGGCAAAGCATATGAAAATATCTTAACAAATCCGAGTGAGCCTGAACATGTTTTTCTTGTCATTGATGAAATTAATAGAGGCAATGCCGCTGCTATTTTTGGGAGTGTGTTTCAACTTTTGGATAGAAATGAAATAGGCTGGTCTGAATATCATATTATGATGTCAGATATTGAAATTGATACATTAATCAAGCTTTCTGGTTATAAGTTTAATGAAAGCAAGAAAAATTCAAAGAATATTTATTTAGATGCATATCATTCAAGTAATAATCATAAAGAATTTGTATCTGAAATTGATCCAGACAAAAAAAATGATGCGATTAAAAAACATATTCAAGAATGTGTTGCGGCCTCTCCACTTTATAAACCATTAGACGAACTAATTATCTCTAAAAATATAAAACTGCCTCCTAATCTTTCTCTCATTGCCACAATGAATACCTCTGATGAGTCTATTTATTACATGGACAGTGCTTTTAAAAGACGGTGGGAGTGGGAGCCACTTCCTGTCAATGATCCCAACACGAAGAAAACACTAGATCAGGTTAAAATTGAATCAACATCTTTTGAATGGACAGCCTTTGTAGATAAATTGAATGCGTTTATTCTCTCACAAAGCCAAGCCATCCGTCGTATTGAAGATAAACAAGTCGGCTATTACTTTATTAAACCAGTAACCGAAAATCAACAAAAATATATCAAAAAAGATGCTATAAAAAACAAGCTATTGTTTTTCTTGTGGGACAATGTATTTACACGGGATAAATCCATTTTGGCACAAAAAATTGGGGGAAAAGAATTAAAAACTTTTTATCATTTCGCTGAGGCAGTAGATGATTTTATTAAAAATATCATGAATTTCTAGAGCCCTTATATGTTTGACTTTAATCTTGAGTTTGAGCGTGTTGAAGACACTTCTTCCTACGCTTTTGTTGGTATTTATAAAAATAAACAAGGAAAAACAGTTTTTAGAGTGCCAAAAGGACTCAATATTGCACGTTATCAGACTTTTGCAGATAAACGCGATTTATTTTTTCGACTCTATCGTGTGTTGAGAAAATTTTCTCATGTCTTAGGCCAAAATACCATACAGGCCAAAGATGATCGTGTTTCTAATCAAAATATTTATTCAGCAGAATGTTCACATACGATTGAATTAGGAGATGGGCAACACGAAGAGGTGACATATTATAATCACTTTCATTTCTTAGAAAAGCTTCTTGACACATATGATGAACTAAAAATCTTCAATCTGGCCGCTAAAGAAAGGCCACTCAATCATATTGCACAGCATCATCGGATTCACCTTTATCTTGATCGAGCCATTTTCTTAGAAGAAGATGACAAAATTTATACTTTTGTTGATCAGATGCATCTCCCTGCTCCCCAAATTGTCTTTAGCGAAACTGATTTAATCACTATGTATTGTTATCTTGTGATTGAAATAAAACAACAGATTACGCCCAACGAAAAAGTACATCCAGATGTGGACGTGCTGGCGCATGCTTTCAAAGAAAAATATTTAACCCCTGATGAAAGTTTATTTGCTGAGACAACATGGCGTAGCACCCTTCAAACACTGAAAGAATGCCTAGAACATATTAAACGTTTTACTGTTTATAAATCCCCAGATTTTTGGGAATTTTATGACGCAATAGAACTATTTTTATATGGGAAATTTGGAACGAAAAACGAAGAAGGTTATCTTTGGGGACTGAATAATTTTGCTTTTGTGTGGGAAGCCATGTGTTTAACACATAGCATAAAAAATACTCCAGAAAAAATCCGTTATTTGGATACACAATGTATTGAACAAACAATCTTACCAAACAAGAAATTACTCGATTCAAATATTTTCAGGTTTACACGCCTATCACTAAAAAAAGAAATTGAAACAACAGAATTGATATTAAAAGCAAAGACCCTTCGCCCTGATCTTGTGCTAGAAGAAAATATAAAATGGGTTATCTGTGATATTAAATATTACACTTTTGATGAACTAAAAAATATACAGAAACACAATAAGCATGTCGCAGAAGCGATCCGCAAACAATATGTCTATGAATATTTACTTCAAGAACATTTGGGTAACAATATTCAGATTGAGAGCGAATTTTGGTTACCAAGCGAGGAGGAACACATAGAATATTTTGGACCATTAAAACTGGTTTATAAAAGCATAGATCAAATGATAGACGAGTATAGTCGATAAATTCATAACACTTAAAAAAATATGCCTCTAATCACTATCCGACCATATCAAGAGCAAGATGCTAATACGACATGGTCTTTGTTTTTTAACACAGTACGTACGGTGAATGTCCGTGATTATACGTTAGATCAAGTCAAAGCGTGGGCACCTGAACATTATGATTTAGTACGCTGGTCAGAAATCATGAAGCATAATCAACCTTTTATAGCAGAACAAGCCGGACAAATAGTCGGTTATGCTGATTTGCAAGCTGAGGGGTTAATTGATCATTTTTTTTGCAAGGCAGATCATCAAAGACAAGGGATTGGTCGCACGCTCATGCTTCATTTATTCAAAGAAGCCAAAAAACGGCATATAACACGTCTTTTTGCGCATGTCAGCTTGACCGCCCAGCCTTTTTTTGCACATTTTGGCTTTCAAATTGTGCGCGTTCAGCATGTCACATTACGCGGGCAACGCTTTCAAAACGCCTTGATGGAAAAAAGGGGGCCCCTTTTTCAATAATGAACGCATCTTTCCCCTAACCAACCATGCTAAAATCCATTTATTTTTACGGGGTGAACTGCCCATGCACACCTTCCAAACCCTTTTTATTACGGGGGCGACGTCCCCAATTGGCCAGTTTTTATGTGCACAACTTTTAGCACAAAAAAAATATCAATTGATTGCCCTAACGCGAGATCGGTCACGTGTTCCTGCAGCATTGTTACAGTCGGATATCACTTGGTTAGAAGCCGATTTGACACAGCCAACACAATGTGCCGCCTTGGTTATGCCACCCATCGAAGCCGTGATTCATATTCCCCCGATTTGGACACTCCCTGCCTTACTACCATTTTATCAGCAACGCGGAATGAAACGGTTAATTTGTTTTAGTTCAACGAGTCGTTTTACCAAAGTTAATTCACATACTGTGCATGAGCAACACGTGGTTGAAGGCCTCACCCGTGGCGAAACCGAAACAGAACAATTTTGTCAGCAGCATCATATTGCCTGGACAATTTTTCGGCCAACGCTTATTTATGGCACAACAAATGATAAAAATTTATCCATGATTGTCCGTGTGATTCGCCGTTTTGGTTTTTTTCCTTTGGCAGGCCAAGCCAGCGGCAAAAGACAACCCGTTCATGCTGAAGATTTAGCGCACGCTTGTGTACAAGCGTTGGCCGAACCTAACAGTTATCAGCGCGCTTATAATTTGAGTGGTGGAACAACGGTCACGTATCGTGAAATGGTGCGGCTCTTGTTTGCAGCGTGCGCCCAGCCTGCTCGCTTGATCACCATTCCGACTTTTTTACTGAAAAAAATCATTCAGACGGTCAAACTTCTCCCCCGATTTCGTTATTTATCCACAGAAATGATTGATCGCATGAATCAAGATTTATATTTTGCGCATACTGAGGCAGCGCAGGATTTTGGTTATGCGCCTCGGCCGTTGACAGTCGAGACGCTCCAGCAAATTTATCAAGTTAAATCATAAAAAAATTAACTTTTTTTCTGGATGAGTTCGATTTTATATCCGTCTGGATCTTCTACAAAGGCGATGACTGTTGTCCCATGTTTCATGGGACCGGCTTCACGCACCACTTTGCCCCCTTGTTGTTTGATTAAATCACAGGCGGCGTAAGCGTCGTCGACTTCAATGGCGATATGTCCAAATGCATGACCCAAGTCATAGTGATCCACGCCCCAATTATAAGTGAGCTCAATCACACTGTGTTCAGCTTCTGCGCCATAACCCAAAAACGCCAAAGTGAATTGGCCTTCTGGAAAATCATGACGGCGTAAAAGTTGCATATTCAAAATGGATGTATAAAACGCAATCGACCGATCTAAATTACCCACACGTAACATGGTATGTAATAAACGCATGATTACCTCAATAAAAAAATTGAAAAAAGCAGCGTCACTTGCATGCATGACACGGCTTATTTAGTTTGAGATTTTGATTATATCTTGATTTCGTTTAATTTTTTAAAGCCATTTAGGTAATACGGCACTGAGTTTTTGACGCTCAGCATTGAGGCCCGAACCAATTAAAATAAATCCTTCCAGTTCTTTTTGGGCATTGTAGAGTAAGCCTTTTAGTGTACTTTCGGTTTCTTCCCATTCCCATTCACCCGTTGCATGTGGTCGGGGTAAAGCAATCACAGCAGGGCACGCCGTGGTTTTTACCAAAACAGGCATATTCGGATAAGCAACAGCAGTGCGGGTTCCTGTCAGTGTTTTCGCTAAGGCCCGGGCACCTTGCATAATAGGCATGACATACGGCAAAACAAAGCCTTCTACTTCGGCACAATCGCCTAAAGCATAATGATCACAAAGTGTCGTTTCTAAATAAGCATTCGTTTGAATACCTCGATTAACGTGACAGCCTGTTGTTTTAGCTAATTCTGTATTATTTTTTAATCCAATTGCCGCCAAAATTAAATCTGTTTCTCGCTTTTGGCCTGTATTGAATGTTAAGACATAATGAGAATCTACTTTCTCAACGTGTTGGGCCCGGGCTTGAGAAACGAAGTGAATTTTGCCTTTATTTTCTAATTCTTGTTTAAAAAAACGTCCTGCTTTTTCAGGAAGCATTCGGCCGAGTGGGGTCGTGCCTGAATCCACAATAGTTGTTTCATAGCCAGCTTGGGCTAAATCATTTGCAAATTCGCAGCCGATCAGCCCCCCGCCTAAAATCGTGACGCGTTTTACAGAAGGGTGTTTTAATTTTTCATCCCAAAGACGATAATCTGTCAGGGAATTAATTTGTAAAACATGGGGAAAAGCTATCGCATTAGGCGTCGCCCCGACTGCAAAAACTAAATGCGTATAGGAAAGCGTTTTTTCTTCGTGTGTATTCAGATTGGTGACGCTGAGTGTTTTAGATTGGCTCTCCACTTTTTGAACAGAATGAAATGTCAAAATATCCGCATTGAGGTCTGTCCGCATTTTTTCAACTGAAGTGGTAATTAACTGATCGGGTGATCGTTTGAGCGTGAGCGCATTGGATAAAGCCGGTTTAGAATAAAAAGCCCCATCGTCTTCGGTAATCAAACAAAGTGCCATTTCTTTATTAATTTTACGAATTTCTCGTGCAAGGGTGTAACCTGCTAAACCTGTTCCCAAGATAATAATCATATTGTGTTCCGTTTGGTTTTGATTGAGGCGAAAAAAAAGGGAGCCACGCTCCCTTTTTTTGGATGAAACTTATTAGGCGTTGCCTTCTACGGGGACCATTTCAAAATCTGATTTAGAAATGCCACAATCTGGGCAGTACCAATCATCTGGAATATTTTCCCAGTAAGTCCCAGGCTCAATGCCTTCTTCTGGAAGCCCTTTGGCTTCATCATAAATAAAACCACACAAGATACATTGCCATTTGTTATACATAATATGACTCCTGAAATTACACAGCACAATGAGAATTATTTTGCTTGATCCAACGCACCTAACGCTTTGCGATATTGGTTCGCGTGACGTTCTTCCACTCGGGCCAAAGCACTAAAACGTTTTGCTGCTTTTTCGAGGGTCGCCGCAAAACGGGCCGCGTGTTCTTTGGATTCTGCAATTTGGTCGTCAATTTCTTTGACGGCCGCCTCATTTTTCTCGGCTTCAGCAGCGTGACGGAAAGCAGGATACATTTCTGTATATTCGTAAGTTTCGCCTTCAATCGCCATTTCTAAACAACGGGCTGGGTTCATTTCAGCAGCAGGGTAGAGCAAATCTAAGTGACCAAAAGCATGTAAAACTTCTTGATTGGCGGTTTCTTCAAAAATTTTAGCTGTGGCTTCGTCACCTTGCTCACGGCAGATTTTTGCGAAATAGCGGTATTTGATGTGTGCCATGGATTCGCCAGCAAAAGCAGATTCCAAGTTTTTAATGGTCACAGATTGTTGATCAGCCATAATATTCGTCCTCAAAAATCAGAAAGAGACACTCGGTCATTAAAAATAAATGATTTTTTATTATTGACGCTTTTTTAAGATATATTTTTGCTTTTTTCTTTTGCGTTAGAAATACTATAACAAAAAATGATTTATGAATCTAATCAATTATTTTTATATAAACAATCAATTTTACTTATTAAGTCAATATTTGGATCGATATATCTTTTTTGAGTCTTATTTAACAATATGAATATAGTAATGAACTTCTGCGTAAAAAGCTATTTTTTTCGTGCATCTAGCTCTTCCCATCGGGATAATAATATTAATAAATGATCATCAATTTCAGCAAAACGTTGATGCACTGCATTGATTTCTTGCGGGGCTTTTTGATAAAATTGGGCGTCTTCCATTTGGGTCGCCAACAGTTTTTGTTCATTTTCGAGCTTTTCAATTTCCAGCGGAATCTGGTCTAATTCGCGCTCTTCTTTATAAGAAAGCTTATTTGTATTTTTATTATTTTTTTTACGATCTTGATTTTGCTTTGCAGCATTTTCTTTGGTGGGTTCTTGGGCTTTCGGAGACGTTTTTGTAGTTGTTTGGAAAGTTTCACGAACGCGAACCCAGTCTTCATAGCCGCCTGCATTTTCAACAAGTTTGCCCTCGCCTAGAAAAACAATCGATTGTGTCACAACACTGTCTAAAAACTCCCGATCATGACTGACGAGTAAAATTGTTCCTGTATACTCTTGCAAGAGGTTTTCTAACAATTCTAAAGTATCAATATCTAAATCATTTGTTGGTTCGTCCAAAACTAAAACATTGGCAGGCTGTGTAAAAAGGCGCGCGAGTAAAAGTCGATTGCGTTCTCCGCCACTAAGGGATTTAACAGGGGATCGACTGCGTGCAGGCGGAAATAGAAATTCCTCTAAATAGCTAATTGTGTGACGCCGTTGGCCATTAATTTCAACAAAATCACTGCCCGGATTAATGCTATCAATCAGATTTTTTTCCGGGTCAAGTTGTTCACGTAACTGATCAAAATAAGCGATACTAATTTTTGTTCCGCGCCGAATTTGTCCCGCTTCAGGTTCGAGTGCGCCTAAAATTAATTTCAATAAAGTACTTTTACCGATTCCATTAGGACCAATTAAACCGATTTTATCCCCGCGTAAAATCCGACAAGAAAAATCTTGAATAATATTTTTATCGCCAAATTTTTGTGAAATATGATTGAGTTCAGCCACCAATTGTCCAGAACGTTCGCCTAATTCCAGGTTAAAATTCACTTGGCCAATCCGATCACGCCGTAAGGCTCGCTCACGCCGGAGGGATTCAAGACGTCGAACGCGACCTTCATTACGAGTACGACGGGCTTCAACCCCTTTGCGAATCCAGACTTCTTCTTCTGCCAGAAACTTGTCAAATTTAGCTTGTTGTTGTGATTCAATTTGAAGTAATTCGACTTTTTTGCGTTGATAATCTGTGAAATTACCTTCAAAAGATGTTAAAACTCCCCGATCGAGTTCAAGAATACGTGTGGCAATGCGATTTAAAAAACGGCGATCATGCGTAATAAAAATAATACTGCCTTTGAAGCCAATTAATAATTCTTCGAGCCATTCAATAGCTTGAATATCTAAATGATTGGTAGGTTCATCAAGTAAGAGAACTTCAGGTTCGACCACAAGGGCCCGGGCGAGGGCAACACGTTTGCGCATTCCGCCTGACAACGTTTTAATTTGCGCCTCGGGATTGAAATTTAAACGGGAAATTGTGGCTTCAATCCGAGATTCCAAACGCCAGCCATCATGGGCTTCAAGTTGCGTTTGGAGCTCATGTAATTGATGTAAGATCTGATCATCAGGAACAGGCATTTCTGCCAGTTGATGAGACAAATGGTGATAGGCTAACAAAAGTTGACGAGTCGCGCCCATACCATCTGCAATGGCTTCAAAAATCGTTTGCTCTGGATTAAATTCAGGTTCTTGAGGGACATAGACAAGTTTGAGGTCGGGTTGTTGCCACCGTAATCCGTCATCAAGTTTTTGCGTGTTGGCTAAGACCTTGAGTAAACTCGACTTACCTGTTCCATTGCGTCCAATTAATCCAATTCGTTCGTTAGGTTCTAATACAAGTTGTACGCGATCAAGTAAGGCGACATGACCAAAAGCCAAACTCGCTTTTTCTAAAGTTAAAAGAGGCATAATAAATAATTCGCTCTAAATAAAATCTGAATAAAAAAAGATGGGTCATTATACAACTGAACCCGAATAAAAAAAGGCGCAATATATTGCGCCTTTTAGAGTGCGATCAAATTTTATTCAAAAATGATGGGATTATGCAAATTGCGTTGGAACTCGAGCGTGCCAATCGGTAGCTTGTTGATATTGATGCGCAATATTTAACATTTTGGCTTCACTGAAATAATCACCAATCAATTGTAAACCAACAGGGCGTCCATCTGGTGTAAACCCTGCTGGAATAGACATGCCTGGTAATCCAGCTAAATTCACACTAATTGTATAAATATCAGAGAGATACATTTGGACAGGATCGTCTTCTTTAGCGCCTAATTCGAATGCTGCTGTGGGCGCAGTCGGTCCTAAAATAACATCACATTCTTTGAGTGCATTCGTAAAATCTTGGGCAATCAAACGACGTAATTGTTGCGCTTTAATATAATACGCGTCATAGTAGCCATGTGAGAGCACATAAGTGCCGATCATAATGCGGCGTTTGACTTCAGAACCAAATCCTTCAGCGCGGGTTTTTTCGTACATTTCAACAAGATCGTTATATTCTTTAGTACGATAGCCATAACGTACCCCATCATAACGGGACAAATTACTAGAAGCTTCCGCCGGCGCAAGAACGTAATAAACTGGGATCGCTAAGGCACTATTTGGTAAGCTGACTTCAACGATTTCTGCCCCTAATTGACGATATTGTTGAATCGCCTCTTGAATGACTTGATTGACTTCTGTGCTAAGGCCTTCTGCAAAAAATTCTTTTGGCAAGCCAATTTTGATTCCGGCTAAGGGCTTGTCTAAATCGCGGGTATAATCTTCTTTTTCGCGTTCTAAACTGGTTGAATCTTTTTTGTCAAAGCCGGTCATGACGTTCAGTAAAACGGCACAATCTTCAGCGCTTTTTGCCATCGGACCGCCTTGATCTAAGCTAGACGCAAATGCGATCATTCCAAAACGAGAAACCAAACCATAAGTAGGTTTAATGCCACTGATGCCACATAATGAAGCCGGTTGGCGAATGGAACCACCAGTATCAGTTCCAGTTGCTGCGGGACAAAGGCGGGCGGCGACGGCGGCGGCACTCCCACCAGAACTGCCTCCAGGCACCAAATGAGTGTTCCATGGATTTTTAACTTTGCCAAAGAAAGATGTCTCATTAGAGGATCCCATGGCAAACTCGTCCATATTGGTTTTCCCTAAATTAATCGCTCCCGCTGTATTAAATTTTTCAATCACAGTGGCATTATAGGGCGCAACAAAATTTGCGAGCATTTTAGATCCGCAAGTAGTGAGCCAATCTTGTGCGCAAAAAATGTCTTTCTGTGCAATAGGCACACCGGTGAGGAAAGAACCTTTGCCATCAGCTAGTAAAGCATCGGCGGCTTTTGCTTGCGCTAAACTTTTTTCTGCATCAACGGTGACATAGGCGTTTAATTCGCCATTAAAACGGGCGATGCGATCTAAATAAAGTTGTGTTAATTCGACACTGGAAATGGTTTTATTTTGCAGAGCTTGAGAAAGCGTTTTTAAACTAGAGTTGAACATAACGTATCCGTGCTTTCAATAGAAACTAAAAATATTGATTAATAAAAGCTTAAATAATAAGATTATTCAATCACTTTAGGAACAAGATAAAGGCCCGCTTCAACTTGAGGGGCAACGGTTTGAAACGCCTCATGGCGATCACTTTCCGTAACGAGATCCTCACGAATTCTCAGTCCGACTGCTTGGGCATGAGACATGGGTTCAATCCCACTTGTATCTACAGATTGCATTTGTTCAATCAGTGCAAAAATGTTGTTTAATTGTGTCAGATAATTTTGTGCTTCATCTTCGGTAATAGCGATGCGCGCAAGATGAGCAATACGTTTGACATCTTGGAGAGATAAGGACATCTTCTTAAATCCTTAAAATTAAATAATTAAAATTAATCATATTTTATGACAGCAAGAATTTTCTTGTATCATATCAATCACTTTGACTCATAACAGTTTAAATGAGATGAAAAGTGTCTTTCCACATGTGCGAATAGTGACAAACAAAGAGACATAATAATGACCAAAGTGTCTACTTTTTTTCTAAATGTTAGCGCAGTATTCGCCTTGTCTGCATTAACAGTCTTTTTAATTTAGCAACATTATACTAATTTTTGAGAGAGATGATCGCATGTATCTCACCTGTTTGTCATTTTTTCCCTTATTTAAATAGAAAAAAATAACAAAATTTCTTTTTCTAAAAAACTTTTAGAGAATAATTCAGTTTTTTAGTGATAAAAAAATGATAGATAAATAAAAAAAGACGGAGGGTAATACTGGAAATATTTTATATCTAAATGGGGCTAGCACAAAATGCGCCATCTGAGGATGAATAATCAGAATGGATATAATCGAAACGCCCCATAAAATAATCAAAGAGCAATGTATTGAAAATGGGTAATAGCGGGCTGATTTTTTTACAAAAGAAAAGAGAGCCGCGCTTCAAGAATAAAAAAAGAGGGAGACAAAAACAAATAGAATATTTGAGGCCAGAAAATAATAATATAATACTTTGATTATAAAAAAGAAAAATAATTTTTGAGCGAGATGAAGGAAGTCGATGAGCGGATTCAACCGCTTTCTTGAAAGAAAAAAAAAGAGAAAAAATTAGGGGAAAATAATTTAAATTAAAAATTCATCTCTATAAAAGCATTTGATCTTCTTAAAATGTAGTAAAATTCACTACGTGCTTAATATCTGCTTTTATCTCTCCCGAGAGAACAATATTAAGCCAAACAAATGTAAGGACATACGTATAGAGAATGCAGATTTAATCTGTCTGCAAAAAAAGATAAAAAGAAATTTCTTCATGTGCAATCTGATACAATCTAATTTTTCATCAAAAATAAAACCAATTTTAATTCAGTCATTGTTTTAGAGTTTAGACAAAAATGTCATGTTTAATGATACATAAACAATAAAATATATGACATTTTATTTGTCTAAATTTTATGAAAAAAATTTAAACGGGCAAAAAGTTGACTTTTGGTTCCATTATTTTTTGATTTTAAAATAAATGATTTTCAAAAACGTATGTTTGTAAAGTGAAGCAGTAAAAATAAAATGTATTGTTGGATGCGGATCCACAAATGTCGGGATTAAATAGCACATTTTGGGTCAACATAAAACATGCTGATGTAAAAATAAAGAATATAAATGAACAGATATTAAGAAAACTTTGTCTCTTATGATGTCGTCCTAGGAAACAGTGATGACTTGAAAAAGAAAATTATTGTTTTGAAAAGCGGTCAAAATAATGCAGTATGGGCGACTCGTACTGTAGCGTGTTCGAGGCAAAAATTTCATGATATTCGTCATGTTGTGAGGGTTTATATTAACATAATTTGTGTGATGTAAAAGATGATTCAAGTGAAACCATTAATTTTATGATGCACTGCACAAAAAATCGTTTACAATGATTGCAATATAAACTCGCTTTTATTGAATCTATTGATTTTTTTAAGATAAAAAATATGTTTGGTTTTCTTCGTGGTTATTTTTCAAATGATTTGGCAATTGATTTAGGAACTGCCAATACACTCATTTATGCACGTGGCAATGGCATTGTCTTAGACGAGCCTTCTGTGGTAGCCATTCGTCAAGATATGGGACCAAGTGGTAAAAAAACAATTCAAGCAGTTGGGCTCGAAGCAAAACAAATGTTGGGTCGGACGCCTGGAAATATTACTGCGATTCGCCCAATGAAAGATGGGGTGATTGCAGACTTTACCATTACAGAACAAATGTTAAAGTTCTTTATTAAAAAGATTCATGATTCCCGTCTTTTTAGTCCTAGTCCACGTATTATTATTTGTGTTCCATGTGGCTCAACGCAAGTGGAACGTCGGGCGATTCGTGAATCAGCAATTGGTGCAGGAGCCCGACAAGTTTTTTTAATTGAAGAACCGATGGCCGCGGCAATTGGTGCCGGTTTACCTGTCGCTGAAGCAATTGGTTCCATGGTTGTAGACATTGGCGGCGGAACAACCGAAGTCGGTGTGATTTCCTTAGGCGGGATTGTGTATTCTGCTTCTGTGCGGGTTGGCGGGGATAAATTTGATGAGGCAATTATCAATTATATTCGTCGAAACTACGGGATGTTGATTGGGGAATCTACAGCTGAATTTATTAAAAAACAAATTGGTTCTGCTTTTCCAGGAGAACGTCGCGAATTAGAAGTGAAGGGGCGTAACTTAGCAGAAGGTATTCCTCGTAGTTTTACAATTTCAAGTACTGAAATTTTAGAAGCCTTGACAGAGCCATTAAATAGCATTGTCAGTACAGTTAAATCTGCTTTAGAACAAACCCCGCCGGAATTAGGGGCAGACATTGCAGATAAAGGTATGGTTTTGACTGGGGGCGGGGCATTATTACGCGATTTAGATCGGCTTTTGATGGAAGAAACGGGCTTACCTGTCATTGTAGCAGATGATCCGTTAAGTTGCGTGGTACGGGGCTCAGGGCGGGCATTAGAAGAAATGGACAAACTCGCCAGCGTCTTCACTTATGACTAGACATGAACGTGGAATCTCATACACTACCGCCGTTTTTTAAACGAGGCACTAAACCGCAAATCAAATTAATTTTAATGGCTATTTTATCCATTGCGATTATGATTGTTGATGCGCGGTTTGATTATTTAAAAGTAGCCCGCGAAGGTTTATCTGTCGTTGTGGATCCGTTACAGCAATTTGGACGGATTCCTGTTGTATTGGTTGAGCAAGGATCTGAATTTTTTGTAACACAGTCTCAGCTCAAAACGGAGAATGAAAATTTACGCCAACAGCAAATTATTATGTCTTCGCAAATACAACGTTATCATGCGCTTCTGATAGAAAACGAACATCTCAAAAAATTACAGCATACCCAACAAAATCGAAATGAACCGGTTTTGTTGGCTGAAGTCGTCCATACAGGGCGGGATCCTTTTAGACATAAAATTATTGTCGATAAAGGAAGTCAACATGCGGTGAAACCGGGTGCAGCTGTGATTGATCAAAACGGATTAATTGGACAAGTGACGGCCGTTTATCCTTTGAGCAGTGAAATCACGTTGCTGACGGATAAAGATCACATTGTGCCAGTTGAAGTGATGCGTAATAGTTTACGTGCTGTTGTAAAAGGCAATGGGGAAGACGCATTATTAGATATTCCCTTTATGGCGATTAATGCGGATATTCAGACGGGAGATACCCTAGTCACGTCTGGAATTGATGGAACTTATCCTAAGGGCATTCCTGTTGCAAAAGTGACGCAAATTGAACGTCATGCTGCGGATACTTTTGCGCGTGTTCGTTGCACGCCCGCTGGCGCTATCGGAAGGTATCGTTATGTTTTAATTCTCTTTTTAGATGAAGAGGAAAAAAAACGTAAAGCCTCGTTGACCCCTGTCGTTGAAGAATCAGAAAAAGTTTCAAAGAAAAAAATAAAAGGTAAACCAGTTTCAGAAGAAAATTAGTTTGCCCCCGTCGTAAAAAGCGACGGGGTTTTTTCTTTTATACTTTTCTTTTTGTGGTGTATTTAAGTTATCTTTCATTTTTTCATCTCTTAAATCAAATTTAGTTAATTTTTGTAACAGTCTTATTTTATTCATAAAAATTAATGAGGCTTAAGTTTTTTTATAAAAATTTTGACTTTTTCCCCATTTTCTGTAAATAATCTAATAAATAGTAGATTTAGATAACTTTTGTATTTCTTGATAGTAATTTTTTTACCTGAGAGGTGAATATGGAATTTGCAATTAAAAGTGGCAGTCCCGAAAAACAGCGGACGGCGTGTGTGGTCATCGGGGTGTTTGAACCACGCAAATTGACAGCAGCAGGCGATTTATTGGACCGTATTTCTGACGGCTATATTAGTGATATTATTCGCCGGGGTGATATGGAAGGGAAGTTGGGACGGACATTATTGTTGCATAAAGTTCCTGACACATTATGTGATCGCGTTTTGTTGGTTGGTTTAGGAAAAGAACGGGAGTTTCGTGATAAAGAATATCGGACTGCGATTCAAGCAAGTATTAAAACATTAAACGAAACAGGATCTCTGGAAGCGGTGAGTTATTTGACAGAACTTCCTGTTAAAAAGCGTGATTCTGCATGGCGTATTGAACAAGCTGTAATTACGACAATGGATACAGTGTATCGTTTTGATCAGCTTAAAAGCAAACAATCTGATGAACCCCGTCGTCCCTTACGTAAATTGACACTCAGTGTGGCCCGACGCAATGAATTAAGTCATGGTGAATTGGCCATGCGTCGGGGCATGGCGGTCAGTGCCGGAATGGAATTTGCCAAAAATTTGGCGAATTTACCGGGTAATATTTGCACCCCGACGTATCTTGCCGAACAGGCGACTGCGTTGAAAAATGAATTCCCAGAAAAATTTGATCTCACTATTTTTGATCGTCCAGAACTCGAAAAAATGGGCATGCATTCTTTCTTGTCTGTTGCAAAAGGTAGTATTGAACCGCCTAAATTTATTGTTTTAAAATATAAAGGTTCTGATGAAAAACAAAAACCGATTGCATTAGTAGGAAAAGGCATTACTTTTGATAGTGGCGGCATTTCTATCAAACCGAGTGCCAAAATGGATGAAATGAAATACGATATGGCGGGCGCAGCCAGCGTATTAGGAACAATGAAATCTGTTGCGGCGCTGGGATTACCATTGAATGTTGTTGCGGTCGTTCCGACATGCGAAAATATGCCGAGTGGAGAGGCCACCCGCCCTGGAGACGTAGTTTATACTATGTCTGGTCAAACAGTTGAGATTCTGAACACGGATGCAGAAGGGCGGCTCATTTTATGCGATGCTTTGACGTATTGCGAATCTTTAGAACCAGAAAGTGTGATTGATATTGCCACCTTGACAGGCGCTTGCGTGGTTGCGTTGGGGAATATCACGTCTGGTTTATTAGCGAACGATGATAGTTTAGCACGTGATCTTACGCAGGCAGGCGAATATGCTTATGATCGCGCCTGGCAATTACCAATGTTTGATGAATATGCGGAAATGCTTCAGTCTAATTTTGCAGATATGGCCAATGTTGGAGACGGCACGGCCGGAACAATTTCTGCGGCGTTATTTTTATCTAAATTTACCAAAAAATATAATTGGGCGCATTTAGACATTGCAGGGACAGCATGGAAAGGAGGCAAAGACAAAGGTGCAACAGGTCGTCCTGTTCCATTGTTAGTGCATTTCTTATTAGATTGTTCTGGCGAGGCAAGTGATAAATATAATTTGCCAAACGAAGAGGACAGTCATGAAGGCAATGAGTCTATTCATGCGATTAAACAAGATGATTTGTCTGAAGGCCCAGAAGATCGAGGCGAGGATTAATTCTTCTCATGCAAAATGTGTTGGAAAAAACAGTTAAGTGTTATTACAACGTATCAGATAAAACTTATTTTGCGTGTCAGCTTGTAGAAAAGCTATATAAATCAGGCAGAAAAGGGTTTATTTTGACACAAAATGATGCTGAGAGCGCGCTTTTTGACAAAAAGCTATGGCAATTTCGAAAGCTTAGTTTTATCCCACATTGTCGACCAGAACATCCACTGGCGGCGGAGGCGAGTTTTCTTGTGGATAATCAGATTGCATTTTTGCCAGAAGAGACTGAATCAGATTTTGTTATCATTAACTTATGTGCAACAGTTGCACCAGAATTATTAAAATACCCTGTGTTAGTTGAGTGCGTGACAGAAGATGAGCACGATCGTCAGCAAGGCCGCGAGCGGATTCGTTTTTACAAGCAAAATCAACGGACTGTTGAGCATTTTGATATGAAGAAGGCGCACCCTTAGTTTGATTTGGATGGAAAATGAAAAAAGCCCAAGTTTTTAATGTTGGGCTTTTTTTTATTCTCATTCTAACGATTGCGCTTAATTAGCAGCTTTTATTCGCAATCTTAATTTGCCATGCAGCTGGACCAGTTTTGTGAACAGAGTCCCCAACTGCATCGACCGCGACTGTAACAGGCATATCGACTACATCAAATTCATAAATCGCTTCCATACCTAAATCAGCAAAGGCGACAACCCGTGAGTTTTTAATTGCTTTAGAGACAAGATATGCTGCGCCGCCAACGGCCATTAAGTAAACCGCTTTATGATCTTTGATTGCATCAATGGCAATTGGGCCGCGTTCTGCTTTTCCAACCATACCAAGCAGGCCTGTTTTCTCAAGCATCATACGTGTAAATTTATCCATACGTGTTGCAGTTGTTGGACCCGCAGGGCCCACTACTTCGTCACGGACTGGATCAACAGGACCCACATAATAAATAAAACGATTAGTAAAATCAACCCCTTCTGGTAAACCTTCGCCTTTAGCAAACAAATCCGCAATCCGTTTATGGGCTGCATCACGACCTGTTAATAATTTACCATTCAATAATAAAGTTTCACCGGGTTTCCAAGACGAGACTTCTTCGGGCGTAATCGTATCTAAATTAACACGCTTAGATTCAGCACTAGGTGTCCATGTCACTTGAGGATAATCTTCAACACGGGGAGGCGTTAATACAGCAGGACCTGAGCCGTTCAGTTCAAAATGAACATGACGGGTCGCGGCACAATTTGGAATCATCGCAACAGGTTTAGAGGCGGCATGAGTTGGATAATCCAAAATTTTGACATCCAATACTGTTGTCAAACCACCCAGACCTTGTGCCCCAATTCCTAATGCATTCACTTTTTCGAAGAGTTCTAAACGTAATTCTTCTAGTTTATTTTGTGGGCCGCGGGCAATTAATTCATGAATATCAACAGGTTCCATGAGGGCCTCTTTTGCTAAGAGCATGGCTTTTTCGGCTGTCCCCCCAATCCCGATCCCTAAAATACCTGGAGGGCACCAACCCGCTCCCATTAATGGGACAGTCTTAAGTACCCATTCCGCGATATCATCACTTGGATTGAGCATCACAAATTTAGATTTATTTTCTGAGCCGCCCCCTTTTGCTGCAACTGTGACCTCAACGGTATCGCCTGGTACAATTTGAGTATGAACAATCGCAGGGGTATTATCTTTAGTATTTTTGCGCGCGCCGGCGGGATCGGCAACCACAGAAGCCCGTAAAACATTATCAGGGTACAGATATGCACGACGCACCCCTTCATTAACCATGTCTTCTAAGCTTTGGTCTGTTTCCCAACTGACATTCATTCCCACTTTAACAAAAGCGACAACAATGCCTGTATCTTGACAAATAGGTCGTTTTCCTTCTGCACACATACGAGAATTCATTAAAATTTGTGCAATCGCATCTTTTGCAGCAGGAGAAGCTTCGTGTTCATAGGCTTGCGCCAAAGCATCTAAATAATCTTTTGGATGATAATAAGAAATATATTGCAGTGCGTCAGCTACGCTGGAAATAAAATCTTCTTTTTTAATAACGGTCATACTGTGAATCTGCCCTTAAAATGTATAAAAACAAATGTTTCAAACTAAAAAAGCAACGGTCACGACTTTGTTTTTTATGCTCAGAATATTACATTTTTATTGTTTTAATGTAAAAAGAAAAATAAATAAAACAAAAAGGATATTTTTGTATTTTATTTTTCAAATATGTTGATGCGAATATTTTAACGTTTATTTGTCTTATGGTGTAGGAATCGACAGTAATTTTTTCGTTTTCTTATCAGCAGATTCGTTCAGTGTTTCAATACGTTCTTTTGCTTCATTAATAGATTCTTGCCAGCTGCCCCGCGCGCGAATAATTGTTGGCTTCAATAAAATTACCAACTCACGTTTTTCACCTGACCGTTCTTGATATTTGAATAATTCACCCAAAACAGGTAAATCTTTCAAAACAGGAACGCCAGAATTTCCGCTTTCTGTGGCATAGCGCATGAGCCCTCCAATTGCAACAATCTGGCCATCTTGGGCACGAATGACACTATCTGTTTCCGTCACTTGACTAGAAGCAAGCGGCACTGGATTATTATTCAAAGTTAACATTTTTTCGGTCACTTTGCTAATAGAGGGATGGACATGCAGTGTAATATTATCTGCTTCGTCAATCTGTGGCATCACGTCTAATGCAATTCCTGAAAAAAACTGTCCAATTGTGTAAGAATAAGTTGGATTCGTGACTGCGGATCCTGAGCCACTGGCGACAGTTGTGCTATTAACAGTGACGCCCGTAATAAAATAATCATCTGTCCCAATTTTTAAGACGGCTTTTTGATTGTTCAGTGTAGCAATACGTGGACTGGAAAGTACACGAGAACTGCCTTGTGTTTCTAAAAAAGAAAGCAAAGCGGCAAAATTGCTTGTTTGAAAGGCAATCCCAAAAAGCGTTCCTAACGCATCTTTGGCTGTATTTAAACTGGCTCCGGCGACAGTTGCGGCTACACCAGTCCGTGTGGTTCCATCTGCATTATAAATAGTCACGGCTTGTGTTGCACCGAGAGGATTTGTACCGGATGTGAGTGATCCGCCCCCTGGATGTAAAAATGTGTTCGGCGCAATTACGCCGGCACTAATCGCACTATTTGGATTAACTTTAAAAGCGGCCCAATTAATCCCAGATTGATGTTTATCATTCAGTACGACTTCGATAATTTTTGCTTCAATAATGACTTGCCGTTCAATTGAGTTTTGTAATTTTTGTAAAAAAACTTCCGCATTGCGTAATTCGTCGGGGAAGGCACGAATCACAATCACGCCCGATTGAGGACTCACCACAATACTTCGCCCGCTACGATGGTCTGTTGTTTCGCGATTCCCACTTGCGTTCAATTGTGTTGTGACTGCGTTTGGCATATTTTGTGTGGCTCCATTGGCCACTTGATTTTGGGCATTTTGAATATTTTGAGTATTTTGATTATTGGTGTTACTTTCTTCTTCAATGCCGATAATAATTTTAAGAAAACGTTCTGTGTCTGTCCAAAAATCGTTTTCAGAATCTGTCGCAACATAACTGCCATTGACATTAGCGTTATTTGAACTACTTGTATTGCCTGTTGAACTTGTTGTATTTGAACCGCTACTATTTTGTCCAGAAGCCACACTACTACTTGTGATCCCCACCGAGGAACGGCCCGTGCGTTTCCCACTTAAGTAATTAATCTGAAAAATTCGTGTTTGTAATGTCAGAGGTTGAATATAAATATTTTGTTTTTCTATTTTATATTCATAGCCATACAACTCCCGAATCGCATCTAATGCCTCAAAAAGAGAAGTATTTTTTAAACTAATTGAAATATTTCCTGTTACTTTAGGATGAACAAGCATGTTATAGCGTGTTCCACTGGCCAATCCAAGAAAAACTTCGCGCGCGCGGGCATCATTCACAGTCAAAGAAAAGCGGGCATTATTGGGAACGCGTGTAATGATTAATTTTTTCGGCGCGGCGGCAGGATTTGTTGTCGTAGCGGGCGGGGACGTTTTATTTGCGGTGGAAGCGGCTGTATTTTTTTGATTCTTATTAGATTGGACCGCCTTATTGAGAACTTTATTTGTTTCTTTAATAATGGTTGCTTCTGTTTCATCAGCAGCAAAGAGTGGTGTGATGGGGGCACTCATCAGACTCACAAGTGTCATGCTTGTGACAAAGTGGTGTAAAAAAGGACGATCTGAAAGCAATTTTGTCATTTTAGATAGGTATCTCTCTTTTTTTTAAAAAAACAGGGGTTCTTGTCAATTAAATTGGCGCAATATTATGAAAGAAAATATTAATCAATTAGGTTTATAAAAGGCGCATTCTTTTGACAAGAAGCCATTCCAATTTGTTTAGCATGACTCTTTTTACGATGTTTACAATCTATTGGTTGTGAAGCCTGTTCTATTTTTATGCGGTCATTTATCTCTGAAAAAAGAGATAAAACCTGTGTGGTGGTTCCAAGTTTGAGTACAACTTTAGAGGGCAATATCTTAATGAGCGTTGCATCCCCAATTTTTTGTCCGAGATTCACAATTTGTCCATTGATAAGAGCAGACTTTTGATTTGCAGAAAGATATATAAATTGCAAAGTCAAAACTGGCTCTGTTTTGGGAGGAGGCTCACCACTAATGTTACCCATTTTATCATTATTCTCTTTTTCTTTTTGTTGTTTGAGAAAGATTTCGGGCGGGCGTGTGGGGTCATTCAGTTCATCTGCAAATAATGTGTTTGCAAATAAAGAATAACTGATTATAAATAAATAAATAATTATGCGATTTTTATCCATGCACTTTCTAAACTCAGCGTATAAACAATAATTGTCAGTTCTGATTCAGGATAATTTTTTGATTCTAGTGTTAACTCTGCCCATCCCATATGCCAGTCCAGTGATTCTAACGCACGAACATAATCAACAAGTTGTGTATAGGATCCTCTCACTTTGACTTCAATGCCGTGTTTAAATAAACGCGGGACATTTGTAATCAGTTGTCGATTTTCATCCGCCTTTTTTTGAATCGCGGCTAATTTTTTGTTCGGATCAATTTCTGCTGCTGCTAAATCGTCATTAATATCACTTTTTAGCATATTCTTCACAGCCGCATCGTATTCTTTTTCGTCTGGGGTCCGCCCTTGTTGTTTTTGTTGGGATTTGGCCGTTAAATCATCTGTTGGCAAAGTTCGTAATGAAACTAAAATCAAAGATTCATGATGCGACAGAATGTCTTGCAACATATCAGGAATACGTTCAGCAATCACAACACTTGATTGACTATTTTGAACTTGTTGATGCAATGTTTTCAATTGTGCAGATAATTCTTTAATTTGGTTAAATTCTTTTTGGTTTGGATTGGTCACGCCTCCATTATGTAAAATATTTAATTCTGCCTCAAGATTATTCATTTCTGCCTGATCTGTATTGATTTGTGTCACAAGTTGGCGTTCTTTGGCAAAAATTGGATCTAATAAAGCAACATTTAAAAGCCATGATAATACAAGTATACTCGCAACAAAAATTAATATGCGTTCTCGTAAAGTTCTGGCATTAATTTGCGCCGTGAGTTGCTTAATCTGTTTCTCAATAGAATCCATACAAAATCACTTTTTAATGAAAAGATTTTATTTTTTCTCTTTATTAATATCAACGGGAGCCTTTGCTTGCAAAGTAAAATCACGATAACTTGCTAATGGGTGGTTTTCCATTCCCTCAGTGGAGGTAAGGACACTCCGTGATTCTTTGTCAGTTTCTGAAGGGTCCACAATTTTTAAGACTTCAAATTTTTGTTGCCGCATTACAGGGGCAGTCGTGATATTTTTAATAAATTTAGAGACAAATTCAGGTTGGGTTGTTTTTCCTTGGAATAACATATCTTTATTTAATGTATTCACATAAAATTTGGAAAGCCACATTCCTGGAACAATTTTGTACGAAATTGCAGTCAAGTATTCAGAAAAATTTTTACTTTCAGAAGCGTGTTGTGTTTTTTCTAGAATGGCCAGCACTTCTTGATATGAATGAACTTGCGTTTCTAAAATTTTGACTTGCTCAGCAAGGGAGGCATCTTTTTCAGGAGGCGCTAACCGTTTTTTTTCTCGAACAAGTTCTGCCCGTTTATCTTGTAATTGTCTTTGTACAAACTGTGATTTCGAGCTAAGCATTTGATTTTCATAGCCTTTTAAACCACTGAATGCAATAAAAATAAGGGCAATTAATCCCCAAGATTGATAAATTGATTTGGCTTGAAGCAGCTCTCCCTGAGATTCAGAATAGGTTTGAATTTTGAGTAAATTAATTTGTTGCGGCATAAGCAGATTTCATTTTTCTAAAAAAATATTATTGTAGATCACGAAGACAAGCACCAATAAGATGAAAAAATTTGAGTTGAAAATTCTCAAGTTGATCCGCCTCAATGATACTCAAATCTAATTTTTTACTTAAATCTAATGTTTCTGTTGTTATGTATAAATTCGAGTGTAAATAATTTTCTAAACCAATTTCCGCAGGAAGGGGAGAAATATAAATTTTATTTAAACTAATGAAAGAATATTGGCGTTCAACTTTATCAAGGGAGCGTTGCAATTCTGTTGTAATACGATCCAGCACCTTATAACGCCGGTCATAATCCGCATCTTTAAGTTCTAATAATTGATCCAATGAAATATCTAAACGTCGATAAAAATAAAGTTCATTCTGATAGGAAATGGTCAACAAGCCTCCCTCTTCTGTAAAAGAAAGTAAAACAAACCCTTTTTTTTCGTCTTCAAATAAATTTGCAATATTTCGTTGAGCAAGTTCATCAATATCGATAACCTCAAGGGGAATGCCCACTTGAGAATATTTTTTAAAACTGTCGTTAATCGTATTTTTATTTGCTACGGTGACATAAATTTGTGGCGCCCGATTAGCATAGGATGTAATGCTACTCGGCGGAACAATTTCAAAGGTATCAATGACCATTTCTTCTAGAGGCATTTCAACCATTTCTTTCACTTTCCAACGAACTGCTGTCGCCATTTCTTCTTTGGTAACAGGCGGCTTTTCAATTTCAAAAAGTTGTGTCTCAAAAAGTCCCAAAATAGATGTACAGTGATAGTGTTTTAAATTGAGCGTATTGATCAATTTTTTTACTTCATTGACATCATTTTCTGTGTATGGAATTTCTCCCCACGCTGCGATTGTCCATTGTGGAATGTTTGCTTGATCATGAGATTCATTCACTGCGTTGACTAATTCAGAAGTTGGTCCTTCAGATTTTATTGAAGGTTCTAATATTAATTGAATTGAATTTTCATTTAAATCTTCTGTTTTATTTGAATTTAATTTCTCGGTATCTTTATTTTGTTCTTTTTGTTCATCATTTTGTGCTTTTTTTGGTTGAGATAAATTAGATTCATCGATTTCTTCTTTTTGAGTTTCATTTTTTAATGAAATATCAAAAGGCATCACATGAAGATAATAAAAATGATTTGGTGTAAAGCGGAAAGCAAACCATCCAGGGTATTTTTTCGGAGAAAAAAGTTGACGCAAGCTCGTTTCAAGCTGAGCTATACTTTTTATAGATTTCCAATCAATTTTATTAAATTGAAATGAAAAATTCGGTATGCGTTTTTTATTTTTCTGAGACGAAGCGGATTCTTTCCTCCACTTTTTTAAGCTAGATGGCGTCTTTTTAAATCGATCAAGCAATCCCACAATATTGACCCTGTTTAGTATCATGTTTAATCAGATAGTAGTCGATATTATATTACAAGAATTGCGTTAGCGTTTTAGTTCGTCGCCAAAATTTATATAAATTTAATGAGGATAAAGAATACGTTACAGTTCGTGTCATACTTGGAAAAATCATTTTTATGTTTTGAATTTGCTGATTTTTAAAAAGGTTCCACGTTGGAGAAAAATAGTGTTGGTCAAGCGCTAAAATGGTGTCGCGATAAGACTCAATGTCTTGGTAATGTAAGAAAGGAATCAAGTCATCTAAGACAATAAATATTTCTTCATTTATACTGGATAAAATAGTTGTATCTAATGCTGAAGGTAAAAGTTGAATATCTAAATGAGGGGCTAATTTTTTTAGTCCCAGCAAAAATGGGTTTCGACAAAAAACCGTGCTTCTTTGTGTTACAATGGAAGGTGAGAAAGAAGAATGAAGCGCATTTCCCCAAAACCATAAGCCATTGATGGGCAGTTTTCCTGCGGCTTCGCGGGCCTCATTGAGTGGTAGCGTATGCAAAAACATTTGAATTTCATTGAATAATTTTCGCCAATATTGCGCTTTTTCGCCTTGCGGGAGGAAGTGTTCAATATGTCTTCCAACGACATGATGTAATGGTGTTGTGATGCAGTCTTTTAACAAATCATCAGATTCGAGTTCAAAGTAAAAGTGCGAAGGGCTGGTCATATGCACCTGAATACCATCGTTTTTTAAAAAATCATTCAAAGCAATCACAATTTCTTCGCTTTCTGCCTCAGTTAAATCAAGATATTTTTCATCTACTAATACGAGTTGGTCATGTAATATTTGTATATGCACAGGATCAGCACAGAGCCAAATGTTTTGTGATTTCGGATTAAAAAAAGTAGGATTTTCATAAGCTAATCGTAAGAAAACATAAGGAATATCTTGATCAGAATGAATGTGGTCAAGAAGTAGAGAAAGCCACGGCATTTTTGTTGCATGAGTTGCTTCATTTTTATCAGAATATTTTAAAATTTTTAATAAATTTTCTGGAAAAATTTGATTAAGCGTGTCATCTGGTAGCAATGTGTATTCTGTCAAAGCAGGAATAATGTAGTTAATTTTCATCATAAGAATATAAAGTTCAGTGTGAATTCAGCATTAAAAAACGATAATAAAACTCAATATTTTATCATTTTAGGAATAAAAGAAAGTATGTCTTCATGGATTCAACAGGAAATTTCTTTGCCCACATACTCTGAATGTCTTTTAAAAAATGTTGGGCAAGAGCGGGATCATTTTTATATTAATCAAAAATGGAAGGATGACCAAACACTTTGTTTTATTTTAGTGGGGCCGTTATCTTTCAAAACAGAGAAATTTTTTCGGGAAGCGATTAAACAAGAAACAGAAAAAAATCATTGCTCCAAAATAGAGATTCATTTTGGAGACGTTTCATTTATGGATAGTATTGGTTTTGCCGCATTAATTTCTGTTTTACGAATGTGTCATAGAGAAAAGAAGGCCCTTTATTTTAGTGCGTTACCACAAGATCTGATGCATTTTTTCTTACTTTCCCCATTGGCTTGTTGTGTGGAGCATTCTTCTTTTCGGGAAAAAAGTCGTGCTTTACTCAATAAAAAGATACTCACAAAACTAGATGAGGGGATTTTCCTAAAAGAAGATTTATAGATATTGAAATAAGATATAAAATGTTTTTTCGAGTGAATAGATATGTATTATTTTCCGATTTTATTAAAAAAAGTTATTTTCAATGGAAATAATGAAGATAATTATCTGGTATAAATTGAAAAAAGAATATAAAATGAAAGAATTAATATAAAATAATAAAAATAGTGGCCATTTCATTCAAAATAAAAATGTTCACTAGGTCGATGCTTTATAATACAGATTGGTTTGATGATATCTCAAATATATCATGAAAACGCATTTTTTATTCGGTAAATAAGTCATAATTATTTGTATTAAATTATGATGTTGTTCAAGAAATTTGACAAGGACTAATGGAAGGGGGTTATCATGCATTCTTTTATTGGAAAATCTGAATGTTTTCAAGCAAACGATGATATGACGGCGGAGCTTGCTATTGCTTCTGAAACGATTCAGGATAAAAAAATTTTAGTGGTTCAATTAATGGGGCGTTTGTTTTATAAAACAGAACGGGATTTTAGATATTATGTATCAGTTGAATTGCCTAAATTGATTACGACAATTAAAGTGGTTTATATTGATTTTCAGCATGTTTCATATATTGATAGTTTAGGATTTGCCTCGTTACTCTCTTTATTAAATCAAATGAAACAGTTAGATATTGTCTTGCGGTTTCAAAATTTACCTAAAAATATTAAAGAGTTATTTTTGGTCTCCCCTTTATCAGGTTGCATTGATGACCAATCTTTATTGGAGCGAGGAACCAGTTTATTTACTAATCATAAGAAATTAGAGGCATTAGACGCAGGTGTAGAAGTCTATTCTCCGTCCTCAAAATACTCACATTAATTTAATAATAAAAAATTTTGTTTTAAGTTGTTTCAGTTGTTAAAAAACTTTCTCCATGATGGCGTGTTGTTACATGAATTTTAGTTTGAATCCGTTCGCTTAGTGCTGAAATGTGTGAAATCACGCCAATTTGTTTACCATGCGCCTGTAGCCTTTCTAAGGCATGAATGACTAAATCAAGCGCTTCGTTATCCAGCGTTCCAAATCCTTCATCAATAAAAAGCGAATAAATAGGCACCCGTCGTGCAGAAAGAGACGCTAACCCTAATGCAAGTGCCAATGAAACTAAAAAACTTTCCCCACCTGATAGGCTATAAACTGAACGTTTTTGGTCCATCATGTCATGGTCAATAATAATCATTTCAAGACGGTTTTCAACATTATCCAAACGTTGTAGAGAATAACGGTTTGTTAACATGTTTAGCTGAAAATTAGCCTGATCAATGAGCTTTTCAAAAGTAAGATTTTGTGCAAATTGTTGAAATTTTTGCCCTTCTGCGGATCCAATAAGTTTATTTAATTCAGTCCATTGAAAATAAATTTCTTGTTGCCTTTGGTAATTTTGCATAAGGCGGGCCTGTCCTGCCAGCTTGTCAGAAAAATCTTTTTGTTTTTCGCGGAGGGCTCCAATTTTGCGATTGAGTTGATCAATCTCGCTAGGATAGAGCTGTGCAATTTCCTGTGCTTGTGCCTCCGAAATAGTAGGAGGATTTATTCTTAATAATTGTTCTTTTTGTTCTAATTCAATATATTGTTGTTCGAGCTGCTGTTTTTTCCCGAGAAAATGATGTTTTTCTTGCTCGTTTTTTTGGTAATTTTTTTCTAATAGATCTAGCTCTTGGCCACGTTGATTAAAATCATTCACTAAAGTTTGTTCATATGTGGACAAATCATGTTGTGAATAAAACTGGCTTTTTTTAATTTTTTCTTCTAGTTCATATTGTTGTTGTTTTAATCCTAACCCCTTCTCTTTGCAAGCTAAACGAGCTTGTTCAATTTCGAAATAATTTTTTTGTATTTGATTAATTTCAATATGAAGCTGTTGAATATTTGTTGAAATTTTTTCTTTTTCAGTGCGCTTTTCGGTCAAAATTTTAAAATGGGCAATTAATTCTGTATTAAATATATGATGTGGGTGCGTCATAAATGGATAATGTAAAACAGAAGGTAACGCTGTAAGAAATTCTTGTTTTGCTGTACGGTATAACGCCTCTATGTTCTGCCATTCTAAAGATATTTTTTGATGCTGTGCAATCAGTTCTAAATAAGTAGTAGTCTCTTTTTGTTGTTGAAGACAACACAACATCGCATGATTGAATTGATTTTCACGTGATTCATCAGGGGTCCATGTTGTTTTTGTCGCGTCGGACCATTCTAAAAGTAAAGCTTCTAATTCTGTTGTTTTTTCTTTTAGATGAATGAGATGAGTCTGAAGTGTTGTGTTTAAGATAGAAAGAGAGCCTTGATCGTGTGATAATTGTTTTATTAAATTATTATGTTTTTCTTCGAGATGGCGCAATTTTTCATGCTTTTCTGACCATTGTTTTGAAAAATCTTCTAATAAAGATAAATTTTCTTGATCTAAAAAAGGATGAGCATGACTGCCACATACAGGACAAGGTTGTGCAGTATTGAGCTGTTCGCGTAAAGAAAGCACTACAGAATGTTGCGATTCGGAAAGAAGCGTTTGTTTAAGGGTAGTAATAGAATCAGAACAAAGGATCTGATCGTGTTTAATTTGTAAAATACTTTCGTGAAGCGTTGCAATTTGTTGTTCATAATGCTCACGTATTTGTTGCTGTTTTTCTATTTCAATGTGATCCGTAAAAATTTTTTTATTAAGAAGAATGTGCTTTTGCAGGGTTTCAGATGCGCGTTGATGTTCATCTGGTAAAATAATGTTTTCTAAAGGAATTTTTGCATAAGGAAAACTTTCTATTTTGGCCTTGAATGTTGCCATTTTTTCGTGAAGAACAAATAATTTTGCTTCGTAATCAACCAGTTGATTTAAAAGCATAAAAGCGTGCGGGACTTGATAAAAAAATTGTTCTATTTCTTTGTTAAGAAGAAACCATTCAGTTAATTGTGTGAATTTTTGTTGCCATTGTTCTTGAGACGCGTTTTTTATTTCTAATTCTGTTTGGCTTTGTTTTAATTGAGTATTAAAAGCATCATATTCTTGGCGTGCTTGTTGTAACAAGAGGGTATTTTGTTGAAGGTGCGCTGAATCAGTTTTAAATATTTCTATTTCTTGCAATGTCGCATAATAATTTTGTTTTGTATTTTCAAAATGATGCTTTTTTTCAAGAAGAGGCGGCTTTGATATTGCGAGCGCATTTTCTATTTGGGTCAAACAAGCATAAATTTGTTGTTGTTGTTCTTGAATAGTTTGTTTTGCTAAAATACATATCTCAATTTGTTGATACCAGCTGCATGCATTCGTTGCTAACGTAAACATCTCTTTATAATGTTCCAGTGTTTTTTCGAGTTCTTGCATGTGCTCAGTTAAATCATGCGTATTGAGTCCTTCGAGTTCAGTATTTAATTGTGCTAATTGCGCTTCAAGTATTTTAATTTTGGAATCTTCGTCTTTCCAATGTTGATAAGTTAGTATGGAAATATGCGAATAAATGGCTGTATCTGTCATTTGTTCTAATAAAGCGGCTCTTTCTCGGCTTGGCATTTTTAAAAATGCGGCAAATTGTCCTTGTGCTAATAATACAGAATGACAAAATTGGCTAAAAGTTAGTCCGATAATTTCAACAATCGTTTTTGGGTCAAGAATTTCGTGTGTGGAAAGATTCTGGAAAGATCGTTTTGTATAGAGTTTATTTTTTTTTGTGTATAGCGACCATTGCGCCTCATATTCATGTTGTTGATCCGTAGTGAAGCGGACGCGTGCAAAACAATGATCACAGCCTTGGCGTAATAATCGTTTTGGATCATTAATATCGAGTTCTCCCAGCTTAAAACTGCGTTTAACAGAAAAGCGGGGCGTTTCTTCATATAAGGCAATACAAATTGCATCCAGCAGTGTTGATTTTCCTGCTCCCGTTTTGCCCGTAATCACAAATAATCCTGTTTGATTAAATGGAGGCTGATCAAATTGAATACAAAACGGATCAGCAAAGCTGGCTAAGTTTTCTCCTGCAATTTCTAAAATTTTCATAGCAGTCCTCCAAAAAAACATGTATAAAGATTATACGCGCTAATTTAATCATTAGTAGTGTTTTTTATAAAGAAAAGACATAAAAAAACCAGCAACAAAAAATTGTGCTGGTTAATCAAACAGGGTTTTCTACAAAATATAGAATAGGCTTAAGGCATTTTGAAAGAAGCACCAGATTGATTGGCCATATAGACAAGTGCCCGGCCGACTTCAATATCACTTAAATCAGGATTGCCACCACGTGCTGGCATTTGACGAATCCCACCGACTGCGGATTTTAATAAACCATCATAGCCCTTAGCAAGACGAGGACCCCATTGTCCTTTGTCACCCACTTTAGGTGCACCCAATGCGCCCGCTGTGTGACAGGATGTACAGACTGCGTTAAAGACTTGTTCGCCTGTTTGTTCAACGCGAGGAGCATTCGCATCTACTGCAACTAATTGACCAACTGGTTTGATCGCATCAGCTGTTGCGACCGCAGTATTATCTACTTTATCCTCATCAATTTGATGTGTTTGGATTTTGTAGATGAGGCCTGAAATCAAAATAATGGCAATAAGCGGCGCACCTAAGCCACCAATTAGGGCAAGCAGAAATTCACCAATTGAGGTTGGTCCACGTTCTTCATGATGAGCGCTCATAGTTCACCTTTTCCTATCAAGTTCAATATTAACAAAAAAAGAAAATTACAAGAAAGACATTAAAGACTTACTTTATATTTAGAATGCGACAGATTGTCGCACAAATTGAGATTATTATATCTTAATTTAGATAGACAACGTGCAAAAAAACAAGAAATTCTTGTTCTCATCTCAAAAAATTATGAAATACTAGCAAATATGAATGGCATTTATTAATAGTCATCCATTCAGTTTTTAATATAAGATTATTTTTTATTAATATATTAGAATATAGTTCTATTCTGATATAAAATGAATTCAGGAGATATTATGCAGGTTTCTCATACAACTGCTCCTTTAGAGCCCTTACCGGCCCCTCGCTTTCCTCAAGAAAACTTTCCTGTTGCTTCATGGTTTATGCCGTTTAAACTACGTCATCCCATCAAAATAATTTATCGTTTTGCCCGCATGGCTGATGATATTGCGGACGAAGGAAACGTAGATCCTGAAACAAGATTAAAACAATTAGATTATTGTTGTGAATGCTTGGAACAAATCGCCAAAAAACAAGAAATCAAAGATCCTCATTTTCAAGAATTAGCTCAGGTGATCTATCAATTTGATTTACCCATCGTACTTTTTCAAGATTTACTCACGGCATTTAAGCAAGATGTCACAAAAAATCGTTATGCTAATTTTGCGGAGGTAATGCAATATTGCCGTCATTCTGCTAATCCAATTGGACGTTTATTATTAAAGCTTTTTCAAGCAGAGAGCGACCGAAATCTTGCCTATTCAGATGCGATTTGTACTAGTTTGCAACTCATTAATTTTTTACAAGATATTAGTATTGATTATCAAACAAAAAATAGAATTTATTTGCCGCAAGATGAATTAAAAAAATATCAAATTGAAGAGAAACATCTTGCAACAGCAGATGAAAGTGGGTTATGGGAAATGTTCATGCTATTTGAAATTGAACGGGCGCGTAAATTACTGCAATCTGGGGCGGCCTTAGGTCAGATTTTAACAGGGCGTCTTGGTTTAGAAATGCGTCTGATTATCGCTGGAGGTGAAACAATTTTGAGAAAAATGCACAAGTCACGAGGCAAGGTGCTAACACAACGTCCTGTTTTGCAAAAACGAGATTATCTTTATATGATCTATCGCGCGCTAAAAGGATAATTTTGAGAAAGCATGTAATGCGTTTTTTGACGCATTGCATGATAGGACTAATCTATGATAAAGATAGATAGGATATAAATTAAATTTTTTTAGTATTTAAATAAACTAAGCATGCCATGTTTTTTTTTACATATTTATAATTATAAATATTTGAATTATAATAAAAATTTATTAATGCTGATCTGATAAGAAAAAATTATTTTTTAATTAATTAGGATATTGACAAGTATTTATATTTTGGTGTAAATTTAAAGTTTATTTCAAAAAAATCTCCTCTCCATTACAGTAATGTTGCATTGCAATATATTGTTTATTCAAAATAAATCTATTTCCCTTTCTGAGTATATTTCTTTGACTTTTTGTTTTTTTGTAAAAAATTAAATGTGCGTTTTCTATTAATATTTTTACAAAAAAAATCGATAAATCATGAAGTTATAAAGAAATAATCTTTCAATATAACCGATAAAAAATCAAATTATTTTTAAAAACTTAAAAATAAATGCATTTTTTACTTTACATGATTATATTTTATGAATATATTTAAAAGTACAAAACAACAATTATTCTTGTTTGTTTTTTAGAGAATAAATTGTTTAAGAATTCATAATAGGTCGACATGATAACTAAACAAAGACCGTTTAATATTTGGAGGAGTTGACAATGTCTGCAAAAGGATCGAAAGAGAGTGCGTATAACTGGCAGGCCATTGCTGCTGATGCACGATTTATCGAACTAAGATCGAAAAAGAATTCGTTCTTAGCAGGTTTAATGATCTTTTCTGTTATTTATTATTTTTTATTGCCAATTGGTGCGGCATACGCGCCGGATTTATTTAAAACGAAAGTAATTGGTCCGATTAATACAGGGTTGCTATTTGCATTATCAGAATTTATTGTTGCATGGGGAATTGCGTTTATTTATTCTAAACGTGCAAATACAGAATTTGATTCTATGACTGAAGCCCTCAAACGTGATGCACACAACATTGGAGCAAAGAAATAATGACAGGACGCCAGAGTTTAAAATATCTAGTGGGGGCGAGCGGGGTGTTAATGGCGCTCCTCGCAGACAGCGCTTTTGCCTCGACGACGATTTCTGACAAGTATCAATTTTTAACATTTGCTGTGTTTGGCGCGATTATCGCGATGACCATGAGCGTCACGTATTTCGCGGCGAAACGGACTTCTTCCGCGAGCGATTACTATACAGCGGGTGGTTCAATTAGTGGTGTGCAAAATGGCTGGGCGATTGCAGGGGATTATTTATCAGCGGCTTCTTTCTTAGGGATTGCTGGTTTGATTTCCTTGTACGGATACGATGGTTTTATGTATTCTGTAGGTTGGTTAGTGGCATATATTACTGTATTGTTAGTCATTGCTGAACCTTGTCGTAATATTGGTAAATACACATTAGGTGATATTTTAGCCTTCCGTAATGATCCGAAGAAAACAAAAACAGTGGGTGCGATTTCCACAATTACTGTTTCCACATTCTACTTAACTGCGCAAATGGTGGGTGGGGCAGTTTTAGTGAAAACCCTTGTTGGGATTGAATACGAAGTTTCAGTGATTACTGTTGGTATCTTAATGTTGGCGTATGTGTTGTTTGGTGGGATGTTAGCGACAACTTGGGTACAAATTATTAAAGCGATTTTGTTGGTGACCGCTTCTATTATCTTAGTGATTTTAGTTTGGGCACCGCACGGTTTTAGCTTACCAGGATACTTAGATGCGGTTGTTCATGATCCAAAAGTACAAGCGCAAGTTGCGAAACTTTTAGGTGATAAGGCGGCGGGCATGTCCATGGAAGAATTAGGGCAACGCTTCTTTGAGCCAGGTCTTTATCTTAAAAATCCAATTGATCAAATTTCATTAGGGATTGCATTAGTTTTCGGTACAGCGGGTCTCCCACACATTTTGATGCGTTTCTTTACTGTTCCAACAGCAAAAGATGCACGTACTTCAGTGATTTGGGCGATGGCGATTATTGGTGGTTTCTATGTTTTAACCCTCTTCTTAGGAACAGGTGCTGCAATTAATGTTGGTCCAGCAGTGATTTCTGATTTGGACAAAGGTGGTAACATGGCTGCACCACTTTTAGCTCAATACTTGGGCGGTGGTAAAGATTCCATGTTAGGTAATTTCTTCTTAGCATTCGTTGCTGCGGTTGCGTTTGCGACAATCGTTGCGGTGGTAGCAGGGTTAGTATTAGCAGCAGCTTCTGCGATGGCACATGACATCTATGTTGGTGTGATTCGTGGTGAACATGCAACACCAGAAGAACAAGTTCGTGCAGCACGGATTGCAACTGTTGTAGTGGGTGCGATTGCGATTACAGTTGGTATCTTAGCAAAAGGCCAAAACGTTGCGCACTTAGTAGCGTTAGCATTTGCTGTGGCAGCATCTGCAAATCTGCCAACAGTATTGATGACCCTCTACTGGAGAAAATGTAATACTGGTGGTATCGTTGGTGGGATGATTGTTGGGACATTAACGGCTGTTGTCTTAGTGTTGATTTCTCCAAACATGACCTACCCATTAAAAGTCAAAGCAGATGCAAATAAAGCCATTGCTGCTGCACCAGCAAAAATTGCCAAAGCTGAAGCAGCTGTCGCTGATGCAAAAGTTAAAAACGACAAAGTTGCTGAAGAAAAAGCAGCGAAAGGCTTAGACAAAGCGAAGAAAGAATTAGCTAAAGCACAAGACGATCTCAAGAAAGTGGGTGATTCTACAACAAGTATCATTGGTTTAGAAAAACCATTAATTGAACTTAAAAACCCAGGTTTGATTTCTGTGCCAGTTGGTTTCTTGTCAGTGATTATTGGTTCTATGCTTTACGGTCGTGATGAACGTGCTGAAGCAATGTGGGATGAACTCTATGTTCGTCAAAACACTGGAATTTTGGTGGCTCAAGCACAGTCTCACTAAGCAGATGAGCTTAAAAAATAAAAATAATTAGATTGTTTAATTAAAAGGCGTTGATTAAAATCGACGCCTTTTTTATTTTATAGACAAAATAAAAATCCCCCAAAAAGGGGGAATGGTTACTCAAAAAAACTCAAGAAATAAGATAATTTATTTGAGGCGATAAGCGGCAGATTGAGCGTGGGCAAATAATCCTTCCCCTTCGGCAAGTGTTTTTGCGACTTGTCCTAATGTTTGCGCCCCTTGCGGTGAAACTTGAATTAAGCTGGAACGTTTTTGAAAATCGTATACGCCTAATGGAGAAGAAAAGCGGGCTGTCCGTGAAGTAGGTAAAACATGATTAGGGCCTGCACAATAATCACCCAAAGGTTCAGATGTATAATGTCCCATAAAAATTGCGCCTGCATGGCGAATTTTGCTCACCCATTTTTGCGGATCTTCAATAGAAAGTTCGAGGTGTTCGGGGGCAATGTAATTGGCAATTTCAATTGCCTCATCTAAATCTGTCACATGAATTAATGCGCCACGATTTTCTAAAGAAGCCCGAATAACGTCATGACGAGGCATTGTCTCTATCAGTTTATTAATACTATTTTCTACTTGATTAATAAATTCTAAATCAGGACAAAGTAAAATAGATTGAGCAATTTCATCATGTTCTGCTTGAGAAAATAAATCCATAGCAACCCAGTCAGGATTAATTTTACCATCGCAAATCACTAAAATTTCTGAAGGGCCGGCGACCATGTCGATGCCAACAACACCAAATACTCGTCGCTTTGCTGCTGCAACATAGGCATTCCCTGGTCCAACAATTTTATCGACTTGAGGAATCGTCTGAGTGCCATATGCTAATGCACCCACTGCTTGGGCGCCTCCAATTGTAAAAACTTGGTCCACACCACAGACAAAAGCCGCCGCTAAAACGAGTTCATTAACGATGCCGTTGGGAGTTGGCACAACCATGATGAGCTCGCGAACCCCTGCAACTTTTGCAGGAATTGCGTTCATTAATACAGAAGAAGGATAAGCTGCTTTGCCGCCTGGTACATATAACCCTGCGCGATCCAGGGCGGTAATTTGTTGTCCAAGAAGTGTGCCATCTTCTTCAGTATAAGACCAAGATGTTTGTAATTGTTTTTCGTGATAGCGTTTGACACGATCTGCGGCGGTTTCAAGCGCGTGGCGTTGCTCAAGAGGAAGATTGTCACAAGCCGCTTTTAGTCGAGAACGGGGCAATGTTAAATCGGCCAAGCTGGAAACGTTCAATTTATCAAACTGAGCTGTGAAACGAATGACAGCATCGTCTCCCTCAGTCTGCACAGCGCGCAAAATATCTGCCACAACTTGGTCAACTTGTGGATTTTGAGCGGTTTCAAAAGCAAGTAATTGTTTTAATTGTTTTTGAAAATCAGCCTCTTTAGATTGAAGGCGTCGAATAGAAAGGGTCATAATCTTACCGTGCTAAAAAACCATTTAATTTTTGAATGTCTTGTTCAGTTAAAGTTCCTGCTGCGGCTTTTAATTGAACATGGCTTAAAATATAACGATAACGCGCTTGTGCTAAATCACGTTTAGCAGAATATAATTGTTGTTGTGCATTTAATAAATCAACGTTGGTACGTACACCGACCTCAACTCCCATTTTTGTTGAGTCTAAAGAGGCTTGACTAGAAAGAAGAGCTTGTTCTAAAGCTCGAACTTGGGCAATACCGCTGGTGACACCCAAAAATGCTGTGCGAATTTTTTGATCAGTATCCCGGCGTGTTTGTTCTAAATCTTGAGCGGCACGTTCTTTATTAGATAAAGATTCACGAACTTTAGAATTAACATAGCCCCCTTGGAAAATCGGAATAGAAATTTGCACACCAAGGCTACCTACAGTTTGTTCTTTAATTGTAGATAAGGGATGGGAGCTGTAACTATAACTTGCAACAGCATTGACTGTAGGCATATGCCCTGCTCGATTGCGATCAACATCTAAAGCGCTGTATTCTAATTGTTGTTGTCTAGCAATAACATTAATATTATTTTTTCGAGCGATATCAAACCAGCCTTCTAACGAAGCCGGCGCAGGATCTTCTAATGCAAAGCTAGCTCCCAAGCGAGAAAGATTGCCCACTTTTTTGCCAATAAGTTGTTCTAAAGCTCGTGTTTTAATTTCTAAATCATTTTGGGCAGAAATTTCTTGAGCAATATTCAAGTCATAGCGGGCTTGTGCTTCATGCGTGTCCGTAATGGTGGCTAAACCTACCTCGAAATTCCGTTTTGCTTGTTCCAATTGCTCTTTAATCGCTTTTTTCTGGGCGGTCGCTAAAATGAGGTTGTCTTCAGCAAGTAAGGCTTCAAAATAGGCTTGTGTGACGCGATTGATTAAATCTAATTTTGCCCCTGAAAATTGTGTTTCAGCCAAGTCAAATTGAATTTTAGATTGTTTATATTGAGAAAAAACGGCCGCATTAAAAATAACTTGTTGTGCGGAGATGCCATAGTTTTTCTTGTTTAAGTTAGCTTTGATTGGGCCATAGCCGTAGTCAATTTCTGTGTTATCTCGGGAAAAACCAGCACTCGCAGAAACTTGAGGAAATAAGAATGCTTTACCTTGTTCACGGATTTCGCGACCGGCTTGATAAGAAGCCCGCGCTGATGCAAAGGCAGCATCATTGACTTGCGCTTCTTTATAAATTTGCAGTAAATCTGCCCCAAAACTTAGGGGACTGCTCATTAAACCAATGAGTGCACAAGATAAAAATAAAGATTTTTTCATATGAAAATTTTTAATGTCGTAGAATAAAAAATGAAATAAAAAATGTGTAGTTAGTTTAGCAAAACTTGACACAATTTACTTGAAAACTTTGAGCAATCCAAAAAATAAGTATTTTCTTATATAATAGCGTGTCTTTTTTGAACAAATGAAATGATATGAATTGGGAACAACTTACTGAATATATTCTAACTAAGGGCAAAGCCCTTGGTTTTCAAGATATTGGCATTAGTAGTATTGATTTAGGTCAGACCGCTTCTTATTTAAATCACTGGCTTGAACAAGGTTATGCAGGTGAAATGGCATTCTTAAGCAAGCATGGCTCGAAGCGGACGCAACCATCCGAATTGGTGCCGAACACTTTGAGTATTATTTCTGCGCGCCTTTCTTATGCGGACTTTAAAGAGGCAGAAATCGTTTTAAATCAGCCACAAAAAGCGTATATTGCCCGTTATGCATTAGGCCGCGATTATCATAAAACGTTTAAACAAAAACTGAAAAAATTAGCAGAGGAAATTCAAAAAATATGTCCTGAAGCCAATCAACGTATTTTTGTAGATAGCGGCCCTGTCATGGAGGTACAAATTGCAACGCAAGCTGGATTAGGCTGGCGTGGAAAAAATACATTGCTATTAACAAAAAATAGCGGTTCCAATTATTTTCTGGGAGAAATTTACCTAGATCTTCCACTGATTCCCAGTACTCATATCGAAAAAAACCATTGTGGGCGGTGTCAGCGATGTCTTACTGCTTGTCCAACGCAAGCCTTTGTGAAACCGTATGTGTTGGATGCTTCCCGTTGTTTGTCTTATTTAACAATTGAATATGACGGTGTGATTCCTGAAGAATTTCGAGAGGCCATGGGAAACCGTATTTATGGATGTGACGATTGTCAAATTGTTTGTCCTTGGAATCGCTTTGCCACCAAATCGGCAGAACTTGATTTTCAGACAAGAAATTTGTTAGATCAATCTGACTTAATAACTTTATTCCAGTGGGATGAGAAAATGTTTTCGCAAAAAATGGCAGGCTCGCCTATTTATCGAATTGGCTACAAAAAATGGCGGCGTAATCTTGCAATTGGATTAGGTAATGCCGCTGCTAGTTCTGCCATATTAGATGCGTTAAAGCAAGCCTATCTGGATGCGGATCCTGTTTTAAGCATACATTTTGCATGGGCGATTGAAAAACAAGAAAAAAAGCTTGCATTTCTCTAAGAAGATCGTTATAATTCGAACTCAATTGTTGAATGTATTCATCTCTTAGCCGGGATGGCGGAATTGGTAGACGCGCTGGACTCAAAATCCAGTGCTGGTAACAGCGTGAGGGTTCGAGTCCCTCTCCCGGCACCACACTTCTTGTTTCACTTCCTCTTGTTTTTCCTGTTGATCTCTTATCTAAAAATTTCAGTCAAAATTTAGTCGTGATGTCATAATTTCTGTTACTATGTGTTTTTATTCCTGTTGTTTTACATAAGTTCTTCATAATAATAATGAATCACCTTATTAAAGCGTGTATTCAACTTTGGAGGAGTTGACATGTCTGTCGCAATGTTGGATAAAAACACTTTGGCAAATCTCGCCATCCTCAAAAATCATCCCCCCTTTGGTCACATGGAAGAAAAAGATTTAGTGCTATTGGTTGAGCAATGTCAGCTAAATTTTTATTCTAAAGGACAAAAAATCCTGTCTACAGGAACAGTCCCGACGCATTTACATATTTTAAAAGAAGGCACTGTACTGGCAGAAGAATTTAAAACGAGTCATTATCTTCATGAGGAAATTATTTTTGAAGAAGGCGAAATGTTTCCTTTAGAACCACTTCTTGCAAAATGTGAAACGGTTCAAAATTATATCGCGCATACCGATGTTTTTTGTTTTGAGTTGCCATTGAGTATTTTTGATGTACTCATTGAGAAAAGTGCTGTTTTTCAGCATTTTTGTACGGATCAAATTTCGACTTTACTCGCACATTCCAGAAAGAATATACAAGCGCATTATGCCTATGAGTCGACATTACAACAATCACTAAATATGCCCTTAGGTAAAATTCTGAAATATGCGCCTGTCTTTTGCACGCCGGAAACGCCAGTTCGTCATGTCTTACAAGTGATGCAACGCCTTAAAATTGGTTCGATGGTAGTCACGGATTTAGACAATTATGCAATCGGGATGTTTACGCTACGTGACGTACTGGATCAGGTTATTCTTGTTCGAGAAAATTTAGATCGGCCTATTATGGAAATTATGTCGCGTCATTTGGTTACATTGTCCCCACAAGCACTTGCTTATGAAGCGGCTTTGCTGATGGCGCGGAAAAATATTCGACATATTGTAGTTGTAGATAATGGTGTACTTGTTGGGGTTGTGTCTGAAAGAGATTTATTTGCATTGCAACGAGTTGGCTTACGTCAAATTAGTAGTACGATTAAAAATGCAACAGATTTACCCACATTAGTGCAAGCCAGTCGCGATATTCGTCAACTAGCGTGTAATATGCTCGCTCAAGGGGTTGCGGCAGAGCAACTGACAAAATTTATTTCAACATTGAATGATTTATTGACTGAACAGATTTTAGAAATAAATTTTGAAAAATATACAACACAGCTTCAATCAATTCATTTTTGTTGGTTGACTTTTGGGAGTGAAGGGCGTTACGAACAAACCTTAAGCACGGATCAAGATAATGGCTTAATTTTTCTCGTACCAGAGGGGATGCGTGCCGATCAAGTGCGTGAATTATTTTTGCCGATTAATCAAGAAATTAATCGAATGCTAGATGCCTGTGGTTTTCCTTTATGTAAAGGCAATATTATGGCGTCTAACCCGAAACTTTGTTTGAGTTTAGAAGAATGGGAGAATTGTTTTAGTGATTGGATTCACAAAGCTTCGGCCCAAGAATTACTTAATGCAATGATTTTCTTTGATTTTCGGGGATCATATGGACATACAGAATTAGCAACCCAATTACGGGGATCACTGAAAGGCTTAGTAAAAGAAAATCCATTATTTTTAAAACCATTAGTGATCAATGCGTTAGTTAATAAACCGGCGATTAGTTTATTAAAGCATTTTGTGACTTCAAAAAAAGAAGGTAAAGAGCATACGATTGATTTGAAAATTAATGGAGTGGGACAATTTATTGATGCCGCCCGAGTTTTTGCCTTAAATCTAGGTCTTGAAGAAACAAATACCGCGCAGCGATTGCGCTTAGCTGGCCAAAAATGGAATTTAGACAAAGCCCAAGTGGAAGCATGGATTGATGCATTTCATTTTATTCAAACGGTCCGTTTGCGTCTTCATGATAAACAACTGAAAAATGGGGAAGAGACTCATAATTATTTGGATCCTGAAACGCTTTCAGATTTAGATAAACGTATTTTGAAAGAAGCTTTTCAGCAGGCGCGTAAATTACAGGCGCGCTTAGAAAAATATTTTCAGTTTTAAAATAGACAAAAAACCCCCTTTCGGGGGCTTTTTTTAAGCCGCAACAGAATGATTTTCTGTGTTTAAATTGGCTTCCCATAAGCCTTCAAGATTATAATACTCTCGTGCAGTGGGATGCATAATATGTACAACGATACTGCCTAAATCAACTAAAACCCATTCCCCTTCAGATTCGCCTTCGATGCCGATGACATTGATGTCAATTTCCCGCATTTTGTCATGCAGGTGACGTGCCAACGCTTTTGTTTGCCGGCTAGAATCCCCTGTTGCAATAATGACATATTCAAAAAGTGAGGTAATATGTCCCACTTGATAAGTAATAATATCACGGCCTTTAATATCTTCGAGTGCATCAATTACTTTTTCTTTTAAAGTTTCTAAAGAAATCATCATAATAATTTAATAAATAGAGTAAAAAATGAAGTTATTTGCGATACAAATGATATTTTTCAATATAAAGGGACACTTCTTTTGGCAATAAATAGCGTGTACTTTTATGTTGTTGAGTCAGTGTACGAATTTGTGTCGCAGAAATAGCTAATTCTGTAAAAGAATGAGTGAAAATTTGTCCCGTTGGAGCACTTGTTTGACTATCATTCTCGGGGAGAATCCGTTTTCTTAACCAATCCCATGTTTGTGGAAAGTGATATCCCACTCGTGTTGCCACAATAATATGTGTCAAATCAAAAAGAGCTTGCCATCGATGCCATTGCGGCAATCCCAAAAAAGCATCCATACCTAAAAAAAGAAAAAACGTGGTTTCACTCGGATAAATTGTTCGAAAATATTCAAGTGTTTCAACTGTATAACTCGGCGTTTCTTTTTTAATTTCGTAGGAAGATAATTCAAAATGGGCTTGATCTTCAATCGCGAGGGCAATCATTTCCGCCCGATTTTGGCTACTTACGCTAGGGATGGCACGATGTGGAGGAATCCCTGCAGGAATAAAAAGTACTTTATCAAGTTGGAATGTTTCGTGCAATTCTTCAGCTAAACGTAAATGTCCAAAATGAATTGGATTAAAAGTCCCGCCAAATAATCCAATACGTTGTTTTTTTTGGGAAATGACTGGCGTCATAGAAGATGATTTTTCCAAAACAAATTACAGAATAGGAAATAGATTGACAGATTACTTTGTTGCGGTATTTTAAGCGGAAAGGGATAAAAAAATCAAGTCATTCCTTAAGTTACATGAAAAAAGCCCATCAAAAAGATGGGCAAAAAGTTCACAGGAATCAAATAAAAGCAAAGTTACTTATCTGTGATAGATGAAATTTTGTGAATAGTTAGGTCTGCCCCATTGAATTCTTCTTCAGCATCCAAGCGAATCCCAATTGTTTTCTTCAGAAGGCCATACACTGCACCACCACCAATAAGTGCAATAACAATAGCACTTCCTGTACCAAGACATTGGGCAATGAAACTAATTCCCCCTATTCCACCGAATGCCTGCTGACCAAAAATTCCCGCTGCAATCCCGCCCCAGGCGCCACATAGACCGTGCAAAGCCCATACGCCAAGTACATCATCAATATGCCATTTATTTTGAGAAATCGTAAAAAACCATACAAAAAGGGCTCCCGCGATTCCACCTGTTATTAATGCACCAATTGGGTGCATTAAATCTGATCCTGCACAAACAGCGACCAAACCTGCCAGTGGACCATTATGAACGAATCCTGGATCTTTCTTTCCAATAAAGAGAGCCGTTAAAGTGCCTCCAACCATCGCCATAAGGGAATTGACGGCCACAAGCCCGCTAATTGCGTTTAATGTTTGTGCAGACATGACATTAAAACCGAACCAGCCGACACATAATATCCATGCCCCCAATCCTAAAAATGGAATACTGGAAGGCGGATGGGCCGCGGCCATTGAGCCATCGCGTAAATAGCGTCCACGACGCGCTCCTAATAATAAGACTGCGGGAAGGGCAATCCATCCACCCATTGCGTGTACGACCACAGATCCAGCAAAGTCATGAAATTCTGCGCCAAAAGCTGTTTTAACCCAATCTTGAATATTAAAATTATGATGCCATACAATCCCTTCAAAAAAGGGATAAACAAAGCCGACTAATAAAAATGTGGCGATTAATTGGGGATTAAATTTTGCGCGTTCGGCAATCCCCCCCGAAATGATTGCGGGAATAGCCGCCGCAAAAGTGAGTAAAAAGAAAAATTTGACAAGTTCATAACCACTTTGCTTTGCGAGGATATCGGCGCCAGAAAAAAAATGGGTCCCATACGCAATCCCATAGCCAATAAAAAAATAAGCTATGGCGGATACAGCGAAATCACTCAAAATTTTGACTAATGCATTGACCTGATTTTTACGACGAACGGTCCCTAGTTCTAAAAAGGCAAAACCGGCGTGCATAGCCAGCACCATGATTGCCCCTAAGAGAATAAATAAAACATCACTGCTAGTTTGTGGAGTATTCATTATTGTGTTTCTCGATGTCGCGAAAATATTATAGTTATACAATTTTGTGCTGCAAAATAAAGCAAAAAATGTTCCATTTTGGAAAGCAATAATAGATATTATTTTTATGGTTTATAATAAATAAATAAAACAAAAATATATTGAAAATAATAAAAAACATGGTATTCTTATTTTTAATGCAATATAAAAATAAATTTAATTAAATATTTAAATATTGATTTATTAAATATTGCAATGCAATATAAGTAATAAAAGTTTTTATTAAAAAGCTTTTTTGGTGAAAAATGGGATATTTAAGTGCATTAAAATAGAAATGATTTTAAAAATGCACAATTTTGGTTGAGTAAGGCGCACAGTTTGAAGGCGTATTCTTGAATGAAACGTAAAGGAGTGATGATCATGTTTTGTTATATTAATCGCAAATCTGAGGGCACAACAGAAAGCACACTAGAAGTCTATTGTTCTCCTGTTCATCCTCAAAAATTTCAAAACCTTCATGATTTTATGGAAGATAAACACACTCAATTAGTCAGAAGTGTTACGAAAAAAAATAGTTGTAAAGCCTTGTTGGATGGATTGGAAGAAGTCTGCACTACTACTTCTCATCTTTATCCTAAAGCACAATATGTCTATTCCCCTGTTGTTGTGGAATGTGCTATTTTTTAATTTTGACGAGTCAATAGGAAGTGATTTTGAAAAAGAAGGATAAAATGCGCTGCTTAGATAAACAGCGCATTTTTTATTGTTATGCTTTTTTTAATGTGAGTTGACGAACCATTTGATATAAAGCTTGCATTGGATCAAAAAAAGGCAAAACGCCTTTAATGGCTTTATCTATGTTTAAACAAATACGGAGGGCTTGCTCAATTTGCGTCGAATTAGATTTTTTAATCATATTTTCTAACAAATTTTTGCGGGTTTTATCCCAAATTTTAAGTTCTTGAAAAATGCGACTCAAGGACTGTTGTTGTCGTCGTAATTGTTGAATGATTAAAATTTGCCGTAAATCCCGTGCGAAAATAGCATTCAGACTTAATAATTCTGCGCCCTCCGCAAGTAATCCATCTAGCATTTGTAACGTTCGAGCATAATCTCCACTTAACCATGCATGACTTAACTCAAAAACATTGTAACGGGCTACGTTAATCGTCACTTGTTCCAGCATTTCAAGGGTAATATGACCTTGTGGGGCAATGATTCCTAATTTGAGAATTTCCTGATGCGCCGCCATCAAATTGCCTTCCACCTGATCCGCGAGAAACTCAAGACCCGCAGGATCCATCGTTTGCCCTTGATATTTCAAGCGTTTTTCAATCCATTGTGGTAATCCTTGATGCGTGGGGGCTGCAAAAACAAAATAGCTACTCACAGCTTTTAACTGACTAAACCATTCTGTTTTTTGTGTTTTGCTCTCTAGTTTTGGCACACTCAAAATGAGGAGTGTATTTTCATCCGGTTGCTTTTTTAAGGTTTCGACATAGTGCAAGAAAAAAGCAAGGCCTTCTTTATTCAATGTCCCATTTTGCATCCGAATATCCAGACATTTCTTTTCTGCAAAAAGCGAAACATTTTGAGTTTGTTTTTTGACTTCGTTCCAATTAAAGCCTGATTCAACGGTAAAAAGAATCTTATCAGTAAATCCCATTTTTTTTGCTGTTTCCAAAATAAGGGCACGGGCCTCATTAAGGAGCAAGAGTTCATCGCTCATTAAAATATAACAAAGATGAAGTTGTTTACTTTGGAGCTGGTTTCTCAATATCTCGATTGGCATAGTGGGCTCCAATACGACGAATAATTTGCTGAACGGCTTCTGTTTGCATATCGCGGTAAAGCAATGCTTCTTCAGATTCTTTAGCTAACAATTCTGTATCTGTGAAAGGAAGATCGCGAAATAATTCGACATTTTGTGTGGACATAATATCTTTCCCGTTCGGTTCATTGACACGGAATGCGGCTCGATAAATTAATTTATATTCTCGAACCCGCCCTGCTTGAGTAAGAGAAAGAATACGTTTTTCGCGGGCTTCAGCAACAATTGTGACAATCGCACGGGCTTCAGCAGGATCATTAACAATTGCGTTAGGTCCACTACTTTTAATAATCCGCTTTAATTGGTCCCCAATGGCAGAATAATTTGTCTCAACATAGATTTGTTCAATAGGAAGCGACATTTGTCCTTGCAAACCGCGTAACTGAAAGCCACATCCTACTAAAGTTGTGATTGCCACTAAGCTAAAAAATGTCCCCCATTTTTTTAGAGGGAGAAAAGAAAAGAGATTAATCATGTTGAAAAAATTTCTCGTATCGCAGAAACAACGCGTTCGACATCTGTAAAAGTCATGGTAGGGAAAAGCGGTAAGGTAACAGTTTCTTTGCCGATTTTTTCGGTATTTGGAAAATCACCTTCTTGATAACCATAAGGACGATATGCACTAAACAAATGTAATGCTGGATAGTGAATTCCTATGCCAATTTGGAATTCTTTTTGCATGCGTTGAATAAATTCTTGACGCGTCCCCCCGCATTGTTCTAATGGTAATAAAACAGTGAACATATGCCAACTATGTCCCTGATCTCCTTTTTCTGGAAGAAATAAAGTCGCAGTCAGATTGGCTTGTTCAAAGCAATGAAAATAATGCATCGCTAATTCGCGGCGTTTTTGATTAAATTGATCAAGTTGCTTGAGTTGGCCTAAACCAACAACGGCCGCAATATCGGATAAATTATATTTTCCGCCTGCAACAATGACGTCCATTTCTCCTGCTGCATTACGTTGAATGCCATGAAAGCGTAATATTTCAATTCGTTTGGCTTCTTCGGGAGTTTGTACCGAAAGTGCCCCGCCTTCAATTGTGGTCATATTTTTATTTGGATGGAAGCTAAACGAGACAATGTCCCCGAGACTCCCAATTTTTTGACCTTGCCATGCAGAACCAATTGCATGCGCCGCATCTTCAATTACACGTAATTGATATTGATCTGCTAATGCATACAAAGCATGCATATCAACTGGTAAACCAGAAAAATGCACTGGCATAATAGCTTTAGTTTTTGGGGTAATGGCTTTTTCAACTTGGTCTAAATCAAGATTACGTGTTTTGAGATCAACATCAACAAAAACGGGACGACCATGTTGGCGCACAATGACATTGGGTGTTGCTGCAAAACTGAGTGCCGGAGTAATAACTTCATCATCAGGTTGAAGATCAATTAATTGCAGCGCGACTTCTAATCCTGCCGTTGCGGAAGTCAAGACACGAACAGGGCGTTCTCCACCTAGATAATCACTTAAGGCTTGTTCAAATTCTAAAACATGCGGGCCACTTGCCAACCATCCTGAATGGAATGTCTGCATGACTTGTGATAATGTTTTTTCATCGAGGCTGGGACGAGTAAACGGTAAAAAGGGTAAATTTTGACTGGACATGTGTATTCTTCACGATAATCAATTAACGACTAATCAGATAAACGCCTACCATTATAGCGCAAATTCCCCCAAGACGGGACAGCGTAATCATTTCGCCGAAAAGCCACCAGGCAGCAATCAAGTTGACAATATAGCCAATTGAAAGCATAGGATAAGCGACACTGACCTCAACACGAGAAAGCGCCATAATCCACACAACAACGCTGATTGCATAGCAAAATAAGCCGCCTAAAATATGATATTCAAATCCAATTTTTAGTAAAAGAGACCAAAAATTATTGAGCGTAAAGCTAATTACACCGAGTTGATTCGTGCCGGCTTTGAGTAAAAGTTGTGCACATGCGTTTAAAAGTACACCCGTAAGAATAAGAGAAAAACTAAAAAAATTCATCATAGTAAAAAGATTCTTGAATACAATTAAAAACTGAATTAACTTAATCTAAAAAATTGAAGTTATTCAACGCCAATTTGTTTTAATATAAAGCAAATATTATATTAGTAAAACCACATAAAGGAGAGCGGTTGTGATTCGTGTTCGTTTGAATAATGAGCGAGGCAATATAGATCATGGGTGGTTAAATACTTACCATAGTTTTTCTTTTGGTGAATATTATGATCCCAATCATCATGAATTTTCAGTATTACGTGTTTTAAATGAAGATTTTCTTGAAGCTGGAGAAGGTGGATTTCCCATGCATCCTCATCGCAATATGGAAATTATTACTTATATTGCACAAGGCGCATTACGGCATCAAGATTCGCTCGGTAATATTCAAATTATTCGGCAGGGAGAGGTGCAATACATGTGCGCAGGAAAAGGGATTGTGCATAGTGAACATAATGCATCCTCAGATTATAAAACCCAATTATTTCAAATTTGGATTCGACCGAATCAAAATAATCTTACACCGCATTATGTCACAAATTTCGTCACTGGTGAGAAAAAACAAAATCAATGGTGTTTAATTGCCTCAGGGACCGGAGAAAATGATTCGATTCAGATTCATCAAGATATTAAATTATGGAATAGCGTTTTGAACGTAAACGAACAATTGAATTATGTTTTTCCAGCAGAAAGATGGGGATATATCCACCTTGTTCGGGGGCGTTTAACAGTGAATGAAGTAGAGTTACGTACAGGAGATGGCGCGTACATTCAAGATGAAAAACAGCTAACATTTTTGAGTTTACAAGAAAGTGAAGTGCTCTTTTTTGATTTACCTCCAGAACAGATAAAATAAATATAAAAAAGGGAAACAAAACTGAAGTCCATTGTTTCCCTTTTAAAATTAAGAAAATAAGAAGTTTATGAGAATGTATTATTCTTCTTCGTCGTCGTAACCTTCGTCTTCTTCGGGTTCTTCGTCGTCGTAACCTTCGTCTTCTTCGGGTTCTT
>CAZDFJ010000017.1:9091-48322 GCA_964504875.1 uncultured Burkholderiales bacterium | reverse complement strand
CAATCTTGTAGCCATTGACATATTCGTAATAATCATCGTCAATTTTGTAACCATTGACGTATTTGTAGTAGTCATCATCAATCTTGTAGCCATTGACATATTCGTAATAATCATCGTCAATTTTGTAACCATTTGTGCCGTAATGATTAGACATTTATCACTCCCATGTGATTATTTTGATTTATAAAAAATACGCTTTTTGCATTCACACTATGGTTAATTATAGAATCCTGTTCTTAAATGAAACTTAGGAATTGCTTAAGCATTGCTTAGCTATAGTTTGCTTGCTAATGAATTTTATCTATTCAGTTTTCATAAAATTAAAAAAAAAGAATGATATTAAACTTTCAGGAGGAGGAAAGATTTTTTCTCTAAAAATGAAAGGGAATATCATTATGGATGATAGTTTCTTTTCATCTTATTTAGAAAAAATAACGGATTCAAAAAAAGGTGTAAAATTTAGATTGGAAAATGATTTGTTGAAAAAAATTCAATTAGAATTATTTTTGTTATCATATGGACTTCTTTTATCTTATTTTATCGATTTTTAAAGTTTATACATGAACTTAGGATTTTATATTATATTATGTGCCCAGTTTTTCTCGGCATTGGCAGATAATGCATTACTTTTCGCAGCCATTGCTTTGTTGAAAGAACAAATGGCCCCCGATTGGCATACGCCATTACTACAAGAAGCCTTTATTATTGCATATATTTTGCTCGCTCCTTTTGTAGGATCGTTTGCCGATGCCTTGCCAAAAGGGCGCGTGATGTTGTTGACCAATGCCATTAAATTTATAGGGACGCTTGCCATGTTTTTAGGGGTGCCGCCCTTGTATGCATACGCTATCGTTGGGATTGGGGCCGCGGCTTATTCACCGGCTAAATATGGCATTTTGACTGAATATCTTCCGCCTGAGAAACTTGTCATTGCAAATAGCTGGATGGAAGGATCAACTGTCGGGGCAATTATTTTAGGCGCTGTTGTAGGCGGCGTTTTAGTAAACCCTCAAATCGCGGCTAAATTAATGTTATTTTTAGGTGCTCCACAAATGACTGCGGCCCAGTTTGCCATTGTCATTATTCTCATTTTCTATGTGATGGCGGCGATATTTAATTTTTATATTCCCAAATTGCCTATTGATCATAAAATGCATAAAAAGACTTTTTTATTTTTACTTTATGATTTTTGGTTGGCTTTTAAACGTTTGTGGAAAGATCCACAAGGTCAAATTGCTTTGGCTGTGACCACGCTTTTTTGGGGGGCAGGCGCCACTTTGCGTTTAGTCGTCATTACTTGGGCCCTTGCTAATTTGCATTTTAGTTTGGAGCAAGCAACACAATTAACCGCAATGGTCGCCGTGGGAATTGCGGTCGGATCAGTCATTGCAGGAAAATATGTGCAATTAGAAAATTCCGCAAAAGTCTTGCCTGCGGGAATTGCCATGGGATGTATTGTTGCGACTATGATTTTTGTCCATGATTGGCGACTTGCATTATTATTATTATTTGTCATTGGTGCTTTAGCAGGCTTTTTCGTGGTTCCATTAAATGCACTTTTACAGCATCGAGGGCATTTATTAATGGGGGCAGGCCATTCTATTGCTGTCCAAAATTTCAATGAAAACATCGGTATTTTAGTTTTAATTGGTTTTTACACACTAATGGTCAAAGCAGAATGGCATATTCATTCAATTATTTTAATGTTCGGTGCTTTTGTTAGTATTACAATGACAATAATCTATCAACATCACAAACGGCGCGAGCGAGCTCAACTCATTCGTGAATCTCATTCCAAATAAATTGGACACCTCAAAAATGACAGGCGCATTTCCTGTTTTTTTGTAAAACTATTTGAATTTTATTAAGTAATAAACGAGGCTTTTTTATGACACGCTCAAAGCATTTGATTTTTTCTACAACCTTATTGAGCTTGATGGCTTCTATTGGAATTAACTTGCTTGTTGTAAATGACGGACATGCTGCCAAGAGAAGACATTCTGAATCGCAAGCAAGTAATGGTAATCAAAGTGCTTCCCCCGTCCGGTTTAAACGGATGCCGGCCACAGAATTTACGGCGACCCCTGTGCCAGAAACAATTGAGGAACGCACTCAGTTTTTAACCCGATCTAAAGTCAGTCTTACACATGTAGCCGGTTCAACAGAGGTGAAAAGTCTAAAATATAATAGTCTTTTTCAGACTGGGGATGTGTTAAATGGAATGGTTGCAGGGGGACTTTATGATGTTCGGGGCGAACGATTAATTGATAAAAGTGTACCCCAAAAAACGACGCAATTTTTCTCAGATAATCCCGATGGAACGACGATTTTTCGTGTCTCAATGACCCCGACCGAAAAAGGCGGTAATCCATTATATATGATTAATCATTATGAATCTGTTTCGCAAAATAATGCGGGTCAGCCAATGTTTCAAAAATTACCGATGGCAATGAGTCTGAGTTTTTTAAACCAAGACAGATCGACTGGAGAACTTTCGGTAATTAATTATCGCAATATTGATATGCAAAATACACGAGGCCTATGGTCGCCGTGTGCTGCGAGTTCTTCTCCATGGAACACACATTTAGGCAGTGAAGAATACGAACCTGATGCGCGGGCCTTTGAAAAAGGACAGTTCAAACTTACAGCGATGAATACTTATTTTAACAGTGATCTCGTAGCTAAACCATATCATTATGGGCAATTACCCGAGGTGTCTGTTGGACGCGATGGAAGCACAAAAGCTGTCAAGCATTATGCATTAGGGCGGTTGTCTCGGGAAATGATTCGGGTCATGCCTGATCGACGCACAGTCTATATGTCGGATGATGGCAAAAATACCGGATTTTTTATGTTCATTGCAGATCGTGCTGCTGATTTGTCAGCAGGTACACTTTATGCTGCAAAATGGGTTCAATTAAGTCAGGAAAACGGGGGCATTGCCCGTCTTATTTGGATTAAATTAGGGCATGGTGTGGATCGTGAATTAGAAGAAGCCGCAAATAGTTTAAAATTTAGTGATATTTTTGATACAGCGAGTCGCGATACAACTGGTTTTACAAAAGTGCAAACAGATAAAGGAACTGAATGGTTGCGCGTGAAATCTGGTATGGAAAAAGTTGCCGCATTTTTGGAAACGCGTCGTTATGCTGCGGTTGTAGGCGCCACGACTGAATTTAACAAAATTGAAGGATTAACTGTTAATAAACGTGACAAAAAAATCTATATGGCCATTTCAAGTATTGATAATGGCATGTTAGCTGATTCAAATGCGCCAGCAGATCATATTCAATTACCGCGGATAAAATCAGGCGGCATTTATGAATTAAATCTTGCTCGATCCATTCAAGATAGCAATAACGCGAAAATTCCGAGTAATTTTGTGGTGACCACCATGCGCGGACTTGTTTTGGGTGAAGATTTACCTCAACCCGATTCAGTGGGTAATCTTGCCAATCTTGATAAAATTGCTAATCCAGATAATCTTGCTTATTCTGAAAACTTAAGAACGCTTTTTGTTGGAGAAGATAGTCCAGATATGCATATCAATAATTTTGTATGGGCTTATCATATTGACACAAAAAAATTAGTGCGTATCGCTTCATTGCCAGCAGGAGCAGAAAGTGCAGGGTTACTTTTTTATGACAACGTGAATGGTTATAGTTATTTAACAGTGAATTATCAGCATCCCGGTATGTTAGATCAATATACTGCGATGCCAGCTGGACTAAAAGAGGCATTACAAAAACGTTTACAATCCCATAAAGGAGGCGTTGGCTATATTAGTCAGTTTCCTATATTAAATTAGTCTCTTTTTCATATCAGAAGCGTAACGATTTGTTACGCTTTTTTTACTACATTTCTTTAGTATAGAAATTTTTTGTAAGACTTAGGTTTGTTTTTTATTTTTTTTCTTAAATTTTACTTAAAAATAATACAAAAATGCTTTATTATTTTTTTGAAATTAGACAAATCGAGTTTTTTGCCAGAAATAATTGCATTGAATTCGTTCACTGAAAAAATAAAATAATCAAGTCGGAGTAATCCACAGATGAGCATTGAATTAAAAACAAAAAAAATATTGATCGTCGATGACTTGCCTCAAATGCGAACTTATTTGCGCTCAATGTTGAGTAGCTTGGGTGCGAGCTCAATTGACATGGCTTTTAATGGTGAAGAAGCCATCCGTAAGATTAGTGAAGGGGAATATGACATTGTTTTGTGCGATTTTTATCTCGGGGAAGGTAAAGATGGCCAACAAGTTTTAGAAGAAGCAAAATTTAGAGGATATATACGTTTTTCCACAGTATTTATGATGATTACTGCCCAAAGCACAAGCGAGATTGTGGCAGGGACTGCGGAATATTTGCCAGATGATTATTTAACAAAACCATTCACAGGCGAAACGTTAAAAATGCGTTTGGAACGATTGGTTGAGAAAAAATCTGTTTTCCAAAAAGTTGACGAAGCAGTCCATCGTGGTAATTATACAAAAGCGATTCAAATTTGTGACGCCTTCATTCCAATGAATAGTAAATATACTTTAGAATTTATGAAGGTTAAAGCAAATTTATGTGTTCAAAGCGGGAATTATCAAGAAGCACAAAAAGTTTATGAAAGTATTTTGAGTTTGCGGCAAATTCCATGGGCAAAACTCGGCTTAGCTAAAGTTATGTTCTTTATGAAAGAATATAATAAAGCACGATCTATGTTAGAAAAAATTATTGATGAAAATGCTTCTTATATTGAAGCGTATGATTGGCTTGCCCGTATTTATCAGGAGCAAGGCAATCTTGAAATGGCCCAGCAGATGTTAAAAACAGCCTCGCATTTATCTCCCCGGGCTATCAAGCGGCAAAAACTTTTGGGGGAAATCTCGCATATTCGTGGCGATTTGGATGTGGCCGAAAAAGCGTACCGTATGACAGTAAAATTGGGTAAATATTCATGTTTTAAAGAGCCGAGTGATTATACAGGGCTCAGTAAAGTGATGTTGGATAAAGGAGACCCCAGAGAGGCATTACGCGCAATTAAAGAAGCGAAAGGGCAATTTGGGCAAGATGACTCTGCTTATTTACAAACAAAAATTGTAGAAGCAGTGATTCACAAGAAATTGGGGCATACAGAGGAAGCGGAACAAGCGTATAAAGAAGCTTCAAAAATGTATGATTCACTTGCCAAACAAATTCCGCCCAGTGCGATGTTAGATATGGCGCAGGCTTGTTTTGAATTTAATGATCAAGAGAAAGCGAAAAAACTCGTTGTTAACTTGGTTCAAAATAACCATGATGATGAAAAAATCTTACGCCGTGCCACTGCCTTCTTAGAAAATAATAATGTTGGGAAAGAAGGAAAAGAAATTGTTGAATCCGCTGCCCGCCAAATTATTCATCTTAATAATAAGGGTGTCACCTTAGCAAAAGAAGGACAGTTAGAAGAAGCAGTAAAATTATTTGAAAATGCAGCGGACGCTTTACCAAGTAACAAAGTCATTTGTATGAATGCTATTCAATCTATGTTGCAATTCATGCAGAAAAACGGAAAAGTGACGGCTTATTTAAATAAAGTGAAGCAATATCTAGATCGTGTCGGTAATATTGATGCGACAAATCCGAAATATATTAAATTAGCAGATTTCTATCAACGTTTGTTACGTAGCTAAATAGTCTTTTGGACTGAAAGAATATTTATTTCTATATGGAATACTTATGTTTTTTATTATAGACTAACTTGTTGTTTTTCTTGTATGATAAAGACACAAATGATTAGAATAAGTAAGAAATTATAATTTGAAAAATATTTTTTCTGTATTGTATATGGTATGATCAAAACAGATCAATCTAATGCAAATGCGCTATTTTTTGAAATTGATTGAAATTAAAAAGGTAAAACTTTTCTCCTTGAGAAGAGAAGTTTTGTCCTTCTGCTTTTTTTAATTTTTCTGCTAAAGGAGCTGCACACAATGTCTTTGGACAATAATGTGAATGATGAGAATTATTCTGAGCAAATAAAAGAAGCCATTTCTCAACATAATGCTGATTTTATGATGCTTTTTGCCTCAAATGTACATGATATTAAAAACTCCCTAAGTTTGTTATTAGGGGCATTGGATGAGACAGCCTTGTGTTCAGTAGAAGGTTGCCCTACAAAGCCAAAATTATCTGATCTCAAATATCAAGGCAAATTAGTCAATGACCGTATTATTCAATTGTTAGAGTTATACAAAATTGGTAACTCGCAATATACTATTAATATTGATTATCATGTCATTCGAGAATTTTTAGAAGAAATCGTGATGTATTTCAATTCGATGTTAGGTTTGCGGAATGTTCAAATTGAAATTGATTGTCCAAATGATTTGTGCTGGTTCTTTGATCGAGACCTGATTGCTGGTGTATTGCATAATGCGATGAATAATGCCGCGCGCTATACGAATCAAAAAATCTTGATTGCAGTAGAAAGACAAGGCGATTTCCTGGTCATTCGTGTTGATGATGATGGCCGTGGCTATCCTAAACATATTTTGGATCAAGACGAACAAATTAGAAAACAGCCTAACCTGAGTTTAATTACAGGTAGTACAGGTTTAGGCATTTATTTCTCTGATACCATTGCGAAAATGCATAAAAACAATAATGGCATTCAAGGGAAAACCCGATTAGAAAATGGCGGGCGATATGGTGGAGCGAGTTTTGTTTTAGAATTGCCATAATTTAACTTTGTAATTTTTTAGTCAGTGGCCATTTCTTCTCTATCAATAAAAAATCAGAGAAGAAATGGTTCTTTTTTTATCAATTTGATGACAGGTTTATATTTATGTGGGAACAATCTAAGGCTGCGAAAAGGCGTTACAATTTAGGGGCATTTCATCAGCGCTATTTTGTGGGACATGGTATTGACATTGGTGGAAAACCGGATCCCCTTTCGCAATATATTGGCATTTTTCCTTTGTTACAATCTGTTAAAGTTTGGGATCTTGACGATGGGGACGCGCAGTTTTTAGAAGGTGTACCGGATCAGGCGTTTAATTTTGTTCATTCTTCGCACTGTTTGGAACATTTACATGATCCAATACAAGGATTAGAAAATTGGATTCGGGTGACAAAAACAGGGGGACACTTAATTATTACAGTGCCTGACGAAGATATGTATGAATTAGGACACTTTCCTAGTCGTTTTAATGGTGATCATAAATGGACTTTTACCATCTTCAAAGAACAATCTTGGTCTCCCCGATCGATTAATATTTTAGAACTTGTTGCGCATTTTGCAGGTCAATGTGAAGTTGAAAAGGTTGAAGTTATTCGTGATTTTTTTCATCCTATTTTAGTTGAAAAAAACATTGATCAAACAATGACACCTGTCACAGAATCATCAATAGAATTGATTTTAAGAAAAAAATGAACGAAAAATAAAACAAAAAATAGGAATCGCCCGTAATGAAGATAGTCTTATTAGATGCAAAAACATTAGGTAATGTGTCTTTTGATATGCTTGCCCAACACGGAGAATTAGTTGTTTATGACACTTCTTCCGTTGAAGAAGCGCAAGCGCGCATTCAAGATTGTGACATTGTTATTTCGAATAAAACAATACTGGATGCACGAAATTTGGCCACTGCAAAAAATTTAAAACTTATTTGTGTTGCAGCAACAGGGACCAATAATATTGATTTGGATTATTGTCAGATCAATCATATTGCTGTGGCAAATGTAGCGGGCTATTCTACACCAAGTGTTGTACAACATACCTTTGCAATGCTATTCTATTTGATTGAACATTTATCTTATTATGATGCCTATGTCAAAAAAGGAGAGTATGCTCACGCTGATATTTTTTGTCATTTGGATCGGCCCTATTGGGAAATAGACGGGAAAACATGGGGAATTATTGGGTTAGGTACTATTGGACAAGCGGTCGCCCGGGCTGCGCAGGCATTTGGTGCTCATGTTTTATATTACTCCGCTAGTGGAAAAAATCAACAGACTGAATTTGAACGGGTTGATTTGGAAACCCTGTGTCAACAGGCTGATATTATCACGATTCATGCTGCATTAAATTCCAATACAAAAGATTTAATTAACACATCAGAATTTAGCAAAATGAAAAAAACAGCGGTTGTGTTAAATGTCGGGCGAGGCGGCATTGTGAATGAACAAGCGGCGGTGGATGCACTAAATCATCATCAAATTGCAGCCTTTGGTACAGATGTCTTAACGAAAGAACCAATGGAAAATCATTCGCCTTTTATGACAGTCAAAAATCCGGAGCAATTATTGATTACGCCCCATATTGCATGGGCAAGCTATGAAGCGCGTGTTCGTTTAGTCAAGCAAATTGAGCAAAATATACTGGCTTTTTTTGCTGGCACGAAACGAAATAGAATTATATAACTTTTTTAATTTTTCTCATTGTAGTTTCTATTCTGATCATGAAAATAGCGATTGCACAAATAAATCCCATTATGGGGGATTTGGCGTTTAATCTCGAAAAAATTACACAATTTAGTCGGGACGCGTTTCAACAAGGTGCGCAGTTAATTATTACACCAGAGTTAGCATTAACAGGATATTCACCAGAAGATTTATTACTCCGCCCTTCTTTTTATGTTGCAGTTCAAAAAGCGTTGGAGACATTAACCCAGCGTTTACGTGATGAAATTGATCCCAGTTGTTGTGTGGTTGTCGGCTACCCGCGTGCCGCAGCAGACGGAACTTATTATAACTCAGCAGCAGTGTTACAATACGGAAAAATAGTCACAATATATGATAAACAATCCTTGCCTAATTATATGGTTTTCGACGAGGAGCGTTATTTTACAGCTGGTGAAAAACCTTGTGTTTTTGACCTAAATGGTATCCGTTTTGGTATCAATATTTGTGCTGATATTTGGAACGAAGAAGCGCCATGTCGTGCCAAAGAGGCAGGTGCGGAAGTCTTACTCGTCTTAAATGCTTCGCCTTATCATATGGGAAAACAGCATGCCCGCTATGAATTACTAAACGATCAAGCCCTTTCGCATCGTTTTTCAATTGTGTATGCTAATTTGGTGGGTGGCCAAGATGAATTGGTCTTTGATGGTTCTTCTTGTGTCTTAAATAGTCAAGGGCATATCACACATCAGTTAAGCGCGTTTCGGGAAGAATTAGGGATTGTTGAATTAGATTTAAACACAAGACAACCTGTTACAGGTAAGAAAAGTATTCCAGCACCTTTAGAGGCAAATATTTACGAATGTTTATGTTTGAGTGTAAAAGATTATGTTGAAAAAAATCATTTTAGAGGTGTTTTGCTCGGCTTATCTGGCGGAATTGATTCCGCTTTAACGCTGGCGATTGCAGTCGATGCATTGGGCCCAGAACGGGTCAGCGCAATTATGATGCCTTCGCCCTATACAGCACAAATCAGCTTAGATGATTCCCGCCAAATGATTGAGAATTTGGGCGTTTTTTATAAAGAAATTCCAATTGATCATTTATTTCAGGCTTATTTGAAAGAACTGATCCCTCATTTTGAAGCATTAGGGTATCAGGGGCGCGATACTACAGAAGAGAATTTGCAAGCGCGTATTCGGGGTAATATTCTCATGGCTTTTTCGAATAAAACAGGCGCGTTGGTCCTCACTACGGGCAACAAAAGCGAAATGGCGGTAGGTTATGCCACATTATATGGCGATATGGCCGGCGGATTCGGTGTGCTAAAAGATATTACTAAAACGATGGTGTATCGTTTGGCCCGATATCGTAACAGTATTAATGCAGATATCCCAGAGCGGATTATTACCCGTGCGCCGAGTGCTGAACTGAAACCCGATCAAACAGATCAAGATACGTTACCCCCCTATGAAATCTTGGATCAAATTTTAGAGTACTATGTTGAGCAAGATTATTCTATTCAAGAAATGATTCAAGCGGGCCTGAACGAAAATGATGTTCGGCGTGTTGTCAGAATGATTGATTTAAGCGAATACAAACGTCGTCAAGCGCCGTTAGGGGTGCGGGTCACTTATCGGGGTTTTGGTAAGGATCGGCGCTATCCAATTACTAACCGTTTTCAACCTATTTAGACAGTATTATTTATTATAAATAAGCTGGCAATTTTAGGTGTATCCATGTCAGCTTGTTTCTCTGCCCCATTGTGGCAAGAGGGTATGTGTGATATTCAGCTGATCTAAAATGCGTGCCGTGACAAAATTGATTAAATCATCAATTGTTTGAGGGTTTTGATAAAAACCTGGATTGGGCGGTAAGATCGTCGCGCCCCATTGTGCCAGCTTTAACATATTTTCTAAATGTAAGGCTGAAAAAGGGGTTTCACGAGGAACGAGAATTAACTTTTTGTGTTCTTTCAGCATGACATCTGCCCCCCGACTTAATAAATCATCACTCAAACCATGTGCAATTGCTGCTAATGTCCCCATTGTACAGGGACAAATGACGAGCGCGTCTACTTTCCCTGTTCCTGAAGCAAGTGGGGCAAACCAATCTTGAATGGTGAAGACTCTCAAATGATCAGCATAGTTATGCCAGTTAAATTGCTGACAAAGTAATGATTTTGCTTTATCAGGATGGGCTGGTAAAACACAATTGAGCTCTTGTTTTGCAACAATTTGCGCCGCTTGTGTATAAATAAGGTGGACTTCATGCCCTAATGCCAGTAAGTTTTTAACAAGATGAGTGCCGTATTTTAAGCCGGAGGCACCTGTCCAGCCTATCGCAATGATCATTTTTTTGATGAAATTTTCAATAAAAAACCCTTTTGTTTTTTTGACAAAAGGGATTGGTTTTTTAAGCTTGAAATGTGCGCTTAATTTTCAGGACAAAAAGACTGTAATAAATAAAGCGTCCAAGCGACCCCAAATCCTGTGATATCAGATTGTACCGCCCCTAACCCATCTTCATGTCGGCTTGCAGATAAATCAACATGTATCCAAGGTAAATTTTTGGGCACGAAACGCTCTAAAAATTTGACTGCTAAAATATGATCAGCATCCCCTTCTAAAAGACACTGTTTGACATCTGCAATTTTACTTTTTAGGGCGGTGTCATAATCGTCATCAAGGGGAAAAGAACTCACGCGTTCCCCAGACAGTCGACTTGCCCGATAAGCTAAGTGCGCGAGTTGGCTATCTTTTGTAAAAATACCGCTATAACGCGTGCCTAAAGCAGTCATGCAACTGCCTGTCAATGTGGCATAATCAATGAGTAAATCAATTGGTTGAGAATGATGCACTGCTTTTTGATGGATATTTTTCAACCCTTTCGCTGTCCCGCTCGCAAAAGCTAATGCATCGGCCAGAATCATGCGCCCTTCAGCATCAGTATGAATAATCTCAATCGTCGTGCCATTAGACGCGGTAACCACATCTTGTGGTTTATACGCCTCAGGACTAAGATAATTTTGGGCAATTGCAAGCCATGCATCGACTTGGATAGGGAGTTTCAGTACAGAAATTGCATAAAGCACGCCCAATACAACAGCTGAACCGTTCATATCTTCGTTCATATGTTGCATATAACGCGCGGATTTTAATTGGTGCCCCCCAGTATCAAAACAAATGCCTTTTCCAACCAGGACAAGCCGTTTTGTTTTTTCTGGAGGTATATTATCAGGTTTATAAGATAAATGCATCAAACTGCCGGCGTGATTTCCCCCTTGCGTGACTGCTAAAAAGGCGCCCGCTTGTAATTTTTTAAGCTGTTTGGCATCATATTCAGTGAGTGCCCACCCCTGTTCTTTAGCAAGGTGATGGACTTTTTGACGATAATGTGTCGGCGTTAATTCATTGCTAGGCAAAGCCGTTAAATAACGGCAAAGATTATTTCCTTGTGCGATTGCCTGTGTCCAAATAAAACTGTTTGGCGTAATTTCTGGCGTGTGATTTAACCCAAAAAGACCAATATGCGTCAGCGGGCTATTTTTTTCTTTTTTAGAGTGATAATGCGGCAACTCAAATTGATTAAGCCAAGTTACATAAAGTAACATTTCCGCAAGAGGGCGCTTGTGTTCTGTGGGAAGCTCATCAGCAAGCACAAGCGCCAGTGTTTGTGGATGTTCAGCAAAAAGGGGCGTTAACGCTTTACGGAGCAATTCTAATGTTGAAAAAATCCCTTGATTTTCAGTCAGGTCAGGCATCACCCATGAAACAAGTGCTCCATTGGGCATTTCACCTGTCACGATCTCTGTCGAGAGCGTTTTTAATTTCATTTGTTTACGAATTAAAATACGGTGTAATACATCGAGCGCTACATAACTATTGATTTCATTGAGATGCGTTATTTTTGGCAAAACACACAAAACATGGGCATATTTTCCACATTCCGTTTGATCAAACGGTTCACTTAAAAGCGTAAAACGTGCTAAATCATTCCACATAAGTTTTCATCACTGAAAAAGATTAATCACGAAAATTCTGGAATTGTAACGGCTGCTCATATCCAGCTTGACGCACAAGTTGAATCGCATCTTGCAATGTATCCCGTTTTGCCCCAGAAACACGAACGGTTTCACCCTGAATACTGGCTTGGACTTTCATTTTACTATCTTTGATCATTTTGACAATTTTTTTGCCCAGTTCTGTTTCAACGCCGACCTTGACTGTGACGACTTGTTTCACCTTGTCCCCACTAATTTTTTCAACTTTGCCCTTTTCAAGACAGCGAATATCGACACTCCGTTTGACAAGCTTATTGTTCAAAATATCCATCGCCTGCTCTAGTTGAAACTCACTATCTGCATAGACTGTGAGTTCATATTCCGCTTGTTCAACTCGGGCATCTGAACCTTTAAAATCATAACGTCCTTTGATTTCTTTGTTAGATTGTTCAACAGCGTTTCGGACTTCTTGTTTATCTACTTCAGAAACAATATCAAAAGAAGGCATACTGATTTTTTCCTTACAGAATTAACCTAAATAATGGCAGATATAATCTAATAATTCGACAATTTCGATGTCGAAATTACTGTTTGCGGGCACTTCAAAACTTTGACCGGCTTGATAAGTTTGAAAAGCTTCTTCGCCAGCTAAACGGACTCGACATACACCTGCATTAATTTCCATTAATTCTGCCGCATTTGTATTAAAATTTAATGAAGTCCCATTTGTTGGGAAAATCAAACCAAGTGTTTTACGTGTACCATCTTGAAAAATGACAGTGTGACTCACACATTGTCCACCAAAATAAACGTTGGCTTTTTTCTGTACGCTGACATTCTCGAAAGTTGACATAATAGACATCCAATTTAATGAAAAATTCACAACGCTATCATGATTGTCGAGGGGGCAAACTGTAAATTATACCGTTTAGAAACGAGGCATAAAACTTACATTTGTATTTTTTCATGAAATTGAAATGCCATAAAAAATTTCTTTCAAGAAAAAATAAAAGGCTGAATCGAACAAAAATGATGCGGAGCACAAAAGGGTAAAATTTCTGCTCAATATGTTTGGGGTATTTTATCCTAATTTTTCTAAATATGCTCAAATTTCAAAAAAATATTACAAAATTTCAGCATAAAAAAAACCTTCACAACTGACAAAAAGTGTGAAGGCGTTTTGTTTAAGCACATTAAAAAAAAGGGGGATTATCCCGAATGATCGCGATTAATATAGCCATTGTTTGCGCCCACGCCAATTTGTTGTGGTGCACCGATTTCAATCCATTTGCGAATTCGATTCGCATCGCCAATCCGAGAATATTTACCTGTAGAATCAAGTAGTACGATAATAATAGGCTCGTTTTGAATCGTTGTTTGCATGACTAAACATCGCCCTGCCTCGTTAATATACCCCGTTTTACTCAAACCAATTTGCCAGTCTTTATTATAAATTAACATGTTTGTATTGTGAAAAACCACTGGAAAATCTTTCGTTTTTCCATTCACAGTGACAATCCGTTCTTGCCCTGTAGAAAATTCACGAATAGTACTATATTGATACGCTGCATAGACCATTTTAGCTAAATCTTCCGCAGTGGACGAATTATGTCCATCTAATCCAGTAGAATCATAAAAACGACTGTTTGTCATTCCAAGATCATGGGCTTTACGATTCATGGCTTTGATAAAAGCGGCCCGACCCGCAGGATACGTGCGCGCGAGGGCGGCCGCTGCCCGATTTTCAGAAGACATTAATGCTAAATGTAATAATTCCTCTCGGGTCAGCGTTGATCCAACGCGTAAGCGAGACGAAGAATTACGCAAGGTATCAACATCGTCATCAATTACGGTAATCAATTGTGTCATAGACAGATTTGCATCCAATGTGACCATAGCCGTCATTAGTTTAGTAATCGAGGCAATAGGCGTGCGGATGTTGGCATTTTTCTTGTATAAAATCTCTCCATTACGTTGCTTCATCACCATTGCTGCGGCTGAACGTAAAACTAAATGTGCTGGATCGTTATTGTCCAGATCTGGCGTATAATCTAAAGAAACACGACGAAGGGCAGAGGGGGCCCGTCGTTGCATTTTAGCGGTGTTGAGTTTTTTGAGTTTTGCGAGTTTATGTTTTTTTTCCGCACTGGTCTGCTGTACAACATGATTATGATGCGGGCGTACGGTTTTGTGTTTCTTTGCCGCAAAGCTCTCGGGCGAAAAGGGCAATCCCACTGTTGTGAGAATCACCAAACCGGAGACAAAGTTCTTAAAAGACATAACGTTCTCAAATCACTTTCTATATTTAAAATTTTGAACAAAATAATCTAGAAATTATATGTAATTTCTAACAAAGATGCTATATATTTACGTAACAAGGACGGGTGACTAATATGATAAAAACCAAAATGCAAAAATCTGATTTTAAATACAATCTTCCAATGTATCTCCTCCTGGCAGGTCTCACATTTTCTTCTGCGACAGGATTTGCAGCAGAAATAGACAGCGACGAGGAAGTGAATCCAGATCCTTATGAGTCAGTAAACCGTTCTATTTACAAGTTCAATGATACAGTGGATCGTAATGTACTGAAACCTGCTGCACAAGCCTATCGTACTGTTATCCCTGAACCAATTCGATTTGTAACGGGGAATTTCTTTTCAAATTTGGGAGAAATTCCTATTATTTTCAATGATATTTTACAATTAAACGGGAAACGTGCTCTTTTGGATACCACCCGTTTTCTTGTGAATTCAACAGTCGGAATTTTCGGTATTGCGGATGTCGCGGGTATGATTGGGATCGAAAAAAATAATGCAGATTTTGGCCAAACCTTAGGCAAATGGGGATTCAATAGCGGTCCTTATATTGTTTTGCCTTTTTTTGGACCCAGCTCAGGGCGAGATGCAATTGGCTTTGTCGTCGATAGACAAGTCGATCCGGTTTCCAATTTAGATCATATTCCTACAAGAAATGCGACCACCCTTTACCGTATGGTTGACACACGTAGTAATCTACTTGACGCCTCTAAACTTTTAGATGAGATGGCACTCGATCCGTATTTACAAATGCGTGAAGCTTATTTTCAAAGACGACAAAATAGCATTAACAAAGCAAAAGCACAAGATGTTCCTTTAAAATCAAATACTCCCGAATCACAACCAACCGCACAATAATCATTGAAGACAGCGTATAAAAAGATGCGCTGTTGTTCTTTTTATTTTAATGTAAAAATATGAAATTACCCACTTTTTTTATTTCACATGGCGCCCCAACTTTACTGATTGATCAGAGCCCGACACATTTTTTTCTGAAACAACTGGGACATCATATTTCAAAGCCAGATGTGATTTTAATGATTTCTGCACATTGGGAAACGACGAAAAGTCATGCGGTGACAACGCATTCCTCACCGCCAATGATTTATGATTTTTATGGCTTTCCAGAAGAATTATATACCTATCAATATCATGCAATGGGTGATCCTATTTTTGCAAAAGAATTGGCGCAAAAATTATCCATAGCAGGATTTGAAACGACTGAAGAGGCGCAACGCGGTTTTGATCATGGTGCATGGGTCCCATTAACACTCATGTATCCGGCAGCAGATATTCCAGTGGTTTGTTTATCATCGCGTTCTGACCAAAACGGTGCATGGCATTTTAACCTGGGCAAAGCCTTAGCGGAGATTCTTGCAGACAAAAATGTTCTTGTTTGTACATCGGGTGGGCTCACACATAATTTGCGCGCGCTTATGCGAGATGGATCGCCCCCGCCTCAATGGGCTACAACGTTTATGAAATGGGTCGATCAGTGCTTAATGACTAGAGATTTTGACCCACTCATTCACTATGAGAAAAATGCGCCTTATCTCAAAGAAAATCATCCTTATGTTGAACATTTTACGCCATTTTTAGTGGCGTGTGGCGTGGGATATCATGCCGATCAGATTACAAAATTGCATGATGATATTCGCTTTGGATCCTTAGCAATGACTTGCTATCAATTCGATTAATTGATTTTTCGATTAAAATTAAACAAAATTTCTTTTTCTTCTGGTCTACCTAAATAATATCCTTGTCCAAAGTCACAGCCAAAAGATTGAAGTAAAGCGGCTTGTGCTGCGTACTCAATACTTTCAGCAGTGACTTTGTAAGATAATGTATGTAAATATTGAATCAGCGTTGCAACCATTTTTTGCTGTATATTTTCTGTTTCGATAGACTGAATTAATGTGCCATGTAATTTAACTTGGTCTATCGGAATTTGTTTGAGATAATTGAGTGAAAGTTCCTGCTGACCAAAATCATCTAAACAAAGTTGAAATCCCAAATCTTTGAGTTCAACCCAAATATGAGAAAGGTAACTTTGTGAAAAGAAAGCGCGATTTTCTTTGATTTCGAGCATGATCAACTCCGGAGAAATTTGATATTTATCTAAGATTTTTTTGAGTTGAAATGCAAAATCAGGTTGAGAAAAACATTTCGTCGATAAATTAACCGAAATAGAAGGTAATTTTTCGTGGCGTTGCTGAAATGAATACAGTAAAAGACAGACTTCTTCAACAACCCAATAAGTGATAGTCACCATTATGCCAATATCTTCAGCAATTTGGATAAATTTTTCGGGATAAATCACATTACCTTGAGGATCATGCAGACGAATTAATGCCTCAAAACGGACAATTTCTTTCGTGTGCAAATCAAATTGAGGTTGAAAAACAAGTTTAAATCGGTTTTCTGCAAAGGCATGTTTCATTGTGAATTTAATAAGATTAATATCATTCACATCCATGCTGGTTTCCACAGTGAAAAAATTCACATTATTTTTGCCAGAATGTTTAGCTAAATACATGGCTGTGTCAGCGTTTTTTAGTAGCGCCGTTGAAGTTTTGCCATCTATTGGAAAACGACTCACCCCAATACTGCAAGAAATGCTAATTTCATGTCCCTTAAGATACAAAACTTTGATTAAATTATTTAAAACTAATTGGGCCAATTGACGAAGATGATATTCATCTGTCTCATGAACTAAAGCCACAAATTCATCCCCGCCAAATCGCGCTGTAAAATGTGGTGAAGGCAAAGTTTTTCGAATTCGATCAGCTGATTTTTCAAGAAGTAAATCGCCAATATCATGTCCAAATGTATCATTGATATATTTAAAATTATCTAAATCAATGAAAAAAATAGCAAATGGAATCGCTGATTTTCTTTCTAAAATATTATTAAATTCTTGCATAAAATAGACACGATTTGGGAGCGTGGTCAACACATCATGCGTGGCAAGATATTCAACTACATTTTTGGATTCAATCAGTTGTTGATTTGCATTTTCAAGCTCTTGTGTACGGCGGTGGAGTAAATTATTTTTTTCTTCCAGTTGATTTGTTAATTTTTTTAAGTGTGTTACATCTGTTAAATTAATATAAATTTCTTTGTTTTCTTGTTCATTAAAATAAATGCAGCTTTGAATAATTACATCGATTTCTTTGCCTAAACGGCTGGTAATGCGGACCTCACATGTTTGTTTATCATTATGAAAAAGCACACTGTCTAGATGTTCTTGAAAAATTTCTTGCCATCTTGGCAGTATATAAGATATAAATAAAAGGGGTCTATTAATCGCATGCCGCTGTTTTAATCCTAACATTTCGGCAGCAATAATATTCGCATCAAGAACCCAGCCGTTTGAATCCAATAAGAGCAATCCGACAGAGGCTAAGTCATAATGTTTAAAATAACGTCTTTCTAATTTTTCGAGGGCGATTTGTTTTTGGCGTAGCTCTTCATTTTGTAATTCAAGCTCAATTTGATGGATACTTAATTCATTGAGCAATTCGTCAGTATCCAATGTAGAATTTTGCGAGACGGGCTCTTCTTCTTTTAAACCAGTAATTAAAGCCATTTCATTAGTACATGAATCAAGTAATAATTCTGCTTTGTAACGTAACTTTTTGGTTTCGTTAGATTCTGGGATAATCCGTTTCATGAGATGACATTCTCTATTAGAGTGACACAAAAATGTTGATTTTGTGAATCAGTAAATAAGGTATTACGAATATTTAACTTTATTTGCTTTCCGTCTCGACGAAGAACTTCCCATATGGTTGGCGATTCTTCGCCTGTTTGAATAAATTTTGCCTGTTTTTTCATCATAGGAATACGTTCTTCCGGCGCAAAAATATCAAACAAAGATTGTGACATAATTTCTTCTTGGCTATAACCATAAATGTTACAATAAGTCGGATTAACTGCGACATATTCACCTTTTTCATTTGTGACACAAATCCCAATAGGAACCATTTCTAAAATTGTTTCCCAACGACGTTCACTTGCTTGTAATGCCAGTTGTATTTCACGTAAAAAAGTGACATTAATTAAGGTAATAACGAAACCATGATTGCCAGTCATATGACGTTTAAATGGCCGAACCTGCATCAAATACCAAATATTATTCGTCATGACATTTTTTTCAACATGTGTTTGTTTCGTTTTTTGTAATTCATTGAGGGCGGTTAAAATATCATTAATCAATGGGTGAGCCAGATCATGTAAGGGCCGACCAATGTCATGCACCAATAAATTGACTTCCCGAGTAATAGCTGGCGTAAATTTGCGGAGACATAAGTCAGAATCTAAAAAGATTACTCCAATGTCAGTACTTTGAAGAAAATTGTCTAAATCATCATTTAATTCAATAAGTTGCTGTATTTTTCCTTGGTACTCTGTATTGACAGTATATAATTCCTCATTAACTGACTCTAATTCTTCATTGGTACTTTGCAATTCTTCATTAGAAGATAATAATTCCTCATTGGTTGCTTGTAACTCTTCGTTTGTACTTTCGCGTTCTTCTAATGCAGTCTGTAAACTCACACGGGTATCTTGCAAATCTTTTTCCAAATCTGAAATGCGTTGTAATAATCTTTCTTCAGCAGGATTTTTTTCCGTAGGGAGAACAAAGGGCTCAGTCATTGATTTAGCAAATAAAACCAGCATGGTTGTAGAATAAATATCAGTCGTAGGTAACTCTTCTACAATGAGATCAATAATATGAAAATTTTTATCTATCTCAAAAGTAATGCCTTTGTATTCTATTTTAGTATGTTCTTGTCGCACACGATTCGTTGCCGTGGTGAGGGCCAGCGATAAATCTCTTGGCAACATTTTTGACAAATTCCATGTAATACGTCCACGGGGAAGCGTGATAAAATGAGGCGTTTTACCAATTGAATGCAATATTTCAAGACGCTCATTAATAACAAAACCAGGGGAAATATATTCATCAATCAGTTTTTCTTTAATCTGCTCCCAAAAACGATTGTGCTGAAGATCAGAAGTGGAGGGTAATTCTCGGAGGCGCGTAGAAGTCGGGGTATTTGGAGAAGCCCGCAAAGCGTCTGCAAGAGAAAGTTGTCCTCCTTCTCGGCGTTGAAAAATACGAAAGCGCCCATCGATTGTTTCAAAAGAAGTGTGCAATTCTCCCACTGTTTCACTGGTTCCGAGCATTAAATACCCATTTTTATTTAAGCCAAAATAAACAAGAGATAATAGCTTTTTCTGCGCACTTGGCTGTAAATAAATCATTACATTTCGACAGGAAACAAAATTTAATTTGGTGAAAGGCGGATCACGTAATACATTTTGTTTAGCAAAAACAATGCGTTCTCGTAAGCGTCGACAAACTTGGTAACCGTCCCCTAAATTGGTAAAATATTTTTCTAAAAAATCTTGTGGAATATCTGATGCAATACTAATCGGATAAATTCCGTTGGATGCAAAATCTATCGCATCTTTATCTAAATCAGTGGCAAAAATCTTAAAATTCACTTTGGATTGAATTTTAGATAAATGTTCCTCAAAAAGCATGCCAATACTATAGGCTTCTTCACCCGTTGCACATCCCAATACCCAAATTCGAATCGGATCTTTTCCAACATGATTCGACACAATTTTAGGTATAATTTGATCAGTAAAATAACTGAAAACTTCTGAATCTCTAAAAAATTTAGTCACATTGATAAGCAAATCTTTAGAGAGCAATTCAACTTCGCGTTGACTGGATTGCAAGACACTCAAATAGTTTTCTAGATCACTTGTTTGAGAAATTCCCATTCTGCGCTCGATACGTCTCAATAATGTGTTATATTTATAAACACTAAAATCCATATCCGTTCTTTCTCGAATCAGTGTCAAAATCTGTTCAAGCATCGGTTCATTCAGTTCTGGCGCATTCGTATCAATGGCCAGTCGGATTTGTGGACGTTTTAATAATTTTATCAGTTGCTCAGGCATTTCTGATGCTGTCAGAATATAATCAGCAAGACCTGTTGCAATCGCACTGCCCGGCATGCCACTAAACTTGGCAGAATGCTCGTCTTGAACCATCACAATTCCGCCCGCTTCTTTGATCGCACGAATGCCACGTGACCCATCACTTCCCGCGCCAGATAGCACAATCCCGATTGCATGCGCGCCTTGATCTTCCGCAAGCGATTGAAAGAAAATATCAATAGGTAGATTTAAATTTTTTTGCTCTTGTTTTGTTAAAAAAAGCGTACCTTGACGAATAATTAAATTATATTTTGGCGGAATAAGATAGACTGTTTCTGGTTGTACAGGAATATCACTTGCTGCATGACAAACATGTAAAGAAGTATATTTAGACAACAATTCAACCATAAGGCTTTTATAATCGGGAGACAAATGTTGCACAACAACAAATCCTGCCCCAGATCCATGTTTGAGTGCAGAAAAAAAGTTCTGCAAGGCTTCCAACCCCCCTGCGGAAGAGCCAATTCCTATAATATAATTTGGTTTTTTTATCTGCTCGCTCAAATTAGTTTCTTGAGAGGTATGTTCAATCATGTTTAGCCTGATTAATGAATATTTGATTAGTGTATAGAAAGAGATAAATTTATAGGCATGTTTTGATTTAGTGAAAACGAGTTATCCACAAATGGACATAAGTTATGACTATAAAAATAAGAAAGTGTGCCTCGATGAAATATTTTAATATTGGACAAAACTGAACGTTTAATAATAAAAAATATTTGGACAAACTACATAATGTTCTAATAGAATTATATAACATTTTAATATTAGATATATTATAACTTTAGTTTATTTATCATACTTGTCAAATTTGGCATCTCTTTTCCGTTAGTTTTCGGAATGTTTTTTTATTCTAGGGGCAGGAATACAATCTGTGCTTATTGATTTAAATCAGCTATTTAAGTTGTTATCCGATGAAACAAGAAGAAGGATTTTGTCACTCTTATGGAGTGGCGGAGAACGATGTGTTTGTGAAATTTTTTTTGCATTATCCCTTTCACAGCCAAAAGTATCCCGCCATTTAGCAACAATGCGTCAAGTAAAATTATTGACGGTTCGCCGGGAAGGAACCTGGGTTTTTTATAAAATTAATCCAGATTTACCCCAACCGGTTTTGGGTCTTTTTGAGAATATGTTTGCCCTTGAATCATTTCAAGCAGATCAGGCCCGTTTAATCAATCCAGCGAATCCCATGTGTCAAAAAAAAATTGAAGCATAACTCAGTCAAATAAAATTGGGATGAAATCTAGATCACGCGTGTTTTTTTTGATAATATATGTTTATACGCATATAAATATATAAGGAAAAAATATGTCTCGAGTTTTAATTTTATGTACAGGCAATTCTGCCAGATCACAAATGGCAGAAGGATTGTTAAAAAATTTAACAAAAGGCCGTGATGCGGTTTATAGCGCAGGCATTGCGCCGAAAGGCGTCCATCCTCTTGCAATTCGTGCGATGTCTGAAATTAACATTGATATTTCACATCAAAAAAGTCAATTTGTAGGTGAGTTTCTCGACCAAAATTTTGATTATGTGATTACCGTTTGTGATCAGGCACAACAAAGCTGTCCTATTTTTTCTGGGCAGGGAACTCGCCTTCATTGGAGTTTTCCAGATCCGGCCGTGCCACAAGAAAGTGAAGCTGCTCAATATGCATTATTTTGTCAAGTGCGCGATCAATTAAAACAGCAATTAATCACATGGCTTCACTCACTTGCCTAAACGAGATACACGCTCAGGAAAATCCATGTCTTTTTTTGAAAAAAATCTTACAATTTTAGTGTTTTTGTGTATTGTCTTAGGACTAGCAGTCGGGCATTCTTTTCCTGGCCTATTTCAATGGGTTGGGTCATTAAAAATTGCTGAAGTGAATATACCTGTGGCTATTTTGATTTGGCTTATGATTATTCCAATGCTGATGAAAATTGACTTTCGGGCACTACATGAAGTACGAAAACATATTCGTGGGATTAGTATTACTTTATTTATCAATTGGTTAGTGAAGCCGTTTGGGATGGCTTTTTTGGCGTGGCTTTTCATTAAAAATCTCTTTGCGGGATGGTTACCTACTTCTCAAATAGATTCTTATATTGCGGGATTAATTTTACTCGCCGCCGCTCCTTGTACAGCAATGGTTTTTGTGTGGAGTGAATTAAGTGATGGGGAACCCCATTTTACATTGAGTCAAGTAGCGCTCAATGATGTCATTATGATTTTTGCTTTTGGGCCTATTGTCGGGTTACTTTTGGGTATGACTTCCATTCATGTTCCCTGGAAAACCTTATTACTTTCAGTTGTTTTATATATCGTTATTCCTGTTATAATTAGTCAAATTGTGCGTTATTTTTTCCTGAAAAATAAAACACATTTTGTCCAAAGATTTCTGGATCAATTCAAATGGATTTCACCGCTGGCTTTATTATTGACCCTCATTTTGATTTTTAGTCTGCAAGGCAAACAAATTCTTACCCAGCCTATCGTCATTGGATTATTAGCTATTCCAATTTTGATTCAGGTTTATTTTAACAGTTTGCTTGCTTATTGGCTGAACAAAAAATGGGGTGAAGCCTATCAAATTGCCTGTCCTTCTGCGCTCATTGGGGCCAGTAATTTTTTTGAGTTGGCTGTGGCAACAGCGATTAGTTTATTTGGTTTTGAATCAGGCGCGACGCTTGCGACGGTTGTTGGGGTGCTTATTGAGGTACCCGTCATGCTTTCGATTGTACGTTTTGTCAAAAAAACTAAAAATTGGTATGGCGTATCCTAACAAGAAGAGGATTTTATATCTTTTTCAATGTTATGATGTGCGTTAAAATATAAATAAAAAAACCTCTCATAAAAGAGAGGTTTTTTTTGGGAGAAGCGAAAACTATGCGTTCATCATTGCTACAGCTGTGTCTAACATACGGTTGGAGAAACCCCATTCGTTGTCATACCATGCTAATACTTTGACAAAATTGCCTTCCATCACACGTGTTAATGTAGAGTCAAAAATAGAAGAAGCGGTATCATGATTGAAATCAGCAGAGACTAAAGGCAAATCATTGTAAGCTAATACGCCTTTCAGTTCGTTTTCAGAGGCCGCTTTAAGTAACGCATTAATTTCGTCTTTTGTCGTGTTACGTTTGGCTGTAAAAGATAAGTCCACTAAAGAAACATTGACGGTTGGGACGCGGACAGCAAAACCATCTAATTTGCCTTTTAATTCTGGAATCACTAAACCTAATGCCGCCGCTGCGCCTGTTTTTGTAGGAATCATGGATAAACCGGCTGCACGGGCTCGACGCAAATCTTTATGATAAACATCTGTTAATACTTGGTCATTCGTATAAGCATGAATTGTGGTCATTAAACCGTGCGCAATCCCAACGCTATCATTTAATACTTTAGCAACAGGGGCTAAACAATTTGTTGTGCAAGAGCCGTTAGAAACTACAGTAAAATCAGATTTTAAAACATTATTGTTGACGCCATAAACAACAGTGGCATCGACATCACTTCCACCTGGTGCAGAAATTAAGACTTTTTTCGCGCCAGAAGCAATGTGAATTTGTGCTTTTTCTTTACTTGTAAAGGCACCTGTACATTCTAAAACAACATCAACACCTAAATCTTTCCAAGGCAGTTCAGCAGGATTACGTGTAAAAAAGGTTTTAATTTTATCGCCATTGATTACTAAGCAATCGTCTTCAACACGCACATCTGCATTAAAACGACCATGTGTTGTATCAAATTTTGTTAAATGTGCGGTGGCGGTTAAGTCGCCTTTTGCATTAATTGCAACAACTTGAATTTCATTTTGGCGGTTTGTTTCATAAATCGCGCGTAAAATGCAACGTCCAATACGCCCATAACCAGTGATAGCAACACGAATAGGTTGATTTGCCATGATGTTTTTTTAATCCTTAAAAATACAAAAAATAACCAATAGAAAATTTTCTATTGTAGCACAAATCATTCTAAAAACAGAGAGTGAATGGGCCGCTTTTGACAAGAAATAGGCGATTTTTCAGAGAGGCGCACAATTGTTCGTTTGTTCCACTCAATAAAAATATAATAAATTGTCATGATTAGTCTTTAACAGCTGTGATTATGAACAATCTACCTAGATAATTGATTTATTCACGCGCACTACATTATTTATGAAACAAAAACTAATATGACAAGCGGGTGAAAAGACAATATTGAGAAAAATGAGAATATTAAACACAAAAAAAGACAGATACAAATTGATCTGTCTTTCTCATTTTTGTAATTAATACAATAATTGATAATAATTATGCATTAGGCGTTGCGGTGGCGGACTGGCGCAAGCGAATATGTAATTCTTTCAGTTGTTTTTCTTCAACATGATTTGGAGCTTGCGTCATCAAACAATTTGCCCGTTGTGTTTTCGGGAAAGCAATCACATCGCGAATGGATTCAGCATGGGTCATAATCGCCACCAAACGATCCAATCCAAATGCTAAACCACCATGAGGCGGCGCGCCATATTGTAATGCATCTAACAAGAAACCAAATTTTTCACGCGCTTTTTCTTCATCAATATTTAAAGCAGTAAAGACTTTGCTTTGAATTTCTTGACGGTGAATACGGACAGAACCCCCGCCAATTTCCCAGCCATTTAACACTAAATCATACGCTTTGGATAACGCCGCGCCGGGATTAGTTTCTAAATAATCTTCATGTCCATTTTTGGGAGATGTGAACGGATGATGCAATGCATCCCAACGATTTTCGTCTTCGTTGTATTCAAACATGGGGAAATCAACCACCCAAAGCGGTTTCCATTCGCCATTAACAAAACCACGTTCATGCCCTAATTTAACCCGCAAGGCCCCTAACGCTTCGTTCACCACTTTTTCTTTATCTGCGCCAAAGAAAATTAAATCTCCGTTTTCTGCGTTAGTTCGTGTCAAAATTTCATTCACCACATCTTCAGAAAGGAATTTAACAATTGGAGATTGTAAACCCGCTAAACCTTGGGCTTTGTCATTCACTTTGATATAAGCTAAACCTTTTGCCCCATAAATGGCAACAAATTGTGTGTAATCATCAATGTCTTTACGGGTTAATTTCGCGCCATCAGGAACACGTAAAGCCGCCACACGTCCATTTGGCAAATTCGCTGCTTCACGGAAGACTTTAAAATCAACCGTTTTCATGACATCTGTTAATTCTGTAAACTCGAGCGTCACGCGTAAATCAGGCTTGTCTGAACCAAAACGTAAGGCTGCTTCTTGATAGGTCATGCGTGGCAATGGATTAGGTAATTCAATGTTTAAATTTTTCGCAAAGACATCTCGAACCATGCCTTCCATCAAAGTCATGATCTCTTCTTCGCCTAAAAAAGAAGTCTCAATATCGACTTGGGTAAATTCAGGTTGACGATCCGCGCGCAAATCTTCATCGCGGAAACATTTCACAATTTGGAAATAGCGGTCAAATCCTGACACCATAAGGAGCTGTTTGAATAATTGAGGGGATTGGGGTAAGGCATAAAAATGACCTGCATGCACCCGACTAGGGACCAAATAGTCCCGCGCGCCTTCTGGCGTAGAACGCGTGAGCATCGGGGTTTCTACTTCAATGAAACCGTTTTGATCCAAATAATCACGAATTGTTTTCGCCACACGATAACGCAATTTCAGATTACTTTGCATTTTCTCACGACGCAGATCCAAATAACGATAAGTTAAACGTAATGATTCAGAAATATTGTCTTCATCTAATTGGAAAGGAGGGGTTGCAGAGGCATTCAGAATTTCAATTTCTTCAGCAATGAGTTCGATTTCGCCAGTTTTTAAGTTAGAATTAACTGTTCCTTCTGGGCGAGGTTTAACAACTGCAGTGACTTTCAAGACATATTCATTCCGAATAGTTTCAGCAAGACTAAATAATGCTTTGTCTGGGTTACAGACGACTTGCACTAATCCTTCCCGATCGCGTAAATCAATGAAAATCACGCCCCCATGGTCACGGCGACGATGAGTCCAACCACAAACAGTAACTGTTTGTTCTAAATTTTTTGAAGATAATTCACCACAATAATGTGTTCGCATCATAATAAAAATAATCCAGCTTTTTTGATTGAGAGAAAAGAGAAAACCGCGACTGTGTATGCAAATCCAGTTTTTTGCATAACAAGCGGTACAAATAAAGACGAAAATGAGGTTATTCTAACAAAAGGAAGCCTTTGATTCAAATTAAAAGAGTGGAAAATCTCTTCCTAACTTTAGTTTGATGAGAAGGAAGATGCTTTTTAACGTTTTTCTAGAAAAAAAGTGAAAATACGTTCAGGGTCTGTAAAGTGATTTAACAATTTATCCCCAGAATATTTAACAAAAGTCTGAAAATCTTTTGTCGTACTAGGATCAGTGGCAAGTACTTTGAGGATTTGGCCACTTGACATGGTATTTAACACTTTTTTTGCTTTCAGAATAGGTAAAGGGCAATTCAAGCCTTTAACATCGAGTAACACATCATAATTCATTGATTTTTACGTGAGAGACCTCAATAGAGAGGGATAGCCCGTTGTTAAAAACAACCCTCGCTCCACGCTCCTTTTCAAACAAATTGCTATCTTGAGTCAGTAAATAAATTGTGAAATATTGCAAAGCACAATCTTTTCTTCATAGTGTACACATTTTCAAGATATTAAGATAGGCTTATTGATTGCCTAAATGATCAACATATTCTGAACAAATCTGCATATGAAAAACAACGTTTTATATTTTCATAATAAATTTTATATTTATTATTTAATAAATAAAATAGTATTTTTTTTATTAAATTCAGTTGGTCTTTCTTGTGAAAAAAGAACTATCTTTAGAAACAACCCTATACATTATTTGATGTGATAATTCAGTTTGAAAAAAAAAGAAGCGAAAAAAAAAGGATTTTACAACAAATTCATCAAAAAAATCGTTAAAATAGGGCAAAAAGATTTCGACAATAATAAAAAACAACTTTAAATTAGAAAATTATAATTTTATAAAAAATGCTATTAAATTTTCGCTTTTATATTCAATATTTAAAACGCCCTCCCTTGCTGATTACTTTTATAATTTTATTTTGTATGTCAATCCTATTAAGTATTCATGTGCATGGGGAATTACTCAAAAAAGAACAACGTATTTTTAGGCAAGACGCAGAAAAAGCCCATCGTCTAGTCAAGGAGCGAATAGAACTCTATCGAATGGTACTTCTTAATTTGAAATCTTTTTTTGAAGCTTCGCGTGAGCAGTTTTCATTTGATGAGTTTCATTATTATTATGAAAGCTTGCGGCCCCAAAAAATCTTTCCGGCATTACATTCGATTGGTTATATTCAGATTTTGAACAAAGATGAAGTCAATGATGTTTATGTTTATTTAAAAGATTTTTTCAAAAAGAATAAAACCCTTTCCGCTTGCTTATCTTTTAAGCCACCGCTGACCGAAAAAAATTATTTAATTTTACGTTATGCAGAACCGATTAATCGAGGCTGTCGGGCACTCGGGCGGGATTTATCTGTTTTACCCTTTCGGTTGCAAACGGCTGAAGAAGCCATGCGTTATATGTTCGCAGTGACTCCCCCGATTTCGTTGATTCAAGATAAAACCAAAAGCCCTGCCATTTTGATGATGATGCCTGTTTTTCAGAATGATCCTATTGCGAATGCGAACCGTAAGGCTGAAGGACTCGTGCGTATTACTTTTCAAATTCCTGTCATGTTTAGTGATATTACGCAGGATCCAATTTGGAAAAAATTCTATTTTCGGGTCGATGATGTCACAGATAAAAAGAAATTTTTTGTGCATAGTAATCAAACTATTTTAGAAACCGAAGAAATACATTCTGCTTTTCAATACGTTGAGCCCTTAAATCTAGGAAACCGTTACTGGGTCATAACTATTTATGGATTGAGCCGGAACTATGGCAATTATAGTTTGTGGGTCAGTCTAGGCTTTTTTATAGGGTTGAATTTATTAAATATTTTATTTTTAGGGATGATCTGCTGGTATTGGTATTCAAAAGAGCAAACTAAAAATTTAAAACAAACTATTTTGGAGCGGGAGGCGGTGCTTCGCTCAACCCATTCTGGGCTCTTTTGGGTTAATAACAGCAAAATTATGTGGGCAAATGATCGTCTTTTTGAAATTCTCGGGATTAATCAACAAGATGTGTTACTGAAATCAGCCAATATTTTCTTTACGGATCGGGGCGTCACACAAGAGAGTAATCATTTTTATGATCATTATCAGCAATTAGTCCATTTACGTCAGCAAGAATCTTTTGAAATCAAATGGCGTCGCCAAGATCAGCGAGAAATTTGGTGTTGGTTTCGAGGTCACTTGATTGATCAAGCAGATCCAAGTCGTGGGGAAATTTGGTCATTAGAAGATATTACTGAACAGAAAGTGCTGCAACAAGAAATTTACCATTTTGCCTATCATGATCCTTTGACACACCTATTAAACAGACGGGCTTTTGAAGAACGCCTCGAATACGCTTTATTATTAGCCCGTGAATATCAAGAAAAATTAGCATTAGTTTTTATTGATTTAGATTATTTTAAACAAGTTAATGATCAATTTGGTCATCAAACTGGAGATTTATTATTAATCAAATTAGCTGAATATATGCGTCAACTAGCCAAAGAAGGCGATATTATTGCACGTCTTGCGGGAGATGAATTTGTCATGATTCTTCCACGCTATGAAACAAAAGATGCCATTAAAAATGTATTAGATAAGTTGCTAGCTTATTTGGCGCGCCCCCATTTATTGGGAGTGAATACAATTCAATCCTCGTGCAGCATTGGCGTCGCCTTTTTTCCAACGGACGCACACACGCCAAAGCATTTAAAAGAATGTGCGGATCAAGCGATGTATGAAGCAAAAAGAAAAGGGCGGGCTCAATATTATTTTTACACAGAGTATGAATAATAAATTCACTGAATGAAGAGGCGAATATTCAGAGATAAAATCAAAAACTAATTTTTTATTGCAAAAATTGGTTTTTACATTAAAATATAATTATTTTCTAATATTAAGTATGTTCAACCCTTTCAACGGAGTTTTTTTATGATAAAAACACGCTTTTTTCTTCCTATGATGATTTCATTGTGTTCTTCTACAATCGCTTTTGCTGCTGAGACTGATGTAAAAGTAAACGCATATCAAGAAGAAAGTCGTAAGGTTGCCATGAGTTTTTTGAAAACCCTTTCTGGTGAATTAAAGAAAGAAATTGAGAAAAATGGACCAGAGCAAGCGGTTTCCGTGTGCAAGACATTGGCCCCAACAATGGCTAATCAGTTATCCAATCAACATGGTTGGCGTGTGACACGTGTTTCTTTAAAAGTGCGAAATCCATTACTAGGAACACCTGATGCATGGGAACAAAAAGTATTAATGAACTTTGATGAACGTGTAGCAAAGGGTGAAAAACCAGAAAAAATGGAATTTAGCGAAGTGGTGCAAGAACCACAAGGCCCTGTGTTTCGTTATATGAAAGCAGTTGGTGTTCAACCTGTTTGTTTGGCATGTCATGGGCAAAAAGAAATGCCTGAGAAAATTAAAGAACGCTTGAGTAAAGAATATCCGCATGATCATGCAACAGGTTATCAGGTAGGACAAATCCGTGGTGCAGTTAGTATTAAGCGGGCCGTCACACCGTAATAAATCAGACAAAAGATTTTTCACAAAAACCAACCAAAGAAAGGTTGGTTTTTTTTATGATAAAAACGTGTTGTTTTTTTGCTATAAATTTATTTAATATAAATTTTTTTATATTTAGATATATTTAATATATTTATATTAATATGTTTTATTTTGAATAAATAAATTAAATTATAAATTAGAATAATATTTTTTTTTAGAAAAAAGTAGACTATTTTTATTTCCAAAAAAATTTCATTTAATAAATATATAAAGCTAAATATTTTTAATTTTATTAACAATCTTTTATTTTGTTGTAATATTTTATAAAAAAAAAGAATTTGTATGAAAATGTAAGATTTGTATGAAAATACAAGATAGATTATTATGTTAAAAAATACCCAAAAAAAATAACACTCATGAAAGTTTCCTCAAAAATGTTTACTTTTATTAACTTTCTTTAATAAAAGTTATTTTTAATAGGAAGAAAACTATTTTTTTGTGTTAGCATGAAAAGGTTAACTCAAATAAGAAAGAATGTAGGAAATTTTTATAAAATGAGTTCTGAATTAAAAAAGAAAATTTTTTAATTCAGAGCTACATAGAAAATTAGGAAAAATTATGCTAAAAAAACCGACAATATTTGTGCTAGCTGGCCTACTTGGCACAGGTCATGTTTTTGCACATGAAATGAAGTCAAATTTTCAGACAGGGAAAGGAAATTTGACAATGCCTACTTTATATTCGCCGGGTGCTGAAGGAGAGCATAATGATGTAGATGATGCGGATAATAATATTGTTCAAAAACATGGTCTGAACCAAGAAAAAGCAGCTTCCCTTTCAAAAACAACCAATGTTAATGTTCATGGCAAAAAATATGAACTGCATCGTTCTATTTTGGCATCGGATGAAGTAATTAATTATGCCACAAGTTTGACGGGGTTAAAATATATTACAGCGGGCACATCACCAGATAGCGGCTTTGATTGTAGTGGTTTTGTCTATCACGTTTTTAATGAAATAACAAAAATGAAACTCCCACGCAGTGCCAATGCGATGCGCGGAGTGGGTTATTCTTTGGCCAAAAAGGATCTGCGTCCGGGAGACTTAGTCTTTTTTAACACAACCGGGCGGGCATTTAGTCATGTTGGTATTTATATCGGCAATGATCAATTTGTACATGCTTCTAGTTCCGCACGGGCGGTCATGATTTCTAATTTAAGCCATAAATATTTTATAAAAAGTTTTAATGGCGCCAGACGGGTTTTAAATGCGTCTGATTTATTGCCAGATATGATTTCGTTAAATACTGTTAAAGTGAATCATGGAAAGAATAACGTGCAACCTTAGATTTTTTATTTATTCGAAAGAAAAAAGTGCCCCTACTCGACAGCAAACCGAACTTCTACACGTCGGTTGCGTCGGTCCGAAGGGGCATAATTTTTAAGGGGATGAGAGGCGCCATAACCGGCGACAATAACGCGCCGCGCCATATCTGTATCTAATTCTTCTTGTAATAAAAAACGACGGGCTTCCCGTGCTCGTGCAGCAGAAAGCGTGTAATTATCATCATAAACAGTACAATAACGTTTTAAATCCAATACAGGGCCTGAAACAGGTAAATTGTCAGTATGTCCTTCAATGGTAATTTGCCCTTTTTTATTTTGCATCAGATAGGTCATCATAAGTGGATGAATTTTATAAAAAACACTATTGGCTTCGGGTGTCAGACAAGCACTGCCTAAATTGAATACATTGTCTTTAATAATCATTTTACTTGATTGAAAGTCAAAATCAACCAGTTCTCCAGCGCCCATTTCAGTAAATGTTTTTTTAATTTCTTGTAATAAATGTGTGACGGTTTGTTTTTTCTTGTTAACGCGTTGTTTGATTTCTTCTTGATAACGCACTTCTGCATAAACCGATTGTAAAACGGAAACAACCAAAAGTAACATTACAACTGCCATTACACCAGCCATTAAATCTGAAATGGAAACCCATTCTGTCGGCTTTTCTCTTTCTCTCATAAATAAATCATTCCTTTTGTAAGAAAAACAAGAAAAAAGGTTTATCTCGTAAGATAAACCCTATTTATTGGATTATTTTTTGGGGATAATAACCGTTTCAAGGGACGAGATTGCAGGATCTTCAGTCGCCTGATTAAATTGGATATCTTGTTGCTGTAAGCCCGTTACGTATTGTTGTATCTCACAAATAAGTTGTTCAATTCGTCCAAAAGCCAGCACAATTTGCGCCCCAATTCCTTCAGAATATTGTTCAAATTGCGTCAAGTGTTGATTTGTTTCCTGTTGAAAACGATATAAATCCCGCTGAATTCCCTCAGAAATTAAGAGGCTTTTCTGAAAATTCATATTCAGTTTATGATCGAATTGAGGAATTTGGCCCGTGATTTCACTTAATAAGCACTTGATTTCTTCAGTTGTTTTTGTTAAATTTTGTGTTGCTTTTAATAAAGTCATCTCAACAGAAGACGCCTGTGAAACGGTATCTTCGGCTTGATTTTCTTTGATAATCCCTGTCATTAATTGTAGACTTTGATGAATTTGTCGTGTTCTTTCTGCAATTAATTGATGGGTTTCTTGTAATTTGTCATTAACATCAGTAAATTTATTTTTCACAATCTCAAAGTGAATTTTATAACGTTGATAAAATTGATCATCCGTCATAGAAATATGTTCTTTTAAATCAAGAGATTGTTTATCAATAGCATTTTGAATGAGTTCACCCAAACTATTTTGTTCACTTTCTTGAGAGAGAAGACGGTGTTCTAATTGATGGAAAGACGCTTGAATTTGCTGACTCAAAGAGGGAGTATTGGGATGATCTGCAATAATTTTTTGTCCTAACTGTTCAAATGATTCTTTAATCAAAAAGTAAAGAGACGTGTCGCGCTCTTGTTTTTCTTGACGTTGTGCATGAATTTGTTGATTCATTTTCTCGATGCACCAGCGTAGGCGTTTTTCTTCAAAATTATTCATGGTTTCCCATGCTTTAAATCCCAAATAACCTATAATTCCCCATGTTGATGTTTTAAATTTCGTCCCAAGTCCTTGCATCATATACATGAGCTCAGTCATTGTTTGATCCATACTAGAAGATTTAACCGATGCCAAAATTGCAGAGGCACTGTTTAGGGCAATCCCAATCCCAATAAAGGTTCCTAATAAACCTACAACCAGAAGTAAACTAGGCATAATTCCTGCGACACGCTCTGGCGTGGTTGCAATCGCTTGGCTCATTTCTAATACGGAACCATGTTCAACATCTAAAGTTAGTTTTTGGTTTTTATTTTCCCATCTTTCTTGCCAGATTAATGGTGTTCCATTCACATGAACTAAAACAATCGTAATAATGGCGCTGGCCATCAGCAATAACAAAAAGAATATCTGAAATAAATCAGATGGAACCAAAAACGTGAGAATATCGATAAACTTCATTGTGTCGTTGCCTCTATCTCGTTATCATTATCATTTGTGATGAAAGACTCGCAAAATTAATAGATCACATCTCAAAAAACATTGTTGCTATCTCATGCTGTGTGAGTTAGTTTTTTTGAATCGAATCCCCAAACTTATTATAACTTGTATCAAGTCTTCATGCAAAAATCCACAGAATCATGAATAGGATTTCCATATCTTTTTATCTTTTTATTGAAGAATAAAACAAAATAGCGTTATCTTACTAAACATGAATTAAATCTGCTTGTTGAGTTAACCACAGTTTTGCATGCTGAAAGGCCGCCTCTGGATCCGTTTTTAACCAGGTATAGGCCAGTTCTTGCGCTTTTTCTAGTAAGATGAAATCGTCTGATAAATGCGCAAAACGTAGTAAAATCGCGCCACTTTGTTTGACGCCTAAGACTTCGCCCGCCCCGCGTAAAGCTAAATCCGTTTGTGCAATGATAAAACCATCTTGAGTTTCTCGCATCAGTTTCAGGCGTTCTTTTGCAATGGCAGATAATCCTTGAGAATCATATAGAAGAAAACAAAAACTTTCTTCAGTACCGCGGCCAACCCGGCCTCGTAATTGATGTAATTGTGCTAATCCCATTCGTTCTGCGTGTTCAATAATCATAATGCTCGCGTTGGGCACATCAATACCTACTTCAATGACGATAGTCGCAACCAGAATGTCTAATTCGTGTTGTGCAAAGGCAAGCAGGACTTCATTTTTTTCTAGACTGTTTAATTGCCCATGTATTAAACCAATGCGGATGTCAGGTAAACTTTTTTGTAATAATTGAGCTGTTTGAATTGCTGATTGAAGTTGAAGTTTTTCGGATTCATTCACTAAAGGACAAACCCAGTATGCTTGTTTTCCTGATAGGCATTGCCGATTGAGATAGTCAAAAATTTGTGGGCGCTTATCTAGTTTAAATAACTTTGTCTGAATTGGCTGACGACCGGGGGGCAATTCATCAATAATAGAAACATCCAAATCGGCAAGATAACTCATCGCAAGTGTACGGGGAATAGGGGTCGCACTCATCAAAAGTTGATGGGGGTGTATACCTTTTGCTTTCAAGGCAAAACGTTGCATGACTCCAAAACGATGTTGTTCATCAATAATCACAAGTGCCAGTTTTGCAAATTGAACCTGTTCTTGAAAAAGCGCATGGGTGCCTAATAGCAGATGAATTTCATTATTTTGTAGTTGCTTTAAGAGAGTCCGACGTTTTGCGAGTGTCATACTCCCTGTTAAATATGCAACATGGAGGCCTAGCGCATTAAACCATTGATTTAATTTATAAAAATGTTGTTCAATTAAAACTTCAGTGGGCGCCATAAAAGCAACTTGGTAGCCTTGTTCAATCACTTGTAACGCCGCAAGGGTGGCGACAATGGTTTTCCCGCTGCCGACATCACCTTGTAGTAAGCGTTGCATAGGATAAGGTTTGCCCAAATCACGGCTAATTTCATCTAATGCTTTTTTTTGTCCCTGTGTCAGCTCAAACTCGAGTTTTTGTAAGAGAGAAACACTCAATTGGCCACCATAGGGTAGAGCAACGGTTTGCACCTTTTGCCGTTGTAACTTCGCGTATTGTAATGAAATTTGTTGAGCAATGAGTTCATCGAGCTTTATTTTTTCCCACAATGGATCATGCTTGTTCTCAAGTTGTTTTAAATTAATCGTTTTAGAAGGCCGATGAAAAGTTTGTAAACAGGTTGTTAATGTAGGAAAATCAGGAAAAAGCGCAGGAAGAAAAGCAGGGCGCGGGAATGTCTCTAAAAATGGAAGGGTGTAATCTAATATTTTATAAATAAATTTACGAATTGAAGCTTGTCGCCAATTACTTAATTTCGGATAAATCGGCGTATAATAATCTAATAAAGGTGAATTAATTGATAAAGTCCGCGGATTTGTCATTGATTTATAAAGCAAATCATTTTCAATTTTTCCAATAAATCGCTTTTTGTCGCCGACTTGAAAAGAATTGGATCGATAATTAAAATAGTTAATAAAAATGCGATCAGTTTGGTCTGTCACGTCTAATCGAATTTGTAATAATCCATTGCGTTTTTTCACATCAATCTGTTGAATTTCTCCCTCTATTAAGATTGGGCGGCAAGATGGGGCCTGACGAATTGTATAAATTGTCGTTTCATCTTCGTAACGTAATGGAAAAAACAATAAAACATCAAAAAAAGAAGGAAAACGTCCTAAAATAATTTGTTCTTGGGGAGAAAGCTGCGGTATTAATGCTTTTGTGATATTGTTTAAAAAATCAGTCATATTACTGAGTTTAGTTTAAAAAAGAGAGGAAATCCTCTCTTTTTTGTCGTATTTATCGATTAATACTAGTGGCAGACTGCTTTTGCAATGGCACTAGATCCAAAACTATCTTTTCCAACTTGTCTAAATTTAGGCAGTTTTGCGGGCTTAGAAATAATAAGCTGCGCTAAATCATCATGGACATAATAATCTGTTTTTTCAATAGCAAATTGTTTATCGTGACAATTTAATTGAATTTGTGTCACTGTTGTAGAATAAGGGCTAGGTTGTCCCGCACTATTATTGACTGTGAAACTATTATGACTAAAAGCCTGTTTGATTACAATGCGTGTATTTTGTCCGGCTGGTTGTGTTTTTGTTTGATCAATAAATAATTGTGAATCTTTGAGCGTCGTAATTTTTGTCCAACCACTTGGCATTTGAGCCGCCGGGGCCGCAGTCGCCGCCACAGCTGGAGCGGTTTTCATCACATCAGGCTGTGGAATATTTTGCGTATTCATTGGAGGAGGGGGCGGCGGTGGCAGCATCGTATTTTGTTGAGGAGGGCCCATAGGAGGCGGTGGCGGCGGGGTGATCTGTCCTTCAGCGGGAGGCGGCGCAGGAGGGGGCGGCGGTGGCGGCACATTCGTTGCAGGCGCTTGAGGAATCGCATATCCCCCTTGGGCTGTTGTTGCGGGTTCAGGTTGTTGCTCTTTTTTTTTGCCACAGCCACTGAGCGCAAAAAGGGCAGCACATGCGCCTAGTATTACTATTTTTTTATTCATACATTTTTAACGAGAAACCCTAAGAATTAGGGAGGGATAGCTCATCGTGTTAAATACACGACCCGTTCTCGCTTCTCCTTATTTAAAAAATGCTATCTCTGTCTGAAACAAACTCAACTGTTAAGGACGCCCTATGCGAATGTTTAAACATTCGCATTGTGAATTTATTTTTTTACAGATTAGCCCACATTTTTTTGATTTTCTTGAATGAGGGCTTCAACTTGTTTAGGATCAATACGTGTCATTAAATGGCTATACGTCAAAATTTCATGATCTAATAATACATGATTTAAATCATTCCATTCGAGCGGTTTAATCTGTAAAAATGCCTCCACTTGACTGACAAGATGTGGCAAAACTGGTTTCAAGTAAAGGCTTAAAACTTTAAAGCAATTTAAAATGAGTGTGCTAAATTGATGCAGTTCGGTGGCGCGCTCAGGCTGTTTTGCTAATTCCCATGGTTTAATTTCATCTACAAATTGATTGACACTATCTGCTAGTCGCATGATTTCACGAATCACACGGTGATACTCCCGATTTTCATAATGAGATGCAATTTCTTGTTCAGCTTCAACTAAATGCGTTAAAATAGTGTGATTTTCTGGTAAAATTTCACTCAATTTGTTATGAAATAATTTTTTAATAAATCCTGCTGAACGGCTTGCAATATTAATAAATTTTCCAATTAAATCGCTATTCACACGGGCAATTAAATCATCAAAACTAAGGTCAATATCTTCAATTTTATTTGAAAGTTTGGCCGCAAAATAATAGCGTAAACATTCTGGGTTAATATGTTGAGCAAAACTATGGGCAGTAATGAAAGTGCCACGAGATTTGGACATTTTTTGTCCATTGACAGTTAAAAAGCCATGCGTAAAAATTTGGGTAGGGGTTCTGTAATCAGAAAATTTTAATGTGGCTGTCCAAAAAAGCGCGTGAAAGTATAAAATATCTTTACCAATAAAGTGGTATAATTCAGCTTGACTGTCATGATGCCAAAACGCATTAAAATCTAAGCCGCGTTGTTCACAAAGTTTCATAAAACTCGCCATATAACCAATTGGCGCGTCTAGCCAAACATAAAAATACTTGCCAGGAGCATCTGGAATTTCAAAACCAAAGTAAGGGGCATCGCGCGAAATATCCCAATCTTGCAAACCATGGTCAAGCCATTCGTGCATTTTATTAGCCGCTTCTGGTTGTAAGTGTCCTTCGTCAACCCATTTTGCTAAAAATTCTTGGCACTCAGATAATTTAAAGAAATAATGCTCAGAAGTTTTACGAATGGGCGCTGACCCAGAAATAGTGGAGTACGGATTAATCAAATCAGTAGGTTGATATGTTGTGCCACACACTTCGCAAGAATCGCCGTATTGGTCATGCGCATGACATTTGGGACATTCACCTTTAATAAAACGATCTGGCAAAAACATTTCTTTAACGGGGTCAAAATATTGTTCAACAGGACGAATAGCAATAAGATTTTTTTCCCGTAACACTCGATAAATATGTTGCGATAACAACCAATTTTCGTCTGAATTTGTCGAATAAAAATGATCAAAATCAATATTGAAACTAGAAAAATCATTAAAATGGCGTTCCCAAACTTGGGCAATAAGTTGTTCGGGGGTAAGATTTTCTTTTTCAGCCCGAATCATAATCGGCGTGCCATGTGTGTCATCCGCACAAACATAATAGCATTCATGCCCTCGTGTTTTTTGGAATCTCACCCAAATATCTGTTTGAATAGTTTCAACAAGATGCCCCAAGTGAATATCACCATTAGCGTAGGGTAAGGCCGATGTAACAAGTATTTTTCTCATAATAAAAACAACACTCTACTTGATTAAATTAATATAATAAAAAAATTTTCAAAATATTCTGAAGACATATTTTAAATCATTTTTGTGAGGATCGAAAAAATGCTTTATGACAAAAGTCAATTAAAACGATTAGGATTAATTACTTTAAGCTCAGGTTTAGGGTTAATTTCAGCACAAGTCACGTGGGCAGAAGACTATACGACAAGTTTAACAACAGTGGATACGACAACGCAACAATCATTAGGCGTGAATCGTTATCAAGGGGATTTAAATAATTTATTTAGCATTCAAAAACAGTTAGTTTATGACGTGTTACAAAATATTGGCATTGATCCAGTTAAACTACCCGCTGATATTAAACAAGCCATTGATACACCACAAACTAAAAATTTAGAGGCCTTTTTAGCTTTTTCTGAAGCCTTAGATTTAATGGATAAGGGGCAATATATAGAGGCAGGCAATGCGCTGAAGCGGGCGACCGCATTAGATCCCTCATTCAGTTTAGCAAAACAAATGCAATCTGCCATGCCTGA
>CAZDFJ010000017.1:5177-8991 GCA_964504875.1 uncultured Burkholderiales bacterium | reverse complement strand
ACGCCCACGCCCACAACTTTTAATACTGAAAAACAATTTGTGAATTTATTTCTTCAGGATGCAACAGATGTGGTGAATGCGCCGAGTGTGCTCCAACCCTTTTTTAATACAATCGGATTAACAAATGATCCGACTATTTCTATCCCACAGGATGGAACAAATGGGTATATCACACTGAATCGAAATTCAGAAAATAGTGGCGATGTGATTGTGACAGAATTTTCTGATCCATCATCAAGTTTATTAAGCTCGAGTCTGACCAGTATCATGGCTTCGCTCGGTACGCCCACTTCTATTAGGTCAGTCAAAACATCTGAATATTACGGTCATTTTTTTAGTGCTGTCCCTGTCTCGTTTTCAGTGACAACAAGTCCTATCAATTCAGTGAATTTGCGTAGTTTAGATAATAGTTTATATTGGCTTTCTGCGCGTGCCACGCCTCAGACAAAATTGACTGAATTGGCTTCAAATAATACAGTTTATTCATACAGTGTTATTTATAATAATAGTGATGTTATTGGGAAAGCGCAAGGCGAATTTATTCATAAATCGGACACTGGGATAGTGGTCGCCCCCTTTAATCGATTTGTGCTAAATGCAGATGTAAATTTTGCAAATTCAGGAAATAATATTACTGATTTTAAAATAAGAACGAGAGGCTACTCGTCAGAAAGTAATCTGAATTATTTATTAAATTTATCTACACCAACTGGAACGGCCATTGCGTTAGGCTCAGATGGGGCGTTTCACTTTGATCAAACAAGTGTTTCTGGAAATTTAAGCACTTACTCTGGATATAGCTTAACGACGTTACTTGATTCTGTTCCAGTGTTACAATCCAAAGTAACGGGGCAATTGAGTGGGGAATACGGATATGGTCTATTAGGGCAGTTTTATGCTGCTGGAACCCTGACAGATCATTCTTCTTTATATGCAACGGGTCAATTTGCTGCCCTCGAACCGAATTTCGATTCTGAAAAACAATTTGTGAATTTATTTCTTCAGGATGTTTCGATTGGCACACCAAGCGTGCTTAACCCATTTTTTAATACATCAGGACTGAATAATAATCAAACCCTCTCTGTTCAGCAAGATGGCACAAGTGGTTATATTACTTTAACAAGAGAGAGCGCAACCAGTACAGGCGTCACAATTTCTGAGTTTTCGGATCCCCCTTCTGGCGTACTCGACACTAGTTTGAACAGTGTTATGGCCTTATTAGGTACACCCACTACCTTGTCTTCTTCCGTGACAGGAGAATATTATGGAAAATGGTTTGCGGCGATTCCAGCCACCTTTTCAGTGAATACCAGCCCAACCAATACGACAAATTTTAGTAGTTTAGATAATAGTTTGTATTGGCTTTCTGCGAAAGCTGTTTCTAGCACAAAACTCGCAGATTTAGCAGCCAATAATACTTCATATATATATGAATCATATTATTCAAACGCAGATCTGATAGGAAAAGGGCAGGGAGAGTTTATTCATAAACGGGCATCAGATGTGGTGATTACCCCATTTAATTATCTCAAAGTGGCGGCTCAAGTTGACTTTGGGAGTGCAGGAAATAATGTCTCAAATTTTACGCTGAATGCAACAGGCTATTCGGCTACCGCAGATATTAATTATTCGTTAAACTTGGCCACACCCAATAATACTGCGATTGCATTAGGTACAAACGGCGGTTTTGATTTTAGTCAAACTGCGATTAATGGTATTTTTTATACCTATGATGGAAATGATACTAATACGCTCATTGATTCACAAATTGCGACAAAAACGAAAGTGGCAGGACAAATTAGTGGGGAGTATGGTCGTGGTTTACTCGGGCAATTTTATTCTACTGGAACACTCACGGATAGTTCATCATTATTTGCAACAGGTAATTTCTTTGCGCCAGAACAATCATTAAGTGATTATTACTTTATTCCAGAACAATCTTATGCAGATGGCACGAAACGATCTTATAGTGCTGTTTTCAGTTATCAACCATCTGGAGAAAGTTTACCTCTTTTAATTTCACATCCATTTATTTCCACAACACCACTTGATTTAACCAATCGAATGGCTATTTCGCAAACGACCCCCACAACGGGCAGTGTGACAGAAAATCCGGCTTATGGTGTCACGCTCGCCTATGATGAGACTAACTCCACATTAAACGTAATGGGCGTTCGAGCAAAAATTGACGATAATGAAACGCTTAAAAACTTAAAAATAGATGCGCCGCTTTCATATGCGTCTGCTTCTCCACAAACTTATAACTTAGGCATCAATTCGAATACTGCTAATGTAGAGTATTCCAAAATGCAGTTTCAGGTCTCAGCCTTTTCTTCTTATCCAAGTATCAGCCCTGTAGATTATCAATATATTAATCAATTAGTTTATCAACCGAGTACAGTCTTTCCTTCTGATAATAATAATTATAATTATCATTATGCGTCGACATATACCACAAATGGATTTACACAAGGTGCTATTTATTATAACAATGCATATGGTGATATTGTCACAGATCCGATCACAACAGCTTCAGTGAGTGCCACGGTGAATTTCGGTTCTAGTCAGGTCTCTGATTTTAAACTTAACGCTTATGGCAGTGCTTATGGTGTCATATTAAATTCAAATTCTACGGGTTCACTGAATGCGGATGGTTCTTTTGTCTTATCCAAACCATTTTTGACAGGCGCATTTTATCAATATTCGGCAGGCGGAACGACACAATGTCCGAGTGACTTGATTTCTTGTGAGGCGGCTATTGCAGTCGTCAGCGGACAACTTGTCGGTTCTAATGTAGATGGGATAACGGGCCATTTTGCCATGGCAGGAAATGAAGACTCATGGGCAAAATGGGTGGCGACGGGCGTTTTTGGAGCGGCCCAAAATCTCCCCTTAAATACAACAAGTGTGCCGATTTGGAGTGCTTTTTTACAAGATAGTTATATCAGCGAAACCAGTATTATTAAATTTATGCCCTATCCTTTTTTAACCACTGATTTCTCAGCGGCAAGAAGTAACACAATAGTGCCGCAATTAGGGGGAAATGGACAGGGTTATCTTTCTCTGCAAACAGATAGTACGGTTTTGAGTGGTCTTGTGGAAAATCAAACAGGGTCAAGTTTTTTATATCAATTTAATCCAATCACGTCTTATTCAGCAGGGACAACTAGTTTTGAAGATACGGTAAATGCGGATGTATACGGATCGTATAGTACAAAACAAACTGCGAGCACATGGAGTGTAGGTGGGGATTCTTATCATGTGTATAGTTTACCCAAGATGTTTTATGCAAGTGTGAATCCGACCCCTAGCACACAATTAGCCGATATGGCCACAAACAACACTAATTATGTTTATCAATTAAATATGAATGCGAATCAAGGCTTTGTGCAAGGTGAATTTCGGTCTTCCGCCGCACCCACCGCATCGTTTCCTATTGATAGTGCCACTGGTTCAGCAACGATTAATTTTGGAACAGCCACAGTTTCTGATGTGACATTACAATTAAAATCTGGGACAGCATATGAACTTAATATGAAAACAGCGGCTTCAATTCCATTGAGTAGTACAGGAAGCTTCAATTTTGGATTATCTTCAATTGATACTAATATTAGTCATAGTAATTGGATAAAAGATCCAAGTGGTACGCCCACAACTTTTGCACTCAATAATGATTCAAGCAGTCTTTTTTATATGTCAGGACAAGTGGCAGGAGAGTTAGGCCGCGGGATCATGGGAGGCTTTGCTGCATATTCTCCTTATAGTGAAGGGTATGCTTGGGTACTTGTTCAGGGCACCTATGGCATGAAACAAA
>CAZDFJ010000017.1:0-5077 GCA_964504875.1 uncultured Burkholderiales bacterium | reverse complement strand
AGCCATCAATATTTTTATAGCATGACTCCTTTTGAAACAATTAACAGCACTGAATCTGTGATCTCTAAGCCTTTCTTTACATTGTCTCCCCTTTCATTCGGGGCGAGTAATGATATTTTATCGATACCTCAATTAAATACAGATGGCACACAAAATCCGTCAGGATTTTTAGAGGCGCGTGTTGAAACCTCACAAAAAACCATTGTCGGTTTGCAATTAGATACTGACGTAGCAGACAAAACGCTCAATACAGCTGTAACAGTCTCAGGAGGAAAAGGAACCTTAGCATTAGATGGCGCCAATTCAGATGTCAAATATGGTTGGGATCAAATTGATAGCATTAGTTATAATAATGCGCTAATCTCAGGGAAATTATACGGCATGGAAATCATGAACGTTCCAACGTCTACAGAACTGAGTACTTTGACATCTAATGCTACAACATATAGTTATAGCTATGATTCAAGTACGACGCCCACTAATGGTTTTCTTATCGGCCAAATTACCAAAAATGGGGATAAAGCAGACATATCAAGTGGAAGTGTGGCCGCAGAAGTCAATTTTGGGACCAATCGAGTTAATAACGTAGAAATTCATGCCACAGCGAGTGGTTATCAAATGAATTTACAAGGCACGAATGCAACACTGAGTAATACAGGAAATTTCGTGATGAATAATGCAGTGACCTCATTTTGTGAAACGGCAAGTTGTACCGCTCTTGCTGCCGATCGGGGCACCGTCGCAGGACAGCTTATTGGAACAGGGACCCATGCTGCACAAGGGATTGCTGGCGCATTTAATGCTTCCCGAAGTGATGGAAATTGGACCGCTTCAGGACTTTTTGGCGCTAAAAAGCAATAATTAAAACTCCATTGAAAAGCCCCCTTTTTGAAGGGGGCTTTTTTTTATTTATGTTTATTAATATAACCTTGAATAGCTTGTTCGTTAAGAATCCCTACTCGGTAGGCAACCATTTTTCCATCTGGATTGTAAAGATAAGAAGTGGGTAATCCAGGAACACGCCCAATTTGATTGGCAATCCGAGAGTTGCCTAAAACAACAGGATAATTAATCTGGTATTGTTTCACAAAAGAACGAATTTCTTGCGGGGTTTTTTCTTCCATCGCAATGCCGATAATTTCAATCTTATTATTTCGATTGGCTTTCATACTCACTAAATCGGGAATTTCACGTAAACAAGGCGGACACCATGTCGCCCAAAAATTAACGAGTACCCATTTTCCGCGATATTGGGACAGTTTTAATTGATTCCCCCAAATATCACTTAAGGTAAAATCTTCATTGGCTTGTGCGCCTACCATGCAACAGAAAAGACATAATCCAAGTAACCATTTTTTCATTGAAATTCATCCATTTTTTGTTGAGAAAATTAGCATTTGCTAATAAATCGGGAATGATAACATAGAAAAAAATGAATATAAAAAGTTCAGTTAAATTAAATACGATGTAAAATGACTTCAAGGACAAATTTTGTTCCAAAATAAGCCAATATTAATAATACAAATCCTAAAAGTGTCCATGTTGTGGCTTTGCGTCCTCGCCAACCGTATTTTTTTCGACCCCACAAAAGCCCCGCAAAAACAAACCATGATAATAAAGCAAAAACAGTTTTGTGATTAAAACGTAGGATTGATTCGAAAAGGGCCTCTGTAAAAATAATACCTGTAACAAGTGTCAGTGTTAATAAAATAAAACCAACTTGTAATAAGTAAAATAATGCTTTTTCTAATTCGAGTAGAGAAGGTTGGTTATTTAATAATACAATCTGACGTTTTTTAATTTTATTCTCAAGAATTAACATTAATCCGGCTTGTAAGGCGGCCAATCCCAACAAACTGTACGCCAAAAAAGCAATAATAAAATGCACCATAAAAAGTGAAAAAGGCATAGCAGGATCATGGGCAATAGCAATATGCGGCGGAATAAAAAGCCACATTAATAAAATGCAAGCATTGGCGATCAGTAAAGGGCTCTGATAAAAAGCCAATTTCAAACTGAAGAAATGTAAGAGCCAGTATAAGAGCAACATCACCCAGAGTAAACTTGCTCCCGCGCTAATCAGATCAAGATGTAAACCATTTACTGTAAAGATAGATTGTATTAAAATTCCGCCTTCTAGAATAAGCGGCAGACTTGTCAGAAATTGTTCAAGAACAACATGCTGATTTCGTCGTTTTTGCCAGTAAAAATAAAAACTTAAAGCAACGTAGGCAAAGATCGTTATACTAATAGGTAAATAAAACATTTTTGGCAAGTTGACTCATAGAGTTAGAAAGACAAAATTTGATTTCATCAAGATACAATAACACCGATTGAAAAAAGGAAGGAATGTTCCATGCTTGATAGTTTAACACAGCGTTTGTCCAAGGTAATTAAAACGATTCGTGGCCAATCTCGTTTGACAGAAACAAATATTCAAGATGCCTTGCGTGAGGTACGAATGGCATTGCTTGAGGCAGATGTGGCTTTGCCAGTGGTGAAAGCTTTTATTACGGAAGTAAAAACACGGGCATTAGGACAAGAGGTTTTAGAAAGCTTAACACCTAGCCAAGCTTTAGTCGGGATCGTTTTTGAAGAACTGAAAAAATTAATGGGGAACGAAAATGCAGAAATTAATCTGTCCACTGTTCCGCCCGCAATTATTTTAATGGCTGGGTTACAAGGTTCTGGGAAAACCACAACCAGTGGTAAACTCGCTAAACTCTTAAAAGAACAAAATAAGAAAAAAGTCTTACTGGTCAGCTGTGACGTCTATCGCCCTGCGGCGATGCAACAGCTCAAAACAATTGGTGAACAACTTGAGATTGATTATTTCGATGCGGAATCTACACAAAAACCCTTAGAAATTGCGACAACCAGTATTGATTATGCGCGGAAACGTTATTACGATGTGGTGATTATTGATACGGCAGGACGGCTGACAGTTGATGAATTCATGATGAACGAAATTCGTGAATTACAACAAGCCTTGAATCCCATAGAAACCTTTTTTGTGGTGGATGCGATGCAAGGGCAAGATGCTGTGAATACAGCGAAAGCCTTTAATGACACATTGACTTTAACAGGGGTAGTGTTAACCAAAATGGATGGGGATGCGCGCGGTGGGGCGGCGCTTTCTGTTCGTCATGTCACGGGTAAACCGATTAAGTTTATCGGGGTTGCCGAAAAAATGACAGGGCTCGAACGTTTTCATCCGGACCGTATGGCGCAACGCGTGTTGGGGATGGGGGATATTCTGACACTTGTTGAAAATGCGCAAAGTCAATTGGATCAAGAGCAAGTCCAAAAACTCACGAAAAAACTGAAATCAGGCAAAGATTTTGATTTGGAAGATTTTAGAATGCAGCTCCGCCAAATGAAAAAAATGGGCGGATTAGCTGGATTAATGGATAAACTTCCTGCGCAAATTGGTGAATTAGCAAACCAAGTACCAGCGGCGATGGATGATAAAGTAATCCACCGAATTGAAGGGATTATTAATTCTATGACACCCAAAGAACGTTCTCATCCTGAAATTATTAAAGCATCGCGTAAGCGACGGATTGCCGCGGGTTCTGGCGTGACTGTGCAAGAAGTGAATCGCTTATTAAAACAATTTGAACAAACACAAAAAATGATGCGCGCCATTACAAAAGGCGGGATTACCAAAATGATTCGGAATATGAAAAATATTATGCCAGGTATGATGCGTTAATTCGTGAATGACATCCATTCTAACTCTGTTATTGGCATCGCTGCGCAATCTCTCAACAGAGTTAGGACAGATGTTTTTTCACTTCTTTTAATTCAATCGAAGGCGGATCGCAAATCAGCTCAATGAGACTTAAGTCAGGGGGCGGCAGATTGGATAGTTCTTTTTTGGCTTCCCGTTCTTGTTGTACAATTTTTTGAACACTCGCAAATTCGTCAATACCAAAGCTATCTGTTTGTTCTGCAAAAGAAGAGAGCCCGCGTCCTTCAAGAGCATCCTCAATCGCTTCGATAAATTCTGCTGCTGTCTGAAAACGCATGTTAGGGTTTTTGGCAAGCGCTTTATAAATAACTGTATCAAAATAGCGGGAAACTTCTTGATTGAGATCAGAAGGGGCAATAGGATTTTCTTTAATAATTTTAAGCGCAATGGCTGTCAAATTTTCCCCAACAAAAGGTCTTTCTCCTGTGAGAAACTGATAGAAAATCACTCCAGCTGAGAATAAATCACTCCGCCGATCCACCCGATTTCCTTGAATTTGTTCAGGAGACATATAACTGGGCGTCCCAATCACTGTTCCTGTTTGTGTCAAACTAGAGGATTCAATCCGCGCAATTCCAAAATCTGTGACTTTAATTTGATAATTTTTATCGAGCAAGACAATATTAGAGGGCTTAATATCCCGATGAATGACGCCGTTTTTGTGAGAATAATCCAGCGCATCTAAAATTTGTGTCATTAAATCAACAATCTGATTGATCGTAAAACGTTGTTTATTATCGAAATAATGTTTTAAGTCTCTACCTTCGAGCAGCTCCATTGCGATAAACGCATAGCGTGTGTCCTCTCCATATTCATAAACCGTGACAATATTTTTGTGTTGTAATCGCCCTGCCGCCTGCGCTTCTCGCCGAAAACGACTCAAAACATGTTCCTGTTCATCATTATCGAGTGTTCCTTTTTCAACAGTTTTAAGGGCCACAATTCGTTGAATCACGGGATCAAAAGCTTTATAGACAACCCCCATTGCCCCACGACCCAGTTTGCACTCAATAATATATTTAGATATTTTTTTGACTTGACCTTCTTGTGTGCTAAATGCTTCTAATGTCGGATCGTTATCCATGCCTGTACTCACTTTCTCTTGAATGATGAAAACGCCCTGTTATTATACCTGATGACTGATATCATGACGGACTAAAAAAATCAAAATTAAGCAATGTGCGCTTTTTTATTTGGAGAGGGGGCGATCATCCTGGGCGAAAAGTGAATGAGCTGATGGACGGTTAATTGGGCTTAATTTGCGATCAATTTTCTTTATAAGCATCACGCAATCTATACAAATTATTATTGAAGTTGTGTGTG
>CAZDFJ010000016.1:0-48796 GCA_964504875.1 uncultured Burkholderiales bacterium | reverse complement strand
GTTCAGCGAAGTGCGTATTCTACTTTAACTTGTTTTGCTTGTCAACTACTTTTTTCTAAAACTTTATTTTTTGCTGTTTTACATCTTCTTGTTTCGTTTTGCTGTGTTGCATTTCGTCTCAAGAAGATGCGTATTATACAGACTCTAATTCATCTGTCAACACTTTTTGACAAATAAAATTCAATTATTTAAGCGTGCGGCGCACTTCATAGAGACAAATCCCGCTTGCCACCGAAACATTCAAGCTTTCTACTTGCCCAAACATAGGAATTGAGATTAATTCATCACATGTTTCTTTTGTGAGTTTTCTTAAACCTGCCCCTTCTGCCCCCAAAACAAGCGCGACACCATGATTATATTCTTTAAAAGGAATGTCATTAAGTTGTCGCTCCCCCTCCATATCTGCACCAAATATCCAAATTTGATGATCTTTTAGCTCACGAAGGGTTCGTGCTAAATTTGTTACCATAATATAAGGAATCGTTTCCACAGCACCAGAAGCAACTTTGGCAACAGTAGGCGTCACACCAACAGATTTGTCTTTTGGCGCAATAATCGCATCGACTGCAAAGACATCTGCTACCCGTAAACATGCTCCTAAATTATGCGGATCCTGAATACCATCTAATATAAGAAAGACAGGGGCTTTATTTTTGGCATGGACTTTCTCAATAATATCGTCTAAATTTTGATTCAAGACGATATTTTCTACCTGTGCAACCACCCCTTGATGCTGTGTATTTCCTGCTAGGCCTGTCAAACGATCACGATCCACATGATGAATCTTAATTTGACTACTTTCCGCAAGCTTGACTAAGTCACGCATTCGGCCATCTTGCCGTTGTGCATCTAAATAGATTCCGTAAATGCTTTTTGGGTGCTGACGCAACCGTACAGTTACCGCATGAAACCCATAAATAATCTTTGGATTAGACATAAAATAATAATTTTTTATTCAAAAGTAATAATAAGGTTATAAATTGCTTAAATTAATTTAATGTTCCATATAAGGAATAAAATCAATTTTGGTATTCTCAAGATCAACACGCGCGACTTGAACGCAAATCCGATCACCTAAACGGAAACGAACCCCTGTTGCTTCGCCTAGTAAACATTGTTTGCCAGGCACAAAATGAAAATAATCGGCCCCAAGCTCAGAAATATGCACCAAGCCTTCTACATACATTTGATCTAATAAGACAAAAATGCCAAAACCAGTCACGCCCGTGATCATTCCAGTAAAAACATGACCTAATTTGTCTTGCATATAATAACACTTCAACCAATTTTCAACATCTCGAGATGCATCATCTGCACGACGTTCTGTCATTGAACAATGCTCACCCATTTCTGCCCAGGTTTTTGGACGGGGTTGATATTTCTTACTTGCTAAAATTGCTTTAATAGAACGATGTACTAATAAGTCAGGATAACGCCGAATTGGTGAGGTAAAATGCGTATACGCTTCATAAGCCAAACCAAAATGGCCGTCATTTTGAGGGACATATGCCGCTTGTTGTAAAGAACGTAGTAAAACCGTCTGAATCAGACTTGCATCTGCCCGATCTTGGATTTTTTTCAATAATTTTGCATAATCTTTTGGTGTCGGGATATCTCCACCTTTAAGATCAAGACCAAATTCTTTTAAGAATTGCCGTAAATTTTCTAATTTTTCTGGTGTAGGCCCCAAATGAACACGATATAAACAATCATGTTCATTTTTTTCGAGAAAATCGGCAGCACATACATTTGCTGCTAACATACATTCCTCAATGATACGATGCGCTTCATTACGCTCAATTGGGACAATTCGTTCAATTTTACCTTGTTCATCAAAAATCATTCGGGTTTCAACTGAATCAAAATCAATTGCCCCTCGTTGATTCCGTTTCTTATGTAAAACTTTAAAAACTTCGCGCAAATTTAAAATATGCTCAGCCAATTCACTTTTGACATCTAGTCCTTCGTCAAATTGGGCAAGCATGTTCGCAACAGTCGTATACGTCAAACGGGCTTTGGAGTGCATCACAGCAGGATAAAAATTATAATTTTTAACTTCCCCTTTTCCCGTAATAATCATTTCACAGACCATACATAAACGATCTACATTTGGGTTGAGTGAGCAAAGATGATTAGATAATACTTCAGGAAGCATAGGAATCACACGCCGCGGAAAATAAACTGATGTCCCTCGCAACAAGGCTTCTTCATCTAATGGCGTTTTAGTTTTTACATAATGTGACACATCCGCAATGGCTACCCATAATTTAAAACCTTTTCCAGAACGTTCTGCATAAACGGCATCATCAAAGTCTCGGGCTGTCTCACCATCAATTGTGACTAAAGGCAAATGACGCAAATCTTTTCGGCCAAGCCACTCTGACTCACTTACTTCTAATGAGAACTGTTGGCATTGATCCAATACTGTTTGCGGAAATTTATGCGGGAGTTGATGTTTACGTACGGCAATTTCGATTTCCATACCAGGGGCCGCGTATTCACCAATTACTTCAACAATTTTCCCAATTGGACGACTATATAAAGTCGGTTGGCTCATAATTTCTACTACGACCACTTGTCCATCCAATGCTTCCGCAACATGTTCAGGGGCAATTAAAATATCTAAATGCACTCGTCGATCATCCGCGCGCACATAAAAGAAATCTTTTTTCGCATGAAGGCGGCCAACTACTGTATGATGCACGCGCTCTAAAACCTCAACAATAATGCCTTCATGACGCCCCCGACGATCTACACCGGTTTCTTTGACTAAAACACGATCGCCATGCAAAACTTGTTGCATTTGCTTAGGCGTCAAAAAAACATGACTTCGCGCCGGATCATCTGGAATGAGAAACCCAAAACCATCTGGATGCCCTTGAATTTTCCCTGCCACGCAGGCCATTTCTTCGGCAATAACATATTGTTTATTTTGGCGAGTAATCTGCCCATCTCGACACATCGCTTTAATACGACGTCGAAATAAATCTTCTTCTTCAGGTAAAATTTCAAAAATTTGGCATAATTCTTCTAAAGAAAGCGCCCGCTTGGCATCGCGTAGCACATATAAAACAAATTCACGACTAGGTAAAGGGTTTGTATAATTTTCCCGTTCTCGTTCTAAAAAGGGATCGCTCAACCGAAAAGATTTTTTCATATTTTTAATAGGAATAATAAGATAAGTTATCGAAATATCTAAAATATTTCTTATTCTATAAAAAATTTATTAAATTTAATTGATGTTTTTTTTATAGAATATAAGAAAAATTAATTATTTTTTGATTCTAACACACTCTATTATATTGAATTTCTTTTTAGCAGCCTCAAAAGGAGAATACTTTGTGAGTATTAAAATAACTAATTTTCAAGAGGTGAGTAAATATCAATGGCTAAAAAAGAATCGGCTCAGAATAAATCAATTTATTCTGAACCCGAGTCAGTATTATAATTTTTTTATTTAATTTAATTGGAATAATTTTTTGAAATTATATGTTGTTGCTTTTCCCACACGCTCAACGTCCATTTTCTTAAGGAGAGCGATTTCTTCGGCAACATGTTTGACATACGCAGGCTGATTCAATTTGCCCCGAAAGGGTACAGGAGCCAAATAAGGCGAATCTGTTTCAATGAGGAGACGGTCTAATGGAACCATTTTGGCCACCTCTTTGACAATATGAGCATTTTTAAACGTGACAATCCCCGAAAATGAAATATAAAATCCAAGCGCTAAAGCTGCTTGAGCAATTTCCCAATTTTCAGTAAAACAATGCATGACCCCGCCGACTTCTTCGGCATGACATTTTTCCATGATTCGAATCGTTTCAGCCGCCGCCGAACGCGTGTGAATGATTAATGGTTTTTTTGCGATTTTAGCCGCTTCAATATGCACTTCAAAACGTTTTTTCTGCCATGACAAATCTCCTTCTAGACGAAAGAAATCGAGGCCCGTCTCACCAATCGCCACCACTTTAGGATGCTGACTAAATGTTACCAATTGTTCTATTGTAGGTTCCTGCGTCTCTGTATAATCAGGATGCACGCCTACTGAAGCATAGATATGTGGATATTTTTCAGCAAATGCCAAGACATTAGGAAAATTTTTTAAATCAACCCCCACACAGAGAGCGGCTTGCACCTGATTGTGTGTCATATTGGCAATAATATTAACTTCATCTTTGATCAGATCAGGAAAATCTAAATGACAATGTGAATCAATATACATTTTTTCTCTTATTTACCTCGTATTATCTTATTCATTAATTACAAATTAAAATAATTTATTATATTAAAATCTTTTGTAATAATTGTCTGACCGTATTCGGTTCAAAAGGCTTATCGCACATAGCAGAGACGCCTAATTGTTCCACGGCCGCCAAACGGCCTTCATCAGATTCACTTGAAACCATCAAAACTGGTACTGATCCTTGTGTACTTTTTGTGCGAATATATTGAATGAGCTCACTGCCATCCATTTCTGGCATATTATAATCGGTGATCACTAAATCATAAAAATTTCGTTCAATCAATGGGATAGCTAATTTACCATTTTCTGCTTCATCTATATTAGCAATACCTAAATTACCTAAAACATGACGAATATAATTTCTCGCCGTTTTACTATCATCCACAATTAGGATTTTTAAAAACTCAAGCTCAATATTATTAGATTGCAGTTCTAATTCTGTAGGATTAATAAAATCCAGTGTCGCCATAAAAGCTCGTTTCAATTGCTCTTTTGAAAATGGCTTAGGCAGAATCGCAATGGCGCCCGCTTGCCGAATTGGCTCCAAATAACGTGGGTTTGTTTCACTCGACACTAACATGAATGCAATATTCTGTGTAAATTCTGAAGCCCGCATATTGTACACGACATCCGTTCCTGTCATGTCTGGTAAATACATTGCGCTTAATACCACATGAGGACGTTTAGTTTGAATCATACTTAATGCATCTGTTCCAGAATGAAAAATCTCTATATGTGAAATTCCATTGAGTTCTAAAATATGCTTGACCAAATTTGCCTGACTAGTGGATGGCTCAATGAGACATACAAATAATTCTGTTACATTAAATAGTTGCATATTCTTTCATTCCTCCCTTTTTCTTGTTTACATTAGCATCTTGTTAATTATTATTGAATTTAAGAAAAAAGCAAATATAAATTCATACTTTATTAGAAAAAAATGGCTTCAATTCATAATTATTCATTTTTTTTAATAATTTTAAATGAATCTTATCTTAGATAGGCCTTGATCTATTTATTTTTTAATTTCATTGTATGATTCTGTTTTTTCGTTATTCATTCATTTTTTTTATAAAAAAACAGATTCTACCAAGTGGGCTCTCTTCGAAGAAATAATTTTTTCAATTAACTCAAGATTTGTTTTTCGATCAGATTTTTATTGACAAACATCGTTAATGCGATTGTATGTTAAAATAGAAGTCAAATTCATTTCTGTTTATTTTTCTTTTGTTAATGCATCTTATTTAGTTCATTTTAAGGTATTAAAATACAATGTCGTCTTCACTTCCTCCAATGCTAACCATTGCGATCCGCGCGGCACGTCTTGCGGGTGATATTATCAACCGTGGTGCGCTCGATCTAAATCGTATTACTGTAGAACGTAAACAAAATAATGATTTTGTGAGCGAAATTGATCGTCATGCTGAAGAGGTGATTATTCAAACGTTACGGGAGTCTTATCCCGACCACGCCTTTTTGTGCGAAGAAAGCGGATTCCAAGGTTCAAAGGATGCAGAATACCGTTGGGTTATTGATCCTCTTGATGGCACCACCAATTATTTACACGGGTTGCCCCACTATGCGGTGTCAATTGCCGTCTATGAAGCAGAACATCCTAAATATGCTGTTATTTTTGATCCTGTTAATAATAATTTATTTACAGCGGGTCGCGGAAAAGGAGCTTATTTAAATAATCGACGCGTTCGCGTGAGCAAACAACTCACATTGCAAGATTCTTTGATTGGAACAGGCTTTCCTTATAAAAATTTCAAAGATTTAGATGCCTATGTTGAGATTATGAAAGATCTCATGCAAAAAGTTGCTGGCTTGCGTCGTCCGGGCGCCGCTTCATTAGATTTAGCTTATGTCGCAGCAGGTTATTATGATGGTTTTTGGGAATTCGGCTTGAATCCATGGGATATTGCAGCAGGCGCATTACTTGTACAAGAAGCAGGCGGCCGCGTGAGCGATCCTATGGGCGATCAATACTTTATGGAAACTGGAAACATTATTGCAGGCAACCCTAAAGTTTTTGACCAATTGCTTACTTTAATCCAAGGACATCTTAGTCCTTCCCGTGATGAAGCCTAATCAATAACGAATCATCACAACAATAATAAGAAAGGGGGCAAAATTACCCCCGTTTCTTTACTTTCCAAAAAATTCTTGCAATTTTTCTTCAACCCGCGCCCGAATTTCAGGGCTAATATACTCTGCCAAATTTTTAATTAATAAAACTAATACCGCTAAATCATCTGTATATCCTACAATAGGCGTGACATCTGGAATGACATCAATCGGACTAATAAAATATCCCAAAGCCGCAATGATCATGGCTTTAATCCATGTAGGAACATTTTGACTACGGCTTACATAATACGCTTCTAAGGCATTCCGGATGAGTTCAACCCCTGCTTTTTTCGCATAATCCTTAATTTTTTCCCAAAAAGATTGTTCAGAGTAATGTTTCTCAAAACCATTTGTACTAATCTGTTTTGGATCCATAATATTTCCTTAGTTATGATTCATTTTCATTCTTACTTGATGGGCGGGGCTGTTCAAATTGAGCACGCAGCGATTCAAATGCTTGAATGACGGTGTAGGGCGAGATCAACGCGACTTGCTGATTTTCGGATTGAAGAACAACATGCGGCACGCCCCACGGCCGCCAACGTTTTGGATCAGATTCTCCAAAAAAGCATAAAATGGGCACGCCGACGCCCGCTCCTACATGCATTGCCCCTCCATCACTACAAATTAACACATCACATAATGACAATCCTGCAATTAACTCCTCCAATTCTTGTGTCCTGAAAGGATAAATAGGCAAGGATTTTGTTGCAGCAAGAATAGCCGCCGCTTTTTCGTCATCTCCCGGATGCTGCGGGTGAAACTCACTGCCTGGTGACCAAAATAATAAAAACTGCGCCTTTGGATTATTATGATTCAGTTGCGTTAATAATGTAACAAAATTCTCTACAGACCACCGCTGACTTTTTTTGCGGGCACTAATATGTATTCCAATATTCAGACTTGTTTGACAATTGCCCTTCTTTTTTATTTGCTGAAAAGCCCATGCTTTTTGGATTTTGGATACTTCAATGTGAACAGGAGACGGTTTTTGTGTTAATTTAACGATAGGTTCCCCTAAGCAAAAAACGCGTTCTACTTCATGTAATTCGTCAAAGTGCAGCGGACGGGATACACCTATTGTATTAGCAGACAATTTGAACGGACTATTGGTTTGCCCCCTCATTAAAATAATTTTTTGAGGCGCAAGCCATTGAGCCAGTTGATATAATCGTTGTGTCGGATCAGGCGTCGCTAAAATTACAAAATCAAATTGTTGTTGGCGTAATGTATAAATGAGCTTAATTTTTTCCCAATAAACAGCGAATAAGGATTGATTCTTTTTCCGATGTTTTGCTTTCGTATAATAATAAAGTGAATCCAAATCAGGATGATTTGCTAAAACAGGGGCATTATAACTGTTCACAAAAGCGGAAATTTCAGCGTCGGGTAATGTTTTTTTCAAGGCGTGTATTAAAGGCGTCACGCAAATTAGATCACCAATATTATCGTGTCTTATAATTAAAATTTTTGGCATAAAAAATTCTTTTATTTATGATTTAAAAGAGCTTTTAATGAGCTCCAAATATTTTGTAAAATAAAAGGCTGCGCTTCTACTGTTGGGTGCAAATTATCTTCTTGAAAAAATTCTCTTTTTTGGCCAAAACTTGCAAATAATGAAGGGACATACGCCAGTTCATGTTGCTTTGCTAATTCTGCAAATTGATTTTCAAAATGTTGTGTATATATTTTTCCATAATTGGGTGGAATTTGTACGCCAATAATTAAGACCTTAATCTGATTTGCTTTTGCTAACTCAATAATTGCTTTGAGATTTTCTTTAATATGCGGAACGGGCAGACCTTGTAAACCATCGTTTGCACCTAATTCTAAAATTAACAAATGCGGTTGATGTTGTTTAATTAATAAAGGCCAACGTGTTCGCCCCCCCGCACTTGTCTCACCGCTAATACTTGCATTGATAACACGATAATGATAGTTTTCTTTACTTAATTGGCTATCCAACAAAGTGACCCAGCCTTTCTTAGTTGGGATACCATATGCAGCAGATAAACTATCTCCTAATACCAAAATTGTTTTCATTGGTTTTGCCATTGCTACTGAACCAAACATCATGAAAATAATCATTATAATGAAATTTTTTATTAACCACTGAATGCTTCTATACTGAAAGTTCATGTCTTCCTCTACTTTTTTACTTGAAACACAAAATCTATCCCAACATTTTAATACGCTCACTATTTTTTCTGAACTGAATTTACAAATTAAATCGGCGGAACGTTTTGCGATTGTCGGACGATCAGGATCAGGAAAATCTACTTTATTATCTCTACTTGCAGGACTTGAACAACCTAGCCAAGGCACAATTTATTTTAATGGCCACGCCATTTCTTCGCTCAATGAAGACGCAAGAGCGCATTGGCGCGCCGAATATGTCGGTTTTGTTTTTCAAGATTTTCATTTACTTCCTAGTTTAACTGCCCTTGAAAATGTCATGCTGGCACTAGAATTGCATCCTCTCTGGAAAAAAAAACGGCTTTCTGAAATTAAAAAACGAGCGGAGGAAGTACTAACTCAAGTTGGTTTAAGTACACGAGTGACACATTATCCCGCTCAGCTTTCAGGTGGAGAACAACAACGGGTTGCTATCGCCCGGGCTTTTGCAGCACAACCACAGCTCCTTTTTGCAGATGAACCCACTGGAAGCTTAGATCAAAAAACCGCCGAATCGATTATTCAACTTTTGTTTGATTTAAATACGAAACATCAAACGACATTAATCTTGGTCACACACGATTTAACACTGGCCCAACGTTGTGATCGCCAATTTGAAATGCCTAGTGGAGAATAATCTATACTATAATAGAGACTTTTTTAATTTCGAGGTCGTTTTTTACTTTTTACACGGATAATTAATATGATATTAATGATCGATAATTATGATTCATTTACGTATAACCTTGTTCAATATCTTGGCGAATTAGGTGAATCCGTCAAAGTGGTACGAAATGATGCAATAGCAGTTGAAGCCATTGCTGATCTTCATCCCAAGGCTATTATTATTTCTCCCGGACCTTGTAATCCTGATCAAGCGGGTATTTCTGTCCCAACCATTCAACAATACAAGGGAAAAATTCCCATTTTAGGCGTTTGTTTAGGACATCAAAGTATTGGACAGGCCCTGGGTGGCAAAATTATTCATGCGCAACAAGTGATGCATGGCAAAACATCAGCGATTACGCATACCAATCAAGGCGTTTTTCAAGGATTGGATAATCCTCTCACCGTTGTGCGCTATCATTCTCTTGTCATTGAACGCGCTTCGCTTCCAAGTGAACTAGAAATCACCGCTTGGGCAGATGACGGGGATATTATGGGCGTGTGTCACAAAACATTGCCACTTGAGGGTGTGCAATTTCATCCGGAATCAATTTTGACACAACAAGGTCATGCCTTGCTTCAGAATTTCCTCACACGTTATTGCTAATTATTTTTATAATTGAACATAAATTATGAATACTCTTGAATATTTATTAAATAAAAAAGATTTATCCCATGATGAAATGCGCCAGACTATGCAACGCATTATGTCTGGCCAAGAAACACCCACGCAGATTGCGGCTTTTTTAGTTGCGTTACGTGCTAAAGGAGAAACCGTCACAGAAATTACGGCCGCAACAGAAGTCATGCGAGAACTCGTAACTCCCGTAGAGCTTGCCGAAATTGATTTAGATCGTTTGGTTGATACCTGTGGGACCGGAGGAGACGGTGCGCATACATTTAATGTTTCAACAACTTGTGCGCTTGTTGCAGCGGCGGCAGGGGCAAAAATTGCCAAACATGGTGGACGTTCTGTTTCTAGTAAAAGCGGGAGCGCGGATATTTTAGAAGCCCTTGGCGTGAAAATCGATTTTGCGCCTGAACATGTTGCAACCTCAATTCGTACAATTGGGATCGGTTTTATGTTCGCGCCCAATCATCACCCCGCAATGAAATATGCGGCCCCTGTTCGTCGGGAATTAGGGATTCGGACATTATTTAATTTATTAGGTCCAGTGACTAATCCGGCGCGGGCGAAAAATCAAGTGTTGGGTGTTTTTTCTGATAAATGGGTTCGACCCATGGCAGAAGTGCTTGCTGCCTTAGGTAGTCATCACGTTTTAGTGGTGCATGGACATGATGGTCTAGATGAAATCAGCATTAGTGATTCGACGCGTGTGGCTGAATTAAAAAATGGACAAGTACAAGAATATACGCTCAGCCCCGAAGAATTTGGATTTCAACGCGCCCCCTTAAGTACGATTAAAGTTGCTTCAATTGAAGAATCCAAAGACGTCATTTTACGCGTGTTAAATAATCAACCTTCTCCAGCACGAGATATTGTCTGTCTCAATGCGGGGGCCGCCATTTATGTGGCAGGTCTTTCTGATTCATTAAAAGAAGGCATTGAAATGGCCAAGAGTACCCTAGCTTCGGGTCGAGCTTATGAGAAATTATGCGAATTAACCGATTACGCATTGCCTAACTGAACTCTCTCTTTTATTTCTCAAAAAAAAAAGGAAGTCTTTAGACTTCCTTTTTCACTCTTCTGACCTAAAATTTCAACAATTTGATACTTAGCGACAATCATCCACTGTAGGAATAGTTGCTAATAATGTGGTCAAGGGTGTGGCTGCCCCAGATGGCGTTCCATTTGCATTGTAAGTTGGTTGCGCATTCGCAGCAGCTTCTGTATATTTTACAGCACAGCTTGTGTGATTACTATCTGTTGCAATCGTCACGCTGCCACCCGTTGCGGCTACAATGTAAAAATCCCCTTGTGCCCCTGCACCTGTCACATCAGCAAGCGCAATCCCTGCAGCCACTGCGACTGAATCATAAGTCGGATATCCATTGGACATCTTAATTGTTTTGCCTTCTAAAGTCACAGAAGTTGAATTTGTAGAATTCAAAATTGCCAATTGGGTCCCATGCGCTAAAGTTGAGGCAGATTTTAAAGAACCTAATGCCCCATTAATTTTTGCGAGACGCGCTTCCGCTTGCATACCGCTAAAGCGGGGCAAAGCAGTTGCGGCCAAAATACCCAAAATTACAATTACCACAACCAATTCCACCAAAGTAAAACCGCCTTGCTTATTCATGATATCTCCCTTTTCTTTCATGAAAATTTTACAAAAAAACACCCTATTTTTATGAATAGATCGTAACCAACTTAAAAACTTGTTATTTTAATCAGAAATATAATAATATTTATTATTAATTAGTCTTGTTCATTTGAAAACCAGCGATACAGATAAACAGGCTCAAAAGCAATAGACTGTCCATCTTTTACAAGACTAAATCGTAATAATGTGTGACCCAAACGGTCATATGTTTCATGACGGGATTCTATTTCTAAGTGTTTTGTCCGATTAACCACATAAACGACCTCTTTGGTATCTTTGTCAAAATACCATTCGTTCGGATTAATTTTTGGTTGTTCGGCGGCAGTAAATTCACCTCGATAACCTTGTGGTTTTTGCTTTAGCCACTCAATAGGATTTTGTTTAATTAAAGAAGGGCGATCATATTCTTTTTGTTGAATGTCTAAAAGCGCAATTTTAAATTTGACGGCAATCCGTATAATATGAATTGTTTGCTCCACTACTACTTTTTCTGATTGTTCTTCATAATATTCTACTTTATGTAGAAAAAATGCAACTATTGCTGCTGAGACCGCCGCTAAAATGCCTATTTCAAAGAGACTCAACCCCTTTTGTTTCTTCAAACACAAAATTAATCCTATCCTTTCTTATTGTTTTCGTTAAAAAAACATCCCACTCTCTTCGCATGAATACTCAAATAAATTATATCATATTTTAAATATCGTACTAATTATTCACAAAAAACTTTTCTTTCAGAAAAAAACAAAATATTTAAAATTAAAATTAAATATTTAATCAAGTTTTTATTAAAAATAAAACTTTATATTATTTATATCTTTTAATATTATTTTTTTATTTCAAAAAAAGAAAAAATACTGCATTAAAACAGGTGTAATTTAAGATTTAGCAAAATAAAAATATATAAAAAAACCCCACTTATTAAAAATAAGCAGGGTTGATGATTTTCATCCATTTATTTTGCCAAAACTTACAAGACTTCTCCTGAAATCACTTTACGTTCTTTGTTTTTCAAGAAATCTTCGCGAGAAATACCTAACCACATGACAACAGGACTGGCTACTAAAATAGATGAATATGTACCAACCACAATCCCAATGGTTAAGGCCAAAGCAAAATAAAACAAGACATCCCCACCCAAGAATAACATGGCTAATACCATCACTTGTGTGACAGAACTGGTCATCACGGTACGCGAAAGCGTTTGGCTAATCGCATTATTCATGATTTCAGCCACATCATTGGAACGCATTTTACGGAAGTTTTCGCGGATTCGATCAAACACAACAACAGTATCATTCACAGAATAGCCCAAAATCGATAATACAGCCGCTAAGACTGTTAATGAAAATTCCCATTGAAACAGTGAAAATAATCCTAAAACAATTAAAATATCATGGGCTGTCGCAACAATCGCCCCAATTGCAAAACGCCATTCAAAACGGATTGCCAAATAAAGCATAATCCCAGCGCTGACCACCATTAAAGCCAGCACCCCATCACTCAGTAATTCATTTCCAACTTGAGGGCCGACAAATTCAACGCGCTTTAATGTCACCTTTGCATCAAGGGTTTGTAACAAAGATAACACTTGATTACTTAAATGGGCTTGTTTTTGATTATGGGATTTAACAGGCAATCGTACTAATACATCTTTAGATGACCCAAAATTTTGGACGGAGGCTTCAGCAAAATTGTTTCTTTCCAAAAGATGCCGAATTTTATCAATTTCCGCAGGCTGTGAAAACCGTGCTTCAATCAAAGTCCCGCCTGTAAAATCAATACTTAAATTTAAACCGCGAAATGCTAACATACCAATAGAAAAAGCAAACATAATAATTGACATAAAAATTGTCAATTTTGCTTTTTCTATGATTTTCAAATCACGAGAAAGTTTAAAAATTTCCATCGGTGACGCGTGTCCTCTATTTTATCAAACTAAATCAAACAGATAAGTTTGTAATCCGTTTTTTGCCGTTATAAACCAGGTTTACCATTGCGCGGGAATACATAATTGCACTAAACATTGATGTTAAAATCCCGATACATAAGGTCACCGCAAAACCACGCACAGGACCAGAACCGAGCCAAAATAAGGCAATCCCTGCAATAAAAGTGGTAATATTTGAATCTAAAATCGTATCAAAAGCGCGCTCGTAACCTGCATGAATGGCTGCATAAGGCGAACTACCATTTCGTAATTCCTCACGAATCCGTTCATTAATCAAGACGTTTGCATCAATCGCCATCCCGATGGTCAAGGCAATCCCCGCAATCCCCGGTAATGTCAACGTTGCTTGCAACATGGATAAAATTGCAACAAGTAATAAGACATTCCCAAATAACGCAATCGTTCCAATTGTCCCAAAAACACGATAATAAACAATCATAACCAGTGCAACAGCAACAAAACCAACCAGGGTAGAATGCACCCCTTTTGTAATATTTTCTGCGCCTAAACTGGGACCCAGTGTCCGTTCTTCAATAATGCTCATCGGTGCCGCTAATGCCCCCGCCCGCAATAATAAGGCCACATCTGTTGCCTCTTGCATACTGGACATGCCTGTAATTTGCACACGGCCTCCTCCAATTTCTTCACGAATCACGGGGGCAGTAATGACTTCCGTCAGTTTTTTCTCAACGAGCAAAATCGCCATGCGCTTATTGATATTATCATGGGTGACTTGCTGGAAAATACGGGCGCCGCGTCCATCCAACGTGACATGTACCGCCGCATGTTGTGTCTGTTGCTCCATCCCAGGTTGGGCATCACTAATGTATTCCCCTGTCAAAATCACTTGTTTTTTGACTAACAAAGGCAATCCATTTCGATCATAAAAAAGCTGGGTTCCAAACGGGATTTGTTTATCAACAACGGCCGCACGGACTTCATGTTCGTCATCGACTAAACGGATTTCAAGAGAAGCCGTTCGCCCTAAAATTTCTTTTGCTTTCGCTGTATCTTGCACCCCCGGTAATTGTACAACGACGCGATCAGCCCCTTGTTGTTGAATAATAGGCTCCGCAACCCCCAGCTCGTTCACACGATTACGTAAGGTGGTAATATTTTGTTGCAACGACATATCTTGAATACGTTTTTGTAATTCAGGACCCAAACGAACAACAAGACGCGTGGCTTCAGAAGTCAGCGCAAGTTCAGGAAAAGCTTGTGTAATTTCTTTTTCAGCATGCTTGATATCTGCCTCTTGGGCAAATTTAAGTTCGATTTCTTGAGCCGATATTTTACTTAAAGCAGCATAACTAATTTTCTTTTCACGCAGCAAACTACGGATATCACCCGTATAACGTTCTCCCGCTTTTTCTAAAGCTTTTTGCATATCTACTTGCAATAAGAAATGCACACCACCGCGCAAATCTAATCCTAAATACATCGGTAGCGCGTGCATTTGTGTCAACCAATCTGGGGAATTAGGCAGAAGATTGAGCGCAATCACATAACTTTCACCCAATTGACGCTCTAATATATCTTTTGCTTTTAATTGTTCTTCAGGATGGGTAAATTTGATTTTGACGCCATTGTTTTCAAAGAGAAGACTTTGATAGGCTATTTTTTGTTTTTTTAACGTTGTTTCAATTTCAGCAAGTACATTAGAATTAATTTGTCCATTACTACTTGAACGTGAAATTTGAATAGCAGGGGCTTCACCAAATAAATTAGGAAGTGCATATAGCGTACTAAAAACTAACGCTATCACAATGACAATATACTTCCATAAAGGATAACGATTCATATTGATACTCTCAAACCCAGTCAAACAAAAGAAGACGCATTCATTCAACAATGCGTCTAAAAAGACAGCAAAAAAAATTATTTTTAATTTTTCTTGTCAAGGGCTACTTTTTCGCCTTTTTCTGTAACCTGTCCACCGCCTTTTAATGTTCCTTTTGGTAATAATGCTTGAATAGCGGGTTTCTGTACTTGAATAGAAATACTGTCAGCAATTTCAACGGTCACAACTTGGTCATTTACATTCGTGACCCGTCCCATAATGCCCCCACCTGTGACAACCTCATCCCCTTTTTTTAGACCACCTAACATCCCTTGATGCTCTTTACTCCGCTTCATTTGAGGACGCAAAATCATTAAATAAAAGACGACAAAAATCAAAACTAACGGCGCAAATTGCATCACCATATCCTGAATGGATGGCTGAGCAGCAGGCGTCGCTGCTAAGGCTTCACTAATAAAAAACATGTTTTCTCCTAAAAAATCTAAAAAGCATATGAACCAAAAGCTCTCTATTATAAGATGAAATGCGCATTCGGAATGGGATTTGACAATAAGATTTCAAAGCATTTCCATTTTTTTATATTTTTAAAAGAGAAAAAAGATCAAAAAATAATACATAAAAAAAGGGAGTTTCCTCCCTTTTTCTCATAATTATTATTAAAAATTAATAATCAAATTATGCTTTTTCTTCTGAAGAAGGCTTATTTTCTTGTTCTTTACGAATACGATCAATCAGTGGACCGTCTTCACGAAAAACATGACATGTATTCATTAAGCGTAACCAACCGCCATTTTCAATGCTTTTTAAGCCTTGAATAGAATAATAAGCTTGAATAATGGCAGGCCCCATTGATTGCAATAAAGACACAATATGATTACAACTTTTTACGCCACCCAAGCGCTCATTAATAGCACGAACATAGCCTTTCGCAACAGCAATGCCAATTAAACGCTCTGCCATCGGTTCGATTTCAACACAAAACTCGCCAGGAACATCTAACATTTCAATTTGGGCTTCTTTAATAACCAATTCAGAGGAAACTAACAATGTCACCCGAAGCGTGTGTAAATCTCCTCCAGAAGGAATATGTTTACTATACGCTTGAAAGGGAATGCCTTTATCGTCATCCAATTCCCCTACCACTTTCATATTACCATCTTCTAATAACCAGCAATCTGTCTCAATTCGACGTTTATGTAAATATTGCATTGTTTTTCTCTACTCAAAATCATGCGTTGACGCAATTATCTATTAAATGAAAAGTCCGTGCTTTTATCTTTTTTATATAGCTTACTACTTTTCTTGAACTGATATCATAAAACGCTGATATAACTTTATCAATAGATTTGTTGATTATTGGTTTTATTTTTAACAGACGTACTTTAAAAAATAGTCTTTTCTATCTGAATATCCTCATTGCGCTTCTGAAAAAGAAAAGATACAATAGTAGGATGAATCGTTTTTTTATTTATTTGTCTAATGCCTATTATAATAATAAAATAATTTATTTGTTTTCCACTTTCATGACAACGAGGAAGATGCCATGTTTGATGATTTGATTAGCAAAGTAACAGAAACTGTTTCAGGGCAAATTGAAGAGCAAAAACAAGCTGTGATTGACAATGTTACAAATTCTATTGAAGAAACAGTCAATCAAGCTGTTGAAGATCTAACTAGCGGTATTACAGATCGTGTAAGCGATGCTGTTGAGTCCACCTCCAATAGTGTAGTCGATAGCATTAAGAATTTATTCAGTTAAGATTATTTAATTTAGCATTAATATCATTAAAATCTTATTAAGCACATACTTTTTATGAGGTATGTGCTTTTTTTGTGAATTTTTAGCAGGACATTGACGTTTCGGTCGAGTTTTTTTATGATCAAGCTTTTTATATTTTTTATTAGGGACGAAAGGCATGGCGTCAACATTAATGCGCTGCATTGAAATCACAACCGCAGGTACACCTGAAGTATTAAAACTGACAGAACGTTCTATTCCAACATTAAAACCAAATGAAGTTCTGATTAAAGTACACGCTGCCGGCGTGAATCGCCCTGATGTTTTACAGCGAAAAGGAATTTATTTACCCCCGCCTGATGCCTCTGATTTACTTGGCTTAGAAGTAGCAGGCGAAATTGTGGCGATTCATCCTGATGTAACGACTTGGAAAGTCGGCGATATTGTCTGTGCATTAACACATGGAGGCGGCTATGCTGAATATTGCACGACCGATGCAGGTCAATGTCTCCCTATTCCTAAAGGCTTTGATTGGGTTCAAGCGGCCGCGTTACCAGAAACATTTTTTACAGTCTGGAGTAATGTTTTCCAACGGGGGCAACTCAAACAAGGCGAAACACTTTTAGTCCAAGGAGGAGCGGGCGGAATTGGGACGACTGCGATTATTTTAGCTAGTACGCTTGGTTATCGTGTTTTTGCTACTGCTGGAACAGAACAAAAATGCCGACTTTGTGAAGAGCTCGGAGCAGTTCGAGGCATTAACTACAAAACTGAAGATTTTGTTGAAATTATCAAGCAAGAAACCAATGGACGGGGTGTTGATGTTATTTTAGACATTATTGCTGGCGATTACCTACCTCGCGAAATCAAGATTCTAGCCGATGATGGTCGACTTGTGCTCATTGCCTTTTTAGGGGGCGCCAAAGCAAATGTCAATTTTGCAGAAGTGATGTTACGCCGCCTTACCATTACAGGCTCAACGCTCCGTCCACGGAGTCCCGCTATCAAAGCAGAAATCGCGCAAGAACTCCAAGACAAAGTCTGGCGTTTTCTCGATCGCGGCTTAATCAAACCATTAATTTATACAACATTTCCATTGGCAGAGGCGGCGCAAGCGCATACTCTCATGGAAAGTGGCGACCATTCAGGAAAAATTATTTTAACGATGGAAACATAATTCATTAAATATTTCCAAAAAAGACGCGATTTTTTTGGCGTCTTTTTATGATTAGGGCCATTTTTTTTGTTTAATATCCCGTTGAATTAACAGCGCTAAATCAGCAGATTTTTCAGATTGAATCGCTAAAAAATCTCCAAAAGTGACGCTTTTTAATTTCACATAACAGTGACCTTTTTCGCCCACTGCAATTTTATCTTTCTTTTGGTAAAGATAGCCTTTTTTTAAGAACCAGGCTTTGAGTTGTGTCGTGGTGATATCTAAGTGATAAACGCGAATAAATTCGTCTCGTGTCATCTTTTTCTCTTTTTTTATTAAAAAAATTTATTATAATCATAATACAAGAAAATCATATTAGATTCTCTCAATGTCATTTCAATCTTTTTTATACCTAGTCAGAAAATAATCGAAAAATCAATTCAGAAACTTCGTGTTAAAATGGAACATTGCCTTTATCATTAAACATGAATATTCATAATGCTAAAAATTTATAATTCTTTATCGCGACAAAAAGAGATTTTTCAACCCATGACGGCTGGCCACGTCAAAATGTATGTCTGCGGCATGACTGTATATGATTATTGCCATTTAGGCCATGCCCGTGTGATGGTTGTTTTTGATATGATTCAACGTTGGTTTAAAGCATCAGATTATGTCATTGAATATGTCCGTAATATTACAGATATCGATGACAAAATCATCAAGCGCGCTGCTGAAAATAATGAATCGATCCAAAGTTTAACCCAACGCTTTATTGATGCCATGCATGAAGACGCAGACGCGTTAGGTGTTGAACGGCCTACTCATGAACCCCGCGCCACTGCCCATATTCAGGGCATGATCCAATTAATTGAAACACTTATTACGAAAGGTAAAGCTTATCCTGCGGTGAATGGCGATGTCTATTATGCGGTCCGTCAGTTTCCAGATTATGGCAAACTCTCTGGTAAATCATTAGATGATTTGCGCGCAGGAGAACGGGTTGAAGTCGATCCTTACAAAAAAGATCCGCTTGATTTTGTACTCTGGAAGGCAAGTAAAGCGGGCGAACCTAGTTGGGAATCTCCATGGGGAGCAGGGCGGCCTGGTTGGCATATTGAATGCTCTGTCATGAGCGAATGTCATTTAGGCGCACATTTTGACATCCACGGTGGCGGACAAGACTTACAATTTCCTCACCATGAAAACGAAATTGCACAATCCGAAGGCGCACATGGGCACGCTTATGTCAATTATTGGATTCATAATGGCTTCGTACGGGTAGATAATGAAAAAATGTCTAAATCATTAGGCAATTTTTTTACGATTCGCGAAATTTTAGAAAAATATGATCCTGAAGTGATTCGATTTTTCATCTTACGCGCACATTATCGCAGTCCATTAAATTATTCTGACACACATATTGACGATGCGAAACAAAGTTTAACCCGTCTTTATACTGTCTTAAAACGCTTAGAAAATCAAGAAGAAGCCTTTCAAATTTATCTAATCGATTGGAATAATCCTTTCGCAGCGCGTTTCCAAGCAGCGATGAATGACGATTTTAATACACATGAAGCTATTACGATTCTTTTTGAATTAGCCAGTGAAATTAATAAAAATCAATCAATCGAGCTAACCTATTTATTGAAAAAATTAGCGAATTTATTAGGTTTATTACAGCGTGATGCCCTTGATTTTCTTCAAAATAAAGCATTTGTTCAATTAGATGAAAAGGCCATTCAGGCCCAAATCGAAGCCCGTCAAGCCGCACGGAAAGCAAAAGATTTTGCAGAAGCGGATCGCATTCGACAAGCCTTACTAACTCAAGGAATCAGTTTAGAAGATACCCCCCAAGGAACGATCTGGCGACAAGTTTAACTTTATAGAAAAATTGATATTTTACGCCCTTGGAAGCAAGGGCTTTTTTTGAAATTTTAGTATCAAAAGTCAATTTTAGGGAAAAATAATGAAAATTGTGACGAAATTATGGATTAGCTTTTCGCTCATTCTGCTACTTTTTATTACAAATAATACAGGAGGATTTCTTCAATTAAAAAATATTAATCAATCTTCACAAACTATTGCAAATGAGCTATTGCCCAAAATTCGTCTGGCCCACCGAACGATTGATCATATTAATGATCTTGCACGAAGTGCTTTGGCTTCTGTTGCTGTGAACGATCCTGCTATTTTAGAAAAGCTTCGAACACAAACGCTAGATTCCATGAAAAAAAATGATGAAACCCTTGCACAATTGATTGCCTTATTACAAGGATCTGAATTCGAACCTGTTGGGCAACAGCTCCTTGAAAAAAATAAAGCAGTCGAACAAAAAGTCATCGAATTTACACAAGCAATTCATGACAAACCCCGTGCAACATATATTATGTTTAATGAACTGCGTCCAGTTGGAGAGGAATATGTCACGACCTTACAAGATATGATTAGTACACTGGATAAAGCAAGTATTAATGAGGAAAATCAGGGATTGCAAGTTTATAATAATGCTTGGAAAATCATGATTGGGATCGTCATTGTTGTTTTTATTATTACATTTTCATTGGCATTATGGGTTGTTAACAGCATTAGAAAACCGCTGAATTTACTGATTCATACCATCACAGATATTGAACAAAATGCTGATTTTTCAAAACAAATGCAGTATCACGCAAATGACGAAATTGGATCTGTTGCAAAATCATTTAATCAAATGATTCGTTCTATTTATGATTCTATTCAAGCTATTAATCAAGTCATGTCCGCTGTTTCTAATGGTAATTTAAATCAGCAAATTGAGATTACTGTTAAAGGGCAACTCTTTGAACTTAAACAAAATATTAATAAAACAGTTCAAAAAACCCGGGATGTCGTCACTCATTTGAAAGAAACAGGACAAGCCATTGCCCTTGGCGATTTAAATCGCACAATTCCCCCCATTGAAGCCGAAGGCGAATTTAAAATAGCACTGAATCAATTACATGACATTATGCATATATTGCGCACAGTTATTGGCAATATTAATCTGACAATGCAAAGTGTCGCTAAAGGAAATTTTCAAGAACAAATTCATTTACAAAGTCAAGGAAATTTTCAAGAACTCATTCAACATATTAATTATTCTATTTCGAGCTTATCACAAACCCTTAAACTGATTACGAATAATACCAAACAAGTTTCTATTGCCAGTAATGAAACCAGTTTAGCTGTCGGACAAATTTCGGATGGCGCACAAGAACAAACTCGGGCAATTAGTCAAGTCGCTTCGGCTATTAAAGAAACAAGTCTTTCTGTGACGGATGTTTTTTCTAACACTGAAATTGCTAGCCAAAAAACAAAAGAATCCGTTAGCATCATTCAAAATGGCCAAGAAAAAATGGAGACCTTGCTAAAAGTAGTACAAGGCGTCGCAATTAATAGCCAAAAAATTAATAAAATCAGTGAAGTGATTGAGGGCATTGCGAATCGCACAAACTTGTTATCATTGAATGCGGCGATTGAAGCCGCACGGGCCGGGGAACATGGAAAAGGTTTTGCAATTGTAGCAGATGAAGTGGGTAAATTAGCCTCGCATGCAGCAGCTTCTACACAAGAAATTGTTCAGTTAGTCCAGCAAGCCGTTGAGGAAACGAATAAAGCGGTTACTGTTGTGACCGACTTCAGTCAGGATATGAAACAAATTTATAATGGATCAAGTCAAATTGAACACATGATGCAGCGGATCGCGGCATCTCTTGAAGAACAATCAACCGCTTTGCGCCAAGTAGAGCAAAATATTTCCCGTTTAAATCACATTGCTTCAACCAATGCAGCGGCTTCTGAAGAAATTACAGCTACAGTCAGTGAGCTGGCTCGCACCGCAGACAATACTTTAAAAGAACTCAATCGCTTTCAGCTCAATGCCATCTAAAAACACGCCGCTTTTTTTTGACAGCAATAAAAAACCACCCAAAATAGGGTGGTTTTTTTAAATTCACACAGTGAATAGTATTTTTTTAACTGGGATTAAAAACGCTAACTTCCCATTCACCCTCTGCATTACGCACAATTTGACGATCAATATTGAGCTCTTCAGGATAAAGTTCGCTATTTGGCAACTGAACAATAACAATTTGATTCACCAATCGTAATTGACGAATCAAGTCTTGCAATGCCTCGTCCTCAGGATAATAAGGTGCTAAAATCGTATCTTTTGCCGGCCGACGCGGTAATAATTTCATCAACTCGCGTAGGTCCAAACTAAATCCTGTGGCCAAACGGGCGCGTCCAAATACTTTCCCGACTTCATCATAACGGCCCCCTTTTGCAACAGGATTGGCACTACCAACACTATATGCAAAAAAGACAAGCGCACTGTGATAATGATATCCTCGTAATTCACCTAAATCAAAACGAATCGAAGAAACAAGCGGAGCCAAACGGGTCGCGGCTTCACGTAACTCTGCTAGCGCTTTTTGAGTTTCCGCATAATGAGGCAACACACTTTGGGCGTGATCTAACACTTCCATCCCCACCCCATAAAGGCGCGGCAAAATAGCAAAAGCACGTTTATGTGTCTCATTTAAAGATAACGTTTCTAAATAAGCCATTAACTCTGGAATATCTTTATGGCGTAAATGTCGTAACAAAATTTCTTCTTGTTCTGGCGAAATTTTGGCATGTTTTACCAAACTTCTGAAAATTGCGACATGTCCTAGATCAAGATTAATATCCCGAATCCCAACTAAATTGAGCGACTTAATCATCAATTCTTGAATTTCAAGATCACTTTCTAGCCCAGCATGTCCAAAAAGCTCAGCGCCAATTTGCATCATTTCACGCGTTTGCATCAATCCCAAAGGCAACGTATGAATAACACTGCCCCCATAACAAAGCCGCGTAATTCCTTTTTGATTCAGCAAATGTGCATCAATCCGCGCAGCTTGAGGCGTGATGTCCGCGCGAATGGCCATCATACGCCCACTTAATTGATCAACCATTTTAAATAAACGCAAGTCCATATCTGACCCACTTCCTGTCAGTAAAGACTCTGTAAATTCAATCATTGGCGGAATAATATATTGATAGCCATAACTGTTAAATAAATCGAGAATTTTTCGGCGAATACGCTCTGTTTGATACGCCAGTGGCGGTAAAATATCTTCGACATGTTCTGGCAAAAGCCAATTACGATTGGTATTTATCATCATGAAAACTAAACACTATTTTTTAATAATCACTCTATCCGTTTTATTTCTTGGGGTTTTTCATATATTTGAAAAACTCAGAACTCGGATCAATCACAAGGACATCATTTTTGTTTTTGAAGCTTTGTTTATAGGCATCTAAACTGCGATAGAATGCATAAAATTCAGGGTTATGACTATACGCTGCAGAATAAATTGCAGCCGCCTTGCCATCCCCTTCCCCTTTTTTCTGTTGCGCTTCACGATACGCCTCAGCGACGATCACCTCCCGTTGGCGATCTGCATCTGCCCGAATTTTTTCAGCTTCGGCAGCCCCTTGAGAACGTAACTCATTGGCAACGCGTTTTCGTTCTGCTTCCATTCGACGATACACAGACTCACTTACTTCTTGGGGCAAATCAACGCGTTTAATTCGAACATCTATCACTTGGACGCCAATTTTTCGGGCATCTTGATCCGCTTTTGCCCGCAAAATATTCATAATTTTTTCGCGCTCACCAGAAACAACCTCATGAACAGTTCGTTTCCCGAACTCTGCCCGCAAATTGTCATTAATGGTTTGTAACAAACGCGTTTGGGCGCGCCCTTCATCGCCACCTACACTGACATAATATTGTTGTACATTTGTGATCCGCCATTTAATGAAAGAATCAACCAGCACATTTTTTTTCTCAGAGGTAATAAAGCGTTCTGGTTCTTGCGAATCTAATGTCAAAATCCGCGTATCGAAATAACGCACATTTTGTAAAACTGGAATTTTAAAATACAAGCCGGGTTCTTTTTTAACGTCAATCACTTCCCCAAGCTGGAAAACTATCGCGTTCTGACGCTGATCCACTGTAAAGAAACAAGATGTTGCAATCAATCCCGCCGCAATCACCGTCCCAAAAATTTGCCCTAAACGTAATGATGCCATATTAGCGCGCCTCCCGTTCCCGTGAGCGTAAGGCCTCACGTGTGCGTAACGTTTCGTTAATATCGTCTAATAATTTATTTGTTGTTGGCGGGGTCATAGTATTATTTTGACCATTCGCATTATTATTTGCAATATTCTGCGCATTATTTGCATTATTAGCGTTACTATTATTTGCTGTTTGCTGCAAAATTTTATCTAATGGTAAATACAGTAAACTATTGCCAGACCGTTGATCTACCAAAACCTTCGTTGTATTGTTATAAATCTGTTGCATGGCATCATAATATAACCGATCCCGCGTCACACCTGGGGCTTTGTTATATTCCAATACGATTTGATTAAAACGGCTCGCATCCCCTTCTGCCGCAGCAATGACACGTTGTTTATAACCCTCTGCTTCTTGCAATAAACGAGAAGCCGTTCCACGCGCTTTTGGCACAACATCATTGGCATAAGCTTGCCCTTCATTTTTTTGACGCTCCCGATCTTGCCCGGCTTTCACAGCGTCATCAAAGGCGGCCTGAACTTGTTCAGGAGGTTGCGCATTTTGCATTGTAACTTTACTGACATTAATACCTGTTTTATAGCGGTCCAAAATTTGTTGCATCAAGCGCGCGGCATTGACTGCAATTTGTTCACGGCCTTCGTATAAAACAAAGTCCATTTTATTTTTCCCGACAATTTCGCGTACAGCTGTTTCTGCTGCTTGCAAAACAGTATCATCCGGTGAACGATTACTAAATAAATAATCTTCAGGACTCTTTAATGTATATTGAATAGCAAATTGTAAATCAATAATATTTTCATCATCTGTCAACATTAATGATTCTTTTAATACTTTGCTTTTTACATTATTTCGATAACCTAATTCAACCGTCCGAACTTGCTCCTGATTCACAAGCTCAACCGTTTCAATGGGATAAGGCAAATGCCAACGGGGCCCTGGTTGGGTTGTCTCAATATACCGCCCAAAACGAAGGACAACACCCCGCTGCCCCGTATCGACAATATAAAATCCGCTCGCGACCCACACTGCTAATAACACAAATAAAATCAGGCTGACACTCCCTTTTTTAATTTGGTTTAGACCGTTATTAGAGGGTTCAGGATTATCTTGATTAGGAGGCTGGTTATTTTGATTTTTACCTAATAACTGCGTTAATCTATCATTAAATTGACGTAAAATTTCATCAAGATCGGGGGGTCCGTCATTATTGCGACGACCACCTCGGTTTGGATCATGAAGAGACATCGTTATGTTGATTCCTATGAATAGTAATTTATCCCACTTCTTAATGATATGGTATTTTTCTGCAATAACAAGATGGTACATACAAAATATCAGTTTTATACAATGATATCCATGTCATTTTGATGCGTTAGATTTGTTCAAAACGACATCATATTGATCACTTTAAACTGTTCGATTTTGTAGCATGGCCTGCTATTTATATGGATTGATTTCAACGTTTTTTTTATTTTTTTTCTTTCGCCAAACCAAATAGATTATCTTTTGCCTGATTATGTTTATTTCATATTTCTTTCTTTTGTCTTTTTCTTTGAAGTAAAACAAAATTGGCAGAACAGGACAAAGTGATTATTATACACAAAAAAATAGGCAAAATTATTTAAACTTTGCGCTCATTTTGAGTCAGTTTGCTTATGTGAAGTTCAAGTCTCTTTTTTATTAAGGAAACCTAGCGAATGAATCTCTATGTCTATATCCATGGTTTTAATACAGCAGGAAATGGTGATAAAGCTATTTTCCTCCGCGAGCATTTACCAGAAGATCATGTCATTTCTCCAACTTATCCCGCACAACTTCCTGATCTTGCGATTGCGATTTTATCTGATCACATTGGCCGTGCCATTCGTGAAATCAATCCCGATCATGTCATTTTTGTCGGGTCTTCATTGGGGGGATTTTATGCCCGTTATCTCGCCCATCGGGTTTTTCCACAAGCATATCTTGTAATGATTAATCCCGCTATTGACGCACATATTATTATGCGCGAAGCATTAGGACCGAATAAAAATTATGCAACAGGCGAAGAATATATTTTTGAAGAAGAAAATTTTCAAGAATTAGAAAATTTTGCCTACCTAGAAACTCATCGTGTTCCGACACTTGTTTTATTGGATGAAGAAGATGAACTCCTTGATTCTAAAAAAACTTTAGCCTATTATGAAGAAATGCCACGTGTCAAAGTAGTCTGCTATCCAGGAGGTAATCATCGCTTTATTCACTTAGATGAAGCATTAATTGAAATAAAATGCTTGACAGAGGAATAAGTGCTCTATATAATGCACTCATTCGCTGAACGATAAAGCGAATAAAAAAGGTTAAGCCGGCATGGCTCAATTGGTAGAGCAGCGCACTTGTAATGCGAAGGTTGTGAGTTCAAGTCTTACTGTCGGCACCAAACAAAAAATAAAGCACAGTTTAAATACTGTGCTTTTTTTGATCCTACTGAATGTGTCTTCTAATAACACGACACGTTAAATATCATTACTCTCCATTTCTTTATTTCTTTCTCTTCGACATAACAAGATTAATTATTATGATTGATTTCAACGTGATTATTCCAGCACGTTATGCCTCAACACGCCTTCCTGGGAAGCCTTTACTTGAAATTGAAGGCAAACCAATGATTTTACATGTTGTGGATCGTGCAAAACAAAGTGGAGCAAAAGCGGTGATTGTGGCAACGGATCATCCACAAATTTTTGAAACAGTCCAAAAAGCACAAATTGAAGTGTGTTTAACTCACGCAGAACATCCCTCAGGTACCGATCGACTTGCGGAAGTTGTCCAACTCAAAAACTATCCTGACGAGATGATTGTCGTCAATGTTCAAGGCGATGAACCCCTTATCTCGCCACATTTAATTTATCAAGTTGCCGAATCACTTGCTCATCATCCTGATGCCGTTTGCGCCACTGCTGCCCATCCAATTTATATTCAAGAAGAAATTGATAACCCAAATATTGTGAAAGTGGCCCTCAATCAAAAGGGTTATGGACTTTATTTCAGCCGGGCGCCTATTCCATTTAAACGTGATCCACATAATCATCCACATTTAAATCGGGCCTATCGACATATCGGGCTCTATGCCTATCGTGTTGGATTTCTTAAACGTTATCAACTCTTACCTCCTGCACCGATTGAACAACTTGAAGCCCTCGAGCAATTGCGTATCCTTTGGAATGATGAAAAGATTTTTGTGACTATTAGTCAGCATCCGCCAGCCCCTGGGGTCGATACGCCAGAAGATCTTAAACTCATTCATCGTTTATTACGTAAATCGAATAGTAAAAACGAAGATTAAACATAAAAAAAGCGTCAAATACGACGCTTTTTTTTTGCTATTCGCCACAAAATGATGACTAAAAATTACTAGAAAGCCATTCTTTTACTTTCGCAAAAATCGATTTCAAGTCGGACGTATCCGAAGTTTTCGTTTGCGGATGAGTATTGTCACCTAATTGCTCCAGCGCCCGTTGTAACAATCCCATACAACTCGCATAACGCGGCTGACACACTTGCTCAGAAAGCGGTCCATGATAAAATGGCACTCCACGTCTTACTGGTACATGAAAAATTTCTTCAGCCAATTCGACCATTCCCCGCATCAAGCTGGTTCCACCTGTCAAGACAATACCCGAAGTTAAAATATGCGCTAAACCCGCTTGCTGTAACTCATCTTGTACCATGACATAAATTTCTTCCACACGCGGCTCAATCACATCGGATAAGACTTGCAAAGAAAGACGGCGGGGTTGACGTTCCCCAACACTTGGTACTTCAATCTCAGCATCAGGATCGACCACCATCTGACGAAGAGCGCATCCATATTGCACTTTTATTTTTTCGGCTTCTTGTGTAGGCGTTTGCAAAGCAATTGCAATATCATTGGTGATTTGATCTCCCGCGACAGGCAAGACTCCCGTGTACCGGACCGCGCCTTGTGAAAAAACCACAATATCTGTCGTACCGCCCCCAATATCCAAAACACACACACCGAGTTCTTTTTCATCATTGGTCAATACGGCTGTACTGGCCGCAATGGGTTGGACAACCATATCTAAATCAGATAACCCACATTTTCTCACACAGCTACTGATATTTTGAACAGTACTTTTTCCGCCCGTAATCATGTGGATTTTCACTTCAAGACGCATGCCCATCATGCCCAATGGCTCATGGATATCATGCTGGTCATCTACAATAAACTCTTGCGTTAAAATATGCAAAATTTGCTGATCATTGGGAATATTCACAGCACGAGCTGTTTCGATAGCATGATCAATATCAATTTGTGTGACTTCTTGATCACGAATCGCAACCATGCCGCGCGAATTAAAAGTCTGAATATATGATCCTGGCAAAACAGCATGAACTTCATGAATTTTACAATCTGCCATTAATTCAGCTTCTTCTAGGGCGGAAAGAATGGCATTGACAGTGGCATCCATATTCACAATCATTCCACGACGCAAACAACCCTTTGCAGAATGTTGTCCTATTCCTATTATTTCTAATCTACCATTTGGCATTACTTCTGCCACAAGAACTAGAACTTTAGAGGTTCCTATATCTAAGCCGACTATAAGATCTTGCATATCTGGCGTTGGTCTTGGCATATTGTCTAATCAATCGAATTTATTTATTAATTTAATTTAGAAGGCGTTGCATCAGCAACCCGTACCGCAAAACCGTTTGGATAACGTAAGTCAATATATTGCACTGCACGTGGTAAACGTTTAATAGTTTGATTATAAACCAATGAAAATCGGCCCACCCGTTGCTCGACATCTTCTCGCCCTAATGACAAAGTAAGTCCATTTTTTAATTTCATTTCCCAAGCTTGTCTAGGATTCAGGCGTAATTCGCTAATTTCTAGGTGGATAGGTGCTAAATATTGTTGAAAAACCAAATAATGCTGGGTCATCGTCACTTCATCCCCTTTTTTTCCAAAAAAGACAGGCAATGCTTTTTCGGAAACCGCACTAAAAAGATGGCCTTCCTGATCAACTAATCCTGTTTCTCCCCAGCGTGCAAGTGGTTGATGTTCTTTAATCATGACTTCTAATTGTCCAGACCAACGCCGTTTGACGCGCACGTCTTTTACCCATGGCAACTTACTAAAAGAAATCGTAGCATCATTTAAGTCAATTGTGAAAAAGTTACCTTTTAGCTCATGTGTGACAATATATTCTATTTGTTCTCGCGTAATATGCTGTAAATTGCCACGAATAATGACCTGTTCAACAGGAAAAACAGGTAAATGCACTAAAATGAAAAGAATTAAATATAACAAAAGCACTGTTGCAGTTGCATAAAGCGCGTCTGCAACGACAAACATAAGCGGTGGACGATTCCACATATACGTCCCATTCATTTAAGTAAAAAAATTTATAAAGAAATTTTTAATTTCAATATAAGACTATTGTATTCAGAAATATTTTTTTTGCTAGACTTTGTTTAAATATTTTTATATTTTTTAATTTTTTGTCAGAAGAGTGATTTTATTATTTTTATTTTATTAAAAGTCCATTCGAAAAAAAAACAACCCCACCCAGTCCGCACTACGTGGGGAAAAGACATCACATTTCTTTTTTTATGCTCTCGATTAAATAAATTAGCCCATCGTGAGTTCAAGGATCCTCAAAACAAGCTCATCAAAATCAATCCCAGCATGACGCGCCGCCATAGGCACAAGACTATGATCTGTCATCCCAGGCGCAGTATTGATCTCTAACAAGTAGGGCGCTTCATTTTCGTCATCATACATAATGTCTACACGCCCCCACCCGGCACATCCCAATGCTTCAAACGCTTCTAATGCTAATTCTCGGATTTCATCTTCTTCTTCCGGAGACAAACCACATGGGCATAAATATTCTGTAGTATTTGCCTGATATTTTGCATCAAAATCATAAAAAGCATTAGGAGTCATAATTTTGATGACAGGCAGTGCTTCTCCTCCCAAAATACCTACTGTCAACTCACTACCATCAATATATTCTTCAACTAATACAATTTTATCCGCGCGCCGCGCTTCGACATAAGCTTGTTTTAATTCCGCAAGATCATTCACCTTACGAATACCAATACTTGATCCTTCTGAGGCAGGCTTCACAACAAGCGGAAAACCAAATTCTTCTTGAATATAAGTCCAGACTTCTGGATCATCTTCAGTAATCACGATTGCCCCAGGAACAGGTAATTCACTCGCTTGCCAAATCAATTTGGAACGCCATTTATCCAAGGCCAACGCACTCCCTGCCACACCACTTCCCGTATAAGGAATACCTAATAAATCAAGCATGCCTTGAATCGTTCCATCTTCTCCATAACGTCCATGAAGCGCAATAAAAACACGATCAAATTGTTTAAGTTGCGTGAGATCTTCTTGAGCAGGATCAAATAAAACGGCGTTCACGCCACTTTTCATTAAAGAATCAAAAACGGCCTGACCGCTTTTGAGAGAGATTTCTCGTTCTGCTGAACGCCCACCGTACAAAACGGCAACGCGTCCTAACTTTGACACACGTGTTTGCAAATCTGGCTTAAGCATTGGCACACCTTATACGAAAAAGAAAATAATCTATATGATGTTTTCTAACTAATAAGACTTTTTATTTTTTTATTATTTATTTCGTTTTGAAGCGCAAATACTTCAAAATTGAAATAATTATACCATAAGAATATCATGTGTTACGCCAAATGGCGCAGGAAAAAAAGAGATTAAAAATGCCGATCTGTCGGTCTTTTTTGGCATGGTTGCCCCCGCTGAAAGCACAGGATATCTTTGCACTGCACGAAATCGTGCGAAATGGACTATTAGCCATGCTTTGTTGCTGCCGACCCCAAATCCCAAATAGGCAGAAAAACACCTAATGCCAAAATTAAAACAAGCACCCCCAAAACAACAATCAAAATCGGTTCTATTTGCTCACTTAAGGTTTTAATTTCATATTCGACTTCTTGCTGATACATTTCCGCAATTTCTTCCATTAGTTCATCTACAGAACCCGTTTCCTCTCCGATTGCAATCATTTGCAGCACAATAGGTGTAAAAATTTCAGAGTTGGTTGCGGTTCTTAAGATACTTTCGCCGCGCTCAATTCCTTCGCGCATTTTCAAAATACGTTGGGCAATAAAATCATTATCTACCACTTGGGCTACTGTCGTGAGTGCTTGAATAATAGGCACACCACTTCGGCCAGCTAAAGCAAAACTGCGAGCAAAGCGGGCCAAAGTTCCTTTCCGAATAATTTTCCCAGCAATCGGAATTTCAAGTTTGATCCGATCCCAGTGATATTTTCCGACGGCCGTCCGCGTGATATATTTAAATCCAAAATAAATCACCGCTATTGCAATTAAAATATAATACCAATAGGCTGATGTGAATTTTGACGTCGCAATCAAAATTCGGGTCATAATGGGCAACTCTACTTTAAAACTTTCGTAGACCTTTGCAAAAGCAGGAATGACAAAAATATTAATCACCGCTATCGCAACAGCCACAGCCACCACCACAAAAGTAGGATAACGTAAGGCAGAACTAATCTTTTCTTTCATCGCTTTTTCAAATTCAAGATGTTCAAACATTTGAAAAAAGATTTTATCTAATAAGCCAGAAAGTTCTCCTACGCGCACCATACTGACATAAAAATGATCAAAAATATTCGGATGCTTGCTTAACGCAAATGACAATTCGCGTCCATTATCTAAAGTTTGACGCATTTCCCGGACAATTTCTTTAAAACGCCGATTAGGTGTTGAATCTTCAATTCCTGTTAATGCCCGTAAAATCGGTACCCCTGCTTTCAATAAGGTATTCATTTGACGACTAAATAACATTAAATCTATGATTGTAATTTTTTGGCCAAATAAACGTTCTACTAAAGTAGGGGAAGCTCCCTTTTTTGTCTGTCCCGTTGAGGTTCTAATTGCATTCGTTTTATGAATATCAAGTGGCGTAATCCCATCTTTTAATAATTGCGTGGCAACATTTTCTACGCTTTCGCCTTCTAACACGCCTTTAACAGCAATGCCTTGTGTATTTCTTCCTGTATACGCAAAAAATGGCATATTTATCTACTCGCTATAACATAATGAAATTAATCTGTTGTCTGGTTACTAATTCGCATGGCTTCTTCAATAGAAGTGAAGCCCTGTGCTGCAACCAAAATACCTTGACTTTTCAATGTTTTACCTTCCATTTGACGCCGCGCCATTTGAATAAACTCCGTCGGCTCAGCATGGTTGATTGCATCCACCAAAGGAACGCTCATTTCAAACATTTCATAAACCGCCCGCCGGCCTTGATATCCCGAGCCATTACATTGCGTACAACCTTTTCCTTTATAAAAATGCATCTCACGAGCCTGTTCCCCAAACTCGCTATAAATCCACTCAAACTCAAAAGGTTTAAGTTCATAATGATCTTTACAACCGCTACAAATTGTCCGGACTAAACGCTGGGCTAAAACGGCTTGAATAGACATGGCGACCATAAAGCGTGGCACCCCCATATCTAACAAACGAATCGGCGTGCTCATTGCATCATTTGTATGTAATGTGGAAAGCACCATATGTCCTGTAATCGCGGCCCGGAGCCCAATTTGTGCTGTTTCCTGATCGCGAATCTCCCCAACCAAAATAATATCTGGATCCTGCCGTAAACAGGCTCTTAATACCCGCGCAAAATTCAGATCAATTTTTTCATTAATTTGAACTTGATTAATCCCAGATAGCCGATATTCAACGGGATCCTCAACAGTAATAATTTTATTGCCTGGGGAATTTAATTCAGCTAATGTTGCATAAAGTGTTGTCGTTTTCCCACTTCCTGTTGGCCCAGTGACTAAAATCATGCCGTTTGAACGATGAACAATTTTGCGATAACGATTGAGCATTTCTTTCGGCATGCCAATTTGATCTAACGTCAAAATCGCATTATTTGGGTTCAAAAGCCGCATGACCACAGATTCACCATATTGCGTGGGCAAAGTTGAAATCCGAACATCAATTGGTTTTTGACGCACATTGACAACAAAACGCCCATCCTGTGGCAAGCGTTTTTCAGAAATATCTAAACCCGATACAAGCTTTAACCGCAAGACTAAAGTTGGAGCGATTTTTGCATCGGTTTCGGTCTGCATGTGCAATACCCCATCAATCCGAAAACGAATATTTAAACGTTTTTCTTGCGGTTCAATATGAATATCTGAGGCACGCACTTTGACTGCTTGCTCAAACATCGTTTGCAATAATTTGACAACAGGAGCCTCTTCAACGCCTGGAGACCCTCCTAATGTGCCAAAATCAACCGCATTCTCGTCCACAATATCATCAGAAAGCTCTTGCACCAGACTAGAAATTGCCTCTGTATTTTGATAGACTCGATCTACTGTTTGTGCAAGTAATTCGTCTGTGACAACCGCAACATTAATATGAGATCGCAAAAGCCGTTCAATTTCATCGTAGGCGAAAAAATCAGTGGGATCGGCCATCCCAACGAGATATTCGTCACCTGTCTTGCTTAATACAATTGCCCGAAAACGCCGTGCTTGTGTCTCTGGAAGTTTTCGTGCTAATTCCTGATTTAAGGTGTAATACTTGAGATCGATGTAAGTCAACCCCATTTGACGTGCAATTGCTTGAGAAATTGCTTCTTCTGTAACAAGACCACTTTCAACCAAAACGCGGCCTAATTTTCGGTTACTCCGTCTTTGTTCAGCAAGAGATTCTTTAAGTTGATCTTCCGTGATCAAATTTTGTTGAATTAATACATCACCAATTCTGACTTTTTCTGGGCGAGCCATTCTGTTACCTCAAACAAAATGTTATAATCAAAACTAATTTTCAAACTTATTTTTATATAAAGATACTAATGACAAATACACACTTACCTCTTAATCTGAAGGGGCCGCTGCTTTCTTTAGAAGAACATATTTTGAAAGCACTTCCTGATATTGAACACTGGTTCAGAACAAAATGGATGGAACACACTGTCCCATTTTACGCCTCTGTTGATTTACGAAATAGTGGTTTTAAATTAGCCCCTGTTGATACCAATCTTTTCCCAGGCGGCTTTAACAATTTACATCATTCTTTTTTGCCGCTCAGTGTCCAAGCGGCGATGAGCGCGATTGATCGCATTTGTCCAGACGCAACAAATTTATTATTAATTCCCGAAAACCATACACGCAATCAATTTTATTTAAAAAATGTTTATGCGCTGGCCTCTATTTTAAGACAAGCTGGCATGAATGTTCGTATTGGGACCCTTTTACCTGAAATTACCGAACCAACGCCATTTATTTTACCAGAAGGACAGACCTTACTGCTTGAACCTTGTATTCGAACAGGAAACCGCATTGGTCTGAAAGATTTTGATCCGTGTGTTGTCTTACTGAATAACGATCTCTCAGCAGGGGTGCCGGATATCCTCAAAAATTTAGAGCAAAAATTATTGCCTCCACTTTTTGCAGGGTGGTTTAACCGTCGTAAATCTGTTCATTTTAGTGCATATGAACGCATTACCACAGAATTTGGTAAACTTATTCAAATTGATCCTTGGATTATTAATCCCTATTTTTCTTATTGTGGTGAAATTGATTTTCATGAACGTCAAGGTGAAGATTGTCTCGCCACACATGTTGAAGAAATTTTGAACGACATTCGCCAAAAATATAAAGAATATCAAATTGATCAAGAACCTTTTGTCATTGTCAAAGCCAATCAAGGCACCTATGGCATGGGAATTATGACAGTTAAAGACCCTAGTGAAGTCGTGGGTCTCAATCGGAAACAGCGTAACAAAATGTCTGTCATTAAAGAAGGTCAAGAAGTGTCAGAAGTGCTTGTTCAAGAAGGCGTATACACTTTTGAAACTATTGACGATGGCGTGGCAGAACCCGTGATTTATATGATGGATCGTTCTGTAATTGGTGGGTTTTATCGCGTTCATACGGGCCGAGGCATTAACGAAAATCTCAATGCCCCTGGGATGCATTTCGTCCCTGTTCCATTTGATACAGCATGTATTACACCTGATAGTGCTGCACAACCTGATGCCTTGCCTAATCGTTTTTATACATATGGTGTCATCGCCCGTTTAGCCTTACTTGCTTCCGCATTAGAATTAGAATTATTAGCGGAACAGACTGTTCTTTCCTAAAAAAATTTTTTCGGCGCATCAAAAATGGGTAATGCAAATTGCCCATTTTTAAGACAAACGTTTTGTCTGTTTATTGCGTTGAGGAGGTACAGTTAATTGAATCGCGTGGGCTAAATAATGAATATCTTTATCAAAACCACTAGCGTTGCGATGCCCGCCCCCGCCTAATCCCCGTGCTAATTCACCGACATCTATTTTATCTTCTCTTGACCGCAAATTAAATAACACTCTTCCTGCATGATTAATAAAATAAGCACAGCCAAAATGATTATAATTTAACAAAGCATTAGCGACGGGCGCAACAAACGCCATAGAACAATTAACTGCACGAATGCGATATCCCCCTATTTCAAGCCAATGCGCTGTTTTTAACAATTGTTGTGTGATCCGTTTGCGGTTTTCTAAAATAGCAAGGCCTTGTTCGTGATAACTTTGCCAGATTTTTGGATTTGTTAATGAAATTTCAAAGTCTTTCCACACATTAAAATCCTGTGGCAAACTTCTCAGTTTGGCTAAAATTTGTTGCACCCCTTCTGTTTTAAATTGCCAAATATCATTTTCTTCAATATAACGTAGCAATAAGGGCACGGGTTCCTCTGCAAAAAAAGTGTGCCAGGTCAAAACGCAACCAGAATGTTCTGACGTATAGTAAAAATAAGCTTTATCACCTAATTCTTTTTTGGCACTAGGATGATGTTCTAACACGACAATTTTGGCACAAATTTTTTCGAGCTGTTCCATAATAGGCCGCTTATATGAACAATCCACAAAAAGTACATTTTTTCCTTTAAATTGTTCCATATTGGGTGACATATCGTATGTGGCAGGATAATATTGAATCTCATCTTGAATATGAGACCAAATCGCATACGCCGCGGCAAAACCATCATCACAATGTTGATAACCATCAATTGAATGAAATGCAACTAAATCAAAGTCGCGAATATCTAAACAGTTCATTTCCTTTTTATCCGTTTCTTTATCATTTATCACTGAATGTCCCCATCATAACAAACAAAACCACACTTAATTTATTTAATTTAAAAAAACAAAAAGCGACCTTTCGTCGCTTTTTTTAAAGATTCATTAAGACTCTATTGAAATTAATGCGGATGCATTTGTTCTGTTCCCATTTTGGAAGCCGGCGGCGTAAATCGAGCTTGAATAGGCGCTTGTCCTGCCACTTGGACTGTCATCACAATCTTTGTCTCTGGCATGATAGAAAAATTTCCCGTGCCTTTTAACACATTTTGTCCAGCAGAATGTAAAGTCACCGTTGTTTTTTGTGACTTATTTAACAAAATAGCTGTTGCTGTCATCCCTTTTGTTTCTTGTGGCACCCCTGCATGATCAGTCATATAAGTTATTAACATATTGTTTTTAGCAACCAGTTCAATATGATAAGCCCCCGCCATCCGAATTTGGCCATGATGCGGCGCCACTTGTTGATCTAATTCTGCATCAGAATGGGCCAAACTGACAGTATGATTTGACAAAGCAAACACGCTGAATAAAACTATTGCAAATTTTTTCATGATTTATGCTCTCTAAAAAGTTAATATCCAACGAGCGTATGACGCTGAATATCTGTTTCTTTTATCCATTTGTAAAATAAAACTGGGGTTAAAAAACTATCTAATAAAGTCGCACTCATCAGTCCTCCAAAGATGACAACGGCGACAGGATGTAAAATTTCTTTTCCCGGCTGCTCTCCTGCAAAAAGGAGAGGTAATAATGCCAAAGAAGCTGTTAAAGCAGTCATCAAAACGGGAGTGAGGCGTTCTAAACTGCCTCGAATAATCATAGGCTTCCCCCATTTTTCCCCTTCGCGTAAAACCAAATTTAAATAATGACTGACTTTTAGAATACCATTACGTGTGGTCATCCCCGTTAGTGTAATTAAGCCAATCAAACTCGCCACCGAAAGGGCTTGTCCACTGATTTTTAATGCAATAAAACTCCCAATAAAGGCTAGCGGAATATTTAACATAATTAACAAAGCCAGCTTCATAGAATGATAACGACTGTATAAAATTACAAAAATAAAACCAATAGCTAAACTCCCTAAAATCAGCAAACGTTGCGTGGCTTCTTGTTGTGCTTGATATTGTCCTTCAAGTTGAATATGGTAACCTTCTGGTAGAGAAAACTGTGCTAATAAATTTTGCAAGGGGTGAATGACTGCATTCAGATCATGCCCATCTGTATTTGCAGAAAGAATCAAACGACGCACCATATTTTCATGATTAATCTGATTTGGACCGTTCTTTTCTAGAATCACAGCAAGTTGTTGTAATGGAATATTTCCACGGGGCGTGGCAATTAAAAGGTCTTTTAAATACGCCGCGGCCCGTTCTTTTTCAGCAAGACGTAAAACAATATTAAAACGCTTATTTTGTTCAAAAACTTGTCCGAGGGTTTGTCCCTGAATGAGTTGTTCTAACTGCTGTAATAATGCTCCAGCAGAAAGACCATACTGTGCCAATTTAGCATAATCTAGAACAATTTGATATTGTGGAACCATCACTTGTTTTTCAATTTGAATATCCACAAAACCTTGAATTTGTTGCATTTTTGTTTTTAATTGTTCAGCAAGAAGACGCTGTGTATTTAAATCTTGTCCAAAAATTTTTAAGACAACTTGCGCCCGAACCCCACTCATTAAATGATCCAAACGATGACTAATCGGCTGTCCTAATAGAAAATTAACCGGCAACAAGGCAAGTTTTTCGCGAATCGCAGCAACGACTTCTGAACGCGGGCGTGAACTTGCTCGTAAACGAATATCTATTTCACTGTAATGGACGCCTTCGGCATGTTCATCTAATTCAGCGCGACCTGTCCGCCGACTGACTTTTTCTACTTCAGGTAAGGTTAATAATAATTTTTCGACCGCCCGTCCCAGACGGTCTGATTCACTCAAAGCTGTTCCAGGTTGTAAAAATAATCCCAGTGTGAGCGATCCTTCATTAAATGGGGGCAAAAAGGCGCGGGGCAGGGTGATTACCGCACTTCCGGCCACAATAAATAAGACGATAACACTTCCAAAAAAAACCTGATGATGCGCAAAATGCCAGTGCAATAAGCGGACATATTGTTTTTTCAAAAAACGCAAAAAAGCGGTTTCACGATGGGTAAGAGCTTTGTGACTTGTTAAACCATAAGAGGCTAAAACGGGCGTGATAGTCATAGAAATCAGCATACTGGCTAAGACAGAAATAATATAAGCCCAGCCTAATGGTGTAAATAACCGCCCTTCCATGCCAGGTAATGCAAATAAGGGAATAAAAACGCATGCAACAATTAATGTGGCATACACAATTCCACTGCGCACCTCAAGTGAAGCTTCATAAATGACATTTAAAACGGGTAAGGGTTTCTCATGCTGCGCATTCAGACTCAAACGCCGCAAAATGTTTTCAATATCTACAATGGCATCATCTACGAGTTCACCAATGGCAATAGCAATGCCGCCTAAGGTCATTGTATTAATTGTGAGACCAAAAAAATAAAACATTAAAATAGACATTAAAATAGACAGCGGAATGGCCAATAAAGAAATGACAGTCACACGAATATTGAACAAAAACAAAAGCAAAACTAGGGCAACAATAATGACCCCATCCCGTAAGGCTTCTTCAATATTATTGATTGATTTTTCAATAAAATCGGCTTGACGAAAAACAATTTGTAAGGCCCCAATCTCAGATGAGCGTTGTAGATTCAGTTGTTTAATTTTTTCCTCAAGAAGCGCAGTCAGTGCTAGCGTATTGGCAGTCGGTTGTTTTTGAATAGATAAAATCACTGCCGGTTCGCCATTCAAACTGCCTTCTCCTCGTTTAATCGCAGGGGCAAACTGGACAGTTGCCACTTGATGTAAAAAAATGGGCTGATCATTGCGCATCGTCACGACAATATTTTTAAGATCATCTATCCGATTGGTCTGACCAATCTGACGAATAAGATATTCTCGGCCACTTTGTTCTAAAAAACCGCCACTCGTATTGACTCCAAAATCTTGTAAAGCCTTTTGTATTTGTTCTAAATTGACTTGTAAAAAGCGCATTTGGGTTGGATTAGGTAAAACTTGATATTGGCGCACTTCGCCCCCAATCGGAACCACTTGTGCCACCCCAGCAATTGAAAGCAACTGAGGACGCATGACCCAATCTGCAAATTCACGGGTCGCCATGGCTTGTCCTTTTTGAATGGGCAGAGCCAATAGCATAATTTCACCCATAATTGAACTGACAGGGGCCATTTGCGGGACAACATTGACAGGCAATTGCTCACGCACAACACTGATTTTTTCAGCAATTTGTTGTCGATGCCGAAAAACATCAGTGCCCCATTCAAATTCAAGATATAAAATGCCAAGCCCAATCCCAGAGACAGTCCGCATTCTTTTTAGATCAGGTAAGCCATTCAGATTTTGTTCTAATGGACGAATCACACGCTGTTCTATTTCTTCAGGTGCCATCCCATTGGCTTCGACCATTAATGTGACCATCGGGCGATTTAAATCAGGCAAAACATCAACTGAAAGCGTCCGTAATTGCCCTATTCCTGCGATGATTAAGCCAACGGCCAATATGAGCACAAAAAGACGCTGCGTTAAACTATTTTTGACAATCCACGCAAACATAATAAAAACTCCTTAATTTTTTTGTGCCAGTGCGGCGGCGCCTTGGACAACAACACGATCTTGTGGATGTAACCAATTTTCAGGAATAAAAATCATGTTATTTTCTAAAGGTTGAGACATCACCCGAAACGGCCGAAATAATTGGGCATGCTCATGTACGAAAACAATATCTTCGTTTTCTTTATTTTTTGCAAGACTACTTTGTGGCAGACGATAACCGCGTTGTTTTTCTTTAAGTGTGACCACAATAGAAAGGGGCTGCCCCATTTGTAACACAGGAAGAGATTCAATCTTTTTTAAACCAAACAATAATGGCTGGCTTTGTTCACGCCGTTTCAAGCTTTTCCCCAAAAAAACAAGGGGGATCGTTTTTCCCTGATAAGTCAAACTTGCCGTCTCAAACTGAGAAAAAGCAGGCGATTCAAATTGAAGGGCTTCTATTAATAAACCTTGAGGCGCAGTTATTTCCAAAAGAACCTCTCCCGCATTCACGACTTGACCATGTGTCATATTTAATGTCGTAATTGTTCCTGTAATTGGAATACGTAAGGTTTCAGTCTGCTGAAAAGCCCGAGCGGTCGCGGCAACGCGAGCCCGCAATCCTTGCAATTCAAGTTGTGCATTTGTGATTTCTTTTTGAGGAATCACTTCTGGAATTTGTCGATAACGGCTCAGCTTTTGTTCCGTTAAAGCAATTTGTTGTTTTAAATCAGCAAGCTGTACACTTTGTGTGCTTTTTTCGAGAGCAGTCAAGGTAGGATGCAATACGGCCACAATTTGATTTTTTCGAACAGTTTGTCCGATATATAAAGGTTTCCCAGAAAGCGTTAAACTACCACTTTGATTGGCCTGAATTTTGCCGCTTTGATTGGGATCCGCAACAACTGTCGCTTGTAATGTAATTGTTTTTGCAATATTTTCTAAAGCAATTTGTTGGGTTCTCACTCCTAAAAATCGTTGCGTCGCTTTTTCTACAAAAAGGGATTTGGATAATTCAAAAGCGTGTCCTTCTTGAGGAAAGCTTCCCACCATCAAACAAAAGCTACTACTCAGAAATAGGGGCAGAATGATTTTTGCTGAATGAAACGGCCGACGTTGCAATAACAAAAAAATCCCACCCCCCACACCCACACCTAACATGAAGAAAAGACCAATTTGACTCCAGGCTAAAATTGGCCATTCTTCTTGTTGAATTTTTTGATGATTTTTTTGAGGAATTTTTACTGTCAAGGCAAGCAAGTCACTTATCTGCCCCGCCGTAATTGTTACAGTCAGTGGGTAGTCACCAGCTAGATGAAGAAAAGGGGCATTTAACAAATACACGCCTTTTTCTTTTTCTTGGGCAAGAGCCCGAAATTGACCCGTTTCGATTTCGAGCGTAGCATGGCTCACGGGCGCATTTGTTTGAAAATCATCTAGATAAAAAAGCAATATTTTTTTGACAGGATCAGCTTGAACAACTAGTTCAAATTGTTCACTTTCTGTTTCTGCATTGGGTAAAGTAGGCACAGCTTCTGCCCCTACAGTTTCATGGGCATGATTTTCGCCATTATGTGCTAAGCTTACATGGAGTGATCCTAAAAATAGGAAAAGACCCCCTAATAAATTACATAAAAAATGTAATAAAGAAGACATTTTTCTCTCACAAGAAAACAAAATAATCTCTCTCGTTTCACCCTAATTTCTTGGATAAAAGAGACACCATAAAAAGACAAACTAATTGAGAGAAAAGAGATAGTGCGGCGGACGATGTAAGCGTTCAGGAATATGTGAACAAAATAAGACAGCAGGAAAGCGAAAACGATTTCGATAGAGGACAAAACTGATAATAAACCCGATCAGGCCAAAAAGCATCATGCTTGTTTGCAAATGCAATGAGAGACAATGTAAACAATCTAAATGCTGATCTGAAGAAATCTTTTTGTCAGAAAGAGAGGAAGTAAAATGGTGATCACAACAAGTTGTTTCTGAAGTATGAGGGCAAGCTTGCATCGTCTGTCCCTGCAAGCGAGAAGAAAAAACAGCCTGCTCCATCTGACAATTTGGCAAGGCAAAACCTAACCATCCTTGAAACAGATTGAGTACCATAACTAAGATTAAGAACATCTCAGAAAGAAACGGCTGTTTTTTCATAAAAATTTAGCGACCGCCCCAAGGCATCACAGGAACTGTAGAAATACTATTGACAGGAGATCCATCAATGAGTTTACGACTAATCGCAACATAGACCAATGTTTTATTTTTTTCATCCCACATACGGCGAACTTGTGTGTCTTTAAACAAAACAGAAGTACTTGCGGAAAAAATGGATTCTTCTTGTGGTAATTTAGCTGGCATCGCGATCGGACCAGTTTGACGACAAGCTAAAGAAAACAAGGATGGATCGGTTGCTAAACCTAAGGAGCCAGTGATGCCTCCTTTTTTAGCCTGACTAACATGACAGGTTACCCCTTTCACAACAGGATCCGCAAAAGATTCGACACAAACCTGATGATTCGCCCCTAAAAGTTTCCATGCAGTCGTGACACAGCCAATTTTTTCGGCTTGGGCAGAAAAAGCAGCCCCCATACTCAATAATGCCATGATTCCAATCAGTTGTTTTTTCACGCTAAGTTCCTCTTTAAAAATGCCTTCACGTTTTGATACGACAAAAAAAATTGGATCAGATTGATTTATCTGACCCAATTCTATCACATCCTCTTGAAAATTAGATCCCTTTTGCGGAAAGGCGCAAACGGTTTTTCTCATCCACTTCCAAGACTTTCACTTTAATACTTTGCCCGACTTTCAGATGATCAGCAATATTTTGCACGCGCTCTGTCGAAATTTGAGAAATATGTAACAAACCAGTTTTTCCATTCACCAGTGTTACAATCGCGCCAAATTCACGGATTTCTGTCACAGTCGCATCATAAATTCGCCCGACTTCAATCTCAGCAGTAATGTCTTCAATGCGTTGACGCGCACGATTACATCCCTCTGCATTCACACCAGAAATGGTCACATTCCCGCTTTCATCAATATCAATCGTTGTGCCTGTTTCTTCAATCAAACCACGAATGACTGCACCACCTTTACCAATGACATCCCGAATTTTATCTGGATGAATTTTGATATTGACCATGCGTGGGGCATATTCAGAAATAGCCGTCCGATAAGCCGGCAAGGCTTGTTTCATCAGGTTCAAAATATGTAAACGGCCTTCATTGGCTTGTGCCAATGCAACTTGCATAATTTCTTTCGTAATCCCAGTGATTTTGATGTCCATTTGCAAAGCTGTAATCCCGTCTTCAGTCCCTGCGACTTTAAAGTCCATATCACCTAAGTGATCTTCGTCCCCTAAAATATCAGTCAAGACTGCAAAACGATTGCCTTCTTTGATTAAACCCATTGCAATACCCGCAACGTGTTTTTTCATTGGAACGCCTGCATCCATCAGGGCTAAACATCCGCCACAAACAGAAGCCATCGAGCTAGAACCGTTAGATTCAGTAATTTCTGAAACCAAACGCATTGTATAAGAAAATTCCCCGGCGCTAGGAAGACATGCCACTAATGCACGTTTCGCTAAACGGCCATGACCAATTTCACGCCGTTTTGGTGAACCAACCCGTCCTGTTTCGCCTGTTGCATACGGTGGAAAATTATAATGCAACATGAAACGTTCAGAATATTCACCTTGTAACGCATCAATCGTTTGTTCGTCACGGGCTGTCCCTAAAGTGGCCACAACCAAGGCTTGGGTTTCACCGCGCGTAAACAAAACAGAACCATGCGTCCGTGGTAACACACTTGTCCGAATACGAATAGGACGGACAGTACGCGTATCACGGCCATCAATTCGAGGTTCACCTTCTAAAATTTGGCCTCGAACAATTTTTGCCTCTGTTTCTTTTACTAAGCCTTTGATCTTACGGATTTCATCAGAAGCGGTTTCTTCTGTTGTTAATGTCTCAATAACACGCTGACGGATACGATCTAATTCACGACTCCGGTCTTGTTTTTCACGAATTGCATAAGCTGCGGTTAAATCCGCTTCAGCTAATTCGCTAATTTGCGCAATCAAGGACGCATCCACAACAGGTGTAGTCCATTCCCACGGAGTAGGATCGACTTCTGCTGCAAGCTCACGAATCGCTTGAATCGCCGCTTGCATTTCTTGATGTCCAAAAATCACTGAACCAAGCATAACCTCTTCAGAAAGCTCTTGTGCTTCCGATTCGACCATCAGAACCGCAGAGTCCGTGCCAGCGACCACTAAGTCTAACTGAGATTTTTTGAGCTCAGTTGCTGTTGGATTTAACACATATTGGCCATCAACGTAGCCAACACGTGCCGCTCCAATTGGTCCTTGGAAAGGGATCCCAGATATGGCTAATGCAGCAGATGCCCCCAATAACGCGGGAATATCTGCATCAATTTCAGGGTCTGAAGAAATCACTGTTGCAATGATTTGAACATCATTATAAAAACCGTCTGGAAATAGCGGTCTTAATGGACGATCAATTAAACGTGAAGTTAATGTTTCTTTTTCAGAAGGCTTTCCTTCCCGTTTGAAAAAGCCGCCGGGGATCTTACCAGCCGCATAAGTACGCTCTTGGTAATCGACTGTCAGTGGAAAAAAGTCTTGCCCGGGCGCAACTTCTTTTGCACCCACTACGGTGACGAGCACAACGGTGTCTTGCATAGTAACTAACACTGCACCGTCGGCTTGACGGGCAATCTCACCGGTTTCGAGCGAAACTTCATGCCGACCGTAATTAAAAGTTTTTTTCAGGTGCCGCAAGGTTCACATCCTTTAAGATTATTTACGTAAGCCAAGACTTTCGATTAAACGACGATATCCTTCAAGGTTCGTCCGTTTTAAGTAGTCTAATAATTTACGACGTTGGCTAACAAGGCGTAACAAACCACGGCGGGAATGATGATCTTTCTTGTTAACTTTGAAATGTTCTGTTAAATCGTTAATACGTGCTGTCAATAAAGCGACTTGCACTTCTGGGGAACCGGTATCGCCGGCTGCGCGTTGATATTTTGCTACGATTTCAGCTTTTTGACTGGTCGAAATAGCCATAATTCTAAAACTCCAAAGGTTAAAAAACGTGCCATTTGGCACAAACTAAAAACTTTCAATTGTATAGAAAAAACACTTGTTTGGCAAACAAAATAGAGAATCTTTCATAAAGGCTTTTCTTTTCTGGAGAGAATCTGCATGATATGTCTCATTCTCCCCAAAACCTGAGGATATTCACAAAATGCACGATTTTTTTCAGGAGGCTTATACAGCCCTCATGTGTTGTGATCTTTCACAAAAAATTCAATTTGTTCGTGTTTTACACAATGCATGGCAAACAGGACAATGTCAACTAAATCATGAAAGCCCCATTCAAGTTGTCAACGAGGCAGGCCGCCCTACAAAACCCCATTTAGTGTCTCCGCTTAACGTTGAAAAACGAAAGATTTCCTCACCTGAAGGACAAGCGGCCCTTTTGCATGCCATTACACATATTGAATTTAATGCGATTAATCTCGCATTAGATGCCGCTTATCGCTTTCGAAACTTACCGATGGCATATTATGCAGATTGGCTTCAAATTGCGGTTGAAGAAGCCTATCATTTTGAATTATTAAACACCCATTTAAAACAACATGGCTACCAATATGGCGACTTTACGGCGCATAATGGCTTATGGGAAATGGCACAAAAAACGGCCCATGATCCGCTCATACGTATGGCTTTAGTTCCCCGTCTTATGGAAGCCCGAGGTTTAGATGTCACGCCGCCCATCATGCGTAAATTTGAACAAGCGGGCAATACGGAAGCCGTTGAAATTTTAAAAATTATTTTACATGACGAAATTGGTCATGTTCGTATAGGCAATACATGGTTTGTCTATTTATGTCAAGCGCGCCAACTGAACCCTATTGAAACTTTTCAGCAACTTTTAGCGGACCCGCAATATAATGCGCCAACTTTGCCAAAAAAATTAAATAAAACAGCACGTCTTCAAGCTGGTTTTAGCCTAGATGAACTGGCTATTTTAGAACATTCTATCTGATTATTTTTAATGAGCTCCCATTCGGGAGCTTTTTTTTGTGGCTTAATATTCAATAAAGACTAATTAAATTAATTTAAAAACAAAATCCTTATTTATATTTTGATAAATAAATAGTATTATAGAACTATTTAAATTAATCAATGATAAAAAAAGGAGAACAATAATGTCTGTTGCTGTACTGTATAGTCGAGGACTATCTGGCCTGAATGCCCCCCTTGTCACAGTGGAAGCGCATCTTGCAGGCGGTTTACCACGTTTTACAATTGTGGGCCTCGCCGAAGCCGAAGTCCGTGAAAGCCGTGATCGGGTCAAAGCCGCGATTCAAAATAGTGGGTTTAGTTTTCCAGCGCGGGTGATTACTGTCAATTTAGCCCCCGCAGATTTACCCAAAGAAAGTGGACGGTTTGATTTAGCCATTGCAATTGCTATTTTAGCAGCGTCTAACCAATTACCCCGCGAATCATTACATCTATATGAATTTGCAGGGGAATTAGCACTGACAGGAGAATTGCGGGCGGTGCGCGGGATTTTGGCTATGACACATAAAGCTTATAAAGATGGACGAATCTTTATTTTACCTACCGAAAATGCCAGTGAAGCCGCCCTTGTTAAAGATGCACAAGTTTTACCTGCCCATTCTCTACTAGATATTTATAAACATTTAACGGGAATTGAAAATTTGACGCCGTTGGATCACCAACGGGTTGTCTTACCCGTCTCTTCAACAGAAACAGCGGCGCTTGATTTGAGTGACATTCGCGGGCAAGCGCAAGCTAAACGCGCTTTAGAAATCGCGGCGGCAGGACGACATAGTTTAATTATGGTTGGACCACCCGGGACAGGAAAATCGATGCTCGCGCAACGCCTTCCAACGCTCCTGCCTGAAATGACTGAGGAAGAAGCCCTCGATAGTGCTGCGATTTATTCACTCAAAACAGACGGATTTAAACTTGAAAACTGGCGTAAACGGCCTTTTCGCAGTCCGCATCATACTTCTTCGGGCGTGGCATTGGTTGGGGGCGGGAATGTCCCGCGTCCTGGTGAAATTTCGCTGGCGCACCATGGCGTGTTATTTTTAGATGAACTCCCTGAATTTAACCGGCGGGCCATCGAAGTACTCCGCGAACCGCTAGAGGCAGGCAAAATTACGATTTCACGCGCCAGTGAACAGGCTGAATTTCCTGCACGATTTCAGCTAGTGGCCGCAATGAATCCATGTGCCTGTGGTTATTTAGGCCATCCGAGTCGCCCTTGTGTGTGTACGCCGAATCAAATTCGGGCGTATCAAAATAAACTTTCTGGCCCTTTTTTGGATCGTATTGATCTCAAAATTGATGTTCCTGTTGTTCCCCATACAGAGCTTTTGGCTAGTCCTAAAGAAACACCCCTCTTGTTTGAAACAAGCGAGCAAGTGCGGGCACGTGTTCAACATGCTTTTTTAGCACAGTTAGCGAGACAAAATAAAGCCAATGCTTTTTTGACAGTCAATGAAATCGAGCAATTTTGTTGCCCTACTATGGAGGGAAAACATTTGTTAGAACAAGCAATTCAGCGTTTGAATTTATCAGCACGCGCCTATCATCGGATTTTGAAAGTCGCCCGAACGATTGCAGATTTAGGCGGACATGAGGTGATTCAAATTCAAGATATTGCAGAAGCGGTTCAATATCGGCGTCTTAAAGAAAAAAATAAATAAATTCATTTTCGACCAAAAGTCTGCATGGGCTATACTTTGTTTTTCACGATTTATTGTAGACAACATGAGGTGATTTTTGGAAGAAAATAGCCAACAGTGATATTCAGTCGAGGCTTTACTAACCAGACTCGAAAAAAGAGGATGACATATTCGTCATCAAGAAAAAGCGATTCACCCTCTGAGGCAGATTGGTTACTATCGATTTCGTGGTTATTGTTCTTTTTTTTATGCAGATGAAAAATGTTTTACTGAAGGGACAACATTTGATGATGTTTTAAATATTTATATTTTAGATCGGCGATTGCGTATTCTCACATTAGAGGCAATAGAACGTATTGAAATTGCATTGAGAGTGAGTATTAATGAAGTGATGATTCAAAAAGATAATACAGGATTATGGTGGGATCTGGATGATAAAACATATCATAATTATTGTGATAAAACAAAGAAGGATAAGATATTAAGCTTAGCGAAAAACTTTAAAGAAGTGGGGCAAAATTATAGAAATAAAAAGCATCCAATTTTGAGAACACATTGGCAAAAAAACGAAATGCAGCCCCCTTTTTGGAAACTCATGGAATTTTTAACCTTTGGCGATATTTCCAAATTATTTGGTCTTTTGAAACAAAATATTCAACAAGAAATTTGTCGAATGATGACACCTGCTACACCAAAAGTGTGGCATTGTGCGCAGTCTTGGTTTCAAATGTTGAACAATATTCGGAATATCAGTGCCCATCATCAACGTTTTTGGAATGCCAAACATGTCACAGATCTGAAACCTTATAAAGATATAAAATATCCGCGATTAGGTCTTCTCACTGGAGATCGTTCAACTTTCGCGACGCTTCTTATTTGTCGTTTCATGCTCGATCAGCTTTCACCTAATCATACGTGGTGGGAGCGTCTCATTATGTTATTTAAAGAACATAACATATTAGAAAATAATAAACTGCG
>CAZDFJ010000015.1:4219-54371 GCA_964504875.1 uncultured Burkholderiales bacterium | reverse complement strand
TTGCTTATTTTATACCATAATGTCCGATTAGTGTAGAATTTCAATAAGATGCACTAATTTTTTCTTATCTTGCTATGGACAAGATGATCCTATCATATGAAAAACAGTTTTTTGGGGCAAATTTGATTAAAATTCACGTCTTTTTGCCCGCGCGTATTTTTAGCATGAAAATGTTGTATCTTGGTTATAAAACAGGTCTAAAAAAAGATGAAGTCAATAAGATGTTTTATTTCATAAATTACCATCTTGTTTTGTTCCTATTCTTTTGATAATAATTTATTAAAAAAAATTTAAACTTATTGTTGGTTTTTAATTCTATCTTTTAGTGTGAGAATATAATATGCAATTAACCCAATATACGGATTACACCTTGCGTGTCTTAATGTATTTGGCCCAGACACCTGATAGAAATGTCACCATTACTGAAATGGCAAATTTTTATCAAATCTCAAGAAATCATCTTGTCAAAGTCATTCACTCTTTAGTCAAACAAGGGACGTTAATGAGTATCCGTGGAAAACATGGAGGAGTTCGCCTTGCTTTACTCCCAGAAACAATCAAAATAGGAACCTTAATTCGTCAAACAGAAAATCATTTTTCATTAGTAGAATGTATGCATTCCAATGTTCAAGCACATGAGAATTGTACATTATTACGTCAATGTGGTTTGAAGCCAATGTTTGGACAGGCACTTCGTGCTTTTTTTGAAGTCCTTGATCAATATACGTTGGCCGATGCGCTGAAAAGCACCGCATTTCCCACTAATATGATTCACGTTGTTTTTTCTCATCATGTAGGAGTCAAATGAAGCCTTTCTTTTTTTTTTAATAAGCATCATGCTACCTAATTTCGCCTATGCGAGTTCTGAAGCGGATCTTTTCGGTGGCGTGAGCGTTTTTGCTGTCATTGCCTTAATGTTGTTATTAGCTCGAGTAGGAAGTCTTGTTGAACAATTTGGACAGCCAGCTGTTTTAGGCGAATTACTTTTTGGAATTTTATTAGGAAATCTTGCACTAATTGGCTTACCTTCTCTTAATCACTTTGCCCATCTTCCAGTTTTTCTCTTTCTTGCCGAACTAGGCGTTATTGTTCTTTTATTTCAAGTAGGGTTAGAAACAGAATTAAAAGCCTTAAAAAAGGTGGGAACCCAAGCTTTTTTGGTGGCATTAATTGGTATTGTTGCGCCGTTTGTTTTAGGCACTTATGTCATTGGGCCATGGCTATTAGCGGAAGCAGATTGGAAAACACATTTATTTTTGGGTGCCACTTTATCAGCAACATCTGTCGGTATTACCGGCCGCGTTTTCAAAGATATGAATGCCATTCATTTGAAGGAAGCCCAAATTGTGTTAGGGGCGGCCGTCATTGATGATGTCTTAGGGCTTGTTATTTTAGCGGTGGTTTCCGCAATTGTTATGACGGGTCAAGTCGATGTCTTTCATGCCTCATGGACATTAGGAAAAGCCATTTTATTTTTAGTCAGTGCTTTGATTTTGGGACGAATAATTACGCCTTATATTAGCAATTTATTCGCAAAAATCCATCCGGGGGCCGCAACCCAATTTACTGTCATGATTGGATTGGCTTTATTTTTGGCTTATTTATCCCAATTGGTTGGATTAGCGCCTATCATTGGGGCATTTGCAGCAGGATTAATTTTAGAACCCCATTATTTTGAACGCTATACCTTTAAAAATAAAGAATTACATCATTTTATTGAACCACTTGGTTTTTTTGTGATTCCGTTATTTTTTGTCATGACAGGCATGCAAGTGGATTTATCTTTGCTTGTTGATCCAAAAATTATGGGAATTGCTTTATTAATCAGTGTTATTGCGATTATTGGAAAAGTGGTGAGCGGGTTTGTCTGTCAAGGGGATGTCGACAAATGGATTGTTGGATTTGGAATGGTTCCCCGTGGAGAAGTGGGCTTAATTTTTGCCAGTATTGGGAAGTCATTGGGCGTCGTTTCAGATAGTTTATTTTCTATTATTATTGTCACAGTCATTATTACGACATTGATTACGCCCCCATTACTCGTGCTTTTTATTAAAAAACGTTTAAAAACTGAACCAACTTTATAATAAATTAATATATTTTTAGTGAAAGAAAGGAGCCATTGAAAGGCTCCTTTTTTTATGGCCTTATTTAATTGATTGAGCGTTCGTTAATTTTATTAATTGATGTTTGATAAAAATAAAATCTTCCCACGCTTTGAGTTTTTCTCCACTCGAACGAAGCAAATAAGACGGATGATACGTCACAATTAAAGGCGTATTGAAATATTGTGAAATTTTCCCGCGAATGTTCGCCATACTCTTGATAGGTTCCCCTAATAAATATTCCCCTGCTGTTTTTCCAAGGGCAATAATCAATGTTGGACGGATTAGGGCAATTTGTTGTTCTAAATAATGTTGACAGGCCCGAATTTCATCCTTAACAGGTGTCCGATTTTCTGGAGGGCGGCATTTAATGACATTCGCAATATAAATGCCATTTTGCCGAGAAAGTTGAATTGCGGCCAAAATCTGATCCAATAATTGACCAGATTGTCCTACAAAAGGTAACCCTTTTTCATCTTCTTCTGCGCCGGGCGCTTCCCCTACAATTAATATTTTAGCCTGTTGATCGCCATGTCCGACGACAGCGTTTTTGCGTTGGGCATGTAAGCCGCATTTTTGGCAAGCATTAATTTGCTTTGAAAGTTCGTCCCAAGATTGCGTAGGACAAGGTTCCGTTTCAAAAAGAGAGGGGGATGGAGCAGAAGGAACCGTTTGTATAGAAACAGGGGTAAGATTGTTATCGGCTTTTGGGGAGTCAGACATGTTAGATGGCGTCGTCGAAAGGTAAGACGCAAGTGTTTCACGTTGAACCCATAAGGCATCAATTTCGAGTTCGCGCAACCACAATGCGCCAATTTTAGAAGAAAGATCTTGTTCTTGCGTCATAGAATGATTGAGTCTCTCAATATAGAATCAATTTTCTGATTTACGATTGACTTTAATACCTAACTGCTTGATTTTGCGGTAAAGATGGGTTCGTTCCAGACCCACTTTTTCTGCGATCCGACTCATATTATAATTTTCAAGCTGTAAGTGGTATTCAAAATAAATGCGTTCAAAAGCGTCCCGTGCCTCGCGTAATGGTAAATCTAACGGTAAAACTGTATTAATTGTTTCTGGGGTCACAGATTGGTGTTGTTGTAAAAAATTTTGTACTTCGAGCGCTTTGATTTCGCTTTGAGTGGCATTTAATGCTAAAGTCCGAATCGCATTTTCTAATTCAGGAAGATTGCCAAGCCAGTCATATTGTGTCAAAAAACCAAGAGCATCCGGCACAAAATGTCGATCCGCAGAAACTTCACCACGTTGAATCAAATGACGTAAAAGCGTTTTGGCAATTTCTGGAATATCTTCTTTATGTTCCCGTAAAGCAGGAAGCGTGAGCGTGACTTGTCCAAGTGCATTATAAAGTGCTCTGTCAAAAGATCCCTCTTCAATTTTTTTGATCAAAGGACTTGTCGTCGCACAAATTAAACGGGTTTGATAACGCGCTAATTTATTAATAATTAATTGCAAGCCTTTTTGCTCAAGTTTATTTAAATTGCCTACTTCCGGAATAAATAACACACCTTTACGTGCCTGGTCTAATAAATTCATTGGTTGTTGCGCTAACATACTACTTGTATCTGCAATCACCCACGGTGTATTAGGTTGGTGTAAAAATTTTGCCCAAATTTCTGCACCACAACCCGGTTCACTCACTAAGAGTAAAGGCAAATTCGTATGAACGATTTTTTTTAAACGTTCCGTAAGATGTTCAATGACTGAGCTTTTTGAAATATATTCTAAATAATTCAATTCTCTCGAGGCATGGAAATCACGCTGATGTTGCTCTAATCCAACTTTAACACTAGATAATAACTTTTGTAGTGAAATTGGTTTTTCAAGAAAACTAATAGCGCCGATTTTTGTGGCTTCAACGGCGGTATCAATGGTGCCATGACCAGACATCATAATCACAGGAGGAATTAATGTTTTTTGTGGAGAATTCACCCATTCTTTTAAGAGGGTAATCCCGTCTGTATCAGGCATCCAAATATCTAATAGGATGAGATTGATTTCGTCTTGGTGACTCACTAGTTTGCGAGCCTGCTCTGCGTTTTCAGCAAGCAAAACGCCATACCCTTCGTCCTCCAAAATCTCGGAGAGTAATTCGCGAATCCCAATTTCGTCATCAACGATTAAAATTTTACTCATTCGCTGAGGAACCTTCTAAAATAGGAAATATAATGCGTACTAACGCACCAGTTGGTTTTGCATTTTCAAGTTGGATGCTTCCTTTATGTTCATCAATGATTTTCTTCACGATGGGAAGTCCTAAGCCTGTTCCTTTTGCCTTGGTAGTGACATAAGGCTCAAAGGCGCGTGTCAAAATTGTTTCTGAAAAACCCGTTCCGTTATCTTGGATAATTAACTCGATTTGTCGTTTATTTCTGGGATGTAATTGTGTAATCAATTTAATTTGTGGGTTTTCTTGTTGATTTAAAGCTTCTTGTGCATTTTTTAGCAAATTATGAATCACTTGGCGTAATAAGGTTGCATCTCCCATAATCAATGGCAGGATTGGAGATAAATCAACATCAACTTGAATAGGATTATTTTCGTATAAAGCCAGTACGTCAGTGACAAGTTGATTTAATTGCAATTTTTCGATTTTTAATTTGGGTGAGCGCGCATATTCGCTGAAAGCATTCACCATTGTTTTTAATGCAGAGACTTGATTAATAATTGTTGTTGTTGCCCGCATTAAAAATGCACTATTTGTGTCATCAAGAAGATGGTTTAATTTGTGTTGAATGCGTTCAGCAGAAAGTTGAATCGGAGTTAAAGGATTTTTAATTTCATGAGCAAGACGGCGGGCAACTTCTCCCCATGCCGAATCTCGTTGTGCTTGTAATAAATCAGTAATATCGTCAAAAACAAGGATATAACCATGATCTGTATCCACTGGCAAACGTGTGCCGCGCATTAACAGCACTTTGGTTTTATCTGTTCCTTTGTATTCGATTTGTTTTTGCCAAGGTTGCATGCCATTTTCTTGAAATTCATTTTGTATCTGAATTGCAAAATCTGCCAATGCGGAATCGTGAGATCCCCATTCATCGAGATGTAAGTCACGTAAAGTGGGTAAATCGAGGTTTAAGATTTCCCAAGCACTTGGATTTGCAGTTCTCAAAACTAATCCCTCATCAAATGCAAGCACACCCGCAGAAAGATTGGCTAAAATATTTTCTAAATAGGCTTTGGCTGTTTCTAGTTGAGACCGATTACGTTCTGCATAAGTGGTCGCGTCTGCAAGTTGACGAGCCATTGTATTAAAAGAACGCATGAGGGTACCCAATTCGTCATCATTTTTGCTTTCAGATTGGACAGGCGTAAAATCTCCTTGTGCAATCGCCTGCGTTCCTTTGTTGAGAATATTCAACGGGGCAATCAGCCGATTGCTCAAAAAGAAGGCAACAACAATTGCAAGTAGCAGTGATAATAACAAAGTGAGCGTCAATGTCAATCCATAAAGTTGACGTAACCCTTCTCGTGCAAGAGAAAGTTCCTGATAATCGCGCGCTCCTGCGTGAACAAGTTCTGTATCATGCGTTAAATCTTGAGGAAGCGGCTGTAATAATTGAAGAATACGAATATCTTCTCGAAAAGAAAGAATATTGACAGGAACGACGACGCGTAAATATAACCCTCTTCCTGGAATATTTTCTAGGCTTGAAAAACTTTCTTGATGACGAATACGTTTTAAGACACTTCCATTGGGAAAAAGCGTATAGACATTTTTTTCACCATTTGTGGCGGTCGCCATCAATTGTCCGTGTGCATTAAATAAATTAATTTCTTCAATGCCGTGCTGTTCTCGAAGATGATTAAGATATTTGACGTCATTTGTGGCAGGTGTATGGTTGACTGTAATTTCTGTTGCCAGTAATTGCCCTTTTCTAGCGAGTTCCCGAAGAAAATAAGAAGAAGCAGTCCGGCTGATGCGCATCCCTCCATTCAGTGCATGTTCTACTTTGACATCAAACCATGATTCAATACTACGTGTTAAAAATTGGACAGAAACGGCATAGACAAAGACACCAGGGAGAATTGCCATTAAGGCAAAAAGTGAAACTAGTTTGAGTGTGAGCTTACTTCCAAAAATACGGGCTTTGAGTTTGCGTTTAAGCATTAACAGTTGGTGTCCAATTAGTCCCAACAGCCCAATGACAAGTAAAATATTCAAACCAAAAATAAGACGATAGGATTCCCCATAGAACTCTGTGTTTTCGCTCACTTGAGAAAGCAAATAAAGAAGCGTGATCCCAAGGGCAATAAATGGCAAAATGAAATGTTTCACGACAATAAATTAAGCAAAATTAGATTATTTTCCCTAATAATAAATGGATTAAACAACAAGATCAATTTGAATTTGTGCTTTTTTATTGAAGGATTAGCGAGCAAATGAAAGAAAATTTAATAAAATTGAGAAGAATATTTGGACGGTTTTTACGAAGGAGGAAAGAGATAACATGTGGCGATTGCTGACAAAAGAAATCGGCACACCTAACACAGATATGCCGTTCTTCGTTTTAAATAAGCATAATAAAGCATAAGAACGCAAAAATTTTTTCAACAGGTGTAAACCAAATATTAAGCTCATGCATTTACTGATAGAACAGCAGTTATTCTTGATCAGCTAAAAAAAGAATAAAGTTGTATTCACAGCGTGTTGGGTCGAGACTATTGTGCCGATAGCATGACTCATTGTATTAGTGAATAATCCTTCAGTATTTTTAATATTACTTCATTCATAGAGGTTATCAAATGAACTTACGTAACGTTTTAGTCGCATTAGGCGCATTAGCTGTTATCAGCACACCTGCTTTAGCAAACGACAAACCAGCTAAAGATGCAAAACCAGCTGTAGCAAAAGAAGCGAAAAAAGATGCAGCTGCAAAACCAGCTAAAGATGCAAAACCAGCTGCTAAAGTAGAGAAAAAATAAGCGTTTCTCGCTGCTCAGCTTGTTGCCTAAAAGGCTAGACAAATCAGGATAAAGGAAAGTTCCTTCGTCCTGATTTTTTTTATTTTTTTCTTACGTCTTATTGCGTCAAATTATAGCATGGCTTGCTATAAGAAAATTTAATTTTTTGTGTCACAGCCTCTTATTTTTATGTTTATTCAATATGATAGTAATTTAAATAGACAAATTCTCGTGATAAAATTTTTATTTGTTTAATTAAATAATCATTTTAGGATGAATAAAAATATATGGAATATTCTCGTGATATGTTAGTGCCACAACAGTTTTATCAGCTTGCAACCGCTGCAATTCAACCGCGTCCTATCGCATGGATCACAACAGTGAATCAAGCTGGTGTCGTAAATCTTGCGCCTTTTTCCTTTTTTAATGTAGCCAATATTAATCCACCCATATTAAGTGTTTCAATTATACATAAACCCCAGAATCAATATAAAGATACGCTCCTTAATTTAAAAAGACATCCTGAATGTGTCATTAATATTGTGCCGCCCTCCCTTGCTGAAAAAATGAATCAAACAAGTGCAGATTACCCTGAAACGGTCAGTGAATTAGAAGCCGTGGGATTAGAAAAGTCACCGAGTCAGGATGTAAGTGTCCCTGGCGTTGCCTTGGCTCCGGTTCGTTTTGAATGTCGTGTGCGTCAGATAATTGATTTTGGAGCCGCGCCGAGTGGGGGGCATTTAGTTTTATTAGATGTGTGTCATATTACAGTAGCCGATCATGTCCTTAATGCCAACCAAAAACTTGATCCAGCAAAGTGTTTGACTCTTGGGAGATTAGGAGGGAACGGCTATGTGACAACTGAACATTATTTTGAGATGGTTAGGCCCATTAATCACTAATAAAATAGTAATGTAAAGAGAGAAAAGTTTTTTAATTATTTACTTTTCTCTATTTTACATTTATGAGGGATCATTAAGCTAATATCATATTACTGTTGTCTGAAAATAGTAAATTTTCTATGCCAATTAATCTTGCAGAAAAGTTACTACTAACTAATAGATAGCTACCATCAGATTCTTTTTCAATATCAATACCTGTTTTTGCAACAGATAATTTGACAGTATCAGTGCCAGATCCGCCATTAATAGTGTCAAATCCTCCATTTCCGATAGTAATTGTGTCGTTACCACTTCCTGTATTAATAAAATTATTGACTTCATTATCAATAACAGTATCGTTTGCCGATCCCGTCGAGACATTTTCAATTACAACGCCATAACCAATAGCAAGATTATTTTCCCCTGTGTAAAATAAGTAGGTATTTAGATTACTACTATTTCCTGAAAAAATACTGTTAACCCAATTGACAATATTACTTCCTGTGAGCCCTTGAGATTGATACATTGCGATTGTATCTTGTGCTTGCATATCAAGTGTGTAGATATCAACACTTGAGAATGTCCCTGATTTTAAGTTAATATTACACACCCCAGTCGCTTGAGATGCGTCAATTGTATCTGTTCCACCAGCGTCCCAGATCACTTTATATTCATGTTGTCGAGAAGAAACGCTGTACGTATTATTGTCAGTATTTGTATTCATATTAGCGCCGTATAGCTTTTGAAGAACGGCTGTGTCAAAGAGGGCGTAAGTGGAAAGTTCAGCAGTATAACTTATTTGAACAGAAGCTTGATTATTTGTAGTAGTAAAAACTGGAATTGTATTTTTTCCAGCAGTATATGACATAAGTGTATGAACTGTGTCATCTAAATTACTAGGTAGAGTGATACCGTCTTCAAAAGGATGTTTTAGTCCTAAGGCATGTCCAATTTCGTGTAAAATAGTGGAGTAACCATAACTTCCTATTTCATTTCCACTATTGGCGTCATATGTGGTGGAAACAAATACATCCCCTCCTGTTGCTGAGCTAGATGGATAATATGCCCATCCATTTGAGCTAGACATCAGTACTTTATTAAATCGAATATCTCCACTATTTGTCGTGTTACTCTGCTGAAATGTTAGTTGTGTAATATCTTGTAAATGGTTAAAAATTTCTTTTGCTATTGTTATATCTCTGGAATTGAAGGGTTGCCATCCAGCTCTATCATTTGAATCTGTGTACTCAGTAGGGATAAAAGTATTAAATCCGTAGGAAAGTGTTTTCTTAGACCAATGATAAGTAGAATCAAGTGCTCCAAAAATACTATTTGCTAAAGAGGTGTTATTTATAGTTGTGTTTGTGACAGATTGGTTTTGCGCATTAGGTAGTAATTTTGATGTACTTGTAATATCTGTGGTTGTGGATCCGTCAGTAATAGGTCTATTTTCAGCGGCACCGTATTCAGTATAATGAATTAAAGGATTGATTCCAGCAGTTGCGACATCTGGATTAAGTTGTAAATAGAGGGTACTATTAAAACTGCTAGAAGGTAGTCTCCCTTCTTTATATCCATTTGTTAAAAAGTGTATGAGTGGATCGATTCCAGCAGTTGCGACATCTGGGTTTTGTTGTAAATAGTATGAAATGTCAAATTTACTACTAGGGTTACGAGATTCTTTCCAACCGTTTGATAAAAAATGTGTGAATGGGTTAATTGAGGCAGTTACAACATCTGGATTATTAGTAAGGTAATAGGCTGTGTTAAAAAAAGCATTAGGATTGGCCTTTTCTTTCCAACCGTTTGATAAGAAATGTTGATAAGGATTAACGCCCGCTTGTTTTACATCTGGGCGTTGAGATAAATAATATTCAGAATCAAAACCGTTTTGGTCAATTGTAGACATATTGTAATTCTTCCAAGTTTATAAAGTTTTTTAATATTATAGTGATATTATCTTAATTTTTATTGTTTTGGATAAAAAACTTGGTTGAATTATATAATTTGATTAAAATAAAAATTATTACTTAACATGACAATGTTAATTTATCCCTGTCCACTGGGTAAAAAACGTTCACTCATAATTTGTTTTTCTGGGATACCTGCTGTCCGTGCTGCTTGTTCAGCGGCTTCAATCAGTCCGCTTGGACCACATAAATATAAATCAGGAAAAGACGAAACGTTTTTTAAATCTGACAGTAAAAAATCAATAGGGGTGCCGGTTAAACCTTTCCAAGTTGCAGAAGGATGCCAGATACAAATAGAAATTTTTAATGCGGGTAATTGCATTTTAAGTGCATCTAAGCTGCTTAAATCAAAAAGTTCTGCTTCCGTATTGACTCCAAAATAAAGCCGGACGGGTTGCGGATCCTGCCACTCTGCCATATGGCGTAGCATGGAAAGGAGGGGAGCGAGTCCTGTTCCACCTCCCACAAACCAGCGTGGACGGAGGCCATTATCTTTTAAGGTAAAGTTCCCTCGAGGCAGCTGTACGGGAACGATCGTGCCAATAGTGGCATGTTCTTGTAACCATGTAGAAAATAAACCCTCAGGTTGTACTCGAATCAGAAACTCTAATTCACCAGTCCAATTGGGAATATTTGCTAAAGAATAAGCCCGCCAGATATTGGTATGAGGAATCGCAATTTGTACAAATTGTCCTGCTTCAAAAGCCGCACTTTGATCTCCGTCTTCATTGGGTTCAAGCGTCAAAATTAATTGAATTGTTTTGCCCCCAAGATTTTTCTTTTCTGTAATTTGAGCATGCCGTATTTGAGGTTTTTCTGTTTGTATCGCATTGTGCCCAAATGGGGCGTGTAATATTAAATCAGATTGCGCATGTAAACGACATAATAAAACACCCCCTTTTTGCGCTTCATTTTGAGAGAGGGCGGCTTCACTATAAGGGTCTAAATGATAAATGCCATCTAGGCAAGAAGCGCGACAATGGCCGCATCCTCCTTCTTGACAAAGTGCGGGTAAAATCCAACCTGCTTCCGCTGCTGCTTTTAAAACAGATGTGGCTTCTGTGGCATCAAAATGAAGATGGGTCTCATCTTGGAGAATCAAATCAATATGATGGTTTTCTTTTATATTGGGGGACATCATGGCGATTTCTCTAGAGAAAAAAATCCCCTCACAAGTTGCTTGTCAGGGGAAAGAGGAAGTAAAAAAAATTAAGCTGCTTTTTTGAGAATAGCAGTTAAATCTGCTTCAGCAGTTGTGATAGGTTTGATTTCAAAAGTACGAACGAGATAATCAAGCACACCTGGTGTAATAAATGCAGGTAAAGTTGGTCCTAGCCGAATATTTTTCAAACCAAGAGATAATAAAGTTAATAAGACGGCGGCGGCTTTTTGTTCAAACCAAGAGACAATTAACGATAAGGGTAATTCATTGACGCTGCATTGAAATGCTTCAGATAAAGCCACGGCGACTTTAATGGCTGAATAACTGTCATTACATTGGCCTAAATCCAATAAACGAGGAATGCCGCCAATCGCGCCAAAGTCGTGCTTATTAAAGCGATATTTATTACATCCTAATGTCAAAATAATAGTGTCTGCTGGCGCTTGTAACGCAAAATCAGTGTAATAATTACGCCCAGAAGCGGCCCCATCACATCCTCCAACTAAGAAGAAATGACGAATGTCTCCCGTTTTGACTGCGTCGATGACTTTGTCAGCAACGCCTAAAATGGCATCTCGACCAAATCCAATCGTAATCAATTTTTCTTCAGGACTGTCTTCACGAAAACCAGGTAAGGCTTTGGCTGCTTGAATTAATAATCCGAATTGATGATTTTCAATATGACGGAGGCCTGACCAACCTACTGGACCAGCAGTAAAAATTCGTTGGCGATATTTGGCATTCGGTTCGATTAAGCAATTAGATGTCATTAAAATGGCACCAGGAAATTCTGCAAATTCACGCTGTTGATCTTGCCATGCGCCCCCATAATTGCCTACTAAATGCGGATAAGCTTTGAGCTTAGGATAACTATGTGCGGGGAGCATTTCGCCATGGGTATAAATTTGAATCCCTGTGTCTTTAGTTTGTTCAAGAAGCGCTTCTAAATCACCTAAATCATGTCCACTGACTAAAATACATTTGCCTGCTTTTGGGGTAATACGTACTTGTGTCGGTTCTGGGGTACCAAAACGACCTGTATTTGCCGCATCGAGTAATTCCATAACTTTCAGATTTAAACTGCCAAGGTGCATGGCTTCTTCAACCAGCTTTTCTAAATTGGTTGGCTGATCAGCTAAAAAATCTAAAGTATGCGCAATTTGTTCAAAAATTATGTCAGAATGGTAACCTAAAACATTAGCATGATGCGCATATGCAGCGACGCCTTTCAATCCATAAAGTAATAGCGCGCGTAAACCAATAATATCTTCGCCGACTTGTTCTTTTTCGAATGTAATCGGAACTAAAGCGGCTTGGGCTAATAAGCCTTCCAAATCAAAGGCAGGTTGCCATTGTGCTGCGCCTTTTGGCATTTCAATGGCGATATTTTTTGAAGTGGCTGCTTGTTCGTAGGCTGTTTTAATGTGATCTTTTAATGTCGCCGCTTTTTGAATCAGGGTGACAAAACGCGTATTATTAAAATTGACATTGGTTAATGTGGTAAATAAACCATAAAGTAAAAAATCGTCACATTCACGAATGCTTACGCCTAACTTTCGGGCACGTACGACATATTGCGCTATCCCTTTCAAGCCATGAATCAGTAAATCTTGTAAATCAGAAGTGGTTTCTTCTTTGCCGCAAACACCGCGTTGGCTCGCGCATCCATTTCCATTTTCAGTACGGGTTGTTTGTTCACATTGGTAGCAAAACATTCTTTTTTTCTCTTAAGTATTGTTTTTATTCGGATTTTTTATTCAAAAACAGACAGAACTTAATATGAAACAAATTGTAGCATATAAAATATATCTTTTACAATAAAGATATATTTAAAATATATGTTTTTAAGCAAAAAAAATATTTTTATTTTTTATGTATTGCGCATAAACGAAAAGAGACGCGTAATTAGAGTGTTTTCAGCAGTTTCTGGATTGCTTTTTCTAGTTTTAGAGGGGAAGTCATGGGGGCGAAACGTTGAATGGGGATGCCATGTGAATCAATTAAAAACTTCGTAAAATTCCATTGAATGCGTTCACCAAACCAGCCTTTACAGGCTTTTCTTAAAAAAGTAAAAAGAGGATGGGCATTTGCGCCATTCACAGTAACTTTTTCAAATAAAGGAAAAGTAATATGATATTTTGTTGTGCAAAAGTGTTGAATCATGTCAGCTTGAGCGGGTTCTTGTTGCGCAAATTCATTGCAAGGAAAACCAAGAATGACAAACCCTTTTTCTCGATAACGTTGATAAAGCGTTTCAAGGGCTTGATACTGTGGCGTAAAATAACAATGACTGGCGGTGTTGACAATCAAAACAACTTGGCCCGCATAGTGCTGCATCGAAATGGGCGTCTCGCTACCCAATGGTTTGGCTTGAAATTGATAAAAAGAAGACATTTTTCTCCCCTAAAAAATATTTTATTATAAAGTGTTCGTTTTTCTTGGGAAGAAAAAAACTCTCTTTTTTTATTGAAAAAATGGATTTATTTAAGTGAAAAAGCGTGTTTCACCACGCTTTTTTTATTTTTAAAAATAAAATGAATTATTTGGTTGCTTGCTGAAAAGGCTGAGGCGCTGGTGTCTTGTCATTAGAAGGCGGAAGTAATGGTAATGCAATCTGAGGGCGTTCCCCCGTTAATGTCTTCAAAAATGCGACAATTTTTGCATTTTCTTCCGCAGTAAAAGTGCGATTTAATTGTAATTTACCCATTAAGTCAACAGCTTGTGTCAAAGTTTTGACTTCACCATCATGAAAATAAGGATAAGTTAATTCGACATTACGCAATGTTGGCACTTTGAACATATTTTTATCGGCTTCGTTTTTGGTTGCATCAAAACGCCCAAGGGCTGGATTTGTCGTTTTGTATTCGCCAAATAAACCTAGTTTTTGGAAAGAGCTTCCTCCGACTGCTTTTCCGTTGTGACAAGCAATACAACCGGATGATTTAAATAATGCATAACCTTCCTGTTCATATTTGGAAAGGGCATTTTTATCGCCATAAAGCCACTTATCAAAGCGAGAATTAGGTGTTAATAAAGTTTCTTCAAAAACGGCAATGGCATCGGTCACATGATCAATCGTAATCGGATCATTTTTGTAGACTTTTTTGAAAGCGGCTTGATATTCTGGAATAGAATTTAACACGTCGATTGCCAGCGCATGTGTGGATGCCATTTCTTTTGGATTAGCAATCGGGCCGCCGGCTTGTTCTTTCAGATCTTTTGCTCGTCCATCCCAAAATTGCGCAACGTTATATTGCGCATTATAGACAGTTGGAGAATTGATCGGACCTTGTTGCCAATGATGACCAATTGAGGTTTTTAAATTATCTGTCCCACTCGTAGCTAAATTATGGCATGAATTACAAGAAATCGCGCCAGAAAGAGAAAGGCGTGGATCAAAATAGAGTTTTTTGCCTAATTCGACTTTAGCGGAGTCTTTAATTTCAATAAAATCAATAGGTTGTAATGGCTCATCTTTCATCACAACAACAGGTTGTTTTGCTGTCTGTGCTGAATGATTTTTTGTATTTTTTTCATTCGCATTGACACCGATTGTACTGAGCATTAAGCCACCTGCTATGAGTGCGCTAAGAGTGAGTCCTATTGTATAGTGACGACGCATAAAACCTCCTTTCTTTTATTTTAGGGGGGAATAAAGACTGCATTTATTTTTCAAAGTATACAATAAATTATCTTAAAAATAGATTAAATTATAAAATTTTGATTATTATTTTATAAAAAATATAAGTAATAATACTAAATTAATAAGATAAATCTATCTTAATGATAAGTTTATCTTATTAGGTAATAATTGTTTATTATGACAATTTAAAAGTATAATAAATAGGTTTTACTTTTATTTATAAAATAAAAAAATAAGTAAAAAAATGAGTAAAATCTGTTTTTCTTTAAAAAGATAGAGAGATTTTTGTATGGGGGTCTAGTGAATATGAAAATGATTTTGTTTGAAGGTCATGACTGTATAGTTTGGTTTTTTAAAACATAATATCTGGTATAATATAGACAGATATCGAGCAATTTCAATAACCAACCAAAACGGCAAAAATTTATATAAAATTTATACAAAAAAAAAGACATGACCCGTAGGTGATGTCTTTTTTGAATAAAAATAAATTAAATCCAGTTATCGACTTCTAAAATGGTTCCAATGGTAGTAATAGCCTCAGTACTATTAGCCAGCTCGACTGCAAGTGCTGTCCGTGCCAGCGCCCCCGTTTCTAATTGGGTCAAATAATGAGCCAGTTCTGTTGTATTGGCTTGACGTCCAAACGTATTTTGGAATAAAGTTTGAATATAATCCGTATTATTTAATCCGGAAAGCTGTTGGGTATTAGTGGATAAAAACCATTCGATCAGTCCGGATGAATTCAAAGTATTGTCATGTGATTTTAATACAGCGCAACTCCATTCCCATTCCGCTTGAGTAGGATCCCGATCTAAAAATGCATGAAAAAGACGGCCCAAAGTGGCCTCAATTTGAGAATGGGCAATTGCCACGACGCTATGATTTTCTTCAAAAGTCAGCATTTCAATATTTTGTACAGAAAGCATGGCCCCATCTGAAAGGCGGGTAATATCAATCGTTTTATTAGGAGAAATGGCGACATTAAAATCAGTATTATGGCCCGTTAAATGAATGACATCATAGCCCGTTTGCCCATCAATATTGAGCGATAATCCAAGAGGAAAATTCATTTCATCATTGCGTGTACTTCCATTAATGAGATGAGAAGCAACTACATGAATTGTATTCGGTTGAGCAGGGATATTTTCTTTAGCGTAGACAACATTGTATGTTTCATTACTTGAGGCAAAAACAATTTTTTCGATATCCGTCAGAATTTCTGTTTCACCTGTGACAGTATTTTTAAAAATTAACCGATCCCCATCTTGCGTGTAAGTATAATCAGAAGCCCTGCCATCTAATATTGCAGTATCTTCTCCAATACCACCGTTATAAACATCCGATCCAGCGCCCCCTACGAGTGTGTCGTCACCACTGCCCCCATAAACTGTATCATCTCCTTTGTCACCATAAAGTTTATCATTTCCATCTAAACTACCGACCGTATCTCTTCCGCCGCCTCCATAAATTGTGTCATTATCTGCCCCTAAAACAATATATTTATCCTCGTCATCGCCAACAGCAATATTTTGTCCGCTTCCCCCTGTAACATGTGCTGCACCAACGACTACAACAAAATCAATATTATCTACTTTAAGTAAAGATCCAGAAGGTAATTGAGAAGCATCAATGACCACCGCTTGTTTTAAATTAGTAACAGAGGGGGCGGCTTTAATTAAAATAGGTAAAGAGGGCGCTTGGTCGTAATGACTGACAATGGGCGTAATGGATTGAACGAGTAATTTATCATTTTGTGTGAGCTGTGAAAGAAAATAGGATTATTTTTCTTGTTGGTATTTTTTGACTTTTAGAGAGAAAAATTTAATCTGAATCAATCCAGAAAAACCGTGTTCAGTCGAATAAAAAAAGAGCAAAAATTTGCTCTTTTTTTAGTTTTTGAGAGGGCGCGTAACAAAAAATTATTTGCGAATAAATGTCCCTGAAAAATAGACACCACTGCCGCCTTGTTCTTGGCATTGTGATTCTTTAATGTTGATTTTATTGCCTTTTAAGTCAAAATAAAGTTTACATTGTGAATCTTGTTCTGGCAGCGCAAAAATGGCATAGTCATCCATCGGCTCTAATTTGCCTTCAATTTCACCCGTGCGGACATTGCCAATCGCAACATTCACTTCGTAAACAGAACTTAAGTTAAAATAAAGTCCTTCGCCCTTGCGGACAACTTCCAAGACAGCGGGATGGCCTTTCACTTTACGGACAAATTGCCCAATCCATTTGGTATGAGGAAAATCATTGCGCGCTGTTTGCCGAGAAGGTTTTTTATTGTTGAGGCCATTATTTAAAAAATTTAACCGAAATTCATACGCTTGTTTGAGGCAGGCACTATTTTTACATGCATTACGTTGTTTAATCCAATCGCGTTGTTGATTTTTTAACTGATTGGCATCGCTAGATCGCACGAGTGCATTTTTATAGGCTTCCGCTAAGTTTTCATCTAAACGTGATAAATCTGGATTGGTACAAATTGCTTTATCGATAGGAGCGCGCGCTTGTCCACAATCAAAACTGGCGGCCGAACCGAATGCACTCCATCCTAACAGAGCACTGATACAGATTGTTTTGAATAAAAAACCTGACTTCATGATATTTTCCTCACAATAGGTAAAACTAAGAAAACTTACTTATTATGGCATAATTGAGTCTGAAAAAGAAAATATCCTTAAAAAAGGCACCAATTTGCCTTGTCTCATAAAACGCTTTTATTTAGGAAGCTTCAATATCAATTTCAGGCAAATCGTCATCAGAAGCAACGACACGATTTGTAATCTGTTTTTGTTTTTTCTGTTCGAGCAGAGGAATTTCATAGCCCTTAGGATGCGTATTTAACCACGTATCTAATGCTTCAATAGACATCGGTTTTGCCATGAGATATCCTTGTGCATAATCACATCCAAGATGTTTTAATTGTTCCCATGCGTCGAGCGTTTCAATGCCTTCTGCAACGATGGAAAGCCCTAAATTATGTCCCAAATTAATCGTTGAACTGACAATAAGGTGATTTTGAGGATTTTCTAATTGAATGACAAAAGAACGATCAATTTTTAGTTCATCAACGGGAAGACGACTTAAATAAGCAAGGGAAGAATAACCTGTCCCAAAATCATCAATGGCTAATCGCAAACCAAAACGATGTAAAGTATGTAAATTAGCGAGTACTTTTTCTGCATTAGCCATTAATTCTGTTTCAGTAATTTCAAGACAAAGTAAGCGTGTATCTGCCCCCGTCTCGGTTAAAATTTGTGAAATTAGAGCAGGAAATGTATCATCTTCGACATCTTGAACAGAAATATTGATAGAAATACCAATGTCCCGGCCTTCTTTTTTCCAACGGGCATTTTGCTGAAATGTTTTAGAGAGAAGCCAGCGTGTAATATCTTTAATACGCCCTGTTTCTTCCGCGAAAGGAACAAAAGCGCTCGGAGGTAACCATCCTTTTTGCGGATGTTCCCAACGAATTAAGGCTTCTACATGCACACATGCCCCATTATCAAAACGGAATTGTGGCTGGTAAAAAACGCGGAGTTCATTATGTTCAATGGCTTGGCGAAGTTCTGTTAATAATCCCAATTGATGTAAACGATTGGTTTCTTGACTGACATCATAAATGGAATAATTCTGATGTGTCAATTTTGCGGTGTACATTGCGATTTCAGCATGGCGTAAAACGAGCGTCGCAAGTTTACCATGTGTTGGGTAAAGCGCGGCGCCAATGCTTGCGGTTACATCTAAATGTTGGGCATCCAATAAAAAAGGTTGTGCTTCAAGTGCTTCCCGAATAGCCGAAATCGCCGGCGGTAACAAACTACTAGAAACATTTGGTAAGAGGAGCGCGAAAGAATTCGCTCCAATACGGGCGACAATAGAAGAACGTAATGGTAGATTAGATAAGCGCGTTGCAATCATTTTGAGAATGCTATCGCCTGCACTGTATCCTAAATGATCATTAATATAACGAAATCGGGCAATGTCGAGCAAAATTAATGCGCCAAAGTTGTCGCCTGTAATTTCTTTAGAAAGCGCATCGGCAAGATTAAGTCGATTTGCTAATCCTGTCAGTTCATCCCGAAAAGCGAGCCGAAGGATTTCTTGTTCTCGCGTTCCGATAGCGTCTGCCATATTGTTAAAACCTTCTGCTAATAACTTGACTTCGTCTTCTCGATCAAGAATTAAGCGCGCTTTATAATCGCCGGCGGTAATTTTTTTCATTGTTTCCAAAAGGAGATAAATTGGAGACATCAGACTTTTAGAAATAATCCAAGATAAAATAAGACCCACTGTAAAAATAAATAAACCAATACCCATTGTAGTAAGCAAGGCATGATTTAATTCATGTTTAACATGATCGATTTCAATATCGCCTCCAACAAGATAACGTCGCCCATCTGCGCGCATTCCCGTCCAGAAAAATGAACGAAAGTAACCAAAACGGTCGTGATATTCAGCAAAACGACTATTTCCATCAATAAAGGTCTGAACAATATCAGGGGCTGGGTCATCATAGACTTGGAAATACGCGCCATAATCTCCTTTTTCGACTTGTTCATCGGATGCAGTATCCATAATGTAAACAATCTTGTCCCCTTCATAGATAAAAACATAAAGGTATTTAATACCGACTTTTTGACAGTAAACATAAAAATCGTGAACAAGTTGATTATATTTTTTGATGTTAACACTGTCTTTTTTCACGGCCTGATCGATATATTCTGGGGGCAGCATTTTAGGAACAGCGTAGGTTGCCGCCCGTAAACGGCTGTCGATTTCGTTTGCAATTGAAGTGGATTTTAATGAATAAACGTAAATTGAGTAGAGACAAGTTGTGATAATATTGAGCAGCGTAAAAATAAGTAAAATTTTATTTTTTGCACTGATTTTTTTTGACATTTTGACAAAAAACATAGCCAGTTACATTCCATTGCTATTTGAAACAAATGAATCAAGCCTTAAAAAGCGTCTCATTTGTTTTTTTAAAATTTTTGGTCTAAAAAAAAGATTCATTTTGAATATAGGATAAAAATTTTTTCTTCTAAATGGGATTCCCAAGTACAAAATATGGCTTGGTCAAAACGAGAATACCAATATGTTGATTATAACAAATATTGTGCAAGGGTGGTTGATTTTAGTTAAATTTAAAAAAATGAATTGATAAAATAATTTAATAAAAAATTCTTTTTAAATTTTTAATTTTAAAAATATAAAAAAATTAAATTAATTAAAACAAATTTCACAAAAAAGAATTAAATTTTTAACTAAAATAAATGAGATATCTGATACAAATCAGTGTGAATTATTTGAGTATTGTAAATTGATAAAAGGATTGATTATATGCAATTTGAGCACCTAGTAGAAGTCAATGATTTTAATCATGGTTTTATTCCGCATCTTTCAAGATTGCAGTTATGGAATGGACTCTTACGTCGTGTTGAAGAACCGCAACTTTTTTTGGAAGGTGTAGAAAGCGTTCACGTTACTAAAGAAAATGAAACAGAATGGTTCAGAAAAATGCAATTAGGGATGTTTAATGTTGAGGAAAAAATTACTTTGATTCCTCAAGAAAAAATTATATTTCAAGTCACCCAAAATGAGGTGCATGGCGGAGGAAAATTAATTATTTCGATTGAAGAACCTGAACAAAATAGCCTATTTGTACGTTTTGCATATGAAACTGCTCACTTGGGACTCGAAGATCCACTATTTGAAGATTTTGTCAAACAAGCCTATTTGCAAATTGATATTGATACCATTCGAAAAATATTTCGGCTTTCAATGCAATAATATGAGCATTTTACTGAACCTTCCAAGATATCTTTATTTTGGAAGGTTTATTTTTGTAAAGAGAAGCGCTTCTCTTTAATTTTCATTAGAAAACAGTATAAATTTTTAATGATAGTGAAAATTTTAAAGTAATTAATATTATTTTTATGAGAAATAAATAATAATATTATTATATTTGAAGACTCATATTTATGAATCTAAAAAAGTATCGATGTCTTGTTTTGAAGTGTATTTATAGTTTTTTAATACTGTTAAGTAGTATGCTTTGCGCGCATGCAGAGATTCAATTCAGGCAAAGTATTTATGAAGATATCCAGGGATCTCTATCAATTGATTCTGTCCAAAATCTACATTTTCGGCCCTATGAAGGCTCTTTATCGAAAGGCTATACACATTCAGTGTATTGGGTTAAGTTACAATTAAATAAAAACGCTTATCTTTCTTCCCCTCTCATTTTACGTCTGAAACCTGTTTTTACTGATGATATTCGTGTTTATCAGCAGTCCGAAACAGATGATAAGAATAAGAAAAAGTTTTTTTCTGTTTGTCAGTTAGGCGATCATTTTCAAGCCGATTTTTCATGTCGTCGTCATACGGTGATGTACGGAGTTCCATTGCAACCGGAGACAAAAATACTATATCTACGCATTCAGGCATCAAATATTATGTTTATAGAATATAGTCTGATGACAGAAGAAGAGGCAGATTATTTAGATCGCGTGCAAGATATCTTTTTTGGATCTGTTTTTGGTTTATTATCCGGGATTTTAATTTGGTCATTTTATCGCCTTTTTATTGATAAAGATGCCATTTCAGTTTATTTCATTTTATTTCAATTGCTGTCATTCATTGGTCTGATTGGTAGAAATGGTTATTTGAGTTTTTATTTTTTGCCCCACGCACCTTTATTTGTAGACGAGATTTTTAATGTTTCGGTTTTATTTTCTTCACTGTTTGGTTTCTTAACATATCGTGAATTTGTAATCACATTTTTTTTGCCCGCTTGGATTAAAAAATATGTGATTAATGGTCTATTTTTCATTCTGTGCTTGAATATAGTGATTTATTACCGCGGCCACCATATGGAGGCGATGCGGAATAATATTGGCATTATTATTCTTTCTGTAAGTATTTTATTTTGTTTAATGTTTTTTTATTTACGAAAAGAAAAACTTATTTCAAACATTATCTTAATCTCTAATATTATTTTAAGTATTTTATTTTTAGTGCAGTTATTTTTATTTTTAATGCCACAAGAAAAGTACTCCCTGCCTCTTTTATTGATGGATAATCTTTCACCGCAAGCATTATTATCTTCTTTTTTTCTTGTGATTTTAATGCATCGACGGGCTAGCTGGTTGCGGGAATTACAACAGAAAATAAATACAGAATTGGCGCATGCCCAGATTAGATTTGAGAGAGAACAACGAGAGCAGCAGCATGCGCTAATGGCCATGTTAATGCACGAGCTCAAATCTCCCCTTGCTGTCATTCAAATGGCGATGGGGGCCCGAAAATTGCGTGAATCTAATTATATTACCCCAAAAAGTTTGGAACATATTAATAAAGCGGTTCGTGATATGGATATGTTGATTGAGCATTGCATTCGGGCAGATAAATTAATACAAGAGCAAGAATTCAAAAAGGAAGTGGAACTTGTTCTTTTAATAGAGTTGGTCCAAAAAATAATAGATGATTTTGAAAATAAAGAGAGATTAGTAATAATAATGCCATTTTATAGTCAAATGAAAGTTGATTATCATACTTTTCAAGTTATTCTTAGCAATTTAATAGAGAATGCATTAAAATATGCAGTAGCAGAAACAAAGATAAAATTAATTATTTATGAGCAAGAAAAAGATTTAAAGAAAGGATTTGTTTTAATTGTAAGAAATGACATCTCTCCAGGAGAAGCGCTTGATCCAAATAAGTTATTCGAAAAATATTATCGATCGTCCAATGCGCAAAGGCAACGCGGGACAGGGTTGGGATTATGGATCGTGAAAGAATTTGTACGATATTTGCAAGGGGATATTCAATGTTATATTAAGGAAAGTCAAATTGAATTTCAGCTATGGATTCCAAGTAATGAACACTAAAAATGAAGAAAAAACGAAAGCATTGCATATTGTTGTTGTTGAAGACTATTGGATTTTAAATGAACAACTGGTCTTACATTTACAAGACGAAGGATATGAGGTCAAAGGCGTAGATTGTGGTGCTGCGCTCGATGATATTTTAGCTCATGAGCATGTTGATCTGTTGGTTTTAGATTTAAATTTACCAAGTGAAGATGGGTATAGTATTGCACAGCGGATGCGCTTAAATTTCCCACATATTGGCATCATTATGCTATCTGTACGAAATTATTCTGTGGATAAAGCAGAAGGTTACAGGCGCGGGGCCGATATCTATTTGACAAAACCGGCCTGTCCAGAAGAATTAAGTGCGGCGGTCGAACGTCTTGCCCAACGTTTGGTAGTAGAAAAACCAAAAAATAGTGAAAAGAATAAAGATTTTGAAGAAGAATCTAAAAAAATAGTATGGAAATTAAATAAATATGAATGGCAATTGATCTCTCCAGAAGGAAAAACTTTAGATCTTTCAGCAAGAGAATATGAGCTCGTTTCGATCTTGATCGATGCGAAAGGGACGACTGTTTCAAAACAAGAAATTGTCAAGCAGCTTTTTGGGAGTATTACACTGAGTGGACAAGGTCGTTTAGACGTATTGTTGACACGCTTACGAAAAAAATGCAGAACAGAATTAGGCGAAGAAATTCCGATTCAAACAGCGCATTCCACCGGATATAATTTTGGTGCCCCTGCAAAAATTTTAGAGAGTTAAGATGCATTGTAAGAAAATATGCCATAAAAAGTATTCTAATTTAGCCTTTGAATAAAAAAATTTTAATTTGTAAGAATTTGTAAGAAATAGAAAGTGCGTGTAAGTCTTTTCGGATCCATAATAAGCCAATCAAAACGCTTTTAAGTTAAATTGCAAAAACAAGCATTAGTATTTTTTATTATTAAATAAATTAAGATGTTGTTTTTGGATTGTAAAATCATATGTGCGGGAGCAAATTCATGGATACTGTAAAAAATAAACCGATTATTCAAGATAAAATTAATGTATCAAACGCTGAAACAGAAACTTTACATCTTGTTTTTTTTGAAGAGCATCCTAGCGCAAATTTGCATATTAGCAATTATTTTCAAGAACAAGGGCATCATATTCAAAGTCTTCGTCACACGAGTGAACTTGAATCAATTTTATCCATGTCTCCTGTCGATATGATTGTTGTTGACTGTATTCATTTGTCTAACCGTATGGTAAAAGAAGTGGTTCAGCGCATCCGCAATAGCTTTCCACGAGTGGGTATTTTAGTGTTGTCAACAGATGACTCTGATGTCGCGATGCGCATTGATGGCTACAAAGATGGCGTGGATATGTTTTTACCTAAATCGATTGCGCCAGAAGAATTGAATGCCATTGTTCAACGCTTGATCCAACGTTTGGTTTCTCAAGTAAATATGGGAATTCGGACATTATTGACACCTTCTACGTCATATAATAATAAAAAATCAATTTGGAAGTTTCAAAAACAACGTTGGTTATTAACCGCGCCAAATGGCAGTAAAATGACGTTATCTGCGCGCGAACAAGAATTTTTATTAATGTTAATTAATGCGAAAGGCAAAATTGTTTCTAAAAAAGATGTCACAGAACAATTATTTGGTGAAAGTAATACCCATACAAATGGGCGCTTAGATGTGTTATTAACACGTTTGCGTAAGAAAACACAGCAAGAATTAGGTGAGCCTTTACCTGTTAAAACAGTCCATGCAGTCGGGTATGCTTTTACAGCATTATATAACATTAGTATGGCCATGTAATTTGTGTCAAATTAAAAAAAAAGCCCTTTCAAAAAGGGCTTTTTTTTATCTATTAAGCTAAACTGATCGTCTGTTGAATCAGATCTAAATGCTTAGGCAAACAAATTGTTTTAAGATCATAGTTTTGAATAATCGTTTCCCGCGCCTTTTCTCGCAAAGCATGATAGCGTTCTGGATGGGCCAAAATCTCACAAGTCCGTTTGGCTAATTCTTCTGGAGAAAAGAAATCTACGAGTAATCCGTTCTTTTCATCCCGAATGACTTCTTTGACAGGAGGAGTGGCAGAACCCAGCACAAGACATCCTGCGCTCATCGCTTCTAACATCGACCAGGATAAGACAAACGGGTATGTCAAATAAATATGTAATGCTGAAATTTGAAGCAACGCTAAAAAAGCATTATATGGAATATTGCCCACAAAATGAACACGACTCATGTCTAATTGATCACCCACTTCGCGCATCATTTTATCCCGATACGTTTGCCCATTAGGTAAACGACTTCCATAAGAAACGCTATTTCCTCCAACAATAATGACTTCTGCATGAGGACGATTTTTCATAATTTCTGGTAAAGCCCGCATAAAAATATGAAAGCCGCGATACGGTTCAAGATTCCGATTGACAAAAGTAATGATTTCTTGACCTGCGGCGAGGCGTTTATTATCAATAGTAATTTCAGCATGAGGATTGGGCGAAACAAGTTGTGTATCAATCCCTTCATGAATAACCTGAATCCGCGCATGTTCTTCAATAGGAAATTGTTGCCGTTGCCATGCAGTTGGAGAAACCCCCAAAGTCATTTTTTGTAAAGAAAGTAAAAGATGACTATTTTTGAGCGTTAATTGAGAAAAATGAGCCGCATCTAAATGCGAAAATTCAGGATCAAAATCAACATCACTGTTATAAACCCGATAAAAGAATTCACAGTAATGTAATTGTGGACAATTGGGATAAGCATAATCAAGAAAAAGAGCTTCTCCCCAGCCCGGATGGACTAAAATCACATCAGGATAAAAGCCCTGTTCTTTCAATTTCAAACAAGCATTAAGTGCCCCCTCCCCTCGTAAGCGTTTTGCCTCAAATTCGCCAAGCACACCATCAACCCCTTGTGTCGGTTGGCGCGGAATGATATAGCGTATACTTTTTACATTTGGGATAGGAATTGTTTCAGACATACTGAGAGAAACAACTTGATGGCCTGCGGCAACAAGAGCCGGTGCGATATGTTTATATTGTCCAGGAAAATTCTGGTGAATCATTAAAACTTTCATATGATCAGTTTGATTAAGAAAAAATAAAGAAATCAGATTATTGTATCTTATTTCATATTTTATATTCAATGAATTCAAAATGAAGAAAAAAAGAGAATAACCCTAAACTAAGAAGAAAGCTGTAATGAATGCATCATAAAAAAGATACTAAAAATATATAGTATTAGCGCAAAAATAAATATTGAAAGAAAAATAAGATTTAAATCAAATTAACATCTTGTATTCTCATAAAAAGAAAAAAATAATATTGAGTCAATTATTCTTATTTTAGCCAGAAAAAACGGGGATTTTTTTATATAATTTAATAAAATTAGGCTAAAATAATAATAAAAACAAAGTTATGAAAGTATTATTTTATTTTGAGGCTTTTTTTATAAAAGAAAGTATGACTCGATTGAAATTACGTCATTTAAAATAGGGAGGAAACAAGATGCGAAACGCACTTTTAATTGGAGGCGGTGCGCCAAATTCAACCTTAATGGCAGGCGCATTAGTCGCATTTCTTGAAGAAAAATTGCAATTTGATGTTATTTCTACCTCAGGGGCCGGCGCTTTGATGGGTCTCCTCTATACTGTTCCCAAAAACCATAATCCAAAACAAGCCTTGACCGAGTGGGCCACCGTCGGTGTTTCTGATCTGATCTATCGTTATTTTCCTGTTAATTATAAAGTTTTTATGAAACCTGGCGATCTCGCTGCGACTTATCGAGATTGGCTTGCGCATAATCCATTGACCCAGCCTTTTTATGATCCCAGTTCGCCATTTGGGACAGGTCTTTTTTCAGATTGGATCAAATTATGCTTTGCAACGTTATCGCCTTCAGATTTGTCATCAGAAAGTTTGGGTTTATGTGCTTCTTTGCCCATTGCAGATAGCTTAGTGAACTTTGCAGCATTAAAAAAGATTCCACCTGAATTTTATATTAATGCGTATAACATGACAAAAAGCAAGATGACGATTTGGGGTAAAAATGAAATTACTCCAGATCATTTAAAAGCGGCCTTTGCTTTTCCTTTTATTTATCCGCCATATCATTTGAATGGTGACGATTATATTGAAGGCGCAACCATGGATACGCTCAATTTTAAGGCGTTAGTCTGTGATGAAAAAAGCTCTCCAGGATTGCACCGAGAATTAGAAAATTTAGTCATTTTTGATATTTTGGGAGCGGACCAATTAATTCGTAAACCAAGAAATTTGTACGATGCATGGGTGCGTTCGATTATCACACCCCTTGTAGAAATTGCCAAAGACGATATTCGCTTATTTGAATATCAATACAATATTGTTCCAAGAACCAAAAAGCCAAAAAGAAAATTATTAAAAGTTGATTTGATGGGAAAGATTCCAGCGGCACAATGGGATACAGTTTTAGATTGGTCACAATCAAACTTAGAAAGCTTGTTTGAAATAGGCTATCAGGCTGGAAAACATTTTTGTCAAACATATGGCGAACTCTTATCAAAATGAACAAATTACTTGTAATCAAGTTGTCATTTATGATGACGACTGTTGTTGTAATGGGGGGCATTTTTTTATGGTTAGTCGATGCCCTCATTTACGCAATTAGTTTCATGAGTATTGGCATGATTGCTGTGGTTAGCATCATTTTCTGGTTACATCGTAGCTTTTTTAAACCTTTATCGATTTTTGAAAGTGCGATTGAACAAGTTAAAACCCGTCATTCTCGTGATTTGTCTTATTTGTATCCTTTGCCCGGCGGGGCCCTGGATTTTTCGGTAGAAGCAGCAAATCAATATCGCGCTAAAATTCGTGAAACTTTATTAGGAATTCGGCACCATAATATCCATTTATCGATTAAAGCCGCTCATATTGGTAAGATGATTCAAGATTTGAATCAACAAAGTAAAACTCAATTAGCCAAAACAGAAGATGTCTTTGTGCGGACAGAACAAAATACGCGAGAAGTAGAAAATATTCATCATAGTGTGAGTGTAATTTCTAAAGTAGCAATTGGTTTGGCTGAGGGGGCGAGTCATGTTCGCGAAGAGGTGCAACATGCTGATCAAAATGTGTGTCAAGCGGCTCAAGTTATGACAAGTTTTACAGATAATATGTCTGTATTGTTGAAAGATATTCAAGATGTGCTGAGTTCGCTGGATGAAATTCGGAGTATTTCAGAACAAACGAATTTGCTGGCCTTAAATGCGGCGATTGAATCCGCGCGTGCCGGGGAAGCCGGCCGAGGTTTTGCGGTGGTCGCCGATGAAGTCCGAAAGTTGGCAGAAAGAACCAACGTATTATCGACCACTGTGACCCGAAAAGTTGAAGAAATTCACACACAATCTCAAGATACTTCCCGTTCTTCTCAAGAAATTTCAATAAATATTTTACAGGCGAGCGATGTGCTTTCTCATGCGAATCAGCAGTTAACAAAATTTGTGGAAGGCACGCAGCAAGTTAGCCAAGAAATTACATCTATTCATGGCGCGATGCAAACGTTGGCGCAAAATAATTATGGCATTCATGAAAATGTGGGTTCGATGCAAGTATTGACACAAGAAATTTCATCTGTAATGGATACGTGTATCGAATCTTCAGGAACATTGATCGATGCCGCTGAGCGGGTGATGTGTGATTTAGGATTGATTAATTTGGGAAATCATGCATTTGATCAGCGTGTGCGTCGGCTTTATCAGGCAAAAGCAGAGTGTGAACAAATGTTATCTCAACTTGCGACACAAGGATACAATTTGTTTGATAGAAATTATCAAATTATTCCAGACACAAACCCTGTTCAATATCATACAACTTATGACGTAGCCTATGAAAAATTATTTAGGACATATTTTGATCAATTAATGAATAGTATAGCGGGTTGTGATTTAGCAGTGATGTGTACAGGCGATGAAGTTTATCCTCCTACACATGTGAGTAAATATTGTCAAAAACAAAAAGAAAATGATCTTAAATTTAATATTGCTTTTAGTCGAGATAAGCGTTTTCATAAAGCAAACAAGATGTTACATCGAACAACAGTCGATCCCAAAGAATTTTTATTTCAAGCTTATGTAAGAGATGTAGGGGATATTTTTGTTTTAATTTCAGTACCGATTTATCATCAGGGGCGACATTGGGGAGGATTGATGTTCGGACTTGAATATCAATCATTATTAATAAATCAATAGGTTAGAAAAAGTAAGGATAGAAAATGCAGTTTTCACTCGTTAGGAAATTAATAATAGGGATTAGTATTTTAGTTTTATTGCTTATTATTTTGGCAGGATTGGGTATTTATGGTTTGACGCAAATGCAAAGTAAAGTCAATACAATAGTCTCAAAAGATTGGCAACGTGCTCATTCAGCATCGGATATTCAATTTGTTGCGAATGAATTTAATCAAGGAATGTTTTTACTTTTTGATAATCCCAGTTTGTTACCAGAGGTGAAATCGCGTTTTCCGGCGCAACGAGGACGTATTAATGAGCATATGTCATTGCTAAAAAAAATGCTGGTAACGCCTGAAGAAATAGCTTTTATGGAAGATTTATTAGTCAAAAGAAAAGCATATACAGATGTTTATTTTAAAACGTTTAAATTAATTGAAGCGGGTTCTTTTGAAGAGGGCAAAACCATTTTTAAAAAAGAAGCGCCTGCTGCTTTGATTCCTTACATGAAAAAATTGGATGAGTTAGTCAATCTGCAAAAGAAAGCCTTTGAAACCAGTAGTGCACAAGCTGAATCATTAGTTAATTCATTGCATTTATTTTTGATTATTGTCACGATTTGTGCAATTATTTTGTCAATTTTTATTGGGATATGGTTAGTTCAAAGTGTGACACGCCCTTTAGGGGGCGATCCGAGTGCTGCAAGTGAAATTATGCGGCGGATTGCGAGTGGGGATTTAACTGCAAAAGTGCCAGTGCATCCAAATGATAAAGAAAGTTTGCTGGCTGCTTTATCAACAATGGTGGATAAATTACGTAAAACAATTCAACAAATCCAAACGAATGCATTAGATGTAGTCAGTGCTGCGAAACAAGTTGCAGGTTCTTCGTCACAAATGGCGGATCGTTCTGTAAATCAGGCCCATTCTGCAACAGATATGGCTCTTTTGGTCGAATCTTTGACAAGTGGTATTACTGATGTCAGTCAAAATGCATTAAAAACGCGTGAAACTGCGGATCAAGCGAGTGAGATTTCTGATCATGGACGGGAAGCCATTAATTTAACTGCTTCAGAAATGCAAAATATTGCAACATTAGTTCGAAATGCTTCAGAAGCGATTTATGCGATGGCTGAAAAATCGCAGCAAATTTCAAGTATTGTCGAAGTTATTCGGGAAATTGCAGAACAAACCAATTTATTAGCTTTAAATGCTGCCATTGAAGCAGCGCGGGCTGGCGAAACCGGACGAGGCTTTGCGGTGGTTGCCGATGAGGTCCGTAAACTTTCAGAACGAACTTCTAATGCGACCACAGAAATTGCAAATATGATTCAACAAGTCCAAACGGGGGCAAATAATGCGGTCGAAGGAATGAGTCATGCAGCGGATCAAGTGGGTCGAGGAGTCGAACAGGCCAATCAAGCGAGTCAATCAATGGGTGAGATTTACAATGGCTTAATGACAGCAAGCAAGGCTTTTATTCAAATTTCAGAAGCATTAGATACACAAAAAAATGCGACAAAGAATTTATCTGTCAGAGTGGATGAAGTCGCACATATGGCAGAAGAAAACAGCACCGCAGCCAGCCAAGGTGCCCAAACGGCGCATCATTTGGAGGTTCTTGCCGGAAAAATGCGGGATCTCGTCAGTAAATTCGCTGTATAGTTTAATTCAGGACTAAATACACTAAAAAAAAGGGGAAATTCCCCTTTTTTTTTGCCTTATTTCTACGAAGCATTATTTGTTTTAGGTAAAAAAGGGGCAAGAAATTCTGCAAAGCTGGCAGGATTTCGTGTCTGGACAAAAACTTTGCCCCTTCCACGAAAACGACAAACTAATCCTTCGCCAGAGGTAAACGATGAGATCCAGCCTTGACTGGCTTTTTCAATACTGTAATCTAAAGCGCTATCCCATGCAACTAAATGGGCATTATCAACAACAACCTCTCCTAATTTTGAGACATCTAGTTCAAATATGCCTCCATAGCTGTTAATAAATAAATGGCCATTTCCAGAGGCACGAATAATAAAAAAACCTTCTCCCGAAAAAAGGCCTTTCATCAAGTTTTGTACTTTAGGTGAGATTTCAATGCTTTGTTCTGCGGCTAAAAATCCGCTTTTTTGGATACAATATTCTTGGCCTGAAACAAGCTGAAGAGGTAAAATTTCGCCTAAAGCTGTTGGCGCTAAAAAGACAGTGCCTGCCCCATTTTTTGCATAAATTTGCTGTAAAAATAATGATTCGCCTGTCATCAGGCGTCCTAAACTGCCTAATATGCCGCCATCAAGCGTGCCTTCTACAGTGAGATTAGGATGCATGGCCACCATGGCGCCGGATTCTGCTTTGATTTTTTGTCCTGGTTCTAAATGGACCTCAAGCATTGAAAACGCCCCTTGCTTTTGTAATAGATAATGCAATCCCATTTTGAAATCTCCCCATTTAGGTTAGTCGAAAAACTTCATGAAATAAGGCCAAATCAAAATCATGAAAAGGTAAATTACGTTCAGGATGCCACATAATTCCTGTGAGATTAAAGCGACTATGACGAATTGCCTTAATGACACCATCATGACTAGAGGCCCATACTTCTAGTTCAGGAACGGTTATTTTGGATCCAAAACGATGATAACTATTCGTAATAAAGGATTCTTGATTGATGAGCATAATTTCCATGGAAGGCGTAATATGTCCGCTTACTTGCTCGAGGGGCACGCGACAATAATCTTGAATAAATTGCATGCCACGACACACGCCCAGCACGGGTAAATCCTGCAACATTGCATATTCTAAAAGCCAATGTTCAACAGCATCCCGTTCTGGTACACTGCCTAGATCATTGCCTCCTGTCAATAAAATGCCCTTTAAAGGCAGCGTTTCAATGAGCTGTTTAGCTGTAGGTAAATGATTTGGGACAAGAATAGGTACCAGATGGCACGCTTCTAAAAAGCGGAACCAGCGTTGATCTAATGTATTGCGCCATTCATGAGTCGATTCAAAATAATCGAGGCGTTGTGTTACAGCAATCATGATCTTAAAATTTTCACCTGTTTGTTTGCACAGTCAATTTCGATCAGTTTAGCATGAGACCATTGCTGATACAATTGTTCTCCTGCGCCAATAATGGCCGGAATACCTAATTCATTGGCCCGAATCGCCATATGCGAATTCATTCCACCATACATTGTGACAAAACCACCAATATGATGTGAAAAAATCCAATCATAGCCAGGATCGGCCTGAGGAATAAATAAAATATTGCCCTCAAATTCAGAAAGAGGCGATTCTTTAAAAATAATTTGTCCCGTCACGCGTCTTAATGTCACAAAATTAGGCAAAAATCGAGGAAGGGTAAAAGCGAAAACATCTTCGGGCTGGCAAATTAAAGGGGGTAAATGAATGCGCTCTGTTAACTGATAAGCTTTTTTACCAAATGCAATTGACTCTGCCAAAATAGATTGCGGATCACTGCTTGAATAATAAAGTTTTTTAATAATTTGAATATCTGCAAAAGAACAATTTTCTTCTGTTAAATCAAATTTTTGTCCGAATTGACTGAAGAGACTTAATACACTGCTTAAGTTACGTGTAAAAACAAATTTGGCATATTCACGGCTTTCAATCGCTGTTTTGATAAATTCAAAAAGATCAATGACATCATATTCAAGATGATGGACTTTAAGAAGATCTTTGAGTTTGCGGAGTTGCGCTAAAGAGAGGCTAAAAGCAGGTTGTTTTTTTATTTCAGAAACAGGCTCTGAGGCAAGGCTCTCCCATTGAAAATAATGATCAGATGCCATGTCATAACGCGGTGAAAGAATATCATACGTTCCTGGACGAAGATGCCCATATTTTTTCAAAAAATGGTCTTTCTGAAGATGATGAAAGTCGTGCGCCATTTGTCCATTGATGGTTTCCACTCCATTCATAAAACAAAGATATTCTTCAGAGGTGAGAAGACCAATTTCGACCATTGATTTAAGCAATGAAGTGGCAATAAAAGCGGCGCGCGCTAATCCTGCAAAAGGAAGTGTTCCGTAGCGCTTACAATCTTCAATAAGCCAATAAATTTTAGCCACAGCATCAAGATCACTAGTCATGAGCACCTGATAGCGCGTTTCTAATTCATGGATTTTTTCAATATCAGCGCGCCAATAACCGTTGGATCCATGAATAATATTTTTGGTGAGGTTGCGTAAAGCGTGTTCAATTTGTTTAATTTCGTTTTCATGAAAACCGGCTTGTGTCAGTTTTTTGAGTTTTTCAGGTAAATGAAAATCATAACAAGTATGAACAATTTCAAATTCAATTTTATCGTGCCATTCTGGATGAGTCGCTAATTGATCGATATAATAATTCACAAGCTTTTCGGCAATTGGCTCCGCTAAATCTTGAGGAATAAATGAATTAAAATCAACGCGGACATCAATAAAAGGCATCCCATGAAAATCAATCAGGAGCGGGAAACTCCGTAGATTGCGATAACCATAATTATTGCGTTGATAAGCCCATATATTATCCGTCACGATTTCTTTATAAAGTGACAAAGCGAGGGGTCGCGGGCGAATACCAATAATTTCAGCAGGGTTCCAATCAGGCATGACTCCAAAAATCGTTCGGTCGCCCAATAAATAGGGATGTTTTTTATTGAAGTCTTTTATTTTGTGATAAATATCAGTCACTGCTTGAAAAATGGAAGAATCTGTTTCGGGCAATGGAACATTGCAAATCAGGGGGCGGACTTGTAGTAAATAAATTTGCCCTTTTGAAATAGCAAATTCAATATCAAGTTGATGATGTTCAAACAGGATTTCAAGTTCATTCACAAGCGCGAGAAGGGGCGCGAGCGTTTTTGGAATCTGTGTTTTTTGAGATTTAAGAGCGTAAAAAACTTGGGCATAATTGGTATTTCCTGCCGTAATAGAATCTGTTCTGCCAGAAGTATTGTCATAATTGATAACAAAATAAGGGCTATTTGTATTTTGCTCGCGACTAAAAACAACGCCGCTCATCTCAATATCAGAAAGCATAGGCTGTATGAAAATTTCATCTTCCATAAAGTCATTGCCTGATGCAATAAATGAGTGAATCACTTGGTCAACAGCTTGTATAAGCGCGTCCGGAGAACGAATATCTAAAACAGAATCAAAATGTCCTGCCATAGATTGATGAAAAGCATCTTCATTTTTGGCACTACTTCTTACGATAACACCTTGATTTTCAAGCCATTTATATTGTTTAAGTTGTCTCAGCAAAAAATCAGTATTTTGTTTCCAATCTCCCACACGGAAACAGAGCTGGGGTAAAACGATGGCGGTTTTGAGCCCGCCATAAAGTTGCGCAAGGGTTTTTGCTTTTGTACTAAATTGCATCGGCCGTGACCCAAAAAAAAGAATCACGTTCTCCTTATGAGAAGAACGTGGAAAAAAAGAAATATTTAATCAAGGCGTTGTGCGGTCCAAATACGTGTTGTATATGGAATAGTAATCACGTCTTGGTTTAATCCACGAAGATAAGTTTCAATTGTTGCAATGACATGAGGAAAAGCCGCTTGGGCTTGACGAGCGAGTGTGCCATGTGAACGCCATGCTTCAATACATTCATCAAGATTTTGTTGATGATAAACGGTCCCTTCAATTTTAAAGACTTCCCCGAATAAACCACTCGAATTAATTAATTCAGTTTGTTCGGCGCGGCGTAAACCATAGTCATAATTCGCTACTTCGCGTTGAATAATGGCTTCAATTTCAGCTTGAATTGGATCAGTCAGATCGCGATGATTCCACATACATGCAAACCAAGCTTTTGGTTTCAAAATTCGTTTGATTTCAGGAAATGTTTTTGTGTGATCAACAACATTGAAGGATGATCCAAACGTGACTAGATCAAAAAGATGATCCGCTTGTCCTGTTTCTTCTGCTGTGCCTTCAAACCATTGGACATTAGGATTATCTTGAGTCACAGCTATTCCGTTATGGCGCATAGCATCGTTCGGCTCAACGGCATGAACCTTTAAACCATGTGCTAGCAATTTGCGTGTAAGATGAGCTGTGCCTGCCCCGACATCACAAACTAATTGCCCAGATTGGATGTGTGTTTTGTTAAATAAAGCGATTAAAGCCGCATCAGAATAATCTGGGCGTTTTAAATAAGCATCAGCAAGATTGGTATAATCCCATTCAGTTTTCATTAAAAATCCTTTTATGTAGATTCAATGGAGGACATTGTTGGAAAAAACGGTTTAAAAAATTTAAGAAAAATGTCTGTAAATTTTTCATTATTCTGGAAAAGAAAACGATGTTTAATTTTTCGGACTTTTTCTTGGTCAGCAGCGTTATTTTGGCAAATTTCAGTAATGGCCGTCTCTAATTCTTTTATGGAATACACAATTACACCATATTTACTTGAATAATATTTTGAATTTCTGGAGGGGGAGAAGTGAATAAATAATGAAATTCCATAAAAATTTAGAGTTTTATCAAGTAGTGACGTGATTAAAATTTGTTTCAATCAGTTTTAAAATCGCGGTAACAGCCATTTCTGGTGTGGTTTGACCATAGTTTGCAATAATTAAATCAGGTTGTAAGGGTTCTTCAATGTCGTGGTGTAATCCTGCCATTTGTGTTATTTGTCCATCGTGTGCTTTTTGATAGAGACCTTTTGGATCCCGTATCTGACGTTCTTTCAGTGGAACAGTGAGATAAATTTCTTTGTAAAAGGGAATATTTTCACGATTCCATTGGTGCAAAGCATGAAAAAGTGAAATCGTTGAACAAATGACAGTCAAACCTTGTTGGGCTAATTCTTGACAAAGTCGTGCATAAATAAAACCTAATTGTTGTCGATCTTTTGGATCATGTCCAAAGTGATGTCCCAAAATATGCCGAAGTGTATCGCCATCTAATAAAACAACGGTGTGTCCTAATTCTTGTAATTGATGACGCAAGGACAATGCAATTGTTGTTTTACCTGCGCCAGAAAGCCCTGTAATCCAGAAAACATAATTTTGCATGATAGATTAAAAAAATAAAAATTTATTCAGAAGCATTGAGATCAGATTCACTATCAATTTCATACCATTCTTCTTGTGAATCAAGCGCAACTGTCTGGATTAAGACATTTTTTTGTAATAAAGCATGTAATAAACCAGTCATATCTAGTTTATCTTGCTGCGCTTGAGACAACGTGTCTAAATGATTATGAATGATTTGCCAGCCGGTGGGTGTGATTTTCAATAGACCCATATATTGTCCTTGAATTTCGTCAATTGAATGGGGGCGTTGTCCAATTTCGAGGAGATGCCCTCCGGAATCAATTTTGAATGTTTCCGCATCAGAAAGGGGATCAGTAAAACGTTTTTCCCAGAGCTTTTGCCAATTTGGATCATATGTAATAGCCAGATCCGCCTCAAGATGCATTAACTTAGAAACGGCAAAAGGTGAATAAAAAATATCAGAATAGCTAATAATACATGTATGGGATGCAAGCCATGAATGCGCAGCGCATAATGACATAACCATATTTGTCTTATCCCAACGAGGATTGTCAAAATATTGGATTTTTTCTTGAAAAGATTCAGCAAGATAACCGCGTACAAGGCTGATATTATTCAGAGAAATTCCTGCTTGTTGTAAACTATTTAATTGCCAATCAAGCAATCTTTTTCCTCGAAAAAGTGTAAAACATTTAGGTTGATTGGTTGTAAGAGCACCCATCCGACTGCCCCGTCCGGCGGCAAGAATAATTGCGTTTGTCATAATAATATGAAAATAATTTAATCAAAATTTATGTTAAAATAAATTAATTGCTTATAAAATATGACTATATATGAAAGGAAAAAAGAATGCAAATTTGTCATCAAGTTATCAAAATTGCCGAAGAAGCTGGAGAGAAAATCTTAGGAGTTTACAAGAAATTAACACAAGGGGAACAGATTTTACAGCAACAAAAAAAAGATCATTCACCTGTAACAGAAGCTGATTTATTAGCGCATCAATTAATTGAAAATGCGTTAATTCAAGCTTTTCCCGAAATTCCAATTTTGTCAGAAGAACAAAAAGAAATACCTTATGAGATTCGTCAAAAATGGGCTCAATTTTGGTTAGTAGATCCTTTGGATGGAACAAAAGATTTTTTAGCACAAAATGATGAATTTACTGTAAATATTGCACTCATTGAAAAAACAGTACCTATTTTAGGTGTCATTCATTTACCGGCTTTGGAATGGACATTTTTTGCAAAGAAAGGTCATGGTGCATTTTTGAAAACAAAAGAAGGCATTCAAAAATTACCGGGCTTCATACCAGAAAAAAATTCAATTTTGGTCAGTCGTTTTCATGAAACAGAGTCTATGGCGCAATTTATTCAAATCAATCAAATTACAAAAATGACTCGTGCGGGATCCGCGCTTAAATTTGGAAAAGTTGCTTTGGGAGAAGCCATGTTTTATCCACGATTTGTGGGTTCAAGTGAATGGGACATTGCTGCCGGACAGATTATTGTGACTGAATCAGGCGGTTATCTAATTGATTTATCAACAAAAAAACCACCTATCTATAATAAGCCTTCTTTGAGAAATGCTTTTTTTATTGCAGGGGCATCAGAAAGTGAATGGGAAAAATTAATGATCCCAAAAAATTTCTGAAAAAAAGGATCATAAAAAATGCTCAATTTAAGTGCATTCTTTTTTAATGTGCCTAGTTTTGTACATGTATGCATAAAAATGTGTCACAAAAAGATAAAGTTTTTTACAGAAAACTAAAACAAAACTGGCATACTTCATGCTTAATAAAAGACTAGAGTGTGTTTTTCCGCGATGCAAAAGTCTGGTCAAACTTTATGCTCCTTTGGTGTCGCCTTTACCCCTTAATCTAGAATGTTCTTCTATATTAAGGGGTTTTTTTACGTAAGCCTTTCCGCTTTTATACAAAAATTCAGGCAGAACAGATCAATCTGTTGCAAAACAGCATAAAATTGATCAAAATACGCATTATGCGCTTTTATTTTTCGCTAAAAAGTTTTTTAAGAGGTTCATCAAAAAAAAAGAGTTTTATTTTCTCGCGTAAAAAATCCTATAAAAATAAATGAGATGTGCTAAAATAATTCTTATCTTATTAAAATAAGCATTTTTGTTCAAAAAATAAAAAATTGACTTGCAAAAATTTGAATTTGTTGCTATACAACAATAAAGCAAATTAATTTTTTAAATTTGACCTGTGAGACAGACCGTCTCGTTTAGCAAATTTCGCGAAAACCCTGCCGAAACGCGCTGATTTTCTTGATTCTCCTCGCTCCTACCAAAAGATGGGGGACATTTGTCAAATGCAATACAGCATCAGACAGCACACTTGTCGTATCTTTTCTCGCTAAAAGATGTTTCCTCAAGTCTTTTAATTTGACAAAAGATTGACAAAACCCATTTTCTTAGACAAATGCTTTCGAGCATTAATGTCGATTATTTTCTGATATTCTTGCTTGCTAATTAACTTAGGTTTTATATCATGACGGATACTCAACTCAAAAAACCACGTTATGCAGATGATAAATATGGCGAAGTGTTTACAACAGCCGTTTTAGGGGATTATTGGCCCGGTATTCAGCTTTATTACCCCCCAGTTAAATATGCGCCCGCATTGGGCATTTATGAAGATTTGGAAGGGGCCTCTGAACGTTTAAAACGTCACGCTTACAATACAAGCGCACACACTTTACTTTTTGATTTGGAAGATGGTTGCCGTCAAAAAGAGATGAGTCGGGAATTATTACTTCGTGAGTTACCCAAGCTCAACGAATATAGTCGCGAAAACAAAAGAAATTATACAATTGCATTGCGGATTAACCCGTTTCGTACAGAAGAATATGACAAAGATTTAAAAATGGTGCGGGATTTAGCTGAGCACATTAATGTTGTCATGTTAGCAAAAGCAGGGGAAGCCTACGGTGCAGCAGAAATTCGGGATTTATCCTCCACATTAGCGGGATTAAATTCTAAAATTACGATTCAGCCAATTATTGAGCACCCTAAATCATTAAAAATTGCTCCAGATTTAATGCAATATTCTACTGTTAAACATGTCGTATTTGGGATTCACGATTTCTCAAAAGCGATGGGGATTCATATTACTCCAACAGGTTGGACAGAAGAATTAAAATACTTCATGAACCAGTTGATGTTTGAAGCGCGGATTGCAGGGAAAGGGGTTATTGGTGGGGTGGAAACCTTAATTGGCGGGGCGAGCATGCCAGAAAAATATGTTGAACCGCATGATGTCCGCCGTTGGTTAGATTTGCATGGCGACGAAGAGTGTCGTGTGGTGTATTCTCATGCCTGTCATGAAATGTCTATGGGCTTAACAGGAAAACAAGTCATTCACCCTAGCCATATTCATTTATGTAAAGTAGCGTATACGCCTTCTCCGACAGCCATCAAACGGAGTATGAATATTTTAAAAGCCGCGATTGAAGCGGATGCGTTATTAGGCGGGGCGATTAAATTTGAAGGCGAAATGCTAGATCCCCCCATGTTTGGTAAAGCCTTACAAATGTTATTACGGGCGCATGCTTTACGTGCCTTGAATGATGAAGATACTGAATTTGCAGTCAGCGTCTTGAAAATTATGCCAACGCAAGTTGTTCGTGAAAACTGGCCATACGGAGCGATTTTATAATGTCAAAATTTACGCCTTTTCCAGAGTGGACATGGGATATCCCCGAGTATTTCAATATTGGTGTAGCATGTACAGATGCACATTTAGGCACTGATAATGAACATAAAATCGCTATGATTGTTGAAGATGACACACATGGAACCAGCACCATTTCGTATGCAGCTTTGGCGGAGAGAACCAGTCGTTTTGCCCAATTATTGCGTAATTTGATGATTAATGCAGGGGATCGCATTTTAGTGCGTTTACCAAATTGTTTGGATTATCCAACTGCATTTTTTGGCACCATGAAACGAGGCGGCATTGCTGTGCCAACTTCTACTTTATTGACAGGGGAAGAAGTACTGTACTTGGCAAAAGATTCTGGAGCGGTTGGTTTAGTGACAGATAAAGCCATGTGGGCAACGATTCATGATCAATTAGAAGATCTTCCTAGCTTGAAATATATTTTCTTGTCTGGTGTGGGTGAAATTGTTGAGTCAAAAACACATCAAGTTATTGATTTAGAAGCGGCATTAGCAGAAATTTCTCATTGGGATGACGCGTATAAAACAAAAGGGACGGATCCAGCTTATTTAGTTTACACTTCTGGAACAACCGGGTATCCAAAAGGCGTATTACATGCCCATCGTGCATTGATTGGACGTAAACCTGCCGCAGAATATTGGTTTGATTTTGATCCAAGCGGCAATGATCGTATCATGCATTCTGGGAAATTTAACTGGACTTATGTATTGGGTTCTGCCTTAATGGATCCATTATATTTGGCGAAAACAGTAGTGGTTTATGAAGGTAAAAACGATGCGACGACGTGGTTAAAATTGATTGCGAAACATCATGCAACAATTTTTATTGGCGTCCCTACAATTTATCGGCAAATTATCCAAAAAACCAAATTAGACAAATATGATGTGCCAACATTACGCCATTGTATGAGTGCAGGTGAGCATCTTTCTGATGAAGTTTTAACTTTATGGGAAGAACGTTTCGGGCGCCCCATTTTTGAAGCAGTTGGCATGTCAGAATTTTCATATTATTTATCACAAAGTAAATATCGTCCAATTCGTCCGGGTTCTGCGGGTTTTCCACAACCTGGACATGATGTGAAATTACTGGATCCAGAAACATTAGAAGAAGTGCCACAAGGCGAAGAAGGAATGATTTCTATTCCAGATTCTGATCCAGGTCTCTTTTTGGAATACTGGCGTCTTCCTGAAGAAACTGCAAAATTACGACATGATGGCTACTTTTTCACGGGTGATTATGCGAAATATGACGAAGATGGTTACATTTGGTTCTTAGGGCGGAAAGACGATATTATTAAATCATTTGGTTATCGTGTGTCCCCTTATGAAGTTGAACGTGTGATGAAAAATCATCCTGCGATTGCAGATTGTGCCTGCGTGGGTGAGGAACTAGAAAAAGACAAAGTCTTGGTTGCTGCGTATATGATTTTGCAACCTGGAAGCGAAATTACAGCGGATGCGTTACTTGCGTATGCAAAAGAGCATTTAGCTGCTTATAAATGTCCAAAAGTGGCCTATATTGTTTCAGATTATCCACGGACAAAAAATGGTAAAATTTTGCGCCGGCAGTTGACCCCTGCTTTGGCCGTGTCACGTTCAGCAGAAAAATAATCAATTAAATTAATTTGTTTTTGTCAAACCCTTTCCAATGTGGAAAGGGTTTTTTTATGGTTTAAATAATTATATTCAGATATTTTTATCTAAATAAATAATACTTTTGAAAGAATATAGATAAAAAGAGACAATTTTTTATGAGTTTGAATTTTTATTGTAAATAAAACTATAAATTAAACTATATTTTATAATTCATATAATTTTAACTAGAAAATGCTGTTTTTATCATTAAATAACGGGAAGAGAATTTCAAATTATGAAAAGTAAATTTTTTATTTGTTTAAAATAATATTTATAAATAAATCATTTTTTATTGAATATAATGCGATTATTTTATCTTAATTTATATATATTGTTGAATTCACAAAATTATGTTAGATTATATAATAAAAATAATTAGTATTTAAGATAACTTGATTTTGAGGGCAACAAAAATGTTAGCTTATGTTCGAGATTTCTTCACATCAATTGGGCAAAATGAAACTAAAAAAAATATGAATAATCATGACGAAATGAATATACAAATTAATGCCGCCTATCCTTTTGCAAAAGAAAACGAAGGGCGTTATTTGAAGATTTATGTCAAAACGGAGCACAGTCAGCCTGTTATTTATCTGTCAGGTTGGTTAGATTACAGAACACAACGGAGCCTCCGTGATTTTTTTGAGAAAAAATTTGAAGAAATTCGTCCTTCACAACGGGAAGTATCCGTCTATTTTGATTTAGTTAATTTAGAATATCTAGACAGCACTGCATTAGGTGCATTATTGTTGATTTACCGGGGGTATGCCAAAATTAACAAAAATTTCAAATTTAAAGTTTTAAATTCTAATAAGAAAATTCAATCCATTTTGGAAGATACGCATTTTGAACGCTTTTTTGAGTTTGTTTGAATTTTATGCCGTCCATACCATCCAGTATTTTATAGATATGGACGGAAAAAAATTAAGCCATTTTTGCTAAACTGCGGGCTACCTCATGAATGAGTGCAGGGCCCCGATAAATAAAACCAGTATAAAGTTGTACAAGTCGCGCCCCCGCGCGAATTTTTTCTTGCGCATCCCGAGCACATAAAATCCCGCCTACTCCAATAATGGGAATACGATCGTGCAAATGCATATGTAATGCTCGGATGACTGCTGTTGATTTGTCACGAACAGGCAAACCACTCAACCCTCCAGCTTCTTCTGCATGCTTTAATCCAGTCACGCCTTCCCGACTAAGCGTTGTATTAGTTGCAATGACTGCATCAATTTCATATTGTAATAATAACTGGCTAATTTGTTCGATTTCTTCTGTGCCTAAATCTGGGGCAATTTTCAGCGCAAGCGGGACGTAACGATCATATTGTGCTTTCAGTTTGAATTGTTCTTCTTTAAGTCCGCATAATAAAATACGTAATTCTTCACCTTGTTGAAGTTGGCGTAAATTTTTCGTATTAGGCGAAGAAATATTAACCGTAATATAATCGGCTGCATCATACACTGCCCGCATCCCTTTTAGATAATCATCTAATGCTTGGTTAATTGGGGTGTCAAAATTTTTGCCAATATTAATGCCGAGTAACCCTTGATATTTGGCGCGTTTAATATTTGTAAGAAGCGCTTGTACTCCTTCATTATTAAAGCCCATGCGATTAATAATTGCTTTGGCTTCAGGAAGCCGGAAAAGTCGAGGAGTTGGATTACCAGGTTGTGGTCGAGGCGTGACCGTTCCCACTTCGAGAAAACCAAAGCCAAGTCGTGCAAGATTATCAATATATTGTGCATTTTTATCTAATCCTGCCGCCAATCCGACACGATTAGGAAAAGTAATGCCCATACATTCAATGGGTTCAGTCACAATAGGCTGTTGAGGATAATATTGAAGTGCATTTAAGGCAAGATGATGAGCCTTTTCAGCATCGAGTTGAAAGAGCACATTACGAATTAAGTTATACATAATAAAGTTGTCCAATCCTAAAAAAAAGCGTGTGAAGAAATAATTATTTTTGATAGAGGGTTGGATCGGGAATTTGTGCTTGCTCAAAACCTTGTCGACGCAAAGCACATGCATCACAATGACCACAAGCCTGCCCTTTGTCATCTGCCTGGTAACACGAAACAGTTAAGCTATAATCCACGCCTAATTGTATCCCTTTTTGAATAATTTCGGCCTTGCTGAGATGAATTAAAGGGGCATTAATTGTTAATTTTTGCCCGTTCACGCCTGCCTTTGTTGCGAGATTTGCCATTTTTTCAAAGGCATCAACATAAGCAGGACGGCAATCCGGGTAACCAGAGTAATCAACTGCATTCACCCCAACAAAAATTGATTGGGCTTCGAGGACTTCAGCCCAGGCTAAGGCAATTGAAAGCATAATAGTATTGCGTGCAGGAACATAAGTAATGGGAATTTCCGAAAGATGACCCAAATGCGCCGTCGCTTCAGGAACAGATAAATTAGGATCTGTGAGGGCGGAACCACCAAATATACTTAAATCAAGATGAACAATTTTGTGATCAGTTACTTGAAAATGAGAGGCAATTCGTTTTGCTGCGTTTAATTCTGCAGAATGACGTTGTCCATAATTAAAACTCAGTGCATAACATTCAAAATTTTGGCTCCGCGCAATAGCGAGAACAGTAGCAGAATCAAGCCCGCCAGAAAGTAAAATGACCGCTTTGGGTTGGGAAGAATTCATTTTTACCTCAAACTGAATCAGTTTTTGTTTTTCAAAAAATAATTGGATAGATTATCTTTGTTTTTTCTTCAAAAAAAAACAAAGAGCTAGGTATATTTTATAATTTTTACGTGACAGTGATTTAGAATGTTGAATAGTCTAGCATTCTTTAAGTGAAAGCTAAAGCGCCCCTCTTTTTTGAGGGGAGGGAGAGTAGAAAGCTCAATAAAAATCTAGTCTTACACGCCTGGTTTATTTCCCCAAATGATCTTATGTAATTGTAATTGTAAACGCACAGGGAGTCCATCGCGCAAAATCCATGTAGCGAGATCATGAGGTAATAAAGTTTGATAGCTCGGCGAAAATAAAACGGCTATCACTTTTTTATCCAGTTGATAGGTTTCAACTTGTGTTTTGGCCCAGATATAATCTTCTTCTGAACAAATGACAAATTTGATTTCATCCTGTGGCCGTAAAATTTCTAAATTTGAGTAGTCATTTTTAGAGACTTCTCCTGAGTCGGGTGTTTTCAAATCAAGAATACAACTGACTCTCGCATCCACTTCTTGAATAGATAACGCTCCACTTGTTTCGAGAGAAACATTATAGCCTTGGTCGCATAACGCAGATAAAAGCAAATGAACATTTTTTTGTGCGAGCGGTTCTCCACCGGTCACTGTGACATAGTGTGTAGGATAGGCTTGAATTGTTTCAAGAATATCAGAAATAGTATATTTCCTGCCTCCTGTAAAGGCATAACTTGTGTCACAATAGTGACAACGGAGGGGACAACCTGTCAACCGAATAAAAATGGTAGGAAGGCCTGCTCGTGTCGTTTCTCCCTGAACGGAAAAAAAAATTTCAGTCAATCGAAGGGTAGAAAGTGTGTGTTGCGTGTGATTTAAAAGCGTGTTCATAATGATTACATTATAAAAAAACAAAACCCCGCAGGTGCGATACACATGCGAGGAATCTTTCAACAAGAAGAATAAATATGAGAATTAATCGCGTTTAGCCGCAGAACTATCCGGAGAGAGCGTAAAGGCGTCAGAGAAAAAAGACTCCAACGGTAATTGACGTTCTTCTGAAAAAGACTTGACCGCCGCGTTAATCATGAGTGGTGATCCGCAAGCATAAACTTCATAATTTGCAAGCGATTCAAAATCATTTAAGACAGCGTCATGGACAAGTCCAGTGCGGCCATTCCAATGGTCTTCTGGTTTTGGCTCAGAAAGAACAGGAATAAACGTAAAATTATCATACTGTGTTTGCCATTCGCTTGGAATTTCTTTCATGTACATATCTGCGACATGGCGGGCACCCCAATATAAAACAATCTGGCGATCGATGCCTTTACTAAATGCATATTCTAAGATGGATTTAACGGGGGCAAAACCGGTTCCTGTTGCGACAAAAATAATGGGTTTATCACTATTTTCGCGCAAATAAAACTGTCCGAGTGGGCCTTCAAAACGCAAAATATCTCGTTCTTTCATTTCTTCGAAAACATGACGCGTAAAATTGCCCCCTTGAATATTGCGAATATGTAATTCAACAAATTGATTATCATAAGGTGCATTTGCTAAGGAAAAACTACGACGTTTGCCATCTTTTGTTAAAATATCAATATATTGTCCTGCCAAGAAGACAAGTTTTTCGTTTGCAGGAAGACGTAAACGTAACACAATCACATCTTCACTGACACGTTTAAGTTCTTGAACACGGCAGGGGAGTGTTTTAATCACAATATCTTTTAATGCACTAATATTTTTTGCTTCAATGACAATGTCTTCGAGAGGGGTAGCGGTACAAAATAAAGCACGGCCTTGATTTCGTTCTGTTTCACTTAACGCCCCCTCGTGATAGCGGCCATAATTCACCTTGCCAGAGAGGATCGTGCCTTTACATGAACCACATGCGCCATCTTGACATCCGTAAGGTAGATTAAATCCTGCGCTTAATGCTGCATCTAGAATGGTTTCATCTTCTTTACAAATAAAAGTATGATTACTAGGTTTGAGTGTAATTTGATAGCTATTCGCTGTCATACATGCCTTCCTGTGAAACAAGCAAGTTAAATAAAAAAGTGGTTTATAATAGATATGATAAAAACGACAACAACAAAAACAATTTTCTTGATTGGTTTTGGCGATGTGGCCAAGCGTGCGGTCTTTTTTTTAAGAAAGACTCGTCTAGTCAAAGAGATAAAACTCTTTGCACTTGTACGACGAATGTCCACCTTGCTTCAATCTGAATTCCCAGAAGTACGCTTTATCCAAGCAGATTTAGATGATCCCTATTTAATTCATCATATGGAACTAAAACGGCTTTTTAAATTAACTGATCTAATCATTTACTTAGCGCCGCCTCCGACACAGGGTCAAACCGATCCCCGTTTAAAAAAAATAGTCTCGTTGTATACGTCATCCCATCCAAAAAAACAGAGAAAAATCATTTATATTAGCACAACTGGCGTGTATGGGCATTGTTTTGGTGCATTTGTTAAGGAAACACAGCCTGTTTTGCCACAAACTGCCCGTGCAATGCGTCGGGTTCATGCAGAATTATTACTTCGCCAAAAAGTCCGTGAGCGTTTATTTGATTTTAATATCTTACGTGTTCCAGGGATTTATGCGTGTGATCGTTTACCTGTGGCACGGTTAGAACAAAAACTTCCTGTCATTTTTCATGAAGAAGATAGTTATACGAATCATATTCATGCGGAAGATTTAGCGCGAAGTTTATTTTATTGTGCTTGTTTTGGAAAAAAAAGAAGAACGTATCATATTGTCGATGAAAGTCAACTGAAAATGGGTGAGTATTTTGATCAAGTCGCCCATTTTTTAAATTTGCCTTTACCGCCTCGTGTTTCTCGGGAGGCCATTCAAACGCTTTTGTCCCCAATGCAACTTTCTTTTTTAAATGAATCAAGACGCATTCAAAATACACGTTTGAAAAAAGAATTAAGAATACGCTTATGCTTTCCAGAAGTCTCACCAGAAAGTTTATCCGTTTGAGATGGATGATTAAATCTATCCAGCCATAAAAATGATGTATTGTCTGGATAGTTATAGTTAATGTGTCATTCCTTTTATTTTTTTGTTTAACCTCTTTTAATTTGAACGAATAGATATGTTGAAAAAATATAGCCCGTTACTGATTTTATTAGTCTTAGCAGGATGTGCAACGCAAAATCCCTTACCTGTTGACAATCCTGATGATCGGCAGCGTCCAGTACCTATGCCTATTACAAATCAACCTACAAAACCAACTAAAGTTGAAAAACAGCCTGTCGAGCCAAAAAATTATAATGCGCTTCAGCCAGTAGATTGGGTCAGAGTGACAGGGTGGCCGGGTGAACGGCCCGCAGAAGTTTGGACGGCGTTTATGAGAAGCTGTCAAGTCTTACAACGTAAAGCCGGGTGGCAGGAAGTCTGTAATATTGCGGCTTCTGCGGCTCCGCGTACAGATCAAGATGTCACGCGTTTTTTTGAAACGTATTTTATTCCATATCAAGCTGTGCAAACAAACGGAAGTACAACTGGCTTAATTACAGGTTATTATGAACCTTTGTTGAGAGGGAGTCCGACGCCAACAGCCCGTTATCGTTATCCAATTTATGGTGTCCCTGAAGATTTGGTTCAAGTAGATTTAAGTCCTTTGTATCCGGAATTGAAAAATAAGCGCGTTCGGGGGCGGCTTGTTGGTAATAAGGTTGTCCCGTATTATTCTCGAGCAGAAATTGATGGGACAAAATCGCCGCTTCGTGGTAAAGAATTAGTATGGGTAGATGACTTAGTAGAGGTTTTTTTCTTACATATTCAAGGATCGGGTCGCGTACAATTTGAAGATGGTAGAACAGTTCGAATTGGTTATGCCGATCAAAATGGATATCCTTTCCGTTCGGCCGCGCGTTATTTAGCTGATAATGGTGAACTCCCTCTTGAAAAAACATCGATGCAAGGGATGAAAAATTGGGCAAAAGCGAATCCAGAAAAAGTGAATAACTTCTTGAATTATAATGCAAGTTATGTCTTCTTTAAGTTTTTACCGACCAACATTGATGGGGCTGTTGGTGCAATGGGCTTTTCTCTTGTTCCAGAGCGCAGTGTCGCAGTTGACCCGACACAAGTACCCTTAGGGGCGCCTGTCTATTTGTCTACTCGGGTCCCGTTTTCATCTCAACCGATGCAACGTATTGTGATGGCGCAGGATACGGGAGGCGCTATTCGAGGACCTGTTCGTGCTGATTTCTTTTTTGGTTTTGGGGATCAGGCAGGGGAAAAAGCGGGGCGAATGAAACAGCAGGGAAATTTATGGTATCTTTTACCAAAAAGCATTAAAATGAAGTAGACATGAAAAAACCTCGTATCATAGAGTACGAGGTTTTTTTTATTCAATTAGGGTAATACTTAGATACCTTCAGCTAACATTTCTTTAATATCCGCACGATATTCTTCATATTCTGCTTCTGTTAAACCAAGGTAAGATAATAAATTCCCTTTTGCTGCTTTCCATTCAAATGTTTCAGCAAAACGTTGATAACTATCGCTGTAGTGAATCGCTAAGCGCAATAAGGCAACCATCACTTTTGTTTTGTTATTATTCATGGGTGAATTTTCTAAATCATGATGATGTAAAATACCATCACAAATTTCTTCAGATATCATCCAAGAACGGGCCATAAAGTACCCCACAACACAATGGTTAGTGCCATATAGTTTTTCTTCGTGACTGAGTGCTGTTTCATTTTGTAACACTTGACGTCCCAACAGTTCAACATCGATATATTTGGGAAATTTTTGCATCATTAATGGCACGCCACAATTATGAAATAACCCAAGCGTATAGGCTTCGTCAGCTTTGATTCCTAGATTTGGAATCATCCGTGTCAGGGCAGCACAAATTGTTGCAACTTGATGAGAGCGATCCCAAAATTTCGTCATAAAATCAGGACGTAAGCTTTTAAATGCCATACGCAAACACATACAAGAGACAATATTAAAAATATTCTTCAGCCCAAGAATATTCAGTGCTGTCGCAATAGAAGTCACTTTATTGCGAAGTCCGAACAGAGAAGAATTAATTGTCTTCAGCGTACCAGCAGAAAGACTGACATCACTACTGATGATATCTATGATTTTCTTCAGATCGGGTTCTTCTTTGCGCTTTTCAGCGGAAATCTGAATCATCGCAGTTGGCTGTGGCGGGATACTAATGCCTTTGACAAGCTGTTCTAACGCACTCGCTGAAATATCATATTGCATACAGAAAAACCTATTGCAAAATTTGTTATTAACAATTTGGTGAGGTTGACTTTTCCCAATCCTTGAGGAGGCAAAAGGAATTTCTTCTAGAAGGCGCTTTAGTCCAAGCGCGAGAATCGGTATGGCCTCTCTTAAAAAGAGCGAACCGATTATTATTTTCTAATGAATTAAATCACGCTGTTTTGCTATGGGATGTCATTTTTTATTCCAGATGAAAGAGCAAGCTATTTTCAGCTGGAAAGAGTGTTGTTGGCGCGCCCTACTGGAATCGAACCAGTGACCTTTGGCTTCGGAGACCAACGCTCTATCCCCTGAGCTAAGGGCGCAGGTATTACCGTTCTAGATTATACAGAAAAAAAATGAAAAAAGCAAAATTTGCCTGCATAAAATCAATATAATTTTTAAAATAGCATACCGTATGAGTTTCAAAAATACTAAAGAACGTCTGTCAAAAATAATGACCAAGTCTTACTGGATGGAAATTAAAGTTCAAAAGGACGGACGACTTGTTGTGTCAGAGAAAAAGCTTCTTTAACGCCTGCCTGCAAAAGTCCCCGTGTTCTGAATCCAGATAAATCAATTCCCAGTTGAACGAGTGTTTGTGCGGCTTCTGGACTGATTCCCGTGACCACCGTTTCTGCCCCAAGCATCCGCGCGGCGCTTATTGTTTTTATTAGATGGCGGGCAACACTTGTGTCAATAATAGGAACCCCTGTCACATCAAGAATGACAACGATTGCCTCATGTTTGACGATTGCATACAGGAGTTGCTCGGTTGTTTGTTTGGCGCGAGCTGTGTCAAGCACCCCTACAAGAGGTAATAATATAATTTCATCCCAGAGCTTTATTACGGGAGTGGAAAGCTCTAATAAGGAACGACTTTGATCTGAAATCAAAGATTCACGGGCTTGTGTGTGGTGGCGAAAAAAATACAAAAGTAATTGGTCCAAGACTTGACTTGTTTTTCGATATAACTCATGAATACCCTCTTTTGAGGTACCATGGCCATCTGCATAAATGCGAATATGACGGAACAAAATATCTTTCAATGACAAAACGAATGTGACTATTTCTAAAATAGGGGCTTTGAGCTCGCTATATATTTTATTTATCTTTTCATTTTGTTTAGTTTGTTCATC
>CAZDFJ010000015.1:0-4119 GCA_964504875.1 uncultured Burkholderiales bacterium | reverse complement strand
CTTTGAGCTCGCTATATATTTTATTTATCTTTTCATTTTGTTTAGTTTGTTCATCATAGCTGCTGTCATCCAATGTTAATTGATTATTCAACAAAAGGAAAAATTGGGCACTTTGTACCTTTAGGGCAGCAGGAGGGTTAGTTTTTAATGAAATAGTTTCAGGATGACCTAAAATTTCACCGAGCCATATGTCCAAAATTTCCTTTGCGTTTTCCTCAAAATATTCGGCGAGACCCTGTGCATAAGTTGACATAACTTATTTCCTAAATTAAATGATATGCTATCAATTTGAATATATTAAAAAAGTTTTTGTTTAAGAACAATATTTAGGAAGGTAAAATAGACCTCTCCCTCCCTTTTAGAATTTTTCTGGACAAAAAAACTGCTTCCCCATGAAAAACAACAAAGTGTTTGTTTAATTTTGACAATGTCTTTTTTTCTTGCGCATAGCATAGTGTACGACAAGTCATAATACAATATTGTACTGAATCAATGATTTTTGTATAGTTTTCTTTATTGAGAGATGAATTTGTAATCAAATAGAAAACGGTCACATTATACTACGCGAAAATCAAGCTATTTTTATTAATCCAAGAATATCGTTCATTTTGTTGTATTGTTGCTTTTATTGTGTCTTAATAAAAACTTATTTTACTCCAGTAAAACATGGAAAAAACAATAGTTTTAAGTGTAAAATATATAATATCTAAACTAAAGTTTTTTAATAAAAAACTTATTTTAATAAATAACTTATATTTAATGGAGAATTTAAATATTCATCGATAATTGTATCATCTTGTATTCATCAGAATTAATTAAATGAAAAAATTTGAATTAAATAAGAAAAACGATTATTTAGCCCCTACATTTAAAAGAATAGTTTGAAGATGCTAGAAGATAAGATAAAGTAAACTGGATTTACTTGTATCAAATATATCTTATATTTTAATAAAAAAAGAGGCGTTTGAAAATAATTAATTCTGAAAGGTTATCTTGACTTTTTACAAAAAAGCAGTAGCTAAAATATATGACTACTTATAATAATATTTTTTGAAAATTCCTATTATGTATATTCCACTTAATGAAGAACCCTTTATTTTTCAACAAGATAAAAATTTAGATCTTGTTATCACTGTGGATAAACTATCCACCAATACTGTTAATATGACGCTTGTTGGCCGTTTGGACTTTAAAACACAAGATGTTTTTCGACGAAAATTCCTCGAAATTCTAGAGGAAAACGAAAAAGGAATCGATATTGAATTGCATTTAAATGGATGCAAGCATATTGATAGTGCGGGCTTTGGCGCTTTGCTTTATTTGCATCGGCAAGTTGAAAATAAACAACATCAATTAATTTTGTGCGAATTAAACACTTCGTTGAAGACGCTCTTTACTGAAAATCAGCTCATTAATATTTTCAATATCAGATAGAGAGAGCCATATAAAATTATGACGCATTTTTATAGCATAAAAACAAAATTTTCATTGATACTGTCTTATTACTGCGGCGTTATTGTTCTTTTAATTCTGAATTCATTATTTCATTATGTAAAAATTTCCTCTCCCTTAATGATTGCTATTTTAATTGGGACAGTTTTAGTCACAATAATGAGTTTTTATCTATTGCGTAAACATTTTTTAGGGCGAATTCATCTTATTCGCAATATGTTAGATCAAATGGCAAATGGTAACTATGAAGCACGTATTTCGATGAGCTATCCTGATGAAATTGGCGAAGTCTTCTTCATGTTGAAGTTACTACAAAATGATATTCGAGAATCAAAAAAACATATTGAGCGTAATTTAGAAAGTCTGAATATTCTAGGCGTGACAATCGATAATACGCAAGCTGCAATTATGATTGCCGATAAAAATTATACGATTAATTACATTAATCACAGCGCATTAAAGCTTTTTCAGCAATACGAGCCAGAATTTCAAGAAGCGCTCCCCAATTTTCAAGGCATTAATATCCTAGGGCATTCTATGGATATTTTTCATTCTGATCAACATCGTGTCCGAATTAAAGAAAAATTACAATCATTAAAAAGTGGAGAAGTGTTTCATGGACGGGTCCAAATGGGCAATGTCTATATTGAAAATGCGGTGACACCCATTTATGATAAAAATGGCCAGCGTACTGGGACCGCTGTTGAATGGTTTGATCAAACAATTAATGTTTTAGCACAAAAAGCGTTATCTTCTGCGATTGAGCATGCCCGAACCGGTGATTTTTCCGTTCGCCTTAATGAACAGATTTTCAAACAAACCCGCCTAGTGGACATTGCAGATAATGTGAATCTCCTTTTGAAATCGAGTGAAAATTTCTTTAATAATTTCAGAACTGCCTTATATTATTTAACCAATGGTGACTTTACACATCGTATTGAAACCAATTATGAAGGGGGTTTTGAAGAAATTAAAGAAAATATTAATGCCACATCAAGTAATTTAGATACATTGATTAATCAGGTGCATGATGCAAGTCATACTGTACAAGTGGTGGCGCGCCAGATCTTGATGAGTAATAGTGATTTATCTATGATTACTGAACAGCAACATAAAGCTTTTGAAGAAATTGAACAGCAAATTGCTACATCGGTTGATAAATTACGTCAAAATAATGATTATTTGCACAATGCCAATGAGACTATTTTAGGATCTTCAGGGATTACAATTAAAGCCCGTCAAATTATGGCAAATACGCAGTCCACAATGACAGATATTCATGATGGCGCAAAACGTATTGTTGATATTACTGGAATAATTGATAGCATTGCTTTTCAGACAAATATTTTAGCTTTGAATGCAGCAGTTGAAGCAGCCCGGGCTGGGGAGTCCGGAAAAGGTTTTGCAGTTGTGGCCGGAGAAGTTCGCTACTTAGCGCAAAGAAGTGCTAAAGCAGCAAATCAAATTAAAGAATTAATTTCAACTTCTGTCAGCGCTGTCGAAAATGGAAAAATTTTAATTGATTCGGCAAGCGATACGATGACTATTCTAATTGATTCTATTCAAAATATTGTGCAATTAATGAAAGATGTCATGAATAATATGGCAGAGCAAAACGAAATTTTTGATAAGTTTAATTCAATTATGAGTAGCATGCATGCGTTACGAGATCATTCATTGCGCTCTGTTGAACGGGCTGTAGTGACCAGTAATACATTGGACACGCAAGCCCAGATGCTCACACAAGCCATTTCTGTATTCAAATGTAGTGAACAAACAGTTTCTAAAGCGGATAAAAGCATAGAAATTGTCACTGAAGAACCAGCGAGCGCAAGTGTTATTCAGTTGTGGGATTAACCTCCTAATGTTCCGACCTTCACCGTGAGTGGCCAGATGATTTCATGTACTTGATCAATTGGCCCCCATTCTTTTTCTAAGTCCGAAAAAATAAGTAAAAGTGGATTATTCAGTTGTTCTTTTTCATAAGCAACGACAGCAGACCACGTACTTAAATAACCAATCAGTTGTTTTAAATTCCATTCTGCACGCATTGCAAAAGCGGGGACTTCTTTTTCTACAAACGGAAAATCTAGTGTTGCATAATTTTCTTCAACGAAATGCCGTTCAGGGGACCAATACTTTTTGATAATTTTGTCATAAAAAAAGTGAAGAAGCGCGTCAATTTCTGGCGTAACTGAAAGAAAATTATACGTCCAGACTGCAATTAAGCCTTCTGGTTTTAACACCCGTTGAACTTCAGAATAAAAAGCAGGTAAATCAAACCAATGTAGTGCTTGTGCAACGGTAATCAAATCTATGGATTGATCCGCGAATGTTGTTTTTTCCGCAGACATCTTGTGATAAGTCACATTTGCACAGAGCTCTGCTTGACTCAGCTGTTTTTCGCTCGCGTCGGTTGCGATGATATTTTGAAAATAAGGCGCCAGTTGAATCGCTGCTTGTCCTGAACCGGTCGCACAATCCCAAGCTGTATGATGTGTGGTACTAAGACTTGCTAGGTAAGAAAAAAGAGCCTCAGGATAATGTGGACGATATTGGGCGTAGGCCTCAGACTGCGTAGAAAAATGATCTTTAAAATCGGGCGTCATCTGTTTTTCCTATTTTGATTATGAAGATCCATCATTGGACAAGTAAACTGACAAACAA